>NZ_JALMEY010000026.1:0-40791 GCF_023100615.1 Pseudomonas sp. MWU12-3103b
ACCGATCGGGGGATGCTGAAGAATTACGCCGAAATGAAAGAGCGGTGCTGAATCCATAATCGACTGGATATTTCAGGTCGATGTATAGCGCAAGACACCTCGGTCAGCTCCCTCTACCTCGGGGAGAGGGCTGGGGTGAGGGAAGCTTTCAATGACTCAGTTGAACTCATCACCCACCGGATACCGGCTGGCATTCAAGCTCTCTTTGATCTTGCGCAGATGCGGCTGGAAATCCACCCCGCGACGCAGCGTCATGCCGGTCGCCAGCACATCCAGCACCGTCAACTGAATGATCCGCGAGGTCATCGGCATATAGATGTCGGTGTCTTCCGGCAGCGGAATGTTCAGGCTCAGGGTACTGGCCTTGGCCAGCGGTGAATTCTCGGCGGTCAGGCCCAGCACCGAAGCGCCGTTCTCCCGGGCGATGCGCGCCACTTCCACCAGTTCGCGGGTGCGGCCGGTGTAGGAAATGATCACGAACAGCTCACCGGTATGCGCCACCGAAGCAATCATTCGCTGCATCAGCACATCGGCATGGGCGGTGACGGCGAGGTTGAAACGGAAGAATTTGTGCTGCGCATCCAAAGCCACAGGCGCTGAGGCACCGAGGCCGAAGAAGTGGATCTGCCGGGCCTGAATCAACAGGTCGACGGCGCGGCTGATCAGGTTCGGGTCGAGCGCCTGACAAGCACTGTCCAGCGAAGCGATGGCGCTGCCGAAAATCTTCTGCGTGTAGGCCTCGGGATTGTCATCGGCCTCCACCGCGCGGCTGACATACGCCGCGCCACTGGCCAGGCTTTGCGCCAGTTGCAGCTTGAGTTCAGGGTAGCCGCTGACACCGAACGAACGGCAGAAGCGGTTGACCGTCGGCTCGCTCACCGATGCGGCCTGGGCGAGGGCGGCGATGCTGAAGCGGGTGGCCTGCTGCGGGTTGAGCAGGATCACCTCGGCGACTTTGCGTTCGGCCTTGTTCAGCTCTTCAAGGCGACTCTGGATCTGTTCCAGTAAATTTCGCACGCGGTCCATATGGAATTCCTAATTCACCTGCGCAAAGGTGCGCCGGGCTATGCAAATTGGGCCTTTGATGTGGCCCGTAACGGTGGCCTATCCTACTGGTGGCTCCGACCGACCACCACTCGGAATCTGTATTTTGCGAAAATGTTGTGGTTATTACTACATTTTCCCTTGAGTGATGCCTTGAAAAAAGGTATTTGTAGCTTAACTTGATAAAAGAACAAACATCATGCCTTCGATTACGGTTGAACCGTGCACCTTTGCCTTGTTCGGCGCTCTGGGCGATCTGGCCCTGCGCAAGCTGTTTCCTGCCCTTTATCACCTCGATGGCGCCGACCTGTTGCACGAGGACACGCGCATCATCGCGCTGGCCCGTGAACCCGGCTCCGAGCAGCAGCACCTGGCGTTCATCGCCGCCGAATTGCGCCGTTACGTCGGCAAAGAGCTGGACGAGGCCGTGGCCGAGCGCTTTCTGGCGCGCCTGAGCTACCTGCACGTCGACTTCCTCAAGGCTGAAGACTATGTGGCGCTGGCCGAAGCGGCCGGCAGCGCGCAACGCATGATTGCCTACTTCGCCACACCGGCAGCGGTGTACGGCGCGATCTGCGAGAACCTGGCGAAAGTCGGTCTGGCAGAAAACACCCGCGTGGTCCTGGAAAAGCCGATCGGCTCCGATCTGGAATCCTCGCGCAAGGTGAACGACGCCGTGGCGCAGTTCTTCCCGGAGAACCGCACCTACCGCATCGACCACTACCTGGGCAAAGAGACCGTCCAGAACCTGATCGCCCTGCGTTTCGCCAACAGCCTGTTCGAAACCCAGTGGAACCAGAATTACATCTCCCACGTGGAAATCACCGTGGCCGAGAAGGTCGGTATCGAAGGCCGTTGGGGCTACTTCGACAAGGCCGGCCAGCTGCGCGACATGATCCAGAACCACCTGCTGCAGCTGCTGTGCCTGATCGCCATGGACCCGCCGGCCGACCTGTCTGCCGACAGCATCCGTGACGAAAAGGTAAAAGTGCTCAAGGCGCTGGCACCGATCAGCCCGGAAGGCCTGACCACTCAGGTGGTGCGTGGTCAGTACATCGCCGGGCATAGCGAAGGCAAGTCCGTGCCGGGCTACCTCGAAGAGCCGAATTCCAACACCCAGAGCGACACCGAAACCTTCGTCGCCCTGCGTGCCGACATCCGCAACTGGCGCTGGGCCGGCGTGCCGTTCTACCTGCGTACCGGCAAGCGCATGCCGCAGAAACTGTCGCAGATCGTCATCCACTTCAAGGAACCGTCGCACTACATTTTCGCGCCGGAACAACGCCTGCAGATCAGCAACAAACTGATCATCCGTCTGCAACCGGACGAAGGCATTTCCTTGCGGGTGATGACCAAGGAGCAGGGCCTGGACAAGGGCATGCAGCTGCGCAGCGGCCCGCTGCAACTGAATTTCTCCGACACCTGGCGCAGCGCACGGATCCCCGATGCCTACGAGCGGTTGTTGCTGGAAGTGATGAACGGCAATCAGAACCTGTTTGTCCGTAAAGATGAAATCGAAGCCGCGTGGAAGTGGTGTGACCAGTTGATCGCCGGCTGGAAAAAATCCGGTGACGCGCCCAAGCCGTATGCGGCCGGGTCGTGGGGGCCGATGAGCTCGATTGCACTGATCACGCGGGACGGGAGGTCGTGGTATGGCGATATCTGATGTGAAACTGCCGGCGGGCGTGAATGCCCACGAATTCAAGAGCCCGGTGCTGTTGGCCGAAGGTCTGGCGCTGAACGTCGCCAAGCAGTTGAGCGATGCCATCGCTGCACGCGGCAACGCGGTGCTGGTGGTCTCAGGCGGTCGCAGCCCGGTGGCGTTTTTTCAGCACCTGGCCAAGCAGGAGCTGGATTGGTCGAAGGTCGTCGTGACCCTCGCCGACGAACGCTGGGTACCGGTCGAACACGCCGACAGCAACGCCGGCCTGCTCAAGCAGTATCTGCTCAAAGGCCCGGCCGCCAAGGCGCAGTTCCTCAGCCTCTACAGCGCGGCGGCCAACGTCGAGCAGGCTGCGGAACAGGCCGACCGTCTGCTCGCGGAATTGCCGCCGATCGACGTGCTGGTGCTGGGCATGGGCGATGACGGTCACACCGCGTCGCTGTTCCCCGACAGCCCGAACCTGACTGAAGCCTTGCAGGCTGACGGCAGCCGTCGCTGCTGGCCGATGCTGGCGCCGAGTGTGCCGCGTCAACGCCTGACCATGAGCCGTGCGCTGCTGGCTTCGGCGAAGCACAAGATTCTGTCGATTTCCGGTCAGTCGAAACTGACCACTCTGAATGCCGCACTGGCATCCGACGACGTCGCGGCCATGCCGGTGCGCGCGTTTCTGCAACCTACGTTAGAGATTTACTGGTGCCCATGAGCCAAGGATCAGCCGCTATGAAAAATCCATCCCCGACCGTTTCCATGGCGGACAAAGTTGCCCTGATCGACAGCCTCTGCGCCAAGGCGCGGATCCTGCCAGTGATCACCATCGCCCGTGAACAGGACGTGCTGCCACTGGCCGACGCTCTGGCCGCCGGTGGCCTGACCGCGCTGGAAGTGACCCTGCGTTCGCAGTTCGGTCTCAAGGCGATCCAGATCCTGCGTGAGCAGCGTCCGGAACTGGTGACCGGTGCCGGCACCGTGCTCGATCGCAACATGCTCGCGGCGGCGGAAGCGGCGGGTTCGCAATTCATCGTCACCCCGGGCATCACCCGTGACCTGCTCGAAGCCAGCGTCGACAGCCCGATTCCGCTGCTGCCGGGCATCAGCAACGCCTCCGGCATCATGGAAGGCTATGGCCTGGGCTATCGCCGCTTCAAGCTGTTCCCGGCGGAAGTCAGCGGTGGCGTGGCAGCGATCAAGGCCCTCGGCGGCCCGTTCGGCGAAGTGAAATTCTGCCCGACCGGCGGTGTTGGCCCGGCCAACATCAAGAGCTACATGGCGCTGAAAAACGTCATGTGCGTGGGCGGTAGCTGGATGCTCGATCCCGAATGGATCAAGAACGGCGACTGGGCGCGCATTCAGGAATGCACCGCCGAGGCCCTGGCGCTACTGGACTAAACGTTTTACCTGACACTTCGTTGTGTGTTCTACGGCTTTACGGTGCGCTTGGTCGGTGCACCGTTTTTTTTTGCCCGGCAAAAATACTCATGGAAACGGCGCGACACATAGTTACCGCACCGCGGGGCTCGTGCGCCGTTAATCTGCGTTCATCTTATGGAAAAGAGAACGCGTCATGGAACGAGACACTTCAACCGCACCGTCATCATCAATCTACCAGTTGGCCCCCGAGCAGATCGCCGGGCCGTACTTTCGCAATCCCAAATTGCTGCGGCGCAACATCAGCGAAGGCGCCGAAGGGCTACCCTTGCTGCTGCGCCTGAGCATCGTCGACGCGATGACCGGCCAGCCGGTAAGCGGAGCATTGGTGGACATCTGGCACTGTAATGCACGAGGCGCCTATTCGGGGTGGAGCCGGATCAATCCGGATCTGGAGGTCGACTCCGATGCCATCGGCTCGGTGCCGCGCACCGACGATGACACCTATCTGCGTGGCAGCCAGTTCTGCGATCAGCAGGGGCGGGTGCGCTTCACCACCATCTATCCGGGGTTCTATGCCGGTCGGGCGCTGCACATTCATGTGGCGGTGCGCATGGTCAGCGGCAGTGAATATCTGGAGGAGCGCAACGTGGCCTGGGTCGGTCAGCTGTATTTCCCCGAAGTGGTGTCACGCGCGGTGCTCAATGCCCGTGACTATCGCGGGCGAGCCTCGACACCCTTGAACAATGCCGATGACAGCTACTACAGCAACATGCGCGGCGAAGATTCGACCCTGACCGTGTGGCCGATCGGCCGCGACTCTCACGAGGACGGCTTTTTCGGCCATTTGACCATCGGCATCGACACCTTTGCCGCCTCGTCGCAGATCAAACCCGAGGACTTCGACAAGTACACCGTGTGAACCGATCAACGCAGCTCGTTGAGTGCACGGGTCAGCAACTGCATGTCAGCCGCAGTGGTGGTCAGCCCCGGCGTGATGCGAATGCTCGGCCCGCTCGCTGCGCCGTTGCGTACCACGGTGAACAGGTTGTACTCGTTGAGTAGGCGCTCGACCATTGCCTGTTGATCGGCGTGGCGAGTGAAACGCATCGAGGTGATCCCGCAATACAGGCGCGGATCGTCCGGGGTCATCACCTCGATCCCCGGCAGGTGCCGCACCGCGCTGACCCACAGATTGCGCAGGTAATTGAGCCGGGCGCTTTTGGCCGCAGCGCCGCCGAGCGAGCGGTGCTCCTCGAGCGCCAGCGGCAGCGACATCAGCGCCGGAATGTTCGGCGTGCTGTACGGCGTGCGGGCGCGGATGTCGGTGGCCGGAAAGTGCATTTCGCCCATGTCCGGATCGATGTCGGCCAGGCGCTGCGGGGCGATGTACAGAAAGCCCAGGGTCAATGGCGCGCCAATCCACTTGTGCAGGTTAAAACCGGCGAAGGCGATGCCCATCGCTTCCAGATTGAACTCGATCTGGCCAAGGGCGTGAGCGCCGTCGAGGATGATGTCCACGCCATGCTGTTTCGCCAGTTCGGCGATGGCCTGCACCGGCATCACCAGACCGGTGCGGTGGGTAACATGGGTCAGGGCCATCAGTTTGAGTTTCGGATAGCGGATGAAGGCTTCGCGGTAACTGTCCAGCAGGCTGTCGAAACTGGCCGGGTGAGTGTGGTTGATCTCGATCACGTCGACGTCGCGATGGCGTGACAGCCAGCGCATGGCACCTTTGACCGTGTCGTATTCCAGGTCGCTGATCAGCACCTGATCGCCCGGAAGCAGGCGATTGTAATTGCGGATCAGCGATTGCAGCGCATCACTGGCGTTGCGCGTGAAAGCCACGCTCTGCGCGCGCACACCGATGGTCTCGGCCAGTTGCGCACGGATCTCCAGGCTGTCGTGCTGTTCGAAACGCTGGCGTACATACACCGAGTTGCTGGTGTTGATCATCTCGATATTGCGCTGATAGTCCTCGATCACTGTGCGCGACATGCGCCCGAAGTAACCGTTCTCCAGGTTCAGCGGGCCGGTTTGCGCTTCGTAACGATCGGCGAAGGTTTGCCAGAACGCTTCGTCACGGGCACGGCGGGTGTTATCAGGCATGGTCGAGGCTCTAGGGAGGAGGGCGCTTCAGTGGCGCGGGGCAGGTTTGCCATGTTTGGCGCGTAGTGGTTCGAGCAGATCCGACAGGCCGTTATGGTCGATTTCCTGCATCAGCGCCAGCAGTCCGCCGAGTTCGCCGTGAGGAAAACCCTCGCGGGCGAACCAGTTGAGGTAAGGCCCCGGCAGGTCGGCAATGATCCGGCCCTTGTACTTGCCGAAGGGCATTTCACGGGTGATCAACAGCTCAAGCTTTTCAGGATTCATCAGTGGCAATCATCTGGATTCAATCAGTCAGGAAAATACAGGCATTCTGCATGCAGGCCAAATGACAGATCATGCAAATAACCGTGATACAGATAGTTCAAATATCTTTAACTTATTGAAAAATAACGATTTATTTTTGAATGAAAAGCTGGCACGCACACTGCAATATCCCTTGCATCTTCAACCAACCGCAAGGAATTGAAAAATGACTGACATGAATAAAGAAGCGATCTCTGTACTCAACGACCTGATCGAAACCTGCAAGGACGGCCAGGAAGGGTTCAAGACTTGCGCTGAAGACATCAAGCATCCAGAACTCAAAACCCTGTTCGTGACCCGTTCTGCCGATTGCGCGACTGCCGCCGCTGAACTGCAGGCTGAAGTGCGTAAACTGGGCGGTGATCCGGAAACCTCTACCAGCGTCAGCGGTGACCTGCACCGTCGCTGGGTCGACGTCAAAGCCATGTTCACCGGCAAGGACGAAGAGGCTGTGCTGAACGAGGCCGAGCGCGGTGAAGACCACGCCCTGAAGGCTTATCGTGAAGCCATCGAGAAAATCAACAAGCACGGCCTGGTCGGTATTCGTGACCTGGTTGAGCGTCAGTACCACGGCGTACAACGCAATCACGACCAGGTGAAAGCCCTGCGTAACCAGGCTCGCGCTCGTTCGTAAGCCACGCTAAAAAACTGTGGGAGCGGGCTTGCTCGCGAAGCGGTGTGTCATGCAACGATGCTGTTGCTGACACGACCCCTTCGCGAGCAAGCCCGCTCCCACTTTCGTTTTGTGTACCTGATGATCAGCCGATGCTGATCGCCGGCAACGTCGGCAAGGTCACGGTCTGCTGCTTGCGCGGTGCCAGAATCTCGGCCTCGCCATCCACCACCAGCTCATCGCGCTGGTTGAACACGCGAGTGGCGATGCGCACGCGAAACTTCGGCAGCTTCTCGAGGATTTCCAGGCGCACGGTCAGGGTATCGCCGATCTTCACCGGCTTCTGAAAACTCATCTGCTGACCGATGTAGATGGTGCCCGGCCCAGGCAGCTCGCACGCTACGGCCGCGCTGATCAGTGCACCGCTGAACATGCCGTGGGCGATGCGTTCCTTGAACATGCTGGCGGCGGCGAACTCGGCATCCAGGTGCACCGGGTTGTGGTCGCCCGACATCGCGGCGAACAGCTGAATGTCGCGCTCTTCGACAGTCTTGCTGTAGCTGGCGGTCTGGCCGACTTCGAGGGCTTCGTAAGGGATGTTGGTAACCTGGGTCATCGGTCTTGATTCCTGTGACGGATTAAAGTGAATCCATAAAAAATTATTCGCTGCGATGCGGACGGCGATGGCTCAGCGCCTGGTCGATCCAGGTCAGCACATCGGCAATCACTTCGTCGCGATTGGTTTCGTTGAACAATTCGTGCCGCGCCTGCGGGTAGATCTTCAGTTGCAGATTCTGGCTGCCGGCCGAGCGCAATGCTTCGGCCAGATCTGTCAGACGCTTGCCTTCGCTCACCGGATCACATTCACCGCCGATCACCAGCAGCGGCAGGCCCGGGTCGATCTGGGCGAGATTGGACGCTTTGCTGATCTGCTGCAAGCCGCCGAGCAAGTCGATCCACAATTGATTGGTGCAGCGGAAGCCGCACAACGGGTCGTTGGCATACAGATCGACCTCGACCGGGTCGCGGCTCAGCCAGTCGAACGGCGTGCGCACCGGTTTGAACTTGTTGTTGAACGAGCCGAACGACAACCACTCGATCAGCGCACTGCGGCCCTTGCCACCCTGACGCAGTTTTTCGAAACGGGCGATTTGTCGCGCCGCGCCGTAAAGCGCCACCGGCTGGAAGTTCGAACCGCTGAGAATCGCCCCATGCAGGCTGGCGCTGTGATGCAGCAGGTAACCCTGAGCGAGGTAGCTGCCCATGCTGTGCCCGAGCAGGATGATTGGCACGGCGGGATGCTGCTGGCCGATGTGCTGATTGAGGCTGGCCAGATCGCCGATCACCTTGCACCAGCCGTCGTCATCGGCGAAATGCCCGAGTGTCCCGTGTTCGGCGGTTTTGCCATGGCCGCGCAGATCCGGGGCGTACACACCGTAGCCTTGTTCACAGAACGCATTCGCCAGCCGCTCGTAGCGCGCGCTGTGTTCGGCCATGCCGTGGGCCAGCAGGATCAGCGCTTTCAAGGGCGCAGCCGGCAACCACTGGTTGACGAACAGGCGGCTGCGGTCACTCGCGTCCAGCCAAAAGCCTCGGTGGATCATGGCAATTCCTTTTTATCGAGCGGTATCGGCCCGCAGTCGTTGCATTGTATAGCGCGTCCGATCAGCTCACGCCACGGCAGGAAGATTCATACGATCAATGTCGCCATCGCCCATATTTGCCTCAATGGCCATAGCTGCTAGTGTCCGTGAAGCTCCGCTTTTTGCTTTGTGCCCTCAGGGATCAGCGCGAAACCACAGAAAAGCGGCTCCCCCGGATCGATTCAGGTAAAGAGGACAAGAACAATGCAACCTGATTTCTGGAATGACAAACGCCCCGCCGGCGTACCACTGGACATCGACATGGGCGAGTTCAAGTCGGTGATCGAGGTGTTTGAGCGTTCCTGCAAGAAATTCGCGGACCGTCCGGCCTTCAGCAATATGGGCGTGACCCTGACCTACGCTGAACTCGAGCGCTACAGCGCGGCGTTCGCCGGTTACCTGCAAGCCCACACCGATCTGGTGCCGGGGGATCGCATCGCGGTGCAGATGCCCAACGTGCTGCAATATCCGATTGCCGTGTTCGGTGCCTTGCGCGCCGGGCTGATCGTGGTCAACACCAACCCGCTGTACACCGCGCGCGAGATGCGCCACCAGTTCAAGGACTCCGGTGCCCGCGCGCTGGTGTACCTGAACATGTTCGGGCAGAAGGTTCAGGAAGTGCTGCCGGACACTGACATCCAATACCTGATCGAAGCGAAGATGGGCGACATGATGCCCACCGCCAAGGGCTGGCTGATCAACACCGTGGTCAGCAAAGTGAAGAAAATGGTCCCGGACTATTCGCTGCCGCAGGCGATTTCGTTCAAGAGTGCGCTGCGCCTGGGCCGTGGTCTGGGGATCAAGCCGTTGAAAGTCGGTCTCGACGACATCGCCGTGTTGCAATACACCGGCGGCACCACCGGCCTGGCCAAGGGCGCGATGCTGACCCACGGCAACCTCGTGGCGAACATGCAGCAAGTGCGCGCGTGTCTTGCGCAATTGGGGCCTGACGGTCAGCCGCTGCTGCGCGAAGGGCAGGAGGTGATGGTGGCGCCACTGCCGCTGTACCACATCTATGCCTTCACCGCGAATTGCATGTGCATGATGGTATCGGGCAACCACAACGTGCTGATCACCAATCCGCGCGACATCACAGGCTTCATCAAAGAGCTGAAGAACTGGCGTTTCTCGGCGTTGCTCGGACTGAATACATTGTTCGTCGCGCTGATGGAGCACCCGGACTTCAAGACCCTGGATTTCTCCAGCCTCAAGCTGACCAACTCCGGCGGTACCGCGCTGGTCAAGGCCACCGCCGAGCGCTGGGAGCAGATCACCGGTTGCCGCATCACCGAGGGTTACGGCCTCACGGAAACGTCGCCGGTGGCCTGCACCAACCCCTATGGCGAAAAGTCGCGTCTGGGCACCGTCGGTCTGCCGGTGCCGGGTACGCTGCTGAAGGTCATCGATGACGAGGGTGTCGAGCAGCCGATGGGCGAGCGCGGCGAGTTGTGCATCAAGGGCCCGCAGATCATGAAAGGCTACTGGCACAAACCCGAAGCCACTGCCGAAGTGCTGGATGCCGAGGGCTGGTTCAAGTCCGGTGATATCGCGGTGATCGACCCGGACGGCTTCGTACGCATCGTCGACCGCAAGAAGGACATGATCATCGTCTCCGGTTTCAACGTGTACCCCAACGAGATCGAAGACGTGGTGATGGCCCACCCGAAAGTCGCCAACTGCGCGGTGATCGGCGTGCCGGACGAGCGTTCGGGCGAAGCGGTGAAACTGTTTGTGGTGGCGCGGGAAACCGGGGTCAGCCTCGAAGAACTCAAGGCGTACTGCAAAGAGAATTTCACCGCTTACAAGGTGCCGAAACACATCGTGCTGCGTGAGTCATTGCCGATGACGCCGGTCGGGAAGATTCTGCGGCGGGAGTTGCGCGATATCGCCTGATCGGTGAATGGCCGCGCGTTGCGCGGATCGCGGGCAAGCCACGCTCCCACAGGGATCTCCATCAACCTTGTGAGAGCGGGCTTGCCCGCGATGCTTTTTGGGGGGGAAGGCCCGGAAAACCGGGGCTTTCAGGGGTGTATAGGATTTTTGCTCTAAAATGACTGCTGGAAAGTCTTGAGTCACTAAAGTGACCATGGAGGCCGCTTTTGGCTCTAGTCGGCCCTCGGCAAAGCTGCTACTCTCGGCGCGCTTTGTGACTTCTCGGCCTGTAGAAAAGCCAGATTCACCAATACAAAACACACACCAATAATAATCGCATCAAATGCGGTGAAGAATTCGCGTTGCTGAGGAGTGGGCTTCCATGATCGAAGACTTTTGGAAGGATAAATACCCGGCTGGAATTGCTGCCGACATCAATCCAGACGAGTACCCGAATATTCAGGCAGTGTTGAAGCAATCCTGCCAACGCTTCGCCAACAAGCCGGCTTTCAGCAACCTGGGCAAGACAATCACCTACGGTGAACTGTACGAATTGTCCGGTGCGTTTGCCGCGTATCTGCAACAGCATACCGACTTGCAGCCCGGTGATCGAATCGCCGTGCAACTGCCCAACGTTCTGCAGTACCCGGTGGCCGTCTTCGGTGCGATCCGCGCCGGGCTGATCGTGGTCAACACCAACCCGCTGTACACCGCGCGGGAAATGGAACACCAATTCAATGACTCCGGCGCCAAAGCCCTGGTCTGCCTGGCCAACATGGCGCACCTGGCGGAAGCCGTGGTGCCAAAAACCGGGGTCAAGCACGTCATCGTCACCGAAGTCGCCGACCTGCTGCCGCCGGTCAAGCGCCTGCTGATCAACAGCGTGATCAAGTACGTGAAGAAGATGGTCCCGGCTTATCACCTGCCCAAAGCCGTCAAGTTCAACGACGTGCTGAGCAAGGGCCAGGGCCAGCCTGTGGCCGAAGCCAATCCGCACAGCAGCGATGTCGCGGTGTTGCAGTACACCGGCGGCACCACCGGCGTGGCCAAAGGCGCGATGCTGACCCATCGCAACCTCGTCGCCAACATGCTGCAGTGCAAGGCGCTGATGGGCTCCAACCTCAATGAAGGTTGCGAGATCCTGATCACCCCTCTGCCGCTGTACCACATCTATGCGTTCACCTTTCATTGCATGGCGATGATGCTGATCGGCAACCACAACATCCTGATCAGCAACCCGCGCGACCTGCCGGCGATGGTCAAGGAACTGTCGAAATGGAAGTTCAGCGGTTTCGTCGGCCTCAACACGCTGTTCGTCGCGCTGTGCAACAACGAAGGTTTCCGCAAGCTGGATTTCTCCAATCTGAAAGTCACCCTGTCCGGCGGCATGGCCCTGCAACTGGCCGCGGCCGAGCGCTGGAAAGCGGTGACCGGTTGCTCGATCTGCGAAGGTTACGGCATGACCGAAACCAGTCCGGTGGCCACGGTCAACCCGATCCAGAACATTCAGATCGGCACCATCGGCATTCCGGTGCCGTCGACCCTGTGCAAAGTCATCGACGATGCCGGTGTCGAGCAGCCTATGGGCGAAATCGGCGAGCTGTGCGTCAAGGGCCCGCAAGTGATGAAGGGCTACTGGCAGCGTCAGGAAGCCACCGACGAAATCCTCGACAGCGAAGGCTGGCTGAAGACCGGTGACATCGCGCTGATCCAGCCCGATGGCTACATGCGCATCGTTGATCGCAAGAAAGACATGATTCTGGTCTCCGGTTTCAACGTTTACCCCAACGAACTGGAAGACGTGCTGGCGACCCTGCCGGGTGTGTTGCAGTGCGCGGCCATCGGCGTGCCGGACGAGAAGTCGGGCGAGGCGATCAAGATTTTCATCGTGGCCAAGCCGGGGGTGACCCTGACCAAGGAAACCGTGATGGAGCACATGCGCGCCAACGTCACCGGTTACAAGGTGCCGCGTTCGGTGGAGTTCCGCGATGCGTTGCCGACCACCAACGTCGGCAAGATTCTGCGCCGCGAGTTGCGTGACGAAGAGCTGAAGAAGATCAAGGCCAAGTCCGCCGCCTGAAGCAAAAAGCCCCGCAGATGCGGGGCTTTTTGTTGGAGTAGGTGGTGAATCTGTAGTGACTGTGATGCCGCCTTCGCGAGCAAGCCCGCTCCCACATTCAACCGCGTTCCTCCAGTTGGAATACAGTCAAATGTGGGAGCGGGCTTGCTCGCGAAGCTTTTCGGTTACTGCCGGAACGGCGCGAAATTCACATTGGTTCCCGCCGGACGCATGTCCTGCAGATACGAATCCTTGTCTGCACTCAATTCCAGGCTCAACGCCGCCTTGCGCTTGCCTTCGTTGCGAATCACCAGACCTTCGAGCTTTTCGCGCAGGAACACGGTCGGCACTTTCAGGTGCAGCAGTTCGTCGGTGGCCGGGGTGTGCATCAGCAGGTGAATCCACTCGTACTGACCGACGGCGAGGCGCGTCACCGGCAGGTCGAACCACCAGATGTTGCGGTTGCGGTTCAATTCGGCGAAGTGGCAGTTGTTGGTGCCGAGCACAGCGCCGCCCAGTTCCTGGTTGCGACGGGCAATGGCCTGCTTTTTATCGAGTTTCATAACATTCCTGCGGGATCTGATCGTTGGCGCACGGCGCCCATAGGTGCGCATTCTCGGGGCTTGCGGGGCAAACATAAAGCCCAACCTGCATGGCACGACGAAATGAAGGGCAAAAATAAATGAAACTCGTGGCAAACCCGGCCAGTCAATCATTACGTACTGACTTTTCCCCTTCAATGCACCAAGGAGAAACACCATGAGTAGCACTGGCGATAAAGTAAAAGGCATGGCTAACGAAGCAGTCGGCAACGTCAAGCAAGGCGTCGGCAAAGCCACCGACAACACCAAGCTGCAAGCCGAAGGCAAACTGCAAGAGAAAAAAGGTGAAGCCCAGCAAGCTGTCGGCAAAGCCAAAGACGCCATCAAGAAAGGTGTCGACAAGGCGTAATTCCGCCTTGAACGAAACACACGAGCGGCCATCCAAGGATGGCCGTTTTTGTGTCAAAACCCGACAGCCATCCACGAAGGTCGCCAAGTAGGCTACCGTGATGTAGAAAACGGCCCCTGAGTCGCCACGACTTCAACCTGTAATGCGGCGAAAGGAGACGCGAATGATTTTTCCAGACATGAAAGGTCTGCCACTGCACCGGGTGATGGTGCGCACGGTCACTGAATTCGTCGACGACGAGATGTCGACCTACGCCTCGGCACTGGCCTACCAGATGCTGTTCTCGCTGTTCCCGTTCATTCTGTTCCTGATTGCCCTGATCGGTTTCCTGCACCTGCCGGACTTCTTCACCTGGTTGCGCCTGCAGTCGGAACTGGTGTTGCCACCGCAGGCGCTGGAACAGGTCAACCCGGTGATCGATCAGTTGCAGCAGTCCAAGGGCGGCTTGCTTTCGGTCGGTATCGTCATCGCCCTGTACACCGCGTCTGCCGGTGTGCGCCTGATGATGAGTGCGATGAACGCCGCTTACGACGTGGTCGAGGGCCGGCCAATCTGGAAGCGTTTTCCGCTGTCGGTGTTCTACACCGTCGGCATTGCCGGCATGTTGCTGGTGGCAGCCGCGCTGATGGTGCTCGGGCCGCAAGTGATGGGCTGGATTGCCGCGCAGGTAGGGTTGGAAGATTTCATCGTCACTGTGTGGACGATTGCGCGCTGGCCGGTGATCGTGATCCTGATGATGGTCGCCGTGGCGCTGATCTATTACGTGATGCCCGACGTCAAACAGGAATTCCGTTTCATCACCCCCGGCTCGGTACTCGCCGTGGTGGTGTGGATCATCGCCTCACTGGGCTTTGCGTTCTACGTCAAAACCTTCGCCAACTACAACGCGATGTATGGCAGCATCGGGGCGATCATCGTGCTGTTGCTGTATTTCTACATTTCCTCGGCGGTGCTGCTGCTCGGCGCCGAGATGAATGCGGTGATCGAACACATGTCCAGCGAGGGCAAGGACGAGGGCGAGAAAGTCCCCGGCGAACTCGATGAGCATCCCAAACAACATGTTTCTGGCCTGGGGCGTGACCACTCGCTCAAGCCGGACACTGACGAAGCCTGACCATGATCCGTGAAATCCTCAAAATGGGCGACGAACGCCTGCTGCGCATTGCTCCACCGGTGCCGCCGGAAATGTTCGACAGCCCCGAGCTGTGGCAACTGATCGATGACATGTTCCAGACCATGGAAAGTGTCGGTGGCGTCGGCCTCGCCGCGCCACAGATCGGCGTCGACCTGCAATTGGTGATCTTCGGTTTCGAGCACAGCGAACGCTACCCGGACGCTGAGGCGGTACCGCAGACGATCCTGATAAATCCGCTGATCACGCCGCTGAGTCCGCTGACCGAGGAGGGCTTTGAGGGCTGTCTGTCGGTGCCCGGCCTGCGCGGTGCGGTGGATCGTTATCAGCAGATTCGCTACGAAGGCTTTGATCCCAAGGGCGAGCCGATCGTACGCGTGGCGTCAGGCTTCCATGCGCGGGTAGTGCAGCACGAATGCGATCACCTGATCGGCCGCTTGTATCCGTCGCGGATTACCGATTTCAGCAAGTTCGGCTTTACCGAAGTGATGTTCCCGGATCTCGATCCAACGGCTGACGATTGATCCTGAGAACACCTCTATCCCAATGTGGGAGCGGGCTTGCTCGCGAAGGCGTCGTATCAGTCAATTGATGCAGCGACTGACACGACGTCTTCGCGAGCAAGCCCGCTCCCACAATTGATTTTTATGGTTCCAGTTCCATCGCAATCATCGGCTTGCTCCGCGCATACCGGCTCAACCGCTCGGCCAGTGCGTAGGGCAGGGCGGGATCGAAACTGAAACCGCGCCGCTCGTAAAACCCGCGCAAGTCCGGATGACAGAACAGCCACACCGGCTCCTGCAAATCCTTCACCGCCGCCGTGATCAACTCTCCGGCGATCCCTTGCTCACGGCAACCCGGATCAACAAACAATCCGGTCAACCAGTACCCGCCCGCCACCGGCCGCAAGCACAATGCGGCAACGATGTCCTCTCGACGGGCCACCCATAACTGCGCATCGCGCACCGCCTTCATCGACGATTGGTGGCTGCGGTAAAACTTGTTCATCAACGGCCACAAAGGCTCGTCGAGCAGGACGTATCGGGTATCGGGCATGGGATCGGACTGGCGGCGGGCAAAGCGCCGATTATAAAAGAACGCGCGCCGCGCGATAGGTGTATACCTGAGCCTACATCCCTGTGAGTGGAGTACGCATCATGTCCAAAGGTATGGATTCAAAGAAAGCCGCGAAGAAGAAACCGGTGAAGACGGCGATTGAAAAGCGTGCAGAGAAGAAAGCCAAGAAGGTCGATATTTTCGGTCATTGATCACGTCCTTCGGGAGCCCGTCCCCCGGGCTCCCGTTTCAGCGCAAAAATAATCTGCAAGATTGCTCGGCTTCGTTGCACAGAAGGGGAAGATTCCCGTTCCGAGCCACGCCATGCCGAATTACTTCGACGCCGACCATCGCCAGCAGATCGAAACCCTGCGCCAGCGCTTCACTGCCCGCACCGAGTGGCCGACCTGGCTGCTGCTGATCGGCGTGTATGGCGGCTGGTTCTCGATCATCATTAACAGTCAGTGGCTCGGTCGCGGCTTGAGCACATTGCTGCTGATTCCGCTGCTGGTGCTGTGGTTGTCAGTGCAGCATGAATTGCTGCATGGGCACCCGACCCGCTCGGTGCTTTTCAATAAAATCCTCGGCTACGCACCTTTTGCGGTGTGGTACCCGTATACCTTGTATCGCGACAGCCATCTGCTGCATCACCGCGATGAACACCTGACTGTGCCCGGCATCGATCCGGAAAGCCGTTATCTGACGGCCGTGCGTTGGCAGGGCAGTTCCTTGTTCGAACGCAGCCTGCACTGGCTGAATAAAACCGTAATCGGCCGCTTCATCATTGGTGCGCCGCTGGGATTGATCGCGCTGGCTGCCGAAGAACTGCAACGCCTGAAAAACCGCGAGCGTCAGGCCTGGCTGATGTGGCTGACCCATGGTGCGTTCAGCGTGTTGATGCTGTGGTTTATCGCGCGCTTCAGCGTGTTGCCGGTCTGGCATTACCTGCTGCTGATCAGTGTGCCGGCACTGTCGATCGCGATGATCCGCTCCTACTATGAACACCGCCCGCACGCTCAATCGGAGCAGCGCACCGTGCTCAACGAGGCCGGTTGGCCGTGGCGCTGGCTGTTTCTGAATCTGAATTTTCATCTGGTGCATCACGACCTGCCGGGGCTGGCGTGGTACGACTTGCCGGCGGCCTACCGGATGCGCCGCGAACAATGGGTAGCGCGCAGTGGCGGGTTTCTGGTGCAGGGTTATGGGCAGTTGTGGCGGCAGCATGGATTCAGGCCGATCGACAGTCCGCAACATCCTTTCCACTGACTTCAAAAACACCACAAAACCCCTGTGGGAGCGAGCTTGCTCGCGAATGCGGTAGAACAGTGACATGTCTGGTGTCTGACACACCGCTTTCGCGAGCAAGTCGAATCGTCGCACCGCCGCTCCCACAGGGGGAAGTATTTGCAGGGAAATAACGTGTATGACCCAACACCATCTCGAACTGCTGATGTACACCGCCCCCGAGCCCATCCGCTTGGCCAACGAACGCTGGATCTCTCGCATTCTCGAACATCTCGGCCACTCCCGCCTGAACGCCGCAAGCATGTCGCTCCCCGAGCTTTGGTTATCCCCGGATCTGCTGCTGACCCAGACCTGCGGCTATCCCTTGATGACCTTGCTGCGCGATCAGGTACGCATCGTCGGTCGCCCGCGCTACGAACTGCCCGATGCCACTGCCGGCAAGCACTGCAGCCTGATTCTCAGCCGTGCCGATGATGCGCGCAAAAACCTGGCGGATTTTCGCGGCAGTCGCGGGGTGATCAACAGTGAAGATTCCAACAGCGGCATGAACCTGTTGCGCCAGCGTCTGGCGCCCTTACACCGCGACGGGCAGTTCTTCGCCACGGTCGGCATCAGTGGGGCGCACCGCGAAAGTCTGCGCTGGCTGCGTGAAGCGCGCGCCGATCTGGCGGCGATCGACAGCGTGACCTATGCCTGCCTTGCTCAATACGCACCTGAGGAGGTCAACGGATTGCGGGTTGTGGCGCGTAGTGCGTTTAGCCCGACGTTGCCGTTTATCACCGCCGCGACTGCCACGAATGAGCAGATCGAACAGTTGCGCCGGGTAATGAATCAGGCGTTGCGTGAATTGCCTGATGTGGCGCAGATCCTCGGCTTGCCTGAAGTGTTGCCCGCCAGCGAAAGCGATTATCAGATCTTGCTCGACTATCAACGTGAGGCTGAAGAGTTGGGCTACGGCCGCTTGCGCTGAACAGCGTTATATCTCAAAAAAGAATATAAAAATGAAATATAAATATTATTAATGCATAAGGCGCCTTGCTACGATCGCGCCACCGGATCACCGGACATTCAGCGACCCTTACCCAGGAGCCCTCATGTCCGGCGCCGACACCGCTCACCGCAATCATCTCGACGCTCTGTTCCGCGCCCACTACCGCTGGCTGTGCACTTACCTGAGCCGACATCTGCACGAGTCCGCAGGCGCGGAAGACATAGCCGCCGAAACCTTCGCGCAATTGCTTCAGGCGCCCAGTATCACGGCGATTCGCGAACCCCGCGCGATGCTCACCACGATTGCTCAGCGCTTGCTTTATCAGCGCTGGCGCCGGGCGGATCTGGAGCGCCGGCATGCGCAGCAGATCGACGTCGAGGTCGCTATCTCGCCTGAAGACCTCGCGCAACTGAGCCAGACCCTCAAACGCCTCGATCACAGCCTGCAACGCCTGCCGGGCAAGGTCCGTTCGACCTTCCTGCTGGCACGGATCGATGGCCTGACCTATCCGCAAATCGCCGCCGAACTGGGCATCTCCCAGCGTTCGGTCAGCGTTTACATGAGCCGCTCCCAAGCCCTGTGCGATCGCCACAGCGCCAACCAAATCCTGACAGACAAGAGGTCCGCATGAGATCGATCAAAACCCTGCTTGGCCGTTCGTTGCTGGCGCTGAGCCTGAGCCTCGGCGCTGTTTCGGCGGCGGAAAAAACCGCACCGATCCACTTCGGTGACATCACCTGGGAAAGCGGCAGTTTCATCACCGAAGTGCTGCGCCTGATCGTCGAAAAAGGTTACGGGTACCCGACCGACACGCTGCCGGGCAGCACCGTCAGCCTGGAAGCGGCGCTGGCGAAAAACGATATTCAGGTGATCGGCGAGGAATGGGCCGGGCGCAGTCCGGCGTGGGTCAAGGCGGCCAATGAAGGCAAGGTGTTCGGCCTTGGCGATACGGTCAAGGGCGCGACCGAGGGCTGGTGGGTGCCGGAATACGTGATCAAGGGCGACCCCGAACGCGGGATCAAACCGCTGGCCCCGGAGCTGAAATCGGTGGCCGACCTGCCGCGCTACAAGGACGTGTTCCGCGACCCGGAAGACCCGCGCCGTGGACGCTTCCTCAACAGCCCGACCGGCTGGACTTCGGAGATCGTCAACAGCCAGAAGCTCAAGGCCTATGCGCTGACCGACAGCTACGTCAACTTCCGCACCGGCTCCGGCGCGGCGCTGGATGCCGAGGTGGCGTCGTCGATCAAACGCGGCAAACCGGTGCTGTTCTATTACTGGTCGCCGACGCCGCTGCTCGGGCGCTTCAAACTGGTGAAGCTCGAAGAGCCGCCGTTCGATGCTGAAGCCTGGAAAACCCTGGCCGATGCCAACAACCCGAATCCCAAGGGCACCCGCTCGATGCCGGCCAGCCTGGCGATTGGCGTGTCGGCGCCGTTCAAGGCGCAATACCCGGAGCTGGTGTCGTTCTTCGAGAAAGTCGATTTGCCGATTGATCTGCTGAACCAGACGCTGGCCGGGATGAGCGAAAAACGCCAGCCGCCACGGCAGGTAGCCGAAGCGTTTTTACGCGATCAGCCGCAGGTGTGGCAGGCGTGGGTACCGGGGGAGGTGGCGAGCAAGGTGACGGCGGGGCTTTGAGTTTCTCCCGGTTGATCTGCGTTGTTTGAACGGACGCCTTCGCGAGCAAGCCCGCTCCCACAGGGGGATCGTGCACGCCACAAATCCAGTGTGGGAGCGGGCTTGCTCGCGAATGATCTAAAGACTTACGCCGCTTCCGCCGCCAACGCCGCGATCACGGTCGGCCGCTGCTCGACGCGCGCCTGAAACCGCGCCAGTGCCGGCCACTGCGCCAGTTCGATCCCGAACAACCCGGCCCAACGCAACACCACAAACAGCAACACATCCGCCACGCTGAAGCCGCTCGGCAACAGATACTCCTGCTGCTCCAGCACCCTGACCAACACCGCAAAACGCTTGAACAACTTCTCCTTGATCACCTCGGCCGGCAACCGCTCATCGAACAGCGCGCCGAGGCTGCCGTGGATCTCGCTCGAAATGAAATTCAGCCACTCCTGCAAACGCAGCCGTTCGAAACTGCCGGGCGCCGGCGCCAGCCCTGACTGTGGTTGAAGATCCGCCAGATATTGCAGGATCACCGGGCCTTCGGTCAGTACCGCGCCGTCGTCCAGTTGCAGGGCCGCGACGTAGCCCTTGGGGTTGATCGCGAGAAAGTCTTCGCCGCTGGCGGTGCGCTGGCGGTGCGCTTGCTGCGGTTGTCGACGCGGATCAGCACGAAGGGCAGCTTCAGTTCGCGCAACACAATGTGCGGCGCCAGTGAACAGGCTTGCGGGGCGTAATACAGCTTCATCGGCAGCTCTCTGGTGAGGAATTGGCGCCAGTGTCATAGTGCGCCGCACCCTCGGTAAAATTAATCTTTCAGAAAGCAGCCATAAGGACAGCTACTGCCATGATGAACCTGATGCATTGGCGGCTGGTGGTCGCCGTCGCCGATCACGGCAACATCACCCGCGCGGCCGAGCGGGTCGGCATGACCCAGTCCGGCGCGAGCCAAGCCTTGGCGCTGATGGAAGAAACCCTCGGCGTGCAACTGTTCAGCCGCGAAAGCCGACAGACCTTGCCCACCGCCATCGGCCTGCCGGTGATCGAGCAGGCGCGGCTGATGCTCGGCGCACTGGAGGCCATTCGCCAGACCGTCGACAGCGTGCGCCCGATGCTGCGCGGGACAATTCGTCTGGCGAGTTTCCCCATGGTGTTGGCGAGTTTTCTGCCGCCGCTGTTGCGCCAGTTCAATCGGCTGTATCCGGGGATCGAAGTGGTGGCGCTGGAGGTCAGCGACGACGAGGTGGAAACCTTGCTGGCGGCCGGTCTGGTGGATGTTGGTGTGGTGCTCAACCCGGCGCCCGAGCGCAATGCCGGGCCGTTGGGCCGTGATGAATGGGTGGCGGTCGTGCCGGCAGGGCACCCTTTGGCGCTGCGGGGGATCGAGCAGGGCGTCAGCCTGCAAGAACTGACGGCGCTGCCCTTTGTGCTGGCCACCGGCGGTTGCTCGACCAACGCCCGCAGCCTCGCCGCTGAAGCCGGGTTGCAGTTGCAGGACGTGCGGGTCGAGGTGCGCGAATGGAGCAGCGCCTTCACGTTGGTGCGGGAAAATCTCGGCGTGACCCTGGTGCCGGAAATGACCTTGCCGGCCGAGCGTCAGGGCTTGCGCGTGATTGCCTTGCAGCCACGTATCGAACGGGTGTTTTCGCTGGTGCTGCCTTCGGGGCAGACGCCGTCAGCGACGGTGCAGGCGTTGCTGGATCTGGTGGCGGAGACGGCAGTCGCGACAGCTCGCTGAACCGTTTCTTGTGCAAAAAGTGCCAGATACTGGCCGACTAGTGGCCTTGCGCACGGCATGGCGCTGGCTATGCTAGCTGTAACTAACTATGTCGACCGTCATCTGTTAGCCGTGATTTCAACGCTGCCAGAGTGCGCAACCCAAGGCACCGGACACTGAACCAACAAGGAGCAAGTTGTACATGGAAGTTTTCTGCACGTTAGGGCTGGCCCGCTGCTGGGCTATCAAGAGAAGGATGTCTTGATTAGAGCGTTGCTGCATGGACCCTCGGATTAAAACATCATTTATCACCTGACAACTTCCTCCCGTGGAGGAATGCGTGTGCCTGTTCTGTGGAACGTAGTGGTGGATGCTGAAAGACCTGACTTTCATCAAATCAAAAGACCGCGCGGAAGGTGATACAACCATGTTCAACCTACATCACAAGGCTGACCTGCAGGAAATCGAGCGTTTCAGCTGCGCCTTGACCGAAGCCAACGCCAAGCTCGAAGCGATCAGCCGTTCGATGGCGATGATCGAATTTACCCCCGAAGGCATTGTTCTGGATGCCAACGAAAACTTCTGCAAGACCATGGGTTACAGCGCTGAGGAAGTGCGGGGAAAACATCACCGGGTGTTTTGCGAAGAAGCGTTTTACCGCAGCGAGGAGTACGCCAGATTGTGGCGCGACCTGGCCCGGGGTGAGCCGATCAGTGGCACGTTTCTGCGCTTGAACAAGTCCGGCAAGGAGATCTGGCTCGAAGCCAGTTACATGCCGGTGTACGGCCCGGACAAACAAGTCAAAAGTGTCATCAAGGTCGCGTCGGATATCACCGCCCGGGTCAACAAAGAGCACGAAGAAGAAAGCATGCTGGCGGCGATCAGCCGTTCGATGGCGGTGATCGAGTTCACCCCGGACGGCAACGTGATTACCGCCAACGACAACTTTCTGAAAACCATGCAGTACTCGCTCAACGAAATCGTTGGCCATCACCACAGCATGTTCTGTCACCGTTCCGAATCCGAGTCGGCGCAATACAAGGCATTCTGGGCATCGCTCAATCGCGGCGAATATCACTCGCACCGTTTCGAGCGCAAGAACAAGTCCGGACAGATGGTTTATCTCGAAGCCTCGTACAACCCGCTGTTCGACACCAAGGGCCGTTTGTACAAAGTGGTGAAGTTCGCCAGCGACATCACCCAGCAGATGACTACCTTGCAGAACGCCGCGGAATCGGCCCACAGCACCTCGGTACAAAACGACGCCTGCGCGCAAAAGGGCTCACAGGTGGTGCAGCAGACGGTGCAGATCATTCAGGACATTTCCCGCGACCTCAACGAAGCGGCGCTGAGCATCGATGCGGTCAGCAAGCAGTCGGACATCATCGGCACCATCGTCCAGACCATCCGCGGCATCGCCGACCAGACCAACCTGCTGGCGCTCAACGCGGCCATCGAAGCGGCGCGAGCCGGTGAACACGGACGCGGATTTGCCGTGGTCGCGGATGAGGTGCGCAGCCTCGCGGCGCGCACCAGTCAGGCGACCCTGGAGATTGTCGAAGTGGTACGCAAAAACCATGACCTGTCACTGAGCGCGGTGTCGAGCATGCAGTCGAGCCTAAGCCGCACCGGGCTGGGTGTGGAACTGGCGAACGAGGCGGGGGAGGTGATTCTGGAGATTCAGCAGGGATCACGGCATGTGGTGGATGCGATCGGGCAGTTCAATGCGACGTTGCAACTAAACTGACACCCATCAACAACGGTAGGAGTGAGCCTGCTCGCGATTGCGGTACATCAGTTACTGATCCAGTGACTGACACACCGCATTCGCGAGCAGGCTCACTCCTACATTGGTTTCTAAGCAACTTTCAGATCACAGCGCCGCGAGAAACTTGTCCGCCAGTTTGTCGCTGTCCTTGACGTCATTGACGTTGTCTTTTTCCGCTTGCGCCAGCTTCATCTTGTCCTGCAGACGCTCGGCGATCTCTTTGCCGATGGCCAGTTGTTTCTCCGGCGGCATGGCTTTGATGTCGTCTTCGGTGATGCCCATGCTCTGAAGGATACTGTCGCGCAGGCGCTGTTCCGGCGACTTGCTCATGTAGTCCTTGAACGCGTCAGTGGCCGAGGTCCCGGTGGTGGTGCCGGCCGCCGTGGCGTCGGTGGTTTGCAGGCCGACACGGGTCTTGGCGAAGGCTTCGTCGACGTTATCGCTGATGCGCGTGGCGGCGGCCACTTGCTGGGTGGCGATCTGCGTGGCCGAATCCTCAACCTTGGAGGTCGCGTCGGTCGCCTGCGACTGGGCCTGGTTCTGCAGCGATTGCAGCATGGCGCCGTGCAGGCCGCTCTGCAGACCGGCAGCGGCGGTTGTGGTCGCGTCATCCGCCAGCCGCTTGGGCAGGTGGATGAGCTGCTGCTGTTTGGCACTGACCAACATCATGATGGAGACCTTTGAGTTATTGCTGACAGGCCTGTCGCAGCAATTAGCGTGCCTTTGCGGCAAATCCCGCAATTGCAACGCGTTGCTGTTGTGGCATGCGCAGCAAAGCGGTCATCCCTTGCCGTCAGGCGGCAGAGGATGACCGTGTGGCCTTCAGCGGTGGGCAATGTTTTCCAGCGCCAGATTGCGCGTGCGCGGGCCGAACCAGCCGATGGTCAGCATCACGATCAGCATGCTGCTGACGATGAACGCGAGCACCCCGGGCGTGCCGAAGTGGTCGAGGAACAGCCCGATCAACAGGCTGCTGAACACCGTCGACAAACGGCTGAACGAATAGCAGAAACCCACCGCCCGGGCGCGGATGTTGGTCGGGAACAGTTCGCTCTGGTACGAGTGATAACTGAAGCTCAGCCACGCATTGCAAAAGGTGATCATCACTCCGCAGACGATCAGGCCGAAGGCGCTGGTCTGCAACGCGAACAGAGTGCCGAAGGTCATCGCGCCGAGGGCTGAGCCGACGATCTGCCATTTGTTCTCGAAACGGTTGGCAAACTTCACGAACAGCAACGGCCCGAGCGGGTAGGCGAGGGTAATGATAAACGCGTACATCAGGCTGTGGGTGACGCTCACACCCTGGCCGGAAAGCAACGCCGGCAGCCAGTTACCAAAACCGAAGAAACCGATCGCCTGGAACACGTGAAACACGATCAGCATCAATGCGCGACGCCGATATGGCGGCTGCCAGATGTCGGCGAAGCGACCCTTGCCCTCGACATCGACGGGCACCGTTTCTGGAGCGTCCAGCGGTTGGCGGTGATCCTTCTCGCAGCGGGCTTCGATGTCGTCGAGAATCCTGTTCGCTTCATCGAAACGCCCATGTTGCGCCAGCCAGCGTGGCGACTCGGGAAGACGCTTGCGCAGCCACCAGATGAACAGTGCAAACACCGCGCTCGCCAACACCACCCAACGCCAGCCGGACACACCGAACGGCGCCTGCGGCACCAGCCACCAGGACATGAGTGCCACTGCCGGCACCGAGAGAAACTGTACGAAAAACGCGAAGGCAAACGCCGAACTGCGCATGCGTTTGGGCACCAGTTCCGAGAGGTAGGCGTCGATGGTCACCAGCTCGATACCGAGGCCGATGCCCACCAGAAAGCGCATGCAGATGATGCCCAACGCCGAGCTTTGAATGCCCATCAGCACCGTGGCCACGGTGTACCAGACCAGCGCAAAGGTGAAGATCGCGCGACGGCCGAATCGATCGGCCAACGGGCTGAGCAGGCTCGCGCCGAGGAACAGGCCGAGGAAGGTCGCCGACGCGAACGCTGCCTGATCGGAGAAGCCGAACACGCCCTGATTGCCGGTGGCGAATATCCCGTCACGGATCAGCCCCGGACTGATGTAGGCGGTCTGGAACAAATCGTAGAGTTCGAAGAAACCACCAATCGACAACAGCGCCACCAGTCGCCAGATGGTGGCGACGGAGGGCAGGCGGTCGATGCGGGCGGAAATCTCGGCGGCGCGTATCGGGTCGATGCCGTCGCGTTGCGCGGCGGCGGGGGCATGAGCAGTCATCTGCGGATCCATTTTTTATTGATGGAAAAGCTTAGCCTGCTATCGGAGTTCGCGGATTGTGAATTTCGGCGGTTAGCCCCGGAGAACCGCCGATTTCTTGCAATAACTGCTTACCAATTAACGATTTATGCCGCAGCGGTCGAATCGGGCAGCGCCGAGGCCGGCAAGCCGAAGACGCGATCGAACAGCCAGTTGAAGGCAAACGTGTAGCACGGGATGAAGATGATCAGCGCCAGATCCAACAGGAACGCCTGCACCAGACTGATGTTCATCCACCAGGCGATCAGCGGAATCAGGAACACGATCAGCGTCAGTTGAAAACCCACTGCATGAGCGATGCGCCGCTTGACCGTGCGGGTGCGTGACTGCTGGCGGCTTTCCCAGTGCTCGAACAGCGAGGTGTAGATGAAGTTCCAGGTCACCGCGATGGTAGTAATGATCACCGCCAGTGGGCCGGTGCTGCCGGGCGACGTGCCGGACAACAGCGCCAGGCCGAGGGCGGAGAAGGTCATGCCGATCACTTCGTAGAGCGACACGTAGACCAGTTTGCGTTTGACGCCTTGCATGGAGATTTGCCTCTTTCTTGCAACGTGTTGGCCAGCGAGACTGGCGGAGACGGCAAAAGATAGCTTCAATAGGCGTGACAGAAAAAGTCAGTAGCTTTCAGTTTTGGTGATAGGTAGATGAAGTGAATTTCAACAGCGACAGCATCGAACTGTTCCTCGCAGTGATCGAGCGTGGCTCGTTTTCCGCTGCTGCCCGCGCTTTGGGGCGGGTGCCGTCGGCGGTGAGCATGGCTATCGGCAATCTGGAGGCGGAGCTTGGCTATGCCTTGTTCGATCGCAGCCACCGCGAACCGCAGCCGACGGCCATGGCGCTGTCACTGGTGCCCCATGCACGGCTGATCGCCGAGCAGCTCAAGCAACTGCAAGTGCACGCGGTGGAGTTGTCCCTGGGGCTGGAGAGCAAGCTGTCGATTGGCGTGGTCGCGGACATCGACCGTCGGCGTTTGCTCGCCGCGATCAAGGTGATTGCCGAGCGTCATCCGCTGCTCGACATTGAGGTACTGACCGCGCCGCAGGACGATGTGCTGGCGATGCTGCACAGTGGCCGCGTCAGCGTGTGCCTGGCGTTCGCCGGGTTGAGCATGAACGTGCTGGAGCGTTTTCAGTTTGTCGGCAGCGAACGGATGATCGCCACGCTGGCGGCGGACAGTCCGTTGTTGCAGGGGCAGGATCTGTTTCTCGAAGACCTGGTGCATGTGCGGCAGATCTTCGTCGCCAGTCGCGACTTGCCGATCAGCGAAACCCGGCCGCTGGTGGCCGAATCGCACTGGCGCACCGACACCCTGGAGGCGGCGCTGGAGATGGTCGAGGCAGGGCTGGGCTGGGGCAATTTCCCGTTGTCGGTGGTGCAGCCGTGGCTGGACAGCGGGCGCTTGAAGCGGCTGAATTTCCGCAATATCGAGAATGGCCTGGTGCTGCCGGTGCACGCGGTGTGGCTCAAGAGCCAGCCGTTGCAGAAGGGCGCGTTGGCCCTCGTCGAACTGCTCAGCCACTGAACCCGACACAGATCTCCTGTGGGAGCGGGCTTGCTCGCGAAGGCGGTGTGTCAGAAAAGTATGTGCTGACTGATCCACCGCTTTCGCGAGCAAGCCCGCTCCCACAGGATTTTGCAGTGTGCAGGCGATCCTTGTAGGAGGTTTCAGGTACTCTCGCGAATCTTCAATTCAAAACCCATATCCTCAACCGGTCGCGTCACGCTGTTGCCCGCCATCAACGTCAACATTTGCTCCGCCGCACGCCGGCCGATCGCCTCGCGTGGGGTGTTGATGCTGCTCAGGCGCGGCACCATGTGTTCGGACATCGGCAAGTCGTTGAAGCCGAGAATCGCCACCTGCTCGGGGATCTTGATCCCGTTGCGCAGCGCCTCCAGCAGCGCACCCTGCGCCAGGTCGTCGTTGCCGAAGAAGATCGCATCGACATCCGGATGCGCCGCCAGCAATTGCAGAAACAGTTCACCGCCCAGGCCCACGGACGAGGAGCGCGGCGTCAGCACTTCCAGATCCGGGTCGTAGCGCCCGGCCTTCTGCAGGGCTTTGCGGAAACCTTCACCGCGCAACAAGGTGCGCTGATCGAGTTGCGCACCGATGTAGGCCAGACGCTTGCGACCGCGCGAGAGCAAATGTTCGGCCGCGGTTTCGCCGGCGCTGAGCTGCGAGAAACCCACGCAATTCACGCCGGCGGCGCTGTCGAGTTCCATCATGTACACGCAGGGAATATTGCTGGCCTCGATCATCCGCCGCGAACTTTCCGTGCGATCAAACCCGGTCAGCAGCAAACCACGCGGCTGATAAGCCATGTAGTTGCGCAGCAGGTTCTCTTCTTCATCGCGCGAATAGTGGAAGTTGCCGATCAGCACTTCGAAGCCCTTGGGTGTCAGCACCCGATGAATGGCTTCCAGCGTATCGATGAACAGCAGGTTGGACAGCGATGGCACCAGCACCACCACCGAATGGCTTTGCGCCGAGGCCAGGGCGCGGGCGGCAGGGTTGACCACGTAGTTGAGTTCACTGGCTGCTTTCTGCACTTTTTCCACCAGCTCCGTGGCCACCGTGCTGACCCCGCGCAAGGCGCGGGAGGCGGTAATCGGGCTCACGCCGGCGAGGCGGGCAACTTCATTAAGGGTGGGACGGCCGGTGGTGCGAGTGTTTTTATCGTTTTTAGGGGTGGTCATCGGGCGGCTTGCCAAACAAAAATCAAGGCACTAAGGTAGCGCTGTCCTGATGCAGCTGCAAATGCGTAAGCGAGGTCCTGCCTGATCTTCGCTTTTTGGCGTTGGGAACAAACCTGCTGCAACCCAAAAAAACGACAAGAAGGCGTCGGCAACTTCTGCCTGTGCACTAGAGTCATAGCTAGCAAAGGTAGCGCTGTCTGCGCGCTGAGGTGTTATATGAGTCATCCCATCACCGCCCTGGTCATCATGGGCGTTGCCGGTTGCGGCAAGACGTGCGTCAGCGAGGCCCTGTGCCAATTGAGCGGCGCCACTGCCATTGAAGGCGATACTTTTCATCCGGCCGCCAACATCGAAAAGATGAGCGCGGGGATCCCCCTGAACGACGACGACCGTGCCGGCTGGCTCGACAGCCTGTGCGATGAACTGCGTCGCGTCGATGCATCGGGTAAACGCCCGGTGCTGACCTGCTCGGCCCTTAAACACAGTTATCGCGAAGTGCTGCGCAGTGCCTTGCCGGGCCTGGGCTTCGTGTTTCTTGAGCTGACCCCTGAAGTGGCCGCCGACCGCGTATCGCATCGCCCGGGCCACTTCATGCCGGCGACGCTGATCGAAAGCCAGTTCGCCACCCTCGAATCACCAGTCGGCGAGCCGTTGACCCTGGCGCTGAATGCTTCGATCCACAGCGTTGAAGAATTGGCTGCCCAGGCGCACGTCTGGTGGCAGGCCCACGGTTTGAAACAGGCGGTATGAGTGTGTTGAAAGAGCTAGCGCTGTCCTCACGAATTCTGTTTAACCCGCTTTAATAACAACAACAAGCCAGGAGACACCCCCAATGTTTGGCATGTCCCACGACGCCTACCTGCTGCTCGATGCAGTGGTCACGGTAATCGGCCTGATTATCCTGATCACCAAATTCAAGATTCACCCCTTTATCTCGCTGACCATCGCGGCCGCGTTCCTCGGCCTGACGTCCGGCATGCCGATCGGCACCATCATCAAGGCGTTCCAGGACGGCTTCGGTGGCGTGCTCGGTTTCGTCGGCATCATCCTCGCGCTGGGCACCATGCTCGGCAAAATGATGGCCGAGTCGGGCGGGGCGGATCAGATCGCCCAGACCCTGATCCGCGCGTTCGGCAAGGACAAAGTGCAGTGGGCGATGATGTTCGCCGCGTTCCTGGTCGGTATCCCGCTGTTCTTCGAAATCGGCTTCGTGCTGCTGATTCCGCTGGTGTTCATCGTTGCCCGCCGCACCGGTGTGTCGATCATCAAGATCGGTATCCCGCTGCTCGCCGGTCTGTCCGCGGTACACGGTCTGGTGCCACCGCACCCGGGTCCGCTGCTGGCGATCGGCGTGTTCGGCGCCGACATCGGCAAGACCATCCTCTACGGTCTGATCGTTGCGCTGCCGACCGCCATCATTGCCGGTCCGATCTTCGGTACCTTCATCGCCAAGCACATTCCCGGCACGCCGAATCAGGAGCTGGTCGATCAACTGGCCCGTGAAAGCGACGACTCAACCAAGTTGCCGAGCTTCAGCATCACCCTGATCACCGTGCTGCTGCCGGTGTTCCTGATGCTGCTGAAAACCTTCGCTGACGTGGCGCTGCCGGACGGTCACTTCTTCCGCACCTGGATGGACATGATCGGTCACCCGATCTCGGCCCTGCTGCTGGCCTTGCTGCTGTCGCTGTACACCTTCGGTCACAAGCAGGGCATCGGTTCGCAGCAGATGCTCAAGTGGCTGGACGCGAGCCTGGCGCCGACCGCCGCGATCATTCTGATCATCGGTGCCGGTGGTGGCTTCAAGCAGATGCTGGTGACCAGTGGTGTGGGCGACGTGATCGGCCACATGGCAGTCAGCGCGCAGATCTCGCCGATCCTGCTGGCATGGCTGGTGGCGGCGGTGATTCGTATCGCCACCGGTTCGGCCACCGTGGCGACCATCACGGGCGCCGGCATCGTGGTGCCGGTGGTGGGGATGATTCCGGGCGTCAACCGTGAGCTGCTGGTGCTGGCCACCGGTGCTGGTTCTTTGATTCTGTCCCACGTGAACGACGCCGGTTTCTGGCTGGTGAAGCAGTACTTCAACATGACCGTGGCCGAAACCTTCAAGACCTGGACCGCGATGGAAACCATCCTGTCGGTGGTGGGCCTGGGCTTTATCCTGCTGTTGTCGCTGTTCGTCTAAGCAGCTTCTTGCAGACACAAAAAAACCGCAGCGATGCGGTTTTTTTGTGCACGACGATATCAGGATGAATGCATTACCCCTGTGGGAGCGGGCTTGCTCGCGAAAGCGGTGTATCAGTCGCTGAAAATGTTGACTGACACGACGTCTTCGCGAGCAAGCCCGCTCCCACAGGGGGGGTAGGTGTCAGGCAGTGGTTTTCGGGGCCAGGCCATCCGCCCGGAACATCCCGCGAATCCCGCGCACCGCCTGACGAATCCGGTCCTGGTTTTCAATCAGCGCAAAGCGCACGTGATCATCGCCATACTCACCAAAGCCAACCCCCGGCGAGACGCAGACCTTGGCCTCGGCCAGCAGCTTCTTGGCGAATTCCAGCGAACCCAGATGCGCATAAGCCTCGGGAATCTTCGCCCAGACGTACATCGAAGCCTTCGGATTCTCGACCATCCAACCCAGTTCATGCAGGCCTTTGACCAGCACGTTGCGGCGCTGGCGATACTGCTCGGCGATGTCGCGCACGCATTGCTGATCGCCTTCCAGCGCGGCAATCGCCGCCACTTGCAGCGGAGTGAAGGTGCCGTAGTCGTGGTAGCTCTTGATCCGGGCCAGGGCGTTGACCAGCTCCGGGTTGCCGACCATGAAACCGATGCGCCAGCCCGCCATGTTGTAGCTCTTGGACAGGGTGAAAAACTCCACTGCGATGTCCTTGGCGCCGGGTACCTGCATGATCGACGGGGCTTTCCAGCCGTCGTAGACGATATCGGCGTACGCCAGGTCATGAATCACCAGCACGTCGTACTGTTTGGCGAGGGCGATCACCCGTTCGAAGAAATCCAGCTCCACGCACTGTGCGGTGGGGTTGGACGGGAAGCCGAGGATCATCATCTTCGGCTTGGGGATCGAACCGCGAATTGCCCGCTCCAGCTCATCGAAGAAGTCCACGCCGGGCACCAGCGGCACCGAACGCACCTGAGCGCCGGCAATCACCGCACCATAGATGTGAATCGGGTAGCTCGGGTTCGGCACCAGTACCGTGTCGCCCTGATCCAGGGTCGCCAGCATCAAGTGCGCCAGGCCTTCTTTGGAACCGATGGTGACGATGGCTTCGCTTTCCGGGTCGATATCGACCGCGTAGCGTTGCTTGTACCAGTTGGAAATCGCCCGGCGCAGGCGCGGAATGCCCTTGGACGTGGAGTACCCGTGGGTGTCTTCACGTTGGGCAACTTGTACGAGTTTTTCGACGATGTGCGACGGTGTGGCGCCGTCGGGGTTGCCCATGCTCAAGTCGATGATGTCTTCACCACGACGCCGCGCGGCCATCTTCAGCTCGGCGGTGATGTTGAAAACGTAAGGGGGGAGTCGATCTATGCGCGCAAAGCGGCGCGGCGAACCTTGTTCAGCCATTGTTGCCTCGGATAACGTAAGCGCCCGGAACCGTCCGAGCGACGCTGGTCACTGCGGTGACCTGTGGCGGAAGATAAGGGCAGCGGTGGCAGACTGTCCAGCGTGCACGACAATAATTTTTTCCAAGGAAATGCTTAATGGAATTCACCAGCGGCTTCTTGCTGAGCCTTTCGCTGTGCCTGGACATCGGCGTAGCCAACATCGCGATGATCACCCTGGCGATGCAGCGCGGTTATTTTCAGGGCTTCGCGCTGGGCCTCGGCACTTGCGTCGGCGACCTGATCTACGCAGTGCTGGCGCTGGCCGGGATGACCGTGTTGCTGCAGTACGAAAGCGTGCGCTGGGTGCTGTGGATCGGCGGCTCGGCGCTGCTGATCTACTTTGCGGCGAAGATGATCTATTCGGCGATTCACCATGAGGCGCAGTTGGCGGCGACGGCGGAGGTGGGGCAGAACTCCCATCGCAAGGAATTCTTCCGAGGGATCTTCCTCGCCATGTCCTCGCCCAGCGCGATCCTCTGGTTCGCCGCGGTTGGCGGCACCCTGATCGCCCGTTCCGGTGGCGGCGGCCCGCTCAGCTCGGCGCTGTTTCTCGGCGGTTTTCTCTGCGCCGGGCTGCTGTGGTCGGCCGGTCTGTGCTTTGCCGCCAGCCACGGCGGCAAGTTGCTCGGCGACAAGCTGTTGCGCTACTCCTACATGGCATCGGCGGCGATCTTCTGCTATTTCGCGGTTTACGTGATCGTATCCGGTTATAACGAGTTCGTTGGCTCCGGCGCTGCCGACCAGTTGCACGCCTTGTGACATTGCGAATCGGGTTTGGCTTCTATACTCAGCAGCCGAACCCCTAATTTTGTTCCAGGAGTCGAGTCATGGATGAGCAAAAACGCGTCGAAGTGGCGGAACCTCGCTTCGAACATGGACACTTCCTGCTGATCGCGGGATTTCGTGGACGATTTACCCAGGACACTGCCAAGGACATCCCCGCGCTGTGGGAAAAGTTCTTGCCGCACCTGGGAAAGATACAGGGACAAAAAAACGAAGTGACCTACGGTGTCTGCAGCAATTTCGACGGTCAGGGTGGCTTCGATTACATCGCCGGGGTGGAAATCAGCAAGCTCGATGACCTCGACCAGAAGGTCTACCAGTGGGTCGAAGTGCTGCCCCGGCAGTACGCGGTGTTCGAGCACAAGGGCCCGCTCGACCAGTTGCCGCAAACCCTGCAATACATCTACAAGACCTGGCTGCCGACCTCTCACTACGTGGACCTGAATGCACCGGAGCTGGAGCGCTACAGCGCCGATTTCAATCCGCGACAGCACACCGGCAAACTGGAAATCTGCGTACCGGTCGACAGCAAAGCCTGAGTCCATGACGATGAGGCGGATCACTGATCCGCCTCATGTTGTTCAACCGCGCTTGCCCTTGCCCAGCCGTCGCGCCCGCAACAGGTCGATACCCAAGGTGATAAAGCCGAACGTACTGATGCCCAACACCATCAACAAGCCGATTTCAACGCTGCTCATAAGCGGTTACCCCCAAGGGTGATCAGAGACACAGCGCAGGAATAGCCCGTCAGCGGCACGAAGAAAAGCGCTTATACGCAGGCTTTACGCCCCCCGCGCGGATCGATATGAACACCTTATTCCTTTATGCTTTGCGCACTTTTCTCCGCTGATTTTCGAGCTGCCATGAACACCGTCATCCGCAACGTCACCGCCGCCGACCTGGACCGCTGCTACGCCATCGAAACCGTTGCCTACGAAGGCGATGAAGCCGCCACTCGCGAGAAGATCGCCACGCGCATTGCCACCTGGCCTGAGGGTTTCATCGTCGCCGAAGTAGACGGCGTAGTCGCCGGGTTCATCAACTCGGGCGCGGCGTTTGATGTGCAGATGTCCGACGAGGCGTTCAAGGAGCTGATCGGTCACGACCCGCAAGGGCCGAACGTGGTGATCATGTCGGTGGTGGTGCACCCGGACTATCAGGGCCAGGGTTTGGCCAAGCGACTGATGGCCGAGTTCATCGAGCGCATGCGCGGGATGGACAAGGCGACGATTCATCTGATGTGCAAGGAGAAGCACATTGCGCTGTATGCCGGGTTCGGCTTTGCCTACATCAAGCCGTCGGAGTCCGACCATGGCGGGATGGCGTGGCACGAGATGATTCTGACCCTCTGAAAATCGCTGCAAGCCCAAATGTGGGAGCGGGCTTGCTCGCGAAGGCGGTGTGTCAGTTGCCAATGATTTATCTGAAACGACGCCTTCGCGGGCAAGCCCGCTCCCACAGGGGAGCAGTGGTGACTCGTTGATAGGTGTCAGTAGAGAGTGTCGCTTACTCTTTTCGGTGCTTCGCGGTCGTAGGTCTCGGCGTCAAACTGCCCGTCATTCAGGCGCTTGTGGAAGGCGCCGGCAGAGGGCAGGGCCGAGCGCGGCAGGTGGGTTTCGGGGTTCCAGGCGTCAGAGCGCACAAAGGCTTTCGAGCAGTGGAAAAACGCCGCCTCTACCGTCACCAGCAACACGGTTTTCGCCGGTTTGCCGTTCACCGCAAAGCTTTCCAGCAGCTCAGGATCGGCGCTGATGGTCGCGGTGCCATTGACCCGCAACGTCTCGCCAATGCCCGGAATGATGAACAGCAGCGACACCCGAGGATCGTGCAGCACATTGCGCAGGGTATCGATGCGGTTGTTGCCCGGGCGATCCGGCAGGGCCAGGGTGTTGCGGTCGATGATCCGCACGAACCCCGGCGCATCACCCCGTGGCGAATTGTCGAGACCGTCGGCGCCCACCGAGCTGATGATCACCAGCGGCGACAGGCGCACCATCGCCTGATAATCCTCGTTGAGAAAACCGATCTGCTTGCGCACCGCGCGGTCGTGGGGCAGGCCGTAAATAGCTTCCAGTGCTTCGATTGAATCGATCATCGTGCATCCCTCGATGATTTAGAAAAACAGTCCCATACGCCGTTCGTAACCGACCCGGCCCTTGTACGCTTCGCCGCTGTCGACGAAACCGTGTTTGGCGTACAGCGCGATGGCGGCATCGTTATCGGCATCCACCGACAGTTCCAGCCCCTTGATCTCCGGCCATGCTTCACGCGCCACCTCGGGCAGCGCCTGCAGGCAAGCCTTGCCGTAACCTTTGCCCTGTGCCCGGTGATCGACCTGCAAGGCGTGCAGGGTGGCGCTGTGTTCATCGGCCCAGTCCGGCAACACCGGTGGGCGCTTGAGCAGCAGAAAAGCCACCGGTACCTGATCGGCCAGCAGCGCGAAACCTTTGACGCCGGGGCCGGGTCTGGACAGCAGCGTGTGCAACGCGCCGTGAATGTCGCCGGAAAATTTGATCTGCTCGGGATGGATTTCAATCGCCTCGACCTGCTGACGCTGCAACGCGTTCAGGCTGTCGTACGGCACGAGTTGGGCTGACACGGGAATTTCCTTTTTCCTACAAAGATGAGCCTCGGATTCTAGCGATTTTGTGTTCGGCGGAAATTTTTTGTTTCGTCTGTCGATCCGCACGATGGCCGAACGACTAAGGGTGTCTTCAGCACAAAAACCACGGAGAACACCATGAGCGCACAGACTGAAATCCAGACCCTGATCAATACCTACCGCGACGCGGTAATGACCAAGAACGTCGACAAGGTCATGACGTTGTACACCGACGACATCGTCTCCTTCGATGCGATCAAGGCCCTGCAATTCAAGGGCAAAGCGGCCTACCGTGCACATTGGGAAGCCTGCATGGAAATGTGTTCCGGCCCGCACGTTTTCGAGTTTCACGAGATCGCCATCGAGACCGGCGACAACCTCGCCTTCGCCCATTGGGTAACGCATTGCGGCGGCACCAACGACAAGGGCGAAACCCAGAGCTGCTGGATGCGCGCCACCGCGTGCTATCGGCAGGTCGGCGGGACGTGGAAGATCGCTCACGAGCACTGGTCGGCACCGTTCGATCCGATGAGCGGCAGCACGCTGTTCGATGTGCAACCCTGATCTTCAGCCATAGTTGATCCGTTCGAATCAGGAGAAAACCATGAAGTATTTATGCCTGGTCTACAGCGATGAGCGCCTGCTGCACAACTCGCCCGACAGCCCGGAAGACGCCGAGTGCTGGGCCTACGCCGAGTCGATTCAGGGCAGCGGGCGGATGGTCGCGGCCGAAGCGCTGGAGTCGGTGCAGACCGCGACCACCGTGCGCATGCGCAACGGCAAGCTGTCGATCACCGATGGCCCGTTCGCTGAAACCAAGGAGCAACTGGCCGGTTTCTACCTGATCGATGCCAAGGATCTCAACGAAGCGATTCAGGTCGCCGGTAACATTCCGGCGGCCCGGGTCGGCAGCGTTGAAGTGCGTCCGGTGCGGCAGTTGAATGTCTGAAGTCCGGGCGCGGGTCGAGCAGGTCTATCGCGAAGACTCGCGGCGGATTCTGGCGACCCTGATTCGTCTGCTCGGGGATTTCGACCTCGCCGAAGAAGCCTTGCACGAGGCGTTCTTCGTGGCGGTCGAGCGCTGGCAGCGCGACGGTGTGCCGGACAATCCGCGTACCTGGCTGGTGTCCACCGGGCGCTTCAAGGCCATCGATGTATTGCGCCGCCGCGCCCGCTTCAAGGCCTCGCAGCCGCTGTTGCTGGCGCAGCTCGAAGAGTTGGAACAGGCCGACTGGAGTGGCGAAGACGTGGAAGACGACCGCCTGCGGCTGATCTTCACCTGCTGTCACCCGGCGCTGGCGGCGGATGCGCAAGTGCCGCTGACCCTGCGGGAAGTCTGCGACTTGACCACCGAGGAAATCGCCCGCGCGTTTCTCTCGGCGCCGGCGGCGATTGCCCAGCGCATCGTCCGTGCCAAGGCGAAGATTCGCGACGCCAAAATCCCTTATCAAGTTCCCAGCCTGAGCGAACTGCCCGAGCGCCTCGACAGCGTGTTGCGGGTGATTTATCTGGTGTTCAACGAAGGTTATTCGGCGTCGATGGGCGCCGAGCTGACCCGCGAAGATCTGACTCGCGAAGCGATTCGGCTGGGGCGGCTGCTGATGGAGTTGCTGCCGGAACCGGAGGTCATGGGCCTGCTGGCGTTGATGTTGTTGCATGAATCGCGGCGGCCGGCGCGCACGTCACCCAGCGGAGAGTTGATCCTGCTGGACGATCAGGATCGCTCGCGCTGGGATGCCGGGTTGATTGCTGAAGGTTGTGCGCTGGTGGAGCGGGCGCTGACCACCCGAAGGTTCGGGCCGTATTGCCTGCAAGCGGCGATTGCCGCGGTGCATGCCGAAGCGCCGTCAGCGGCAGAAACCGATTGGCAGCAGATCGTCGGGCTGTATGACGTGCTGTTGCGGGCGGTGCCGTCGCCGGTGATCGAGTTGAACCGCGCGGTGGCAGTGGCCAAGCGCGATGGGGCGCTGGCCGGGCTGACGCTGATCGAGGGAATTCTGGATCGCGGCGAGTTGCAGGATTACCACCTGGCGCATTCGGCGCGGGCGGAGTTTTGTCGGCAGTTGGGCCGGGTGGAGCAGGCGCGGGCGGCGTATCGGCGAGCACTGGAACTGACCCGGCAGGAGCCGGAGCGGCGATTTATCGAGGGGCGGCTGAGCGAACTGGATTGAACCGAGGAATTCATTGGCAGTGCCGGCCCCTTCGCGAGCAAGCTCGCTCCCACAGGCGATCGCATTCCAACTGTGGGAGCGAGCTTGCTCGCGAATGGGCGCGCCGCTATTCCAGCATCTTGCTCAACAGCCAGCTCCCCGCCGGCCCCGGCGGATACAGCCGCGACCACAACGCATCGACATACACCGGCCGCGGCCAGCCGCGCACCGTCAGTTCCACCAGCGAGCCATTCCCGAAACGCGCCACCAGCCAGCGCGGCAGCGCCGCCCAGCCAAAGCCCATCTCCGCCATTTCCATCAGCATCAGGTAACTCGGCGCCGACCACACCCGGCCCTTCGCCCGGCTGTCGTAGGGATTGACGATGGTCGCCAGGCGCAACTCGCGATGCTGCTCCAGCACCTGCTGGTCGACCCGTTCGACACGGGTCAGCACATGATCATCTTTGACGAACAGCGCCAGGTCAGTGCGCTCGGCGACGGTCGAGGTCACCAGATCCGGTGGATAGGTGTCCTGCATTTCGGCAAACGCCAAGTGTGCGCGGCCACGCTGGACCAACTCGATCAGGTCGTCACACTCGGCGATCAGGCATTCCAGTTCCAGGTCCGGGTAGCGCTGCTCGAAGCCGACCAGCGCCGCTTCGAAACGCGCCGATTGATAGGTGTCGGAAATCGCCACGGTCAGCTTCGGTTCGACGCCTTCGGCCAGTTGCCGGGCGGTCATTTGCAGATGACTGGTGGCCGCCAGAATCGCCTCGGCCCGTTGCAGCATCACGTGCCCGGCCGGGGTCAGGGTCGGTTTGCGGCTGCTGCGGTCGAACAGAATCAGATCCAGGTCGATCTCCAGGCTGGCCACTGCGGCACTGATGGTTGACTGACTGCGCCCCAGTTTGCGCGCCGCTGCCGAAAACGAACCCTGAGTGGCCGCTTGCACGAACGCCAATAGCACTTCTTGCGAAGCCATGAACTATCGCCTTGATCGATGGTTATTGGTTATGAAGTATCGGCGTGGTGGCCGATCATGGCAACCCTCTTCACTCAAGGAGTCAGGCCATGACTGCCAACAAATCCATCACTGAACGTATCTTCCAGGCCATCGGTTTCGAGTGTCTGGCGATCCTGATCTGTACCCCGTTACTGGCGTGGATCATGGACAAACCGCTGCTGGACATGGGCGCGGTGACCGTGCTGATCGCTCTGCTGGCGCTGGCGTGGAACGTGCTGTTCAACGGCTTTTTCGACCGCATGCTCAAGCGCCTGAACATCGCGCACAACGCCTGGACGCGGGTGGTCCATGCGTTGCTGTTTGAGGGCGGATTGATCGTGATGGGCGTGCCGCTGATTGCCTGGTGGTTGTCGGTCAGCCTGTGGCAGGCGTTCTTGCTCGACATCGGCGTGTTGCTGTTCTTCCTGCCGTACACCTATGTGTATCACTGGGGTTATGACGTGGTGCGCGAGCGCCTCGTGACCCGCCGGGTATGCGCGGGATAAGCACAACCTGTGGCGAATGCAAAACCTGTGGCGAGGGGATTTATCCCCGATGGGGCGCGTAGCGGCCCCTCTTTTTATCCAGAAAAGAAGGGCCTGCTGCGCAGTCCATCGGGGATAAATCCCCTCGCCACAGAGGCTCTCACCAAGAAAGTTTTTAGTGAATGGGGGGTTTAGAGGAACATTCCTCCCGATGCCTCGACCCGCTGCCCGTTGATCCACTGCGCACCCGGCGCCAGCAGCATCGACAGCGCACCCCCAATATCATCCGGCTGCCCGGCGCGACCCAGTGCGGTATTGCTCGCGACCATCGCGTTCAACGCCGCGTTGTCGCGCACCGCGCCGCCGCCAAAGTCGGTCTCGATGGCGCCCGGCGCCAGTATGTTCACGCCGATCTGCCGCGCACCCAGCTCCTTGGCCTGATAGCGGGTCAGCACTTCCATCGCGCCTTTCATTGCCGCATAGGCGGCATAACCCGGCAGGCTGAAGCGGGTCAGGCCGCTGGAGATGTTGATGATGCGCCCGCCGTCATTGATCAGCGGCAGCAGTTGCTGAGTCAGGAAGAACGGCCCTTTGAGCTGGATATTCATCAGCAGGTCGAACTGTTCCGGGGTGGTCTCGGCGAACGCCGCGTGAACACCGATCCCGGCGTTGTTGATCAGGAAGTCGAAACGCGGACGCTCCAGTTGCTGCAGCGCTTGCGCAACCCGCGAGGCGAAATCGGCAAAGGTTTCGCTGCGACCGACGTCCAGTTGCAGCATCACGGCTTTGGCGCCGCGTTGTTCCAGTTCAGCCACCAGCGCCTGGGCTTCATCGGCTCGGCTGTTGTAGGTGCCGATGATGTCCACGCCTTCGGCGGCGAGGTGCAGGGCGGCGTTCTTGCCCAGGCCACGGCTGGCACCGGTGATCAATGCGATTTTGCGGCTCATGTGAAATCCTCGATTGCGTTGAGTGGTGATGAGCAAAGTTTATTTATCCGCCATGGGGTGATAAACAGACTGAAACCGGAATCACTGATCGACTCAGCCGAACAATCAACGGGTGTCCTCATGAACAAACTGGAACTGCTGCGCACCTTCGTCCGGGTCAGCGAACTGTCGAGTTTCACCCTGGCCGGCGAGAGTCTCGGGTTGCCGCGCTCGACGGTTTCCGAACATGTGCAGGCCCTGGAAACCCTGCTCGGCACCCGCCTGCTGCAACGCACCACGCGCAAGGTGCAGGCGACTCAGGACGGTCTGGTGCTGTATGAACGCAGCAAGGATCTGCTGTCGCACATGGACGAGATCGAGGGGCTGTTTCGGCAGGATCCGGCCTCGTTGAGCGGGCGGATTCGCGTCGACATGCCGAACATTCTGGCGCGACGCCTGATCATGCCGCTGCTGCCGGAGTTCATGGCGCGGCACCCGAGTCTGGAACTGGAAATCAGCAGCACCGACCGCCGTGTCGATCTGCTCAGCGAGGGTTTCGATTGCGTGGTGCGCATCGGCGCGCAGCCGGATCAATCGGTGGTGGCGCGGCATCTGGGCGACTTTCCGATGATCAACTGCGCCAGCCCCGCGTACCTCGAACGCTACGGCGTGCCGCAGACGCTGGAGGATCTGGCGCAGCATCGGCTGGTGCATTACGTCGGTGTGCTCGGTTCGCGCTCGGAAGGGTTTGTGTTTGAACAGGACGGACAGGTGCGACGCCTGCCGATGGCTGGCAGCGTCACGGTCAACAGCACCGATGCTTACGAGTCGGCGTGCCTGGGCGGCTTCGGCCTGATCCAGGTGCCGCGCACCGGCATGCAGCCCCATCTGGACACCGGTGAGCTGCTGACTGTGCTGCCGAAGTTCACCGCGCCGGCGATGGCGATTTCAATCCTGTATGCACGGCAACGGCATTTGCCGCTGCGGGTGCGGGTGTTCATGGAGTGGTTGGGCGATGTCATCCGTTCCACTCTCTAATGCCTGACACAAATCAAACTGTGGGAGTGGGCTTGCC
>NZ_JALMEY010000027.1:0-37590 GCF_023100615.1 Pseudomonas sp. MWU12-3103b
ACTCTTTCAACTCCTTCCAGGCTTCGATGAGCTGAAGCAAGTCGCTGTCGAAAACCGCATAACTCGTTGAATCTCAAGGAGTTTTCCGTTTCGACTGCGCCGGAAGTGGGGCGAATTATAGACCTCCTGAATCTGCCGTCAACCGTTAATTTCAGGTTTCTATCAATGCACCGAAAAAGCCTGCTTATATATAGACGCACCGTCAACAGATGCGCAGCATACGGTCCATCGCCTAAAACAACGCCTTCGGATGATGCCTCACAATGACAGCCCAACTTCCTGGACCCCGGCCCTTGCCCGGCTCCCGAATACGCCCTACCCCAGCGCCCCTGCTCAATCCAGGCGAGACCGTGGTGCTGTTCGACGGCGTCTGCAAGCTATGCAACGGCTGGGCGCGTTTTCTGATTCGCCACGACAACAAACAGCGAGTGCGCCTGGCGGCAGTGCAATCGCCGGAAGGTCAGGCCCTGCTGGCATGGGCCGGTCTCCCGGTGGACGAATTCGACACTATGGCGGTGATCCGCGACCAGCATTACTGGGTGCGCTCCGATGCGTTCTTCGAAGTGATTGCACAACTGCCGGCTCGTTGGTCGCTGGTCAGGCTTCTGCGAGTTTTCCCACGAGCACTTAGAGACTGGACCTACGACCGCGTGGCACTGAATCGCTATAAGATCTTCGGCAAGTACGACACCTGCCTGTTACCCGACCCCGATCACGAACGACGCTTTCTCAAGTCGCCAATGTGAATGCTCAGCTACATCAACTGCAGCCACTGCCCCGGCGTCATCTTCGTCACCATCATCAAGACAATCACGAACATCCCGAGAAACCCGCAAACGCCCATCCAGAACCACTGCCGATAAACAGCCCGGTAATCAGCATCAAGCCTTGCGCCACATTGCACCGCGTCCGCCGCCATCCCCAGCAAACGTTTCTGTAGCAACAGCACCGGCAACCAAAGCAAGCCCACTATAAAGAACAGGATCAGCGACATCAGCACCCAGTCCGTGGTCAAGGGCAACCCGGAAAACCTTGTCAGCCAATAACCCGTCGCGATCTGGATGAAGCCCGCCGGCGTGGTGATCCAGGCGTCATAGCGCACGACCATTCTCGCCACATGCGCAATCACTTGCGGATTGGCCGTGCGACTGGCGGCGATCAGGTACAGATAGGAACCCATGCCGAAGCCGAAGAGGAAAATCGCAGCGATGACATGCACGTACTTCACGCTCAGATAAAGCATGCTCAACGCATCCCGTCAGAGAAAATCACGGACAGGCCAAGATTCTGCGGATCGTTGATCGCTGCCATGTATTCGTCGACGCTGATCTCACCAACACATGGACGAGCCCCCGGTTCGGGCAAGTAACCTCGGGCGATCTTCGCGGCCAGAGCGACGGCAGCACAACTAGGGATCTCCGGCCCCTTGTCATTCAGCGCAGTCAGTTGCGCCGTCATCGACAACGGCTGGTCGTTCAAACCGACACCCTGCACGTCTATATACATTGCACTTTTGCCATCACCGAAACGCTCAAACCATGTCCCCCAGCGATGCAACCGGGCCGCCCACACCCTGTGGTCACGCACCAGCCCTTTCCTCATCGCCAGCGCAAACAGATAATTGGCTACGCCGCCGAGCTTGAGGCCAGCGCCTGCCTTGAAACTCAATGTGTGCGCACCAAACCGGCTGGCAAAGATGTCCATGTCCGGCACATCAACATTGGCCAGCGCACGAGTGCCCAGGTTCTGCAGCTTGCGCAGGGTCAGGTCTTCCCAGCCCATCACCTCATGCACTTGACCATTGCGCAGTTGGCGGATCGGTTTGCCCGCATACGCCAGTACACCCTCGATCGTCGACAACCCCGGCATTTTCGCTGACGAGGAAATGCCGTGCTCGATCGAGTCGATGCGTTTGAAGTGATGGCGCTGCTCATCGATGATCGCCGACGACAGCGTCGGCACCGAACTGCAACCACTGAGGATGGCGACACCGGCCTCCCTCGCCCGTGCATCGAGTGTGCCGATGCCATTGACGAACGTCCGGCAGTCCGCCAGATCGCAATAATTGACGCCCGCCTCGATGCAGCTTTCGGCCACTGCATAGGATTGCCCCTGAAACGGGCCGCCCGTATGAATCACCAGTTGAATATTCATTGCGCGCAGAGCAGCGGTGAAACCGGCGCCCATCGCATCACCACACCAGCGCTCGCAGCTCGCCCCCAACTCAGCGACCTTGCGCTCCAGCTTCTGCGGATCGCGCCCCGAGATCGCTAGTTCGACGCCCGGCATGTCAATCAGATGCCGACAAACGATACTGCCAAAGTTTCCATACCCGCCAACCACCAACACCCTGAGTGCCATCAACGCTTCCCTGAACAATTCAACAACTGACCCGTAACCGGATTCGGCGCAGCTTCCCTGATATCACCGGGCCAGGCAAGACAGCGTGGGTAGAGGTAGCGCCGTATCGGCCAGATCGATTCCAGTCACCGGGATAACATGCAGCACTGGCGATGCCATATCAACTTGTACGATGTCTTATCACAAGGTATTACTACGTCTCCTCAACAAAAATAAAACCACGGAGATCGCTACATGGACTCATTCCTGTCCGCCAAGCCTCAAAGTCTTGACCAAGTGAAAGGCAATACCCGCCGCAGTTTCCTGAAAAAGTCGCTCGCTGTTTCCGCCACGCTCGCCACTGTCGGCAGCGCCGCACTGCCCCGCTTCTCCGATGCCGCCGAACCCTTGAGTCAGCGCTACCCTGATCCACTGATTCATATCCTCGACGACAGTTTCCTGGAGCTACGCGTTTTCAACGCCAGTGTTGAAAAGCTCGCCACCGGCATGCGCTGGGCCGAAGGACCGGTGTGGGTCGGTGATGGCCGGTATCTGTTGGTCAGCGACATCCCCAATAATCGCATCATGCGCTGGGACGAAATCACCGACTCCTTCACGGTGTACCGCGAACACTCAAACTTCTCCAACGGCATGTGCCGGGATCGACAAGGGCGTCTGATCGTTTGCGAAGGCTCCACCACCACTAGCGAAGGGCGCCGCATCACGCGCACCGAACACAATGGCACGATCACCGTGCTGGCCGACAGTTTCGACGGCAAGCCCTTCAACTCGCCCAACGACATTGTCTGCAAAAGTGATGGCTCGATCTGGTTCACCGACCCGCCATTCCAGACCGGCAACAACTACGAAGGCCACAAAGTCACCCCGACCCAACCCCACGCCGTGTACCGCATCGACGGTGAGAGCCAAAAAGTCACTCGGGTAATCGACGACCTCAACGGCCCCAACGGCCTGTGCTTTTCTCCCGATGAAAAGACCCTGTATGTCGTCGAAGGTCGCGCCAAGCCCAATCGCTTGATCTGGGCGATTACGGTGAAAGACGACGGCACCCTGGGTGAGCGCCGCAAGCACATCGAAGGCTTGGACTATGCCGCGATTGACGGCATCAAGTGCGACGAAGCGGGCAACCTGTGGTGCGGCTGGGGGGGGAATGGTGATCCCAAGGCCGACCTGGAAAAACTCGACGGCGTGCGTGTTTTCAACTCGCAGGGCAAGGCCATCGGGCACATTTCGCTGCCAGAGCGCTGCCCGAACCTGTGCTTCGGCGGGCGCGAAGGCAATCGACTGTTCATGGCCAGTAGTCACTCGATCTACTCATTGTTTGTGAATACTCGCGGGACTACGTTTGCGTTGTAAAACCGACGTTGGTCTAGCGATAGTTCCGTGAGTATCGAAACAAGATCCTGCCGCGCATCCGAGGCTGCGCGGTGACGATCCTTGTCGCTGAATTATCGTTCGATAGCATGCCGCCCTGTATCGACGGCGCCGCCCAAGGGAGAAGTCAGAGTGCCTGGCCCTTGGCTATGCAATACGCGTTGACGAACGTTGCCGTGTGCTGCAAAGCCTGACGTATATCCGGTTTGGCTATTCCATGCCTGTTGGCAAATTGCTCGACCGCCGCGGTGTTGAAACGAGTGGTCTGGATAAAGTCCAAGGCTTCGGGTTTTGTATTCAAAAACCACGCGACCGGAGGAATACTCAGTAGCCACTTCAGCAGTCGGAGGGAAATGTGATGTTTGGGAGACTTCAAGCCCAAAGGTTTAGCCACCTGTGCCAGGAGTTCTCGCAAGTTTGGCGTTTGATCATCAAGCGCCAGCAGTTCCTCGCCCACCATGGCAGGATCAAAAGCACAAACAGCCACCAGTTCGACCAGATAATCCACGGTGACCAGTGGCAGCCAGTGCTCGGCGGTACCGGGCACTGCAGTCATCTTGCCCTGCACCAGGTTGCGTATCAGCGCCACCAGCGGCTGACCGTCAACGATATGCCCGGTGCGGCTGTGGCCACAGACCGTCGCAGGGTGGACAACGGTCATCTCACCACCCTTGGCGGACATGACCTGCTGGGTCGCAAAATGCGCCTCCAGCTTGCTTGCCTCGTATCCACCGACACGTCGGTAGACGGCGGGCCAGTTCGTCAACTCCGGCTGACGAGGATCAATGCCGATGCGTTGCAGATGTTCATGATTGTTCAGCATGTAGCCGCCGATCATCACTAAACGGCTTTTTTGCTCAGCCGCCAACAGCGCAACCCGCTTTGCCCCCTGCACATTCACCACACGAGACTGCTCCATCGAAAGCCCCCATGCGAAGTGAGCGCCCAGATGGAATATGACGCTGGCGCGCCTCAGCACCTCCTGATCAGCCAGGCTCAGCCCGAGATTGTCCTGTTCCAGATCGCCAGCCACGGCAAATACCCGTGTCGCGCACCCGCCTAAACTATCAACTTGCTCGCGCAACGCAGCCAACCGCTCCGGGCGACGCATCAACACCCGGAGGGTGTGACCTTTTGCACTCAGGTTCGCCAGCAAATGTTGACCGATGAAGCCGGTTCCCCCCGTGACAAAGCACTCCACGCTCATTTCCCTGCTCCTTGTTGAAGGTGAGAAATCAAGCGTAAAGTATCGACCCAACTCTACAGTCAAGCGGTGTTTTCATGAAAATCGGCGAACTCGAGGCTCGCAGCGGCGCCAGCCGTCATACGTTGCGTTACTACGAGCAGATCGGCCTGATCTCACCGCTGCGGCAAACCAACAACTATCGTGTCTACACCGAGCAAACCCTGCAGGATCTGGACTTTATCCAGCGCGCGCAAAGCATGGGATTTTCACTGGGGGAAATAGGCGAGATTCTGGATGCGCAGCGCAACAAGCTGATCGACTGTGCTGACGGCGCGAAGCTGATTGAAAAGAAGATGGCCGAAATCAAACAGAAAATTGCCAACCTCCAAAGCATCCATCGGTATCTGGATGTAGAGCGTGCGACCCTCGAAGCGAGTGCTGCCAGGCAACTTGAGCTTCAACAGTTGAGCGACGCTGCCAATCATTGAACCTACGGCAAATGCCGTGGGGAGGCTCCTGCGCAAAGTGTGCTGTGCCTACAACATCCTGCGCCACAATGGTGTGCCGCTGGGCAAGGCGGATTATGTGCAGCACATGTTTGCGTATCTAAGGAAGTAATTGCAGCGCGAGCTTCGGGTCAATCAGGATTGAGCCGGAGTTTTTGCAGAAGAAACGCCAGTGACTCCACCGCCCCGTGATAACTCCGCGTTGAACGCTGCGTATCCCATGACATGGCATCGTCCACACAGAAATCGCCAACGCATTCCATGCTCAGATCCTCATCGAGCAGTCCGAGCGGAATCCACACGTAAGGCGATTCGCGAAGCGGGTTGGGCACGGTCGAGCCGCATTGTGCGCAGAAGTCGTTTCTGTAGCCGCTGGGTTTGACCCAACTGTTAATCAAGTCCTGCCCTGCATCCCAGCGAAAGTCCCGAGCGTTGACCAGAGTGGCGAGGTTGAACCCGACACCGGTTTGCTTGCGACACAATGAGCAGTGGCAGCGATAGAAAAAGCGCGGTTCCACTGAGAGGGAAAAGCGTACTGCCGCGCAAAGACACTGCCCTGTTGTCATGGGGACCTCCTTGGAAAAACGATTGATCAGGCGCTGGCGTCAGGTTTAGAAACAAGCGCGCCGGCAGAACCTCAGGTTACAGACAGAATTTATTGCGCCAAGCGTTAACAGAGATTTGAATGGAATCGTCTATCGAGATGGCGATCCCTCCTCTTGCGCTCAAAGCCTAAATCAGCTTTTCGACCAAAACCGTGTCCGCCTCGATAGACATATCGCCAAAATCGCCCTCGAGAGATAGAACGTTTTCAACAAAGCTGATCCCTTCCAGCTCTCCGAGGACGCGAGAATTTTGAATGTGCAGAGCACCGAGACTGATGGGCAACTCTGCGCCATCGATATTCCACGCCGTCAGTTTGCATCGGCATCCGTCCTTCAGGCTGACGACCATTTCGAAACAGCGATGTGCCTGATCCAACGTGAACGATAAAACGTCGCTACTTTCGAGCGCTTGTACATCCATACTGAGCTTCTTATGTTTAAAAGCGCATTCTAACGATCTGCGAGGCCCCGGCCATGACTCAGATAAAAAAGCCCGAAGACGCTCCCGCCGCATTCCAGGCAGCCTGGAACGCTCACGACATGGCGGCACTCGGAGCTCTGTTCGATCCGCAAGCGACGTTCGTCAATCGTTTCGGCCACTTCGTTCGGGGCGTCGAGCAGATCGTTGCGCTGCACGCGCCCATTCACCAGACAATCTATCGTGACTCCACTCTTGAGAATGAACTGATCGATATCGCCCCTGTTGCTGACGGGGTGGCGATCATTCACTTCTGGAGTCGTTTGTCGGCCGGTGCTGCGCATCCGGCCGGGGCGCATGTGGTGGATACGCTGATTCTCGCGGTGCTGATCAGGCAGAACGAGGCTTGGCGCATCAGAGCGCTGGAGAATGTGACCCTGACCAACCCGCGCACAGGTGAAGCCACCCTGCGTGATTAGCGGTAATCCGTTTCAGCGCACCGCAAAAGGTTTTTCGCTGCATGCTGCATCCGTTTCACTCGCTGCTCCGTATATTCAACACCCTCATTCGAAGGGTCGAAGAACCAAGGAGACGCACCATGCACATGCTCATCAAACGCCTTGCTGTCGCTTGCTTCACCCTGCTCTGCCTCGGAGCCGGATCCAGCTTTGCCGCCGATACCGTGATGGTTGGCGGCGCGGCCATGTATCCGACCAAGACCATCGTCGAGAACGCAGTCAACTCCAAGGATCACACGACCCTGGTCGCTGCGGTCAAGGCCGCCGGGCTGGTGGATACGCTCAACAGCAAGGGACCGTTCACGGTCTTCGCCCCCACCAACGAAGCCTTCGCAAAACTGCCCGCCGGCACGGTCGATACATTGGTCAAGCCTGAACACAAGGCCGATCTGACGAAGATCCTGACTTACCACGTCGTCGCCGGCACTCACACGGCTAAACAGTTGATGGACGACGCCAAAATGCACGGCGGCAAAGTGATGCTGAAAACCGTCCAGGGCGAATCGCTGACCGTGATGTTGCACGACGGCAAGCTGTGGGTGCAGGACGCCAAAGGCGGCAAGGCGGCCATTACCATCGCGGACGTCATGCAATCCAATGGCGTGATTCATGTGGTCGATACGGTGCTGATGCCGAATTGACTGGCTGAGGTTGGCGGGCTCTCGTCAGAGCGTCCGCCAACTTCACGATTGAAATGCCTTGCGACTCACACCGAACGCTTTTCCACCCAGCGCCGATATTGCCGGGTGCGAAACGCCATGGCGATCTGCTGCAAAATCAGCGCGCGTAACGGTGACACACCCGGATCAGGCTTTTTCGCCCGACTGAGTTTACCCAGCTGAAACTTCACCACCGCCATGTTCGCCAAGGCCGCAATGGCCTTGTTTTTCCAGGTGATCGGCGGCAATTGCGGCGCGTTGTCCTTGCCCTGCAGCCAGTCGCGCGGCAGGTACGGATCGATGGCCAACGCGGTACCGATGCCGACCATGTCCACACCACTGCGCACGACGCTTTCGGCCACCGGACGACGGCGGATGCCGCCGGTGACCATCACTGGCATTTTGGCAACGGTCTGCAGGTCCCGGGCAAATTCGACGAAATAGGCCTCGCGAGCCAGGGTTCGACCATCGCGCGCCTCACCTTGCATGGCCGGAACTTCGTAGCTGCCACCGGACAGTTCCACCAGATCCACGCCCAGATCGTTGAGCAGCTCAACGACCTTTTTCGCGTCGTCAGCGGTGAATCCGCCGCGCTGGAAATCGGCGGAATTGAGTTTGACCGCTACGGCAAACTCTGCAGAAACCACCGCCCTGACTGCCTTGACGATCTCGACCAACAACCGCGCACGGTTCTGCAGAGAGCCGCCCCACTCGTCCGTCCTTTGATTGGTCAGTGGCGAGAGAAACTGGCTCAACAGATAGCCGTGAGCGGCGTGGATTTCCACCCCAGTGAAGCCGGCCTGTTCACCGAGGCGTGCGGTGTGCGCAAAACGCTGAATGGCGTCCTCAATCACACTGGCGGTCATGGCGTGCGGCGTGGCGAAACGCTTGGACAGTTTGCCCAGCTCCAGCGGCACCGCTGACGGCGCCCAGGTTTTCTGCCCGAGGTTGGACTGCATCTGGCGCCCCGGATGATTGATCTGCAACCAGAACTGCGCACCGGCAGAACGGCCGATCCGCGCCCAGTGCTTGAACTTGTCGAGTTGCTGATCATCCTGCAGCACCACGCCGCCCGGTCCGGTCATGGCGCGGCCGTCGACCATCACGTTGCCGGTGATGATCAGCCCGGCACCACCGTCGGCCCATGCCTGATACAGACGCATCAGTTCTGCAGAGGGCGCCTGGTCGGCGTCCGCCATGTTTTCTTCCATGGCGGCTTTGGCGATGCGGTTCTTGATGATTGAACCGTTGGGTAAGGTCAGGGCGTCGAACACATTCATGGGGCAGTCCTCAACTGGAGATGAGGCCACCATAAGATTGAAGTGAACTTGAAGGTCAACGACTTTTTTCAAGGTCATTCAATGTTGATTTCGCTCGACCCAGGCAAATGCGTCACCAGTTCCGCGCCCAACAACCGCGCAGGTGTGTAGGCACCGCCGGGCGGACGTGTCTGCAACAGATAGCCAACCACCGCCAACGCAGCGTCGATCGTCAGGCTGTAAACGTTCGCGGTGTGCACGCGGGCGACTTTGCTTTCACCGCGCGCATTGCGGGCCTCGCCCCACACATAGGTGCCTTGGTCAGCACGTTTTGCCTGATCCGGGCCGGTCACTGTCTTGCCGATGCGCGCCTTGAGCAGCCGCTGCACAAACGACAGTCCCAGCAACGGACGAATCCAGTTGGCGAGCCTGGCGCCGCGAATCATCCCCGCCGAACCCGGTATGAACACCTCGATATTGGCGATGCCGGTGGTGTGCCAGGCGGTGGACACATCGCCCCAGGGGATGGTCATCGCCAGCTTCTCCCCGGCACCGAAATCGATACGCCGTACCCGATAGGCCAGCGGCACGGAAACGATCTTGCCGTCGCGTCGGACCTTGCCACCCTGCGCCAGGCCTTCGATTGAAGTCTTGGCAGTGCCGGGTGAAAAGCTCGAACGTGAATCGAAGCCCAGCGCCAGATGCGTCGCATCTGGCAGCGCGTCTTTCAGGGCGGCGGCAACGCAGTCGGTCGGGACTACATCGAAGCCGACGCCGGGGCAAATGACTGACCCCGCTGCCCGCGCCCGCTCATTCAGGGACTGCGCATGTTCGAATACGGCAATCTCGCCAGTGATGTCCAGATAGTGCGCGCCGGCCCGCAGGCAGGCCTCGATCATCGGCGCGGCGGTCGCGGAAAACGGCCCCGCGCAATGCAGAATCAAACCGTGGCCCTTGATCTGCGCCAGCAACCGCGCTGGGTCATCCAGGCCGAACACCCGGGCTTCGAGGCCCAGCTCCCGGGCCAACGCTTCGACCTTGTCGCGGCTACGTCCGGCCAACACCGGCCTGAGTCCACGCCTGACGGCATCGCGAGCGATCAGCTCGCCGGTATAGCCGTTGGCGCCATAAATCATCCATTTCATCGGTGTATCCGGTTGGTCTTGCTGACTCATGCCTGGCTCCTGAGTGGATTGATGACCGGCGTTATTGCCTTGCCCAATCAGCTTCAGACGCTAGCGTTAAAGTCAGGTTGAGGGTCAAGCAAAAGTCCGGTGGCATCAGCACAAATTATTCGCAGCAGCGGGGTTGACCTTAAAGCGAGGTTTAAGGTGAGCATGCGCTGACCTGCTTGCTCGATGGAGCCCGGATGATGCTCAAGACCTTTGTTTCCTCTGCCCTGTTATTGATAGGTGGTGCTTTCATGACGTTTGCAAATGCTGAGTCGGCGGCTATCAAGGATCGCCAGATCCTGGTGATCATGACCAATCACGCCAGCTATCCCTCTCGAACCGATACCACCGGGTTGTGGCTGACCGAACTGACCCACTTCACCGATGTGGTGGAAGCCGCCGGCTACACCACCGTGTTTGCCAGCCCCAAGGGTGGCGCGGTGCCTCTGGACGAACGCAGTCTGGGGTGGTTGTACATGGACAAGGCTGCGCGGGAGCACTTGCAGTCCCCTGCGTTCCGCGCGCGCCTGGCCAATACGCTGCCGATCGCCGAGGTCGATCCGTCCCGCTTCGGCGTCATCTACTTCACCGGGGGCCATGGCGTCATGTGGGACTTTCCCGACAACCCTGACCTGCGCCATGTCGCCGAAACCATCTACAACCAGGGCGGCATCGTGTCGGCCGTATGCCATGGCGTGGCGGGTCTGCTGGATCTGAAGGACGGCCAAGGCCAATTGATCATCAAGAACCGAAACATCACCGGTTTCTCTGACCGCGAAGAGCTGCTCTCGGGCATGAAAAATCAGGTGCCGTTCTTTCTTGAGGACCGCTTGGTGAGCCAGGGCGCGCACTACCGCAAGGGCTGGCTGCCGTTCACTTCGTTTGCCATTACCGATGGAAGACTAGTGACCGGCCAGAACCCTCAATCGCCCAAGGCCGTGGCTGAAGCCGTGATGGCGGTGCTCGCTGGCGACCACACAGCTCGCTGAACCTTCAAGTAGTTCCTACCCGGAGAAAGACCGATTGAAACTCGCAAGCACCGTATTGACAGGATTGCTGTTCAGCTCAATGGCCAACCATGCGTTGGCGGGGACACCTGAAATGCCCAACCCGACCGAGACCACCACCATCGACATTGCCGGCCATTCAGTACCCGTCGTCAAGGGTGGCCTCTATGACCGCTTTCACTCCAATCCGCCGTTGTCGGTGATTGCCGCCGAAGTCCCGGGCGTTGATTTAAGCTGGTTCAAAGGACTGGAAAAGCACAAGGTCGACATTGGCTTCGAGTCCTATTCCCCAAACTTCTACTACCAGAACAGTCGTGTCACGGCGATCTACACCGCCGACCTCGAGCGACTCCGGGCGTTGATGCCGCCCGAAATACTGGCCACCGTGCAACCGCTGCAAGTCTGGCCAGGACGTGGCTTGATCGCATTCACTGCGTACACCTACGAGCATTGCGATAACGACGCCTATAACGAAGTTGCCGTGTCGATCATCACCAACAAACCCGGCAAAGCCAACCTGGGCCCGCTCACGTTGATTGGCCAGTCGATGTCAGAAGACTTCTGGGGTTATGTGCTCAAGTTGCCGGTCAATACCGAGCTGGCGCGGGTGCGCGGAGTCGTCGGTTACAACCTGCCGAAATGGCTGACCGGGATTGATCGCAAAGAAAACGGGCATTCGGTGATCTACGAGATCAGTGACAGCCAGACCGGCAAACCGGACGTGTCCTTCACCGCGAAGAAGCTCGACAAACTGTCGCGCAATGAGAATATCGTCACCAGCAGCTTCACCAACCTCGATCACCAGGGCCAACCGGCCTATGGCTACGCGGTGTCGCGCCAGCTCAGCCACGGTTCCAGCCGGGACGCGGATGCCGCCACGCTGACACTGGGCGATGGCAGCCTGTCGAACTACTTGCGCGACTTGAAGCTGGGGAAAATGCTCAAGTACGAATATGTCCCTGAGTTCCAGAGTGCACTCTATGCGCCAAAACCGCTTGCCACGCTGGTTGGCAATCGCTGAAAGCGGTAACGCCCGTCAGGCTCTGGATGTCTGACGGGCGTTTGCTTTTCTTGCCGCAGCTGCTGGCTGCTTGTCGGGCGCAGAAGCCACGCCTTCTTCGCACAGCCGTTGGATCAGCCTCTGCGCATTGTCCGCACACGCCATCCCCGCAGGTTTGCCTTCGATCCCTTTGATGACCAGCAGCAGTTGTTCCTTGTTCTGCGCCAGCCGTTGCTGCAGCACCTCGATTTCTTCGACCTTTTGCTTCAAGCCACTGAGCAACTGGTCATGCTGCCAGCCACTCGCGTTCATCGGCATCAACTGACGGATTTCCTCCAGGGAGAAACCTGCCGCCTGCGCGCCGGTGATGATATGCAACACCCACTGTGTGTCGGGGGCGTAATCGCGATAGCCATTGGCTTTGCGCGCGACCGAAGTGATCAACCCGCTCGCTTCGTAGAAGCGGATACGCGATGGCGCCAGTCCGCTGATTTTTGCCAGTTCACCAATTCTCATGTCCGACTCCGCAGCACGTTAACCTTGAAGCTGACTTTAAACCTGAAGGAGTGCAAGAGCCAACACGGCAGATCAAGCCAACAGCTCAGTCATCCACTGCACCTGCCGCGCAACTTCTTCCAGCTTCTCCTCGGGCACAGCCTGGCGCGCCTGTTTGAAACTGTTCAGGGTTTTCTGTTTCTGCCTTAAAGAACGCTGCCATTTGGCGATGAATGCCGGGCTGCGTGCTTGCATCAGCAATGGGCCGAAGTACAACTGTTCAGCGCTGTAACTCAGCGGTGCGCCGCGCTCGGCGACGATGATTTCGTAGAAGAAACGGTTTTCCTGCAGCACTTCCTCGTCGAGGATGCGGTAGCCGTTGTCCATCAGCCATTGGCGCAGGGGTTGCTCGCCGCCGTTGGGTTGCAGGATCAGCCGCTCGTGCCCGCGCAGGCGCGCCTTGCCGCTGTCGAGAATGTCGCGAATCGTCTCGCCACCCATGCCGCAGAGGCTGATCGCGGTGATTCCGTCATCAGGCTCGATCGCCGCCAGGCCACTGGCCAGACGCACGCTGATGTGCTGCTGCAGATCGTTGTCGCGCACCGTGCGCACCGCGGCATGGAACGGCGTCAGCGCCACCTCGCCGGCCACCGCCGCAACGATGGCGCCACGTCGCATCAGGGCCACCGGCAGATAGCCGTGATCCGAGCCGATATCCGCCAAGCGCGCGCCGGCCGGTACATGCGCCGCCACCCGCTCCAGACGCATGGACAATGTGTGTTCGTTCAACTGCCGCCCTCTTCCCCAGCCGTCGCCGGCGCTGTTGGCCGGACAAGGGGCGCGACTCTAGCGGGCAATGGTGGGTATTTCAAATCCGGACGGGCGCGGTCTTGTTTCGGATTCGGCCTGTCACTGCACAGTCGAGGCATCCACTATCTTCTTTGCAACCGGTCTACTAACCTGCGCGCAGCCGTATCTCAAAACAACAAATGCACTCATGGAAGATCAACCTTGAAAACAGCTCTCGGCGCCCTGCTTCTGCTTGGCCTGTCCACCAGCGCACTCGCGGACTCGCACCCCATCGGCTTCCACCGCACAACCCTGGCGGATCCGCAGCGGCCGCTGGAAATGGTCGTCTGGTACCCGGCGACAACCCATGCACCCGCGCAGGTGATTGACGACAGTCCGGTGTTCGTCAGTGCCTCTGCGGTGCGCGATGCGCCGCCGACCGCCGGCGAGCATCCGCTGGTGGTGCTGTCCCATGGTTACCGGGGCAACTGGAGCAACCAGATGTGGCTGGCCAGTGCGCTGGCCGATCAGGGTTACATCGTCGCGGCAGTCAACCATCCCGGCAGCACCACCCACGACCGCAGTCCGCAAGCGGCGGCGCAGCTGTGGCAGCGGCCGGTCGATCTGCGGCGGGCCATCGAAGCCGTTGTGGCGCAGCCGGGAAAATTTGGCGCGGTGGCGCCGCAGCGGATTGCCGTCGTCGGGCATTCGCTCGGTGGCTGGACGGCTCTGGAAATCGCCGGTGCACGCTTCGACCCCGAACGTTTTGCCGAGGACTGCAAGGCCCATGCGCAGCTCGCCAGTTGCAACGTCTATAAGCAAATGAACCCCGCCAGCACCGCGCAAGGCAAAGCCGACCTGGCGGCCGACCGGCGTTACAAACCAGTCAGCGCCATCGTTTCGCTGGACCTGGGCCTGTCACGCGGCATGACCGACGCAAGCCTCGCGGCGTTGCCAGTACCGACGCTGGTGATCGCCGCCGGCGCACCTTCCGAAGACCTGCCGGCGCAACTGGAATCCGCCGATCTGGCCAAACGCCTGCCAGCGGCTACCACACGTTATGTCGAGATCAACGACGCCACTCACTTCAGCTTCACGTCGATCTGCAAACCGGGCGCGATCGAGATGCTCGAGGAAGACGCACCGGGCGATGGCGTCATTTGCCAGGATCGCGACAATGCGCGCCCGCGTGAAGTGATCCAGCAGCAGGTGGTAGCGCTGATCAGCGATTTTCTGGCGGCGTCGAAGCCATGACCCCGACCGCGGCCCCCCTTTGCGAAATGGCTGATGACGGACACCGGTGAGCCGTTTGATCCTGCATCGCTGCAACAGACTCGCCAAATCGCTCCGAGCCGGTTTTAATGCGCGCTGGATGGGCATATGCCCGGCTCCCCTTCTCCGAGTAGAAACATGAACCGCCAAAAGAAACTGCAGCAGTTGTTCAAGGAAAAAGCCAAAAAGGCCAGCGCCAAACTGGCGCCGAAAAAGCCCAAGTACATCAGCAAGGCCGACCGCGCGAAACTGGCGACCGAAGCGGCGGCCGAACCAGTTGAGACCCGTGAGAGCTGATTCGCTGCTTCAGGCGTCGATTAAACGTGCTTTACAGATACGCCTTGATGTTCGCGATCGCCCGATCGATGTAGAGCTCTTTCTCGCCAACGGGCGTCACATAATGAAACGCGTTGCGGGTGGCCTCCACACCGGCCAGACGGGCGATGAACCAGGCCGCCATATATTGTGAGGACAGGCAACCGCCAGCGGTGGCGACATTGCCCTTGGCCATGAACGGCTGATTGAGCACCGCCACACCGGCCTCCTCCACCCAGGGCTTGGTGATCAGATCGGTACAGGCCGGGACGTCATTGAGCAGGCCAAGCTTTGCCAGGATCAGCGTGCCCGAGCACTGAGCGCCCAAGAGCTGGCGCTGCGGATCGAGCCGTAGCCGCGCCATCAGCTCGGTATCCGCCACGATATCCCGGGTCAGACTTCCGCTGCCCACCAACACCGCGTCCGCGTCGCTCGCCTCCTCCAATGACACCTGAGCCTCGATTACCAGGCCATTCATCGAGCGCACTTTTTCCGTCGGGCTGGCGATCGACACGCGCCAATCGGGCTGTTTGACGCGGTTGAGAATGCTGAACGCGATGAGCGAATCCAGTTCGTTGAAGCCTTCAAAGGTCAGGATGGCGATGTGCATGGTGAGTCTCTAAATGGGCGATGACTCATCGTAAAATCTGGCGCTTATCACAATCAAAAAATTGTCATGGGTACATTGCGGGCGACATCGACGGGCATTTGATACACCGGCTACGCGCCACGGAAAGGACGGCTGAACAACCGCGTCGTCTCGCCCTATACCTTCTCAGGCGACCACGCCTGCATGCCTGCCAGGACAGATCGGGCTGTAGCTTTCAGCCAGTGGCTGTAGGAAAGTGGCGAACATCGAATGATGAAAAGGCCAACACCCCATGAAGCCGCTGGATCTGACGCGTTTCGACCTCAATCTTCTGGTGGTTCTAGAGGCGCTTTGGGCGGAAAGGCACGTCGGTCGTGCGGCGCAACGCCTGCATCTGTCGCAGTCGGCCACCAGCCATGCCCTGTCGCGTTTGCGCACGGCGTTTGATGATCAGCTGTTCATTCGCAACCCTCGCGGCATGGCACCGACGCCGCTGGCCATCGAGCTGATGCCCAGAGTGGCGGCGGTGCTCGAATCGGTGCGGCTGGTCGCCAGCCCACGGGGGCCGTTCGATCCAGCGCGTCTGCAGGCGACACTGCGGATAGCGGCCACCGATCACGCCGTGCTGACCGTCATCGCCCCGGCGCTGGCGAAAATTCAGGTTGCGGCGCCGGAGGTGGTGCTGAAACTCGGGCCGGTGGATGGCGAGTCGGCGATGCGCCAACTGGACGCCGGCGAGATCGACCTGGTATTGGGTTCGGGTTCGTTTGCGCAAGTGCCGCAACGCTTTGATTGCCAGCTCGCGCACAAGGAGCGATTCGTCGGCATCGCCCGCAAAGGGCACCCGGCATTGGTCAAGCGCGGCAAACATTTGCATATGGAACTGGATGACTTCACGCGTCTGCCGCACGTTCTGATTTCGCCCCGGGGCGACGCGCGGGGCGCTGTCGATGACGCGCTGGAACAGCTCGGTCGCAGCCGCAAGGTCAGCGTCACCTGCCCGAGTTTTCTCGCAGTGCCATTCATGGTTGGCGCATCGGAATCGATTGCCGTGGTCGCCGAACGTGTCGCCTTGCAGATGCAGGAAACCGCACAACTGAGCCTGTTCGAATTGCCCCTGACGCTGCCCACCTGGGAGGTCTTTGTCGTCCGCGCACGCGGGCGCGCCAACGAGCCGGCGGTTGAATGGATCACCAGAATGCTGATCGGCGACTGATGATCGACCTCGTGCATCGAGAGGCTGCACCAATGCCATTGGATCGCGCGCCTCGGTGCTCCTAGAGTGCGGACATCCGTTCAACATCCCTGGAATTCTCATGCAAACCGAGCCCACGCTGGTCATGGTTCCCTGCTTCGCCGGTGCACCGTGGCAGCTCGACCAACTCAGCCACTTGCAGCACCGCGCCATGCGTACGTTGCGCTTACCGGACGACGTCGCTGATCTGGAAACGCTCGCCAACTTCATCGTTGATCAAGTGAAAGATCTCGAATGCTACGTGCTGGTGGGCGACTCCTACGGCGCGGTCGCCTCGATCGCGGTTGCAACGCGCCAGCCAAAAGGCCTCAAGGGCCTGGTGCTGTCCGGCGGTTTCGCCAAAAACCCGATCACCTCGCCCCTGCTGAAAACGCTGGCCGCGCTGGCGCCGTTCTTCCCCGGGCCGTTTTATCGACAGACCACCCTGCGCTTCCACGCCGCACAACTGGCTTCGGCGTTCGACAAGGAAGGCGAAATTCCCTGGTCAACCGCCAGGAGCCGCGCGCTCTTCATCGAGCAAACCCCACACAAGGCCTACGTCAACCGCGTGCGCTCGATCGAGAAAATCGACTACACCGCCCTGCTGGCAAAGATCGACGTGCCGACGCTGATCCTTACGCCCGAGGAAGATAAGCTGATCGGCAAAGAGGCTGCAGGGATTCTGCTGAATGGCATAAAAGGCGCGCAGGAAGTCGTCATGCCGAGGACCGGGCATATGTTCAGGTTTTCGCATCCGGGGGCGTATTCGCTGGAGGTCAGGAAGTTTCTGCAGCGGGTGGCGCTTTGAGTGTACGTGGGGCAGTCAGATGCTGCGGGCCATGATCTATCCGAATTGCCGTTTGTTGTTGCAGCCGCTAGCCTCAGCAAAAGTCAAAAGCACAAATCAGAGACCCGCATGACGCTACGCCCCGCCACCGATGGTGACCAGCCAACCCTCTTCGACTTGCATCGAGCAGTCTTCCGCGAACACATCGAAAAAATATGGGGCTGGGATGAGAGTTGGCAACGCGCAAATTTTGCGGTGGAATTCGCATGCACAGCCACTTCGGTTATTGAACAAGACGGCCGGCTTGTTGGCTATGTGCAAATACTGGAAAAGGAAGACCGAATCCATGTTCAGAACATCGCTATTTCGCCCGAATATCAAGGCAAGGGCATCGGCTCGCAGATTCTGAAGAACCTCCAACTGGAAGCCGCTGCCCGCAAGGTGCCGTTGCAGTTGGGCGCTTTTCGCACGAACACTCTGGCGCAGAAGCTCTATGAACGACTGGGCTTTCGCCAGACTGGCACGACGGACACGCATATCGAAATGTCGTGGACAGGCACCTGACGGTCAGCAGCCTTGCCCCGAATCCATCCGCATAACAGACCTTCCCCGATTCAACCTATCCGGGTTCGAGCACTCATGCCTGCCTGACATCACCTTCATGTCAGCCTGGCAACCGACCCTGTCGGCAATACCCCGTCCTTCTCAAGCGCAGTCAGTTTCGCGACAACTCGGGCACGCTCGCTTTCCGATGTTTCGCGGTCAGTAATCGAGTAAGTCTGGCCATAGACCCATGCGCGCAACTGCTCAAGCACGGAAGGTTCAGCAGGTGTGCGAGACAGCTGCTGCAACAGATACCCGGCTTGTGTCCATTTGGGCATCAGTTCAAGCAGTGCCTGACGTCGAGAGGCGGACAGCGCTGGCCAGAGGGTCTCGAGCTGAGCGCTGAATGCTGACTCGATGACTTTCCATGGCTGCGGGCGCAGGCCGCGTACCCCGGCCTCGAACACCGGGCGTGACAGGTCCGCGATCGCCGCGATCAGTAAATCAGGCCTGCCCTCTCCTTCGAGGCTCAGGACCAGTGCCCGAACCTCGCCACTGTTTTGGCTGAGGGCAGCGTTCATCCACCCTTGCGGGATCGCCATGCCAAGCGACTGCGCCAACCCGAGTACGCCAAGCCAACGGGCTTTGGTAGCGGGAATCTCGCCTGCCAGTTGCGCTTGAAGTACCTGCAACGGGTCGACGCCATACTTTCTGGCGGCCCAGAGTGCAGTCGATCTTGCTGCAGACGATGGGTCGGTCAGAAAGTCTTCGATCAGTCGTGTGCGATCCGTTTGCAACTCAATGGCTTGCAGAAACGACAGGCGCCTGAGAATGCTGCTGTTGCTGGCGAGTCCATAGGCGATGGCCTTCTGCGCCGATTCCAGAGGCAGCGCCATTGCCCTGCCGAGCGCAGCTCGCCGCACACTGAAATCTGCATGATGAAGGCTCGCGACAAGAAACGCCTCCAGCTCATCTGCGCGCTTTGTCTGAGCGAGTACCCTGAAAAACAACCGCGTACAGGCGCCACGGCTGGTTTCGAAAGCAGCTGTGGTTTGCGCGAGGCATTCAGGTGTTGCCAGCAGCGCTTCAAGCTTTTGGATGGTAGCGCCGTGGTCTTCGCGTCGGCGCTGCTCAAGGGCAAGGATGGCGGGAGTCTTGGCGATCAGCCAAGGGCCATACTCGGGGGTCAGGTAGTCTGCGAAAGCGTCTCTGGCCGCCGCACGTACCTGCGGCACCCAGTCGTTGAGCCGCACGATAATGGACGCCAGCCGCTCGGTCGATTGCGATGAGCGGATTTGCCGTAGACCGGCCTCCCTGTGGAATCCATCCCAGGACATGACCAGCCACTTCCAGTCACGCACTGGCAATACTTCAGGTGGATCTACTGGATCTACTGGATCTACTGAGCGCTCGGTTTTTGCAGTGGTGGATGTTTTTCCGGTGAGTCTTTGCAACAAAACTTTCCACATGGAGCTGACTATCCCTGACGTCCGAACATTGGCGTGAGCCATAGCATGCCTGTCACCGTCGCTTTTTTAAATGCAGGGTTCTCTCACAACCTATCTTTCAACCACAGCGAAACACGCAAGCCACACCGCCCCACTTCATCGACAAAACTCAAACCCACCCGAATCCCCGTCCGTTCGGCGATCGCTCTGACAATCGACAGCCCCAACCCGGACCCGGCCTCGCCGGTCCCCAGGCTGCGGTAAAACGGATCGAACACCAGCGCCTGTTCTTCGGCGCGGATGCCCGGCCCCGAGTCCTTGATTTCGATGCGCGCGCCCTGCTCCGTCCGTTCGACGCTGAGGTCGACTCGTCCGCCCGCCGGGGTATAGCGGATGGCGTTATCCACCAGGTTCTTGATCAGGATGAACAGGTCCAGCTCGTTGATGACGACCTGCACATCCTCGACGCTCTCCACGCCGATATCGATGGCTTTGTTCACTGCCAGTGGCAGCAGGTCTTCCAGCACTCGGCGGAACACTGCATGCACCGACACGGCAGCCTCGGCGCGTTGCGCGATTGATTGTGCGGCGGCCAGAGCGAGCAATTGCTCGATCAGCTTGCGACTGCGCTCGATCCCCTGAGCCAGCGGCAGAAAGTTCTGCCGGGTGTCAGCCGACATGGGCGTAGCGGCCAATCGCTCAGCCTGCAGCGACAGCGCCGTCATCGGCGAGCGCAGTTCATGGGCGGCATCGGCGATAAACCGTCGTTGCGCCTCCATCGCCTGCGCAACGCGGCGCAGCAACCGATTGATCGCCACGACGAAGGGCCGGATTTCGCTCGGCAAGTGCTGTTCATCAATCGCATGCAGGGCCTGTTGGTCGCGCTGATCGATTTCCGCCGAGAGCGTCGCGATCGGGCGAAACAGCTTGCGCACCAGATCCCCCACCACCAACAGCAGCACCGGAAACAGAATCAGAAATGGCAGCAGGCTGCGCCAGGCGCTTTCCCGGGCTTCCTTGTCGCGCACATCGGCTTCCTGCGCGACCGCAATGCGTTCGCCTGCCGAGGTGGTTCTGACCAGCACACGATAGTGTTCACCGGCGATATTCAGCGTCGCCAGACCATCGGCCAGGGTCAGGGGAAAGGGCAACGGAATGCTCGCGTCATCAGTGCCGACGGCTTTGCTGCTGTCGGCCAGGTATTGCACGGTGATCCGCGAGTCTTCGTCATCGCCAACGACCTGCCCGGCAGCGGGATAACCCAGGGTCATGTGCTGCCGATCGAACAGCAGCGCCACCTGACGCAGGCTTTCGTCCTGCATTTCGTGCGCTTCGTCGAGTGCCGAGATGAACGCGAATGCACCGGCGAGCAAGGCGACGATGAGAATCGCCAGTGACAGCGTGATGGATAGCCGTGACTGCACCGAGTCGCTCAAACGCCTTTTGAAACCATCCATCCCATCCCCCTGACATTCCTGATGACATGGTTGCCCAGTTTGCGCCGCAGCGAATGGATCAAAAACTCCACCGCGTTGCTTTCCACTTCATTGCCCCAGCCGTAAATCCGGTCCTCAAGTTCGCTGCGCGAGAGAATCGCACCCGGGCGGATCAACAGTGCCTGTAACAGCGCAAACTCGCGGCTGGAAAGCTGCACATCGGCGACTTGCGCGGTGGAGGCCTGTTTCGAAATCAGGTTCAACGACACCTCGCTGTTATCCAGCAACGATTGCGCGTTACCGCCGCGACGGCGCAATACCGCTCGCATGCGTGCCAGCAACTCGGCCATGGCGAACGGTTTAAGCAGGAAGTCATCCGCGCCGCCATCGAGGCCGCGCAGCCGGTCATCGAGGCCATCGCGGGCGGTGATAATCAGCAGCGGCACGGGGTTGTTGCGCGCGCGAATGGCATCCAGCACATCGAGCCCGTCCTTGCCGGGCAGGCCGAGGTCGAGCAACACCAGATCGTAGGTCTGGGTGTCCAGCGCCGCCAGCGCGGTGAGGCCGTTTTTCACCCAGTCGGTGGCGTAGCTGGCCTCCTTGAGCGCCGCCTCGATGGCTTCGCCAATCATCAGGTCATCTTCGACCAGCAGAATCCGCATGCAGCGCTCCGACAGAAAAAGGCGCGACGGTCATGGCCATCGCGCCTGTATTGAAGCACTTGAACCGACGTTTGTCCGCCGCCGGTTCAGCGCTGCGATCACTGCTTGCCGTTCATCGAATCGAAGGCCTTGAGCAGATCATCCATGGCCGCCTTGCAGTCAGCCTGCTTCGGCGAGCTGGCGCGCAGGGCATCCAGCGCGCGGTCAATGGCCTTGTCCAGTACATGCCAGTCGGCAGCGGCACGCGGCTTGATGCCGGCTTCGGCAGAGTCCCAGGAGGTCTCCAGATCCTTGATCCGCGTCTTGGCGCCGAGCAGGTCGTTTTTCTCGACTAGCGTGCTGACGTCAGCGGCGATGTTGCGGAACTCGCTCAGGTCACCCAGCTTCGAGCCCGATTGCGGCGGCGCGCTCAAAGAGCTGGTCGGCGTGCCGGCAGCGGGCTTGTCGGCGGGTTTCGAGCAGCCGGCGAGGCTACCGAGCAGTATCAGAGACGAGATGATCGCGACGTGGCGAAAAGCCGTTTTGAAGGCGTGCATATTGATTCCTTGATGGGTATCCAAACGTTTATTGAGTGAGGGTTTTGCGATTGCCAAGGCTGATCTGCGCGACCGCCACCAGCAGCACGATGACGCTGAGGAAGATCGCACTGGTCCAGGCGGCGCCCATGCCCAGGCCACCGTAGGTCTTGGCCTGAGTCAGCAAGTCACCGAGAGAGGCGCCGAACGGACGGGTGAGGATGTAGGCGGTCCAGAAGGTCAGCACCACGTTGGCCCCCATCCGCCAGGCCAACAGCGTCGCCGCGATCAGCGCGCCGAATATCACTGCACCGACGGTGAAGCCCAACCCCAACGCTTCGGTTGCCAGGTCCCCGGCGGCAGTGCCCAGGGCAAAGGTGCAGAGCACAGTGGACCAGTAAAAAAGCTCGCGCCGCGGCGTGTTGATTTCGCGGATCGACAGGTTGTTCTCCATCGTGAACCAGATCAGGAAGTTAACGGCCAGCAACACCGAGAACACCGCAGTGCTGACGTACAGGCTGATGTCGAGCATGTCGGTCATGATGTCGGTGATCTGCGTGCCGACGATGCTCACCAGCACCACGGTCAACCAGTAGATCCAGGGCGTATACGCGGTTTTACGCATTTGAAAGAACAGCGCGCACCCGAGTAGCAGCGCCATGCCGATGCTGGTCCAGCCAGCACCAAAACCGGCATCCACCGCAAGGAAGTCGGCGCCGGTTTCGCCCACGGTCGTCGAGAGAATCTTGATCACCCAGAAGGCCAGTGTCACTTCGGGGACTTTGTTAAGCCATCCGGCTTTAGCGGGATTCATGTGTGGATCGCCTCTCCTGTCCAGCGCTGAACTTGCGCTGGGGGGAAGATACGAGCCAATACTTAGCTGAGACTGAGGGCGTACACGACGCGTTCGGCTCACTGGCCCGCCCTGCTCCCCCCGAAATTTTCCGCCGCGCCCGGCTCGATCACCTAACCTCATAGCTGGTGTGATCAACGAGAACCGGCCCCTCTCATGCGCAACACATTGAACTCATTGTTTTTTGTCGCGCTGCTCCTGCTCGCTCCGGGCGGTTCGGCGTTGTGGGCGGCGGATTTGCCGGCGCCTTCGGCGACCACTGCGGCGCCGCTGGTGGAGGTCTCGCAAAGTGATCTGCAAGCCCTGCAACTGCGCCTCGATGGGCTGAAGCAGCAGATTTCCGCCGCCAACAACTACAACCAGCTCGAAGGCCCGCAAGACCGGGTGCAGACGTTCATTCTGGATGTCGATCGGTTGTCGGCATCGTTGTTGCCGCAGCAGGCACAACTGGCGGTGCAACTGGGGGTGCTCGGCGCGGCGCCGGATACGCAGATTGCCGCCGAACAGGCGGAAATCGCCGCGCAACGGGCGCAGCTCAACGAGCAGAAAAACAAGGTCGATGCCACGCTCAAGAGCCTTGCCGCGCTCAAGCAGAGCGCAGCCGAGCTGATCACGCAAATCGCCGGCATCCGCCGCACACTGCTCGAAAGCGAACTGACGCTGCGCACCGACAGCATCCTGAGCCCGGACTTCTGGTCGCCATTGGTGTCGCCAGAGCCGGATGATCGTCAGCGCCTGAATTTTTTCATCAATCAGGTGAAACTCACCTGGGCCACGGTCTGGGCGCCCGGCCAGCGCTTTTTCACCTGCGTGCTGGTGCTGCTGGCGCTGGCTTTCTGGACGGTCGGCCGCCGACTCGCCGAGCGCGGGCTGACCTGGTTGTGCATCCACCGCATGCCGGAGGGGCGCTTGCGCCGTAGCGCGCTGGCATTCGCCTCGGCGCTGGCGACCCTTGGCACCACGGCCATCGCCCTGCATCTGCTGTTCTACGCCTGCACCCGCCACGAACCACTGACGCCGGTGCTGCAGACTTTTTCCGAGGAATTCGAAAAAGCCGTCTACGCCTGCGTCCTGATCACCGCGTTGAGCCGCGCGCTGCTGTCGACTCAGCATCCTTCATGGCGGCTGCCGGCGATTGCCGACTCGGTGGCGCTGGCGTTGCGGCCCTATCCAAGGATTCTCGCCGCCACCCTGCTGGTGCTGGTAACGCTGGTGCAGGTCAGCAACGCCACCGGCATGAGCAGCCAGATCGTGATCGCCCAGCGCGGGGTGATTGCCATCGTGGTGATCGTGATTCTGGTGCCGCTGCTGTTGCGCGTCGGCAAAGTGCGCAAAGCGTTGCTCACCGCCAATGACCCGGAGGCCGGCAGCACGTTTGCCGGGGCGATCTACAGCATTGCCACGGTGTGCATGTGCGTGTCGGCGCTGGCTCTGCTCACCGGCTATGTGTCGCTGGCCCGCTTCGTCACCTATGAGTTGGTGTGGGCCTATATCGTGCTGGCCGGGTTCTATTTGCTGGTGCAGGTGGTCAAGGATGCCTGCGAATACCTGTTCTCGCCGCGCTACTCGGCCGGCAAGACCATCAAGCAGACCCTGGGCATGGGCGACCGGCGGCTGGAGCAGATTTCGATTGTGCTGTCCGGTGCCAGCCGCGCCGGGCTGCTGTTGCTGGCGGTGATTACCCTGTTCGTCGGCGGCATCGGCACCACGTTCGGGCAACTGACCACCAATGTCATGGGCATTCTTGGTGGCGCCGGGTTGCGCAAGCTGAACATCGTTCCCGCGCATCTGATCAATGCCGTGCTGGCGTTGCTGATCGGCATCTACCTGATCCGCGCCCTGCGCCGCTGGCTCGACAACGAATTCCTGCCCAAGACCGATATGGATCCGGGCATGTGCGCGTCGTTGAGCACGCTGTTTTCCAACATCGGTTATGCCACGGTCATCCTCCTGACGCTGTCGTCGCTGGGCGTGCGCTGGACCAATCTGGCGTGGATCGTCAGTGCGCTCTCGGTGGGGATCGGTTTCGGTTTGCAGGAAATCGTCAAGAACTTCGTCTCCGGGCTGATCCTGCTCACCGAACGCCCGGTGAAGGTCGGCGACCTGATCAGCATCAGCGGCGTCGAGGGCGACATCCGCCGGATCAACGTGCGCGCCACGGAAATCCAGCTCAGCGACCGCTCCATCGTGATCGTGCCCAACTCGCAACTGATCTCGCAAAACCTGCGCAACGTCACCCTCGGCGGCAGCGCCCAGGGGGTGGCGAGCCTGGAGCTGATGTTCCCGCTGGACATCGACCCCGAACAGGTCAAGGAATTGCTGCTGAACACCTACCACGAAAACGAAAACATCCTCGATAAACCGGCGTCGTACGTGCGCTTCAGCAAGCTGTCGCCGGATGGCATCACCTTGACGGTGACCGGCTACGTCGGCAGCCCGCGGATTGTCGGCGGGACCAAGAGTGACCTGCTGTTCGAGATACTCAAGCGACTGGGGGATGCGGGGATTGCGCTGGCGAAACCAGCCTCCGCCCCGTAACAGCCCCCCTGTGGGAGCGGGCTTGCTCGCGAAGACGCCGGCACAGGCAAAACCTCCGGCGACTGACACTCCGCTTTCGCGAGCAAGCTCGCTCCCACAGGGGCTCTGCGCTGAACACGGAATCCATGCCTGCCATTTATCCATTGTGGGAGCGGGCTTGCTCGCGAAGACGCCGGCACAGGCAAAACCTCCGGCGACTGACACTCCGCTTTCGCAAGCAAGCCCGCTTCCACAGGGGCTCTGCGCTAAACACAGAATGCATGCCTGCCATTGATCCGTTGTGGGGGCGGGCTTGCTCGCGAAGACGCCGGCACAGGCAAAACCTCCGGCGACTGACACTCCGCTTTCGCGAGCAAGCTCGCTCCCACAGGGGCTCTGCGCTGAACACGGAATGCATGCCTGCCATTGATCCGTTGTGGGTGCGGGCTTGCTCGCGAAGACGCCGGCACAGGCAAAATCTCCGACAACCGAAACACCACTTTCGCGAGCAAGCCCGCTCCCACATGGGCTCTGCGCTAAACACAGAATGCATGCCTGCCATTGATCCATTGTGGGAGCGGGCTTGCTCGCGAAGACGCCGGCACAGGCAAAATCTCCGACAACCGACACTCCGCCTTCGCGAGCAGGCTCGCTCCCACAAGGGGTTCTGCGCTAAAAACAGAATGCATGCTTGTCATTAATCCAACGTGGGAGCGGGCTTGCTCGCGAAAGGCCTCACGCCGGCGCCCAGCGCCGATGCAGCCAGCGCGCGAACGCATCCAGGGCAAAGCCCAGTACGCCGATCAGCAGTACCATCGCCATCAGTTCCGAATACGCCAGTCGATCACGCGTATCGAGGATGAAGTAGCCCAACCCGGCGCTGACGCCGAGCATCTCGCACGGCACCAGCACGATCCACAAAATGCCGATCGACAGCCGCACCCCGGTCAGCACATGGCCGAGCACGCCGGGCAGGATCACTTTGCGCAGGGTTTCCCAGCGGGTGGCGCTGAGGCTGCGGCTGAGTTGCAGCCAGCGCGGGTCGAGCTGGCGCACGCCGGCCACGGTGTTGAGCAGGATCGGCCACACCGCAGCGAAGGTCAGCAGGAAGTAGATCGGCTGATCGCCAACGCCCAGCAGCATCACCACCACCGGCATCCACGACAGCGGCGAGATCATCCGCAGAAACTGAAACGCCGGCGTGGTCGCCGCTTCCAGATGTCGGTAACTGCCGATCATCAAGCCCAGCGGCACGCCGATCAACAGCGCCAGCAGCAGACCGACCAGAATCCGCTTCAGGCTGACCAGCACATGCTCGTACAGCTCCGGGCGCAGCAGCAGTTCGCCAAGGCTGGCCAGGGTTGCCTCGGGTGAAAAGCGCAGCGCCAGGCTGTCGTTGCCGCCGAACACGTGTACGCCCAGCCACCACAGCAGCAACAGGCACAACAGCCCCGCCACACCCAACAAACCATGAACGGTCGAAGAAGATCGCTGACGCATCAGAGGCTGAACTCCTCGCTGCGATCAAAGCTTTCCGGTAATCCGAATGCCTTCATCCCGCCGACTGTAGCAATGGCATTACGCACGAAGCGATCGTCTACCAGATCCCGGGCGGTTTGCTGCGGATCGAGGTTGGCAAGGAAACCCTTGTCGCCCTCGATCAGCGTGTCCTTCAGACGCTTGACCAGCTCTTCGGTGTAGCTGGGGAACGGGTACGGCTGAAAGTCGATGCGCTGCTCGTCCCACTGGCTGTGCTGGATCGCGCCGCTGGCCAGGTATTGCTCGCGGTCGCTGGTGGCCGGTGACAGCACCCGGTCGAGCACCGGTTGCGCGTGCGGGGTGTAGCGATTGGCGCCGTCCTTGGACAGTAGTTTCGCCGCCTCGGCGCGGTTGTCGCGGGTCCAGACCTGCGCCTTGACGATCGCGTTGACCACTTTCTGCGACCACTCGGGACGGTTGTTCAGATCCTGCTCATGCATGAACACCACGCAGCAGGCGTGATTGCGCCAGACGTCGCCGGTAAAGCGCTGTACCCGACCGACCTTGAGTTCCTCGGCCAGGGCGTTGAACGGCTCGGCGACGATGTAGCCGGCGATGCGTTTGCTCGCCAGGGCTGGCGGCATGTCCGACGGCGGCAGCACCAGCAGATTGACTTCGTTCGGCGCCAGCGCGGCGCTCGCCGACTTGCTCACCGGCACCAGTCCGTGGTCGCGGAACAGTTGCTGCACCACCACGTTATGAATCGAGTACCAGAACGGAATCGCCACCGATTGCCCACCGAGTTGCTTGACCTCGGTGATGCCCGGCGCCACGGTCAGACCCGAGCCGCCGACGTGGTTCCACGCCACGACCTTGGCCGGCACCTTGCTGCCGTAGCGCGCCCACACGGTCATCGGCGACAGCAGGTGAATCACGTTGACCTGTCCGGAAATGAACGCCTCGATCACCTGCGCCCAACTGCGCAGCAGCACCGGGCGTTCAGCCTGAATACCTTCGGCCTCGAACAGGCCATTGTTGTGTGCGACCAGCAACGGCGTGGCGTCGGTGATCGGCAGATAACCGATGCGCACTGGCGCGTTCGGCTCGGCAGCGGCGCGCGCGCTGAGGCTGTTGAGCAGCGGCAACGCACCGCCGGCAGTCAGCAACGCGCTGAGTTTGAGGAAGTCACGACGTGTGTGAGTGAAGTCGTCCAGGCACATGGTCAATCTCCGACGTAGCGGGCACAGGTTGAGTGAGGGGGTTGCGGCTTGCCCGCCGAAGGGTTTTGAGGATGTCGATGCGCAGCGCGCCCAGTTCCTCAACCAGCTCGGCACGCGGCTGAGGCAGGTCGATGCGCCACTCGCCGAGGATGTGCGCCGGGCTGTTACCCAGTAGCAGAATCCGCTCGGAAAGCAGCAGGGCTTCATCGATGTCGTGGGTGATCAACACGGCTGCGGTGTGGTGCTCGGCGATCAATTGCAGGAGCAACTGCTGCATGTCGGCGCGGGTGATTTCATCCAGCGCGCCGAACGGTTCATCGAGCAACAGCACCTGCGGCTGCCGCGCCAGACAGCGGGCCAACGCGGTGCGTTGGGCCATGCCGCCGGACAACTGCATCGGGTGCTGCAACCGCGCATGTTCGAGGCCGACCGCAGCAATGGCGTGGTCGATCCGCGCCTTGCGCTGCTCGGCCGTGAGATGCGGCTGGCGGGCGAAGTCGAGACCGAAGGCGACGTTCTTTTCCAAAGTCAGCCACGGCAGCAGGCTCGGGTCCTGAAACGCCACCGCCACTCGTGGATGCGCACCGGTCAGCGGCTCGCCAAGCAGGCTCACCCGACCCTGTTGCGGTGCCTGCAAACCCGCCAGCACTCGCAGCAGACTGGATTTGCCGACACCGCTGGGGCCGAGAATCGTCACCACTTCGCCGGGTTGCAATTGCAGGTCGAAGTGCTCCAGCACGGTGTGCCAGCCCTGCTCTCGCGGGTAGCCGAGGCTGATGCCCTGCGCCTCCAGCACCGGCGCCGTCATGCCGTCGCTTCCCGTTTCTGCCGCTGCAATTCGGCGCGCAATTGCACCAGGCTCGGAGTGACGATCGGCACGAACGCCGACTCGCGCCAGCGCCGGGCGAAACCGCTGCCGTGCTCGGTCAGATAAGCCTTGCCGCCGCTGGATTGCAGTTCCAGTTGCACGGCGTTGGCAGCGGATTCGGCCAGCGCGATGCGGATCTGGAACAAGGCGCCCGGCTGGGTCAGGAAACGTCCGTCGTGCAGGCCTTGCTTGAGCGCATCGACGCTCTGCGCCAGTTGCTCGCGTTGTTCCTGCAACGGCTCCAGCAGAATCGAACGGCCGTCCTGCAAATGTCCTTCGACCTCGGCCAGCGCCCGTCGCGCCAGACCAATCGCCATGCCGCACTGCAAGCCGAGAAATGCCGGGCGCACCGCTGGCAGAAACTTGCGCGCATCTTCATGCAGCAGCCATTCGCGTCCGACCGCCACTTGCGCGAAATCGATCGCAGCCGTGTTGCTCGATTGCAGCCCCATCAGTTGCAGATCGGCGGAACGTTGTACGCCGGCAGCGTCATCGGCGATCGCCAGCACGAACGGCGAACCACCCTCCTCGTGCTCGATCGCCGCCGCCACCACGAAACCACTTTGGCGCAGATTGGTCACCCAATGCAGGCGCCCGTTCAGGGTCCAGCCGTCTGCGGTGTGGGCGGCACGCACTTGCAGGGCCTCGATGCCCGACAGGTATTTCATCGCGTTAGACAAACCGGTGGCGCCGGCCAGTTCGCCGCTGAGCAACGCCGGCAGCAGTTTTTCCCTCAGCGCAGTGTTGGGGCTGTGCAGCAGGTATTCGATAAAGGCCCGTTGGCCCCAGAACACAAACGCCGCCGCCAATGAATGGCTGGCGACGGCAGCCAGGGTTTCCACAGCATCACTGACGTGACCACCGCTGCCGCCCAGCGCCGGGCTGATGCCGACCCGTAGCACCCCGGCCTGCGCCAGTTGCGTCAGCACCTGTTGTGGATCGCCGTCGCCCGCATCCAGGGCCTGGGCGTTGTGTTCCAGCCATTGCATCAATGCCGGATTGAGCATGTCGTTTCTCTCCTTGTACGCAGCCGCATCAACCATAGACGATGCGGCCTGAAGCGTTGGCCGATTACGCGCGATACGGCGCCAGCTCGGGGTTGAGCGGTGTGTCGGCGAACACGTTGGCGAAGTTGCACAGGGTCGCCAGGCTGATGCCGAGGATCACTTCCAGCGCATTGCCTTCGGTGTAGCCGGCAGCCTTGAACTGGTTGAAGGTCTGGTCGCTGACCTTGCCCCGGGTGGCAATCACTTCGCGGGCAAACGCGGCCAGGGTTTCCAGTTTTTCCACGGGGACAGTGGCTTTTTCACGCAGCGCACTGACGACTTCCGGCGGCAGTTTTGCCTTATTCAGCGCGACGGCGGTATGACCTGCGACACAGAAATCGCAACCATGGTTGGTCGCCGCAATCAGTTGCACCACTTCGCGCTCGGCGAGGCTGAGTTCGGACTTGCCATTGAGCGCCGATACCGTAACGTAGGTTTCCAGCGCGGCCGGGGCATTGGCCAGCACGGCCAGCAGGTTCGGAATGAATCCGGAGTTTTTCTGCGCATTTTCCAGAAACGGTTTGGCGGCTTCGGGAGCGCTTTGCACGGTGTGAAGAGTGACGCGCGACATGGAGTGGACTCCTGCTGTTGAGTGTCCGGCCAGTCTGTTGGTTATAAAAATTTCGATCCATATTCTAAAGTAGCGATTACTTGCTCCTGAGTGTTTCCATTAGATGATTTCGTCCAGCCCCCTGGTTGATTGGTTATTAGAAAGCCTCGAACTCGATGCGAGCCTGTTTCACATCGGCCGCTATTGCGGTGGCTGGCATGCAAGTACGCACGGACTGGCGCGCGCCAGTTTTCACTTGATCGTGCAGGGGCGTTGCTGGCTGCACATTGACGGGCAGGAGCAGCCAATTCCGCTGAACACCGGAGATGCGGTGTTTCTGCTGCGCGATCTGAACTACCGCCTCTCCAGCGCCGAAGAGCCGGCCCTCGCCCAAACGCTGCCGCGCAGGGCCATGACCGCGCTCGACAGTCAGGCACAGGATGGCGTCGGGCTGGTCTGCGGGTTCTTTCATTTCAAGTCCGGGCTGTCGTCGCTGATCATCGAAGGCCTGCCGGACTGGATCATCCTGCGCGCGGGCGACCCTTCTTCGAGCGCGGCGCGAGCCTTGTTCGAGTTGATCCTGCAAGAGTGCGAACGCCTGCCGGCGCCCTCCTCGGCGCTGCTCGAACGCTTGAGTCATCTGCTGTTTTTGTATGTGTTGCGCCAACAGATGGCCGACAACCAGAGCCTCGGCGGCCTCGTGGCTTTGGCGCGCAATCCGCAGTTCGCGCCGTTGCTGGACCAGTTGATCGAACAACCGCAATTGCCGTGGTCGCTGGAGAGCATGGCGGCGAGTATCGGCCTGTCGCGCTCGGCGTTTTTCAAACGTTTCAATGAGCTGGCCGGGCAGTCGCCGGGGCAAGTGCTGCTGGCGTTGCGCATTCGGCATGCCTGCCAGTTGCTACGGGCCAATCACACGGTGGAACAGGTGTGCGCGGCCGTGGGCTATCAGTCGATCGCCGCATTTACACGAGCGTTTGCCAAGTCGGTGGGGGTGCAACCGGGGGCTTATCGCAAGCAGCATGAAGGGCGCTGAGCGACGCGTTAGTACGCCGTCGCTGCTGGAAAGCACCGAGAGAAACTGTGGGAGCGAGCTTGCTCGCGAAAGCGCCGGCACAGGCAAAATCTCCAGCGACTGATACACCGCTTTCGCGGGCAAGCCCGCTCCCACAGTGGATGGTGTCGATCAGCGGAGCTGTGTACACCGCAAAAACCTGGGGAGCTGGTTTGCCAGCGATGGCGCTGGTGCATCCAACATCTTTATTGACTGAACCAGCGCTTTCGCCGGCAAGCCCGCTCCCACAGTGGATGGTGTCGATCAGCGGATCTGTGTACACCGCAAAAACCTGTGGGAGCTGGCTTGCCAGCGATGGCGTTGGTACATCCAACATCTTCGTTGACTGAACCGGCGCTTTCGCGGGCAAGCCCGCTCCCACAGTGGATGGTGTCGATCAGCGGATCTGTGTACACCGCAAAAACCTGTGGGAGCTGGCTTGCCAACGATGGCGTTGGTGCATCCAACATCTTTATTGACTGAACCGGCGCTTTCGCGGGCAAGCCCGCTCCCACAGTGGATGGTGTCGATCAGCGGATCTGTGTACACCGCAAAAACTTGTGGGAGCTGGCTTGCCAGCGATGGCGTTGGTGCATCCAACATCTTTATTGACTGAACCGGCGCTTTCGCGGGCAAGCCCGGCTCCCACAGGGGAGATGTGTGGATCACGGGATTTGTGCACGCCACGAGACCTGTGGGAGCCGGGCTTGCCCGCGAAGGCGGCGGTACATTTGGCATCCTGGCTTGGTTCGTTCCTTATTCCACTAATCAACCACAAAACCATTTTTTAATCTTTTATCGCTATTAACCTCGCCCTCTATAATTGCGCCCCTGTACTCAACTCATAAAAAGGGATGCTTCATGCAAAGACGCCTGTTACTGGCCGCACTGTTCGTCACTGTCGCCGGTTGTGCCAGCTCGCCGCCTGCCGCCGTTCACACCCATGACCCCGCCAGTTCGACCCTGCAAGGTGATGCCACACGTCCAGCGCAGGCGCAGTGGATTCGCACCGAGCTGTACTTCTCGGTGGGCACCGTGGATGGCAAGGAAGGCGCGGTCAGCCCGGCGCGCTGGCGCGCGTTTCTCGACAAGGAAGTGACGTCGCGGTTTCCCGACGGTTTCACCGTGTTCGATGCCTATGGGCAGTGGCGTGATCATGGGGCGAAGGAGCCGGAGCGGCTGAGTACCAAAGTGATCGTGATCCTGCACGAGAACAATCCGCAGAACGCCGGCAACATCGAGGCAATTCGACTGGCGTACAAACGCATTACCGGGGACTTGTCGGTACTGCGTCTGTCGCAACCGGCCGACGTATCGTTCTAATCGCTGATCTGGCCGAGAGCTTGCCGAGGCGTCGACGCCAGGCGGCTCAATCCCGCCAGCAGCAGCGCACCGACCAGCAACACGCCAATCCCCAGAAACGCGCCCCACCCCACCACCGTCACGCTCGAATAGAGCATGTACAGGCACAGTCCGAAAAACACCAGCGGCAACAGCGGGTACAACGGCACCTTCACCGGCCTCGGCACCTCAGGGAAACGCCGGCGCAGGATGATCAACGCCAGGCTGCTGAAGCTCAGAAACAGCCAGTACACCGGGGTCAGGTACTCGACCATGGTGTTGAAGCCGCTCTGGGTGAAACTGCCGAACAGCACCAGCAACAATGCCACCGCGCCCTCCGCCAGCAAGGCCTTGCGCGGCACGCCGTCGCGTTCGTGCCACTCGCCGAAACGACGCAACTGCGGCACATCGCGGGCGGCGGCATAGGTGGTGCGGGCGCCGACCAGCAAGGTCGAGTTGATGGTAGCGATGGCCGCGATGCCGACCATCAGCAGAATCAGCAGCACACCCGGCGCCCCGAATGCACGGTTCAACAGCTCCACCGCCGGTGCATTGCTCGCCGCCAGTCCAGCGAATCCCAGGCCTCGCACAAACGCCCAGTTCAGCGCCAGATAAATCGCCATCAGCAGCGTCAGCGCACCGAGCATGGCGATGAAAATCCCTCGCCGCCCATCGCGCACTTCCGCCGATAATGTGGCCGCATCGCTCCAGCCGCCAAACGCCAGAAACACAAAAATCATCGCCGCCGAAAACCCGGCCATACCGGTGTTTTCCGGCGCAACCGAAACGCTCGCTGGCGCTGCTTCAATGCCCTGCCACGCCAGCCACACCCCGGCGCTGGCGATGCTCAGAAAGCCCAGCGCCAACAAGCCCACCAGCAAGGTCTGAGTGATGAAACCGATGTGCTTGCCGGTCAGATTGAGCAGCACCAACGCGGCGATCAACCCGCCAGCAAACAGCCCCAAGCCGTATCGACCGAGCGGCACCACGGCATTGACGTAATCGGCAAACATGAACGCCGACAAGGCGATCCAGCCGGTATGCATCACCGAAAAGCGTGACCAGGCGAACAGGAAACCCATGCGCTCGCCATAGGCCGTGCGTAGAAAGTGATAGTCGCCGCCAGGATGTGGAAATGCCGTGGCCATTTCGGCAAAGCACAACGCCCCGGCCATCGACGCCAGGCCGCCGAGCACCCAGACCCAGTAGAACCAGGCAGGCCCGACGTTCAGCGCCACGGTCGGCGCGGTCTTGAGGATGTCGGTGGTGATCACCATGCCCAGCGTGATCAGCAACGCCTGCATTACCGGCAGGTGACGCTTGGGACCGTTGGAGTGATTCATGCAGAGTCCCGCAGAAGATCCGCCGTCCATGGCGGTGCGGCTCAGAAGCCGTAAGTGGCGCTGGCGTAGTAGTAAGCGCCGTTGGTGCCGATCGGCGACAGCACGTCATACGGCAGGTTGCCGCCGTAATTGATCGCCGAGCCGGAGCGCTCCGGGTAGTTGTCGGTGAGGTTGTTGCCGCCCAGGGCGACGCTGAATTTCGGGGTGAATTTGTAGGTCACCTCGGCATCCAGTTGCCACACCGCGCCATAGGTCTGCTCCGGTTGCGAGTCGCCAAAGTCGAACACGCGAGTGGTCTCGCCCTGACGGGTCAGACGCCCGAGCAGGCCCCAGTGTTCGCTGGCCCAGTTGGCGGAAAACACGAAACGATCCTTGGGCGCAGCGTCAGTCAGGGTATTGGTTTCTTCAACGCCGACCAGTGCGTCGTTGCCGATCCCCAGTGCGGTGAGTTGCGACGGCGTGCCTTTGGTGCTGGTGACTTTGGTGTGGTTGTAGGTATACGCGGTGGTCAGGCCCAGTTGCCCTTCGTACAGCGGCTGATGGTAGTTGAGCACCAGTTCGGCACCGTGGGTGCTGGTGTCGGCGGCGTTGGTGAAAAAGTTGACGTCATGCACCCCGGCCACGCCGAAGTTGTCGTTGATGTATTGCTCCATGGCGTCGCTGCCGATGCGCTGCGACAGGGTGATGCGGTCCTTGACGTCGATGCGGAACACATCGAGCGAAGCGTCGAAGCGTTCGTTGAGCTGGAAGGTTAGCCCCAAGCTGAAGTTCTTCGAGGTTTCCGGATCGAGCTTCTCGGCCCCCAGCGCGCGGGCGATCGGGTCGTTGACCGAGAGCACACGAATATCGGTGAGCGTGCCGCCTTCGCCGAAGTTGCTGGTGGTGTTCTGGAAACCGCTCTGCGCCAGCGATGGCGCGCGGAAGTTGTTCGACACCGCACCGCGCAGCGCCCACTGCTCGGTCAGTTTGTAGCGACCACTGAGCTTGCCGGTGAGTTTGCTGCCGGCATCGTCGTAATGTTCCCAACGCGTGGCGGCGTCGACGAAGAAGCGCTCGGTGAGATCGCCCGACAACTCGGCGTAGGTCGCAAACACGTTGCGGTCCAGGTCCGACTCTTCGCTGGGGCGCAGACCGTTGGCGCCGTCAGCGCCGGAGCCGATGTAGGAGGCCTCGTCACCCGCGTAGGTCAGGTAGTTTTCGTAACGGTATTCACCACCCAGCGCCAGCACGAACGAGCGTCCACCGAGGCGCAGCTCGCGGCTGAAATCGAGGTTGGTGGTGGTCTGGCGCAGCTCGTAATCGCCGGTGTCGAATTTCGTCGGCGAGTCCTCGCCGAGGCTCACGTTAAGGGTGCGGCGGGTGGATCCGTCGAAGCGGTTACGGCCGTGGGTAACGCTGCTGTCGAAGTCCCAGTCTTCGCCGATCATGCCTTTGAAACCGGCGGTGGCGGAGACGTCCTTGTTGTCGCCCAGCGACTGCGGCAGGTAGCCGTTGGGATAGAACTGCGGCTGCTCGTAGGGGTAGCGATAGAATTCGGCGCCGGTGGTGTGGCGCTGGTTGTAAGTGCCGAAGCTGTAGGCCTTGCCGCCGGCCAGCGGCAGCTCGCTGTTGAACCACAGGTTGACGTCCCGCGCCAGGCCGTCGCCCATCACGTAGTTGCGCTGGTCCGGGGTATCGGCAAAACCGTCGAAACCGGCGCGGTTGGTCGGGTTGCGATTTTTGTACTCGGTACCGCCGCGAATGAACCCGCCCTCTTCACCCAGACGCGTGCCGATCTTGGCCGTGGTCACGCTGTTCTGGCCGTCGGTGGTGGTTCTGCCGATGGCGTCCTGATGGGTGTGAAACGCGCCGTAGCTGGTGGACACTTCCCCGCCCTCGGGCGCGTCGTCGAGGATGATGTTGATCACCCCGGCAATCGCATCGGAACCGTACTGCGCACCGGCGCCGTCGCGTAACACTTCGATGCGTTTGATCGCGCTGATGGGGATCGAGTTGAAGTCCACCGGCGCCGTGCCGCGACCGATTTTCGCCGAGTCGTTGACCACCGCTGAAGTGTGACGACGCTTGCCGTTGACCAGCACCAGCACCTGATCCGGACTCATGCCGCGCAACTGTGCGGCGCGCACATGGTCAGCGCCACCGGAGTTGGACTGACGCGGCATGCTGAACGATGGCAGCAACGTTTGCAGCGCCTGGCCCAGCTCACCGTCGGCCGCGCCGGTGGACTTGAGGTCGGCGGCAGTCAATATGTCAACCGGCACCGGAGAATCCAGCACCGTGCGAGCAGTGCCACGGGTGCCGGTGACCAGCACGGTACCCAGCCGTGTGTCATCGTCAACGCGGGGGGAAGTGTCTTCGGCTTGCGCCGGAACTTGCCAGATCGCACCGACCACCGCGATGGCCAGTAATGAACGGGAACGCTGATACATGGGACAGCTCCTTTATCGCAGCTAATACCCGGCCGTTGCCGACAATAAAGGGTCGGCAATCAATGCGCGGCAATGTCTGCTGTAGTTGTAGAAATCAGGAAGGCGGTGAAGGCTTTTTAGCGTGATTAGTCAGTGAAGCGCAGGATCCCCAAAGTTAGTTATTTCCCCTTGAACACCGATGCTAGACGGGCCGAAGGCCTGCCGTAAAAGAACCAATAACACTTAGGTTAGATCGGGCCGATTATTTGTTTTTAGAGCAACACAAGTGTTGCTGGACAAACACTTAAAACCTAACTAACACCCACTAATTCAAGATCAGCCAAAGATCTTTTGTAGGAGTGAGCCTGCTCGCGATAGCGGTGTATCAGCCACTGAAGAAGTTGAATGTTCTACCCTCATCGCGAGCAGGCTCGCTCCCACAGTTGTTATTGGAGTGAACTGACTTTTTACTCCCGGCTGAAATCCAGTGTGGGAGCGAGCTTGCTCGCGAAAGCGGTGTATCAGTCAATGCAGATGTTGGCTGCAATGGCCCCTTCGCGAGCAGGCTCGCTCCCACAGTTGTTATTGGAGTGAACTGACTTTTTACTCCCGTCTGAAATCCAGTGTGGGAGCGAGCTTGCTCGCGATAGCGGTGTATCAGCCAATGCAGATGTTGGCTGGAATGGCCCCTTCGCGAGCAAGCTCGCTCCCACAGTTGTTATTGGAGTGAACTGACTTTTTACTCCCGGCTGAAATCCAGA
>NZ_JALMEY010000028.1:0-36183 GCF_023100615.1 Pseudomonas sp. MWU12-3103b
TATTCGGCAACCAAGTTTCAGGTCGGCAAATTGCTTCAGCATCCCCCAAACAGTCCCCTCTCCCTCCGGGAGAGGGTTAGGGTGAGGGGCTTTTACATAGGCGGCGTGACGCCATCCTTGCCGGCGGAAATCGATTGCGCGGTCAACGTGCCGTCTGCGTCCTGGGTCACGAAGCTGACAATCTTCACCCCGACCTTGAGCAAGCTGCGATCCCCCGGCGTCAGGTTGACGATCGGCACGTCCTCCGGCACCAGGATCTTCTGCTGCCCGCCCTTGTAGTTGACGGTCAGCACCCGGCCATTGCTGACCACCAGATCACCGACACTGCCATTGGTCATGCTGCTGCCCTTGGCCAGATCAAAGGGCCGATGGCCGTCACCGCTGCCAGCCAGTTCCGGCGGAAATACGTGCACTTCCAGCGCCTTGAGCGTGCCATCCTCCTGCGGCATGGCGGCCGAGCCAATGTAGCTGCCGGGTTTGATGTCTTCGATATTCGCCAGCGTGACGGCACGCACCTTGGTGTCCGCAGTCAACCGGATCAGCACGTTCTCGCCGCTGTTGACGTGGACTTTCAGCGAATCGGCGCTGACCCCGGTGATCTCACCGCGCACGCCGAGACGCATGCCCGGGGCATCGGCAGCCTGCACCGCAGTGGCACTGAGCAGACCAATCAAGGCAATCGTGGTGGTGTGACACAGCAGCTGACGCAACATGGCAATCCTCCGTTGATGAACAGTAAAAGCGCAGCGGTAAACATAAGCACGCTATCGAAGAAGATGTAAGTGAATGTATCATCAGCCCTCCCCGGCCGGACGCAAGGTTCGCCGACGGACGACACCGCCGTTGAAGCCAATCATTCCGCAATGGAATAACTGCTATCGATACAAGGCTTCTACCGCCGCTTCGGTGCGTCCCTTAGCCTCACCGCATTCCCTTTCGCTGGATCGAGAAACCTTATGAACGCCACAACTCACGCAATGACCCGAGGCATGGTGCTGCTGTTCGCCTTCTGCTGCGGCGCGATCGTCGCCAACATCTACTACGCGCAACCGATCATCGGGCTGATCGCGCCGGACATCGGCCTCTCCGACACCATGGCCAGCTTCATCGTTTCGCTGACGCAGATCGGCTATGCGCTGGGCCTGTTCTTCCTGGTGCCGCTGGGCGACCTGCTGGAAAACCGCCGGCTGATGATCATCACCACCGTGGTGGCGATTGCCAGCCTGCTCGGCGCGGCGTTCACCAGTCAGCCGAACGTGTTCCTGCTGATCTCGTTGCTGGTGGGCTTCAGTTCGGTGTCGGTGCAGATCCTGATTCCGCTGGCCGCGCATCTGGCGCCGGAAGAATCCCGTGGCCGGGTGGTCGGCGGGATCATGGGCGGCCTGCTGCTGGGCATTCTGCTGGCGCGGCCGGTGTCGAGCGTAGTGGCTGACCATTTCGGCTGGCGTGCGATGTTCATGATTGCCGCGGCGTTGATGGCCGCGATCAGCGTGGTGCTGGCGTTGACCGTGCCCAAGCGTCAACCGGATCACAGCGCTTCCTACGGCCAGTTGCTCGGCTCGCTGTGGACCCTGCTGCGCCAGCAACCGGTGCTGCGTCAGCGGGCGTTTTATCAGGGCTGCATGTTCGCCACCTTCAGCCTGTTCTGGACAGCGGTGCCACTGGAACTGGCGCGCAACCACGGTCTGTCGCAAAGCGAGATTGCGATCTTCGCGCTGGTCGGTGCCATCGGTGCCATCGCCGCGCCGATCAGCGGACGCCTGGCTGACGCCGGCCACACCCGCATCGCTTCGCTGCTGGCCATGCTGTTCGCCAGCCTGAGCTTCCTGCCGGCCTTCATTCACCCGGCCTACAGCGTCATCGGCCTCGCGGTGACCGGCGTGGTACTGGACTTCTGCGTGCAGATGAACATGGTTCTCGGCCAGCGCGCGGTCTACTCGCTGGACGCCAAAAGCCGTGGTCGCCTCAACGCGCTGTACATGACCAGCATCTTCATCGGCGGCGCTTTCGGCTCGTCGGTCGCCAGTGCGGTGTATGAGCATGGCGGCTGGTTGTGGATCGTGATTGTCGGTAGCGCGTTCCCGCTGCTGGCGTTGTTGCGGTTCCTGAGTGCGTCGCAGCGTGGTGCTTTGGCAACGGCGTAAGATGTCGAGCAGGCTCGCTCCCACAGGTTGCTCACTGGGCCTGTGAGAGCGATGACGCTTAATACCGAACCAGCTTCTCCATCGCCGCATCTGCCAGAAACGAAGAGCGGCTTTTGACATTGTGTTCACGCACATAGCGATCGATGCGCTGGATCACATAGCCTGGCAACGTCACGTTGACCTTCTCGGTCTTGCCCATGTACGGCGAGATATCCAGCTCGAGCATCCCCCAGCCCATGTCGGCAAACTCCGGATTATTGCGATGGGCCGCTGCCGACGTCGGCATCGGAATCGATTCCCCGTCCGCCGCCATCTCCTGCAACATGAGATGGGCGACTTCAACGGCTGCGTTATAGGCGTCCTCGAAAGTGTCCCCGGCCGTGACGGCGCCGGGAATGTCAGGTATCTGAATACCGATGGCGGTGTTGTCGTCACCCCATTCGATGCAGATCGGATATTGCATTATGGATCTCCCTTGTAGCTGGCTGGCGGGTGGTACAACCCGGCACGCCTCCTGATGCTTTTGACCGTCCCCAGCGGCAAATCCTTTTTAGGGTGAGGAACGGGAATGGTGTACGGGTTGTAACGATGCGTGAAGATGTGATGACTGCCGGTGACTCGATCCAGCGTCCAGCCTGCCTCCTCCAGCTCCTCGATCAATAGCCTGCTTTGCACCTGGTGCCTCCTTGCTCCGGCCGAATAAAAATAACTCTAGAGTTATCTTTACTCAAGCACATAAATCTGCAGGACGACGTTTGGTTGTTTTACCGCATGTGATTGAATGGACGCGGATTACACTCAGCACCCTATTCCCTGTGGGAGCGGGCTTGCTCGCGAAGGCGTTGGATCAGCCAATACATATGCTGAATGTCAGACCGCTTTCGCGAGCAAGCCCGCTCCCACAAGGGGACTACGACAACTTTCAGATTTGCAGGAAGACTGATGGACCGCCTCGCCGCCATGGAAACCTTCGTCTACGTGGTCGAAACCGGCTCCTTTTCCGCCGCCGCCCGACGCTTGAATATCGGCCAGCCCGCCGTGTCGAAAACCATCGCTCAGCTGGAAAAACGCCTGGCTGTCAGCCTGTTGCTGCGCTCGACCCGCGGCCTGACCCCGACCGAAGCCGGACTGGCGTTTTTCGAGCGGGCCAGGCGTGCCATCGACGAAGCCAACGAAGCCGATAACGCCGCCCGTGGCAGCGCCAGCGGTTTAAGCGGCAACCTGCGCATCAGCGCGGCGGTGACTTTCGGCCGCCTGCACGTCGTGCCGCAACTGGGGCCGTTTCTCGAACAGCATCCACAGCTGAACATCGACCTGATGCTCGATGACCGCAATATCAATCTGGTCGAAGAAGGCATCGACGTCGCCCTGCGCATGGGCCCGCTCAGCGACTCCAGCCTCACCGCGCGCAAGATCGCCGACTGCCGCCGCGTGGTGCTTGGTACCCCGGTCTACTTCGCCCGCCACGGCGAGCCGAGCTGCCCTGCCGATTTGGATCAGCACCAAGGCATCGTCTACAACCTCAGCGGCGGCGCCACCTGGACCTTCACCCAAGGCAGCGAACAGCAGACGCAAACCCTCACCGGCCGCCTGCGTGTCAGCGCCGCCGAGGGTTTGCGCGCAGCCGTGCTGGCCGATCAGGGCCTGACCATCGCCTCGCAATGGATGTTCGCCCCGGAGCTGGCAAGCGGTGCGGTCAGGGCGGTGATGAACGAATGGGTATTGCCGGATCAGGACTTGTGGGCGGTGTTTCCCACGGGGCGGATGGTCAGTGCGAAGGCGCGGGCGTTTGTGGATTATGTGCAGGGGTTGTTGACCAGCGGATTGTGAAAAACAGCTAATCAAAAGATCGCAGGCTTCGCCAGCTCCTACAGGGACATCATCAATGCCCGGCAACACACAAAAAAACGGCGATCCAGAGATCGCCGTTTTTTCATCACTGCCCGAACTGTTTGCCCAATCCCGGCGGTACGCCGTGGATATCGGTGTCTTCCCAAGGGCCGTTGGGGCTGACGGAGCGAGTCCAGCCGTTGTTCCAGCGGAAGTAGGTGCGCTGGCGGTAGAAGGTGTTGGGCTGGTCGTCGAGGACGTAGACGCCGAGTTTCTGGTCCCAGTGGCTGTTGCCGCCCGGTGGTGGGGCGAAGCTGGCTGAGGTGCGTGGGACTGGCTTGGACGGTTTGGCCGGGATGCTTTTGCCCGGAGTCGGCGAGGTCGACGGGGTCGGGCTCGGTTGCGACGGCGGGATCGGCGGCAGGTTGGTGGTCGGTTCCGGTCGGTGCACCGCACATGCGCTCATGCTCAAGGCCAATGTGATGACGGAGATGCGGGCGAGGCTGTGCATGGCGGTGCTTTCCTGTGGGTTCCGGGGTTATTTGTCCGGGCTGTCGATGGTCAGTGTTTGCGGCGCGGTGGTGCTGCTGGCCAGCGGGCCGCTGCGACCTACCCACTCCCCGGCGGTTGGCTGACCGGCGCGAGAGATGCGTGCAACCAGTTGGACTTCAGGAAAGTTCGACAGTTTCAACTGCGGCATCATCGCGTCGGCATCGCCCAATTCGACAGTGACCGGCAGATCGGCCACGGTCAGACGCTTGGCCGCCAGCGGTGCCGGTGGGCCGGAAACGGCGCGGGCGAAGATGAACACGCTGTCGCCCGGTTGCACCTGGCCTTTGAGTTCGCTGGCCAGATCGACGCGCACCTTGAGCAGAGCGGCAACCTTGGCTGCTGGCGCGGCGGCAACCTTGCCGCCACTGGCTTGCAGGCGCTCGGTGGCTCGCTCGATCCCGCCCTGCAAGGCGGCGCGGGAGTTGTCGCCCTCTGGCAACTGCGCCAGCAGCCGGTTCCAATAGTCGATTGCCTGCTGATAACGCTCACCCTCGAACGCGGCGATGCCGAGCAGACCGAGGCTGGTGACTTCTTTCGGATCGGCTTTCAGCGCTTCATCGGTCAGGGCCTGGATCTTGTCCGACCACTTCTTGCCGTCAGCAAAGTATTGCGCCTGCGCCCACTGGCCGAGCAGTTCCGGCTGGCGACCGGCCAGGTTGGCGGCGCGTTCGAACATCTTCGCCGCGTCCGCCGGACGATCCTGGGCCATGTAGGTGCGCCCGAGGAAGTACAGGCCTTCCGCCGAATCCGGTTGCGCCGCAACAGCACGCTCCAGACGCCGGGTCATCTCTTCCATCGACTGCGGCGCCTGGGCGAATTCGCGGGTCAGTTCGACTTTATCGGCAGCACCGAAATGCAGGTACAGACCCAGGCCCAACACCGGCACCAGCACCGCTGCCAACAACGGCAACGGCTTGCCCAGTTTCGACACACGCGGTGCGGCAACGCCTTCGGTATCGGCGAGCAGTTCACGCGCAGCTTCCGCGCGCCCGCTGTCCATTTGCGCCACATTGAGTACACCTTCAGCCTGCTGCGCTTGCAGCTCGGCCACGCGCTCCTGATACAGCGCCACGTTCAGGGCAGTTCGATCCTCTTCACGCTGGGCGCGACGGCCACGCAAAACCGGGATCAGCAGAAAACTCAGGGCGACCAGAAGCAACAGCCCTGCGGCAAGCCAGAAATCAATCATTCTTGGTTTTTATCCAACAGTTGGTCGAGGCGCTGACGCTCTTCGGTGGACAGCGATGGCGGGGTCTCGGTGCGTTGTGCGCGGCGTCGGCGAACGATCACCGCGATCACCACCAGACCGCCGAACAACAGACCGGCCGGGCCGAACCAAAGCAAGGCTGTCTTGGCATTGAGCGCCGGTTTGTAGCGGACGAAATCACCGTAGCGATCGACCATGAAATCGATGATCTGCTGATTGTCCTTGCCCTCGCCGAGCATGCGGAAAATCTCTTTGCGCAGGTCGGCGGCAATCGGCGCGTTGGAGTCGGCGATGTCCTGGTTCTGGCACTTGGGGCAGCGCAGTTCCTTGGTCAGTTCACGAAAGCGCTCGCGATCGCCTTCCTTGGCGAACTCGTAAGTGTCGATCGCGGCATGCGCCATGCCGGCCAGACTCAGGCCCAAGACTACGGTAGCCAGAAAACGCTTCATGGCTTGGCCTCATCGACCAGCGCCTGATATTTGGCTGCAAGTTTTTCGCGCCAGACCTGTTCGTCGATCACCCCGACGTACTTGTCGCGGATGATGCCCTTGGCGTCGATGAAGAAGGTTTCCGGCGCACCGTACACGCCGAGGTTGAGGCCCAGCGAACCTTCGTCGTCACGGATATCCAGCAGGTACGGGTTGTGGAATTCGGCCAGCCACTTCAACGCATCGGCGTTGGTGTCCTTGTAGTTGATGCCGTAGATCACCACGCCGCGCTCGGCCAGTTTGTTCAGCACCGGGTGCTCGACCCGGCAGGAAATGCACCAGGTGCCCCAGACGTTGACCAGCGCCGGTTTGCCGAGAATGTCAGCCTTGGTCAGGGTCTTGTCGCCCTGCACGTTCGGCAGGCTGAATTCCGGGAAGGGCTTGTTGATCATCGCCGACGGCAGCTCCGCCGGATCGAGGTACAGACCGCGATACAGAAACACCGCCACCAGCAGGAACATCGCCAGGGGTACCAGCATCAACCAACGTCTCATGCAGCCGCTCCTTGCAGGCCGAGGGCTTCACGCACCTTGGCTTTGACCTTGACTCGATAACGCCGATCCAGCGCCGCCAGCAATCCGCCCAGACCGGTCAGCAGACCGCCAAACCAGATCCAGCGCACGAACGGTTTGACGTGAACCCGCACCGCCCACGCGCCGTTTTCCAGCGGCTCGCCCAGTGCAACGTAGAGATCGCGAGTGAAACCGGCGTCGATCCCGGCCTCGGTCATCATCGAACTCTGCACGGTGTACAGGCGTTTTTCCGGGTGCAGCACGCTGACTTCCTTGCCGTCGCGGATCACCCGGATGGTGCCCTTGTCGGAGGTGAAGTTCGGCCCTTCGAAGTGCTTGGCGCCTTCGAAGATGAAGTGATAACCGGCCAGATCCATCGACTCGCCCGGCGCCAGACGCAGGTCGCGTTCGGCACTGTTCTGACTCGACAGCACCACACCGAGGGCGCATACGGCGATGCCGAGGTGAGCGATCTGCATGCCCCAGTAGCTGCGGGTCAGGGTTGGCAGGCCTTTGATCAGGCCCTTGTGGCGAGTCTTGTCGAAGATGTCGCGCACACCGGCGAGCAACACCCACGCGGCGAGCAGGAACGTCGCGATCACCGCCCAGTTGAAATCGCCGTAAGCGACACCAGCCACCACGGCCAATGCGACACTGCCGAGCAACACCGGGGTCAGCATGTTCGCCAGCCACTTCACCGGGGTGTCCTTCCAGCGCACGATCACGCCGACTGCCATCACCACCATCAGCAACGCCATCAGCGGGATGAACAGCGCGTTGAAGTACGGCGGGCCTACCGACAGCTTGGCGCCGCTGATCGCATCAAGAATCAGCGGATACAGCGTGCCGAGCAGAATCATCGACGCGGCCACCACCAGCACCAGGTTGTTGCCCAGCAACAGGGTTTCCCGCGACCACAGGTTGAAGCCGACCTGGCTCTTGACCACCGGAGCGCGCAACGCAAACAGCGTCAGCGAACCGCCGACCACGAACAGCAGGAAGATCAGGATGAACACACCGCGTTCAGGATCGGAGGCAAACGCGTGCACCGAAGTCAGCACGCCGGAGCGCACGAGGAACGTACCGAGCAGGCTCAACGAAAATGCGGCAATCGCCAGCAACACCGTCCAGCTCTTGAACACGCCACGTTTTTCCGTGACTGCCAGCGAGTGAATCAGCGCGGTGCCGACCAGCCATGGCATGAACGAGGCGTTTTCCACCGGGTCCCAGAACCACCAGCCGCCCCAGCCGAGTTCGTAGTACGCCCACCATGAACCGAGGGTGATGCCGATGCCGAGGAAGGCCCAGGCGACAATCGTCCACGGCCGCGACCAGCGTGCCCATGCCGCGTCGAGACGACCACCGAGCAGTGCGGCAATGGCGAAGGCGAACGCCACCGAGAAGCCGACGTACCCCATGTAGAGCATCGGCGGATGCACAATCAGGCCGATGTCTTGCAGCAGCGGATTGAGGTCACGACCGTCGGCCGGAATCTGCGGCAGGATCCGCGAGAACGGGTTGGAGGTGAGGATCAGAAACAACAGGAAACCGGTGCTGATCATGCCCATCACCGCCAGCACCCGGGCGAGCATGACTTGCGGCAACTGCCGGGAGAACACCGACACGGCGAAGGTCCAGCCACCGAGGATCAACGCCCACAGCAACAGCGAACCTTCGTGGGCGCCCCACACCGCGCTGAACTTGTAGTACCACGGCAAGGCGCTGTTGGAGTTCATCGCCACGTAGGCAACCGAGAAATCGTCGGTCATGAACGCGTAAGTCAGCGCGCCAAAGGCAAACAGCAGGAACGCAAACTGACCCCACGCCGCCGGCTGGGCCAGGCCCATCCACATACGATCGCCGCGCCACGCACCGAACAGCGGCACCACGGCCTGCACCAGCGCAAAACACAGCGCCAGAATCATCGCCAGATGGCCGAGTTCGGGAATAAACAGTGCAGAAGTCATCGATCAACCCTCCTTCGCTTGGGTCGGTGCCGATTGACCACTGTCTTTCAGCGCTTTGGTCACTTCCGGCGGCATGTACTTCTCGTCGTGCTTGGCCAGCACTTCATCGGCCACCACCACGCCGTCGGCATTGAGTTTGCCCAATGCGACGATGCCCTGCCCTTCGCGGAACAGATCCGGGAGGATCCCGCGGTAGGTGATGGTCACGGCTTTGTTGAAGTCGGTGACAACGAATTTGACGTCCAGCGAGTCCGGCGAACGTTGCAGCGAGCCCTTCTCGACCATGCCGCCGGCGCGGATGCGCGTGTCGTGCGGCGCTTCACCGTTGGCGATCTGGGTCGGCGTGTAAAACAGGTTGATGTTTTCCTGCAGGGCGCTGAGGGCCAAGCCGACGGCAGCGCCGACCCCGACCAGGATCGCCAGAATGATGGTCAGACGTTTTTTGCGCAGCGGATTCACTTGCCGTTCTCCCGGCGCAGACGACGCGCCTCTTGTTGCAGATAGCGCTTGCGGGCCGCGATCGGTGCGACCACGTTGAGGATTAGCACCGCCAGACAGATGCCGTAGGCCGACCAGACATACAGGCCATGGTGGCCCATGGCGAGGAAGTCGCCGAATGAAGCAAAACTCATCGCGCGGCCTCCAGGCTGTTCTGCACTTCTTCTTTGACCCAACTGGCGCGGGCTTCGCGCTTGAGCACTTCAAGGCGCATGCGCAGCAACAGCACGGCGCCGAAGAAGCAGTAGAACCCCAGCACTGTCAGCAGCAGCGGCAGCCACATTTCAGCTGGCATTGCCGGTTTTTCCGTGAGGGTGAAGGTCGCGCCCTGGTGCAGGGTGTTCCACCACTCCACCGAGTACTTGATGATCGGGATGTTGATCACCCCGACGATCGCCAGCACCGCGCAGGCCTTGGCGGCGCTGTCGCGATTGCTGATGGCGTTGCCCAGGGCAATCACCCCGAAATACAGGAACAGCAGAATCAGCATCGACGTCAGCCGCGCATCCCAGACCCACCACGAGCCCCAGGTCGGCTTGCCCCAGATCGCCCCGGTGACCAGCGCCACAGCGGTCATCCACGCGCCGATCGGCGCCGCGCATTGCAGGGCGACGTCGGCCAGTTTCATTTTCCACACCAGCCCGACCACGCCGCATACCGCCAGCATCACGTAGATCGACTGCGCGAGCATCGCAGCCGGCACGTGAATATAGATGATGCGGAAGCTGTTGCCCTGCTGATAATCCGGCGGCGCGAAGGCCAGGCCCCAGACGACGCCAACGCTGATCAGCAGCAACGCGGCAATGCTCAGCCACGGCAGAAACCTGCTGCTGATGCCGTAGAACCACTTGGGCGAGCCGAGCTTGTGAAACCAGGTCCAGTTCATACTGTTTCCATCACGGGTGCCGCTCATCGGTGTGAGCAGTCTCAGGGTCTTTGCTGGTTAAATTTTAACCAGACCTCATTATTCGCCGACGCTGATCTTCAGGCCAGCAGCTATTGCAAAAGGTGTCAGGGTGATCGCCAGGGCGGTCAGGCTACCCAGCCACAGCAGATACCCGGTCGCCGGCATGCCTTGCAAGGCGGCCTGCAAGGCGCCACTGCCCAGGATCAACACCGGGATGTACAACGGCAGAATCAGCAACGCCAGCAACAGGCCGCCGCGTTTCAAACCAACCGTCAGCGCCGCGCCCACCGCACCGAGCAGGCTCAGCACCGGTGTACCCAGCAGTAACGACAACAGCAACACCGGCAGGCAGGCGACCGGCAAACCGAGCATCAACGCCAGCAACGGCGAGAGCAGAACCAGTGCCAGTCCCGAGAACAGCCAGTGTGCCAGCACCTTGGCCAGCACCAGTAGGGGCAGCGGGTGCGGCGAAAGGACCCACTGTTCCAGGGAGCCATCTTCGAAATCACTGCGAAACAGTCCGTCCAGCGAAAGCAGGACCGACAACAACGCGGCCACCCAGACTAACCCCGGGGACAGGTTTTGCAAGACTTGAGTTTCCGGGCCGACGGCCAGCGGGAACAAGGCGATGACGATGGCGAAGAAAATCAGCGGATTGGCCAGTTCCGCCGGGCGACGAAACAGCAAACGGGACTCACGGGCAACCAGCAGGCCGAACACACTCATACTGCCCAGTTCCCCAGATCGATATCGCGATAACCGGCCGGCATCCGGCTCAGTGTGTGGTGCGTGGTCAGAACCACCAGACCGCCGCGCTCGCAGTGCCCGGCCAAGTGTTCTTCAAGCTGCGCCACGCCCTGTTTGTCGAGCGCGGTGAACGGCTCGTCGAGAATCCACAGCGGCGGGCTGTCCAGATACAGCCGCGCCAGCGCCACGCGGCGTTGCTGACCGGCGGACAGGGTGTGGCAGGGAACATCTTCGAATCCGCGCAATCCTACGGCTGCCAGTGCCTGCCAGATCGCCTCGCGCCCGGCCGGCCGATGCAGGGCGCAGAGCCAGGACAGGTTCTCTTCCGGGGTCAGCAGGTCCTTGATCCCGGCGGCGTGGCCGATCCACAACAGGTTGCGCGCCAGTTCGCTCGGTTGTGCAGTCAAGGGCTGGCCGTTGAGCAGCACTTGACCGCTGGTCGGCTGCATCAACCCGGACAACAGGCGCAGCAGACTGGTCTTGCCGCTGCCGTTGGGACCGCTGATCTGCACCATATCGCCACTGGCCAGTCTTAATTCGAGATTTTCGAAGAGCAGCCGCAGGTCTCGCTCACAGGCAAGGGCAACGGTTTGCAGGACAGGACTGGTCAAGGGATCACGGGCCTTATACGGTTCAAGTCGGCTCTGGCGCGGCCGTTAAAGAGATGCAGGATAAATGCAATGACGGTGCGAACCAGAGAGCTGGATCAAACAATTGCTATGTTTTCTGAACGAAGCGCAAGACGCGCGGCATTATACATGGCGTGCCTTACTCCCAAGAGCGCAATTTCCTCAGGTTGTGTCCGCGTATGACAGGCGAAATGAACATCCTCCCGCTGCCGCCCGCCACCCCGGCGAACACGCGCCCGCTGGTGATGAGCGGTGAGTTGCTCAAGCTGCTGACCCCGGTCGAAGGCTTGATCGGCGCCGGGCAAAGCGCCCAGGCCGAGGTGTTGTCACTCAAGCAGGCGGATCAGACCTTTCAACTGCTGCTCAAGGTGACCGTCGACGGCGGCCGGCAGACCACCGTGCAAGCAAGCAGCAACCTGCCGTTGCCGACCGGCACCAACCTGGCCGTCACTCAGCCGTCGGCGGGCAATCTGGCGATCACCGTGCAACAGGCGATTGCCAGCAGCGTCGCCGCCCTCACCCGCATCGACACCGCGCAGTTGCCGGTCGGCACGCTGCTGCAAGGCAAGGTGCTGACCTCGCAGACACTGCCGCAAGTGCCGGGACAGCCGACGGTGTACCGCTCGCTGGTGAGCCTGCTCAACACCGCGCAAAGTGGCGCCACACTGGACATCGACAGCCCGACGCCACTGCGCATCGGCACCCTGCTCTCGGCACTGGTCGAAGACTCGCAAACCCTCAAGTTCGTGCCACTGAGCAGCCGCCAGGAGCAATTGGCGGTAAGCCAGCAACTGCTCGGCCAGCAGACTCGCCAAGGTTCGCTGGACGGTTTGCTCAATGCTCTGCAAAACCTGCCGAGCGACGACGATCAGACCTCGCAGGACCTGCGCGCTGCCGTCACGCGCCTGCTCGCCAACCTGCCCGATGTGCAGCAAATGAGCACCGCCAAAGGCGTGGCGCTGGCCCTGGCCAACAGTGGCGCCTTCCTCGAAGCCAAATTGCTGACCGGACAGAATCCGGCGCTGGCCCCGGACATGAAAGCCGATCTGCTCAAACTGATCGCACAGCTGTCGCCGGGTGCGCCGGGCAATGCCAGTTTCAACGCGATCATCGCTGCCAACACGCTGGCGCAAGCACTGCCGAGCTTCGTGCGCAACGCCCTCGGCACCCTCGGTCAGGTCAGCGCCAAACCCATGCCGAGCAGTTTCCCATTGCCTGACCGCCTGCTGCAAAGCCTCGACGGCGAAGGCGATCTTGAGCATCTGCTGCGCCTCGCTGCAGCCGCCGTGTCGCGCCTGCAAAGCCATCAGCTGTCGAGCCTGGAACAGACCGGTGTCACCGATGACGGCCGTTTGCTCAGCACCTGGCAGCTGGAAATCCCCATGCGCAACCTGCAGGACATCGTGCCGTTGCAGGTCAAGTTTCAGCGCGAAGAAGCGCCGGAAAGAGAACCGCAACCCAACGAACGCCGTGACGAACGCGAACCCAAACAGCAGCTGTGGCGCGTCGACCTGGCGTTCGACATGGAGCCGTTGGGGCCGATGCAGATTCAGGCGCAGTTGATTGCTGGCAGCCTGTCGAGTCAGCTCTGGGCCGAGCGCCCATACACCGCCGACCTGATCGAAACCAATCTGTTCGCCCTGCGTCAGCGCCTGCTCGATCGCGGCCTGAATGTCGGCGATCTCGATTGCCACCTCGGCACCCCGCCGCAAGGCAACCAAACCCGCCTCGAACATCGCTGGGTCGACGAAACCGCATGAACGATTCCACTGCTCCACGCCAGGCCATCGCCCTCAAATACGACGGCAACCACGCCCCGACCCTCACCGCCAAGGGCGACGAGGAACTGGCGGAAGAAATCCTGCGCATCGCCCGCGACTGTGAAGTGCCGATCTATGAAAACGCCGAGCTGGTGCGGCTGTTGGCGCGGATGGAACTGGGCGACAGCATTCCCGAGGAGCTGTACCGCACGATCGCCGAGATCATCGCGTTCGCGTGGAATCTGAAGGGGAAATTCCCCGAGGGGCAGGACCCGGATGCGCCGATGGTCGAGAAGGACGTTACCGAACGCGGGGATGATTACTGAGGTTTCGAAGGCCCCTTCGCGAGCAAGCCCGCTCCCACATTTGATCGCATTCCTTCAATAGGATCGCGGTCGAATGTGGGAGCGGGCTTGCTCGCGAATGGCGATTTCAGCTTTAGCGCAAAAATCAGCTTCTGTGCAGCTTGCGCATCAACTCCGCCTCAGCCTGGGTCAAGCCGCAGGACTGGGTCAGCTCATCGACGCTCGCGCCCATGCCCACCAGTTTCGCCGCCTGGGCGAACGACAGGCTCGACGGGTCGCGTTGTTCCAGCGCGACAATCTTGTCCGGCAACGGACCGACGACCGAGCGCAGCTCGTGCAGGGCTTCGCCCATGCGCACGTTGCCGTTCTGATAGTCGTCGACACGCTTGGCCAGGTCCTTGATGCGCTGATCACGCAGCGCGTCGCCCTGAGCCTGTTGCGCAGCGATCACCCGCTGCGCCTTGATGTACGCCAGAAACATTGCCAGCGTGCCTGCCCAAAAGAGGAACAGGACAATGACCGCCACCTCGAGAATCAATCAGATGCTCTCCAGTTCCGACCATTCTTCTTCGCTCATCATCTTGTCCAGCTCGACCAGGATCAGCAACTCGTTGTTCTTGTTGCACACGCCCTGGATGAACTTGGCCGACTCTTCGTTGCCGACGTTTGGCGCGGTCTCGATTTCCGACTGACGCAGATAAACCACTTCGGCCACGCTGTCGACCATGATCCCGACCACTTGCTTGTCGGCTTCGATGATGACGATACGGGTGTTGTCGCTGATCTCGCCGCTGTTCAGGCCGAAGCGCTGACGGGTGTCGATCACGGTGACCACGTTACCGCGCAGGTTGATGATGCCCAGCACGTAGCTTGGCGCACCCGGTACCGGCGCAATTTCGGTGTAACGCAGGACTTCCTGAACGCGCATCACGTTGATGCCGTAGGTTTCGTTGTCCAGCTTGAAGGTCACCCATTGCAGGATCGGATCTTCAGAACCTTTTGCATTCGTCGCCTGACTACTCATACCCTGACCCCTCGAAAAAACCGCACTGGGCGGTGTGTGTTCTGTGTGGAGGCATTGAAAAATGCCTTCGCCTGACTGTTATGTCGGCTGCTATGTCGATTTATGTAGCGGCTTGTGGCCGCCCAAGTGCTTCGCCCCGCCGCTGGCGATCAACTCGGCCAGCGCGGCTACATCAAGTAATGCACACATGTGCTCGATCACCGTGCCGGCAAGCCATGGCCGCTGACCCCGGTGACTTCTCCATTTGATTTCATTCGGATCCAGACGCAACGAACGGCTGACCTGATGCACCGCCAGGCCCCATTCGTAACCTTGTACCGAAATCACGTACTGCAGGCCCTGACGGAAGTCATCGCGATAGCGATCCGGCATGACCCAACGCGCCGTGTCCAACACTTTCAGATTGCCGGCCTGGCTCGGCAGAATCCCGAGGAACCATTCCGGCTGCCCGAACAGCGGCGTCAACTCGTGGCCGGCCAGCGAATAGATCGAACCGAGGCACACCAGCGGCACCGCCAGTGTCAGCCCGGCAACATCGAACAACAGACATTCGAAGGCTTCCGAAGCCCAGGCCGGACGGCCATCGGTTTCCACCGGTGGCGGCGTGTTGCTCGGTGGCAGGTGCACTTCCACCACTGGCGGCACCAGCGTCTGTTCGACGGGTGCCGGTGCCACCGGCGCCGGTTCGGCCACGACCGGTTCCGGCGCGGTTTTCAGCAATTGGGTTTGCAACAACGGTGCGAGTGTCGAAACCGGCGCGCGTGGCGGCTGGGCTTCTTCGATCAATGCCACTGGCGCCTTGGCGATCGGTGCGGCGGCAGGCGCGGCAACCGGGGCGGCAGGTTTGGTGGTTTTCTGCGCATCACGCGCCTGCTCTTCCAGTACCGCCGCCTGGAATTCATCCAGCGCCGCAGCACTTTCGACCACCTCGACCGGCGTCTCGACCTGCACTTCCACTGGCGGCAACTCGTCAGGGATTTCCTGCAGCAAGCTGTCCAGATAGGACTGCAACGCCAGTTGCGGACGCGATGTCAGTTTGATCGGCCGATTCATGCTCAAGCCACCTGCGGAACAAGTTGTTGCGCCAACAGATGCTTGAGCAGCGCGCGGTATGCCAGCACGCCACGACTCTTGCCGTCGAATTGCGAAGGCGTGACCCCGGCCCGGCTGGCGTCGCGCAGACGGGTATCGACCGGGATGTAACCCTGCCAGATCTCTTCCGGGAATTTGTCACGCAGCACGCGCAAGGTGCCCAGCGATGCTTGGGTGCGGCGGTCGAACAGGGTCGGCACGATGCTGAACGGCAGCGCCTGTTTGCGCGAGCGGTTGATCATCGCCAGGGTGTTGACCATGCGCTCCAGACCTTTGACGGCCAGGTGCTCGGTCTGCACCGGGATCACCAGTTGCTGGCTCGCGGCCAGAGCGTTGACCATCAGCACGCCGAGCAACGGCGGGCTGTCGATGATCGCGTAATCGAAGTCCTGCCACAGCTGCGCCAGACTCTTGGCGATCACCAGGCCCAGGCCACTCTGCCCCGGCGACTGGCGCTCAAGGGTGGCGAGTGCGGTACTCGACGGCAACAGGGAAATGCGTTCGTCGCTGGTCGACAGCAGCAACTGTCCGGGCAAGCCTTGCGGTACGCTGCCCTTGTGCAGAAACAGGTCGTAGTTGCTGTGTTCCAGGCTGTCGGGGTCGTAGCCGAAATAGCTGGTCATCGAGCCGTGCGGGTCGAGATCGACCACAACCACGCGCTTGCCCGCCTCCGCCAGCAATCCGGCTAAAGCGATGGAAGATGTGGTTTTACCGACACCACCCTTTTGATTGGCGACTGCCCAGACTCTCATTCGGTTCGTTCCTCCCGGTCGAGATGCTCGACCGAGACATAGCTCAGCGTATTAATGCGGGCGACGGAGAATTGACGGCACTCTCGCGTCCCGGCGTCTTGACCGGGGACGGTGCAGTTTGTGTGCCAGCGCGCTTCAATGCCGCGTCCGGTTGCGCATTGGCGGTTCCGGTACCGGTCAGACTGCGGCGCACATCGAGGTTGCGCGACACCACCAGCACCACGCGACGGTTTTTCGCCCGGCCTTCGGCGGTGGCGTTGTTGGCCACCGGCTGAAACTCACCGTAACCCACCGAGGCCAGACGCCCGGGGTTGACGCCCTGCATCGCCAGCATCCGAACGATACTCGCCGAACGCGCCGAGGACAGTTCCCAGTTGGTCGGGTACTGCGCGGTGCGGATCGGCTGATCGTCGGTGAAGCCTTCGACGTGAATCGGGTTGTCGAACGGTTTGAGGATCGCCGCGACCTTGTCGATGATGTTGAACGCGATATCACTCGGCATTGCGTCGCCACTGCCGAACAACAGGCTGGAATTGAGTTCGATCTCGACCCACAACTCGTTGCCGCGCACGGTCATCTGGTTGGAAGCGATCAAGTCGCCGAACGCGGCACTGATGTCATCGGCAATGCTTTTCAGCGGATCGCTGGCCCCGGCGATACCGGCGTCAACCTGCTCGCTGTCCTTGACCAGCGGCTTGGCCGGGGTCACGGTTTTCGGCCGTTCCTCACCGATCGGAATCGGCTTGAGCGAGCGATCGGAGTCGGTGAAAACCCCGATCAGCGCTTCGGAAATGACCTTGTACTTGCCTTCGTTGATCGACGAGATCGAGTACATCACCACGAAGAACGCGAACAGCAGCGTGATGAAATCCGCGTAGGACACGAGCCAGCGCTCGTGATTAACGTGTTCTTCCTGATGCCTGCGGCGAGCCATAGTCCATTACCCCCATCAATCCATGAAGCCCTGAAGCTTCAGCTCGATAGAGCGAGGGTTTTCACCTTCGGCGATCGACAAAATACCTTCCAACAACATTTCGCGATAACGCGACTGCCGCAACGCGATTGACTTGAGCTTGGCCGCTACCGGCAGCAACACCAGGTTGGCACTGGCCACGCCGTAGATGGTCGCGACGAATGCCACGGCAATGCCGCTGCCCAATTGCGTCGGATCAGCGAGGTTGCCCATCACATGAATCAGGCCCATGACCGCACCGATGATGCCGATGGTCGGCGCGTAGCCGCCCATGCTTTCGAAGACTTTGGCCGCTTCGATGTCGCGGGCTTCCTGGGTGTAGAAATCCACTTCGAGGATGCTGCGGATCGCTTCCGGCTCGGCGCCGTCGACCAGCAGTTGCAGGCCCTTGCGCGAGTAGTTGTCCGGTTCGGCATCGGCCACGCCTTCCAGGCCGAGCAGGCCTTCCTTGCGTGCGGTGAGACTCCAGTTAACCACCCGGTCGATGCCGCCGGCCAGGTCCACGCGCGGTGGAAACAGGATCCAGGCGAGAATCTGCATGGCGCGCTTGAAGGCGCTCATCGGCGATTGCAGCAGCGCGGCACCGATGGTGCCACCGAGGACGATCAGCGCCGCCGGGCCGTTGGCCAGCGCGCCGAGGTGACCGCCTTCAAGGAAGTTGCCGCCGATGATGGCGACGAACGCCAGGATAATCCCGATAAGGCTTAGAACATCCATCAGATACACGCCTCGACGATGTGCTTGCCGATGTCGTCCAGGCCGTAGACCGCGTCAGCCAGATCGGCTTTGACGATGGCCATCGGCATGCCGTAGATCACGCAGCTTGCTTCGTCTTGTGCCCATACCGAGCTGCCGCCCTGCTTGAGCAGACGCGCGCCTTCACGGCCGTCGGCGCCCATGCCGGTGAGGACCACCGCCAGAACTTTGTCACCGTAGGACTTGGCTGCGGAACCGAAGGTGATGTCCACGCACGGCTTGTAATTCAGACGCTCGTCGCCCGGCAGGATTTTCACCGCGCCACGGCCGTCGATCATCATCTGCTTGCCACCCGGGGCCAGCAGCGCCAGGCCCGGACGCAGGATGTCGCCATCCTCGGCCTCTTTCACGCTGATGCGGCACAGCTTGTCCAGGCGCTCGGCAAACGCCTTGGTGAACGCCGCCGGCATGTGCTGGATCAGCACGATCGGCGCCGGGAAGTTCGCCGGCAACTGGGTCAGCACCCGTTGCAGGGCCACCGGGCCGCCGGTCGAAGTGCCGATGGCAACCAGTTTGTAGGCTTTGCGTTTCGGTGCCGGCGACGACCCGCTGGCAGCTGGCGCACGAGCAGGTGCTGGAGCCGGACGCGTCGGAGCAGCGGCGCTGTGGCTGCTGAAACTCGAGGCCGCCGGGGCTGGCGCAGGCGTCGGTGCAGCGGCCGGAGCCGGCGCACTGTAGGCACTGAAACGACGATTGCTGCGCGAGATGCTGTGGACCTTCTCGCACAGCAGTTGCTTGACCTTCTCGGGGTTGCGCGAGATGTCTTCGAAATTCTTCGGCAGGAAATCCACCGCACCGGCGTCCAGCGCATCCAGGGTCACCCGGGCGCCTTCGTGCGTCAGCGAGGAGAACATCAACACCGGGGTCGGGCAGCGCTGCATGATGTGCCGCACCGCCGTGATGCCGTCCATCATCGGCATCTCGTAGTCCATGGTGATCACGTCCGGCTTGAGGGCCAGGGCCTGATCGATCGCCTCTTTACCGTTGGTGGCCGTACCGACCACCTGGATGCTCGGATCCGCTGAAAGAATTTCCGAGACGCGGCGGCGGAAAAAACCCGAATCGTCCACCACCAGGACTTTGACTGCCATAAACACTCCATTAGGTGCAGCGGGACGTCGTCGCCCCGCTGCCCCGGATTCAAATACGCTTCGTCGCGTAACGCTTGAGCATGCTTGGAACATCAAGGATCAGCGCGATGCGGCCGTCACCGGTGATGGTGGCGCCGGACATGCCCGGAGTGCCCTGCAGCATTTTGCCCAATGGCTTGATGACCACTTCTTCCTGGCCGACCAGTTGATCGACGACGAAGCCGATCCGCTGGGTGCCCACCGAAAGGATCACTACATGGCCTTCGCGCTGCTCTTCGTGAGCGGCGGAGCTGACCAGCCAGCGCTTGAGGTAGAACAATGGCAGCGCCTTGTCCCGCACGATCACCACTTCCTGGCCATCCACCACGTTGGTGGTCGACAGGTCGAGGTGGAAGATTTCGTTGACGTTGACCAACGGGAACGCAAACGCCTGATTGCCGAGCATCACCATCAGGGTCGGCATGATCGCAAGCGTCAGCGGCACCTTGATGACGATCTTCGAGCCCTGGCCCTTGGTCGAGTAGATGTTGATCGAACCGTTGAGCTGGGAAATCTTGGTTTTCACCACGTCCATGCCGACACCGCGGCCGGACACGTCGGAGATCTCGGTCTTGGTCGAGAAACCCGGGGCGAAAATCAGGTTGTAGCACTCGGTATCGCTCAGGCGATCGGCCGCGTCCTTGTCCATCACACCGCGTTTTACCGCGATCGAACGCAGCACGTTCGGGTCCATGCCCTTGCCGTCGTCGGAGATCGACAACAGGATGTGATCGCCTTCCTGCTCGGCGGCCAGTACCACGCGACCGCCCCGGGCCTTGCCGGAAGCTTCGCGTTCTTCTGGGGATTCGATGCCGTGGTCGACGGCGTTACGCACCAAGTGGACCAGCGGGTCGGCCAGGGCCTCGACAAGGTTTTTGTCGAGGTCGGTTTCTTCACCCACCAGCTCCAGGTTGATCTCTTTCTTGAGCTGACGCGCGAGGTCACGAACCAGACGCGGGAAGCGCCCGAAGACCTTCTTGATCGGCTGCATCCGGGTCTTCATCACCGCGGTCTGCAAATCAGCCGTGACCACGTCGAGGTTCGACACGGCCTTGGACATGGCTTCGTCGCCGCTGTTGAGACCCAGGCGCACCAGACGGTTACGCACCAGCACCAGTTCGCCGACCATGTTCATGATTTCGTCGAGACGCGCGGTATCGACCCGCACAGTGGTCTCGGCTTCGCTCGCCGGTTTTTCCGGCGGCGGAGCAGCGGCAGCACGGGCCGGAGCCGGTGCAGCAGCGGCAGCAGGTTTTGGCGCTTCGGCTTTCGGCTCAGGCTTGGGCGCAGCCTTCGGCGCAGCAGCCGGAGCGGCAGCAGCCTTGGCGGCAGGCGCAGCCACAGTCGACGCGGTGCCCGCAGCAGCGGCGCCAACATCGGTGAACTTGCCTTTGCCATGCAACTCGTCGAGCAGCGATTCGAATTCGTGATCGCTGATCAGATCGCTGCCGGCAGCGGCGGCCGCCGGTGCGGCAGGCGCAACCGGTGCCGAGGCGATCGCCGACTCCAGCGCTTCCACGGCAAAGTTGCCCTTGCCATGCAACTGATCGAGCAGTGCTTCGAATTCGTCGTCGGTGATGTCCGAGCTGTCGCCCGCCGCCGGTGCCGCCGGAGCAGCCGCAGTCGGTGCGACGGCGTCTGGCGCGAACTGGCCTTTGCCGTGCAGTTGATCGAGCAACGACTCGAATTCGGCGTCGGTGATTTCATCGCTGGCAGTCGCATCGGCAGCCGGCGCAGGTGCAGCAGCAGCCGGGGCTTCGGCTTCGGCCTTGACGGCGTTCAGCGAATCCAGCAGCTGTTCAAATTCGTTATCGGTGATGTCGCCCGAATCGCTCGAATCGCCTTCGACGACCAGTTCTTCGATCATCTCGGCCACTGGCGAAGCCGGGGCTTCGTCGGCCGTTTGCGGCTCGGCCAGACGCGCCAGGGCGGCCAGCAGTTCCGGGGTGGCCGCCGTGATCGGTGCACGTTCACGGACTTCGCTGAACATGCTGTTCACCGCGTCCAGTGCTTCAAGCACCACGTCCATCAGTTCTGCATCAACGCGCCGCTCACCCTTGCGCAGGATGTCGAACACGTTTTCGGCGATGTGACAGCACTCCACCAGCTCGTTGAGCTGAAGGAAGCCGGCGCCCCCTTTTACAGTGTGGAAACCGCGAAAAATTGCGTTGAGCAGATCTGCGTCATCCGGGCGGCTTTCCAGCTCGACCAGTTGCTCGGACAGTTGCTCAAGAATCTCGCCGGCCTCAACCAGGAAATCCTGAAGGATCTCTTCATCGGCGCCGAAGCTCATTAATGGGGTGCTCCTACAGGTCTAAAAACCCAAAAAACCTAAAATTCCAAAACTCTAGAATCCGAGGCTGGATAACAAATCGTCCACATCGTCCTGACCGGACACAACGTCTTCTCGTTTATCGGCATGAATCTGCGGACCTTCACCCTGCGAGAGATGTTTTTGTGGATCTTTTTCTGCAAGCATCGCGGCACGGTCGTGTTCGATGCCCGCAAAGCGGTCAACCTGACTGGCCATGAGGACGAGTTTGAGCAAATTGCTTTCGACTTCGGTGACCAGTTGGGTCACACGCTTGATCACTTGACCGGTGAGGTCCTGGTAATCCTGAGCCAGCAGGATGTCGTTGAGGTTGCTCGACACCGCACGGTTGTCCGTGCTGCTGCGTGACAGAAAACCGTCGACCCGGCGCGCCAGTTCGCGGAACTCTTCAGCTCCGACTTCACGACGCATGAAGCGGCCCCAATCGGTGCTCAGCGCCTGGGCTTCTTCAGCCAGGCCATTGACCACCGGGGTGGCGCTTTCCACCAGATCCATGGTGCGGTTGGCCGCGGCTTCGGTCAGCTTGACCACATAGCCCAGGCGTTCGGTGGCGTCGGTGATTTGCGACACTTCCTCGGCCTGCGGCATGTGCGGATCGATCTGGAAATTGACGATCGCACTGTGCAGTTCGCGTGTGAGCTTGCCCACTTCCTGATACAGGCCGCGGTCACGGGTCTGATTGAGCTCATGGATCAGTTGCACAGCGTCGCCGAACCTGCCTTTTTCAAGGCTCTCGACCAGTTCGACCGCGTGTTTTTTCAGGGTCGACTCGAAATCGCCCTGTGAAGATTCGTTATGCTCCATAGCTCCCCCGCGCGTCATCAGCCGATGCGTTCGAAAATCTTCTCGATTTTGTCTTTCAACGCCTGAGCCGTGAAAGGTTTGACCACGTAGCCGTTCACACCGGCCTGAGCGGCCTCGATGATTTGCTCGCGCTTGGCTTCAGCGGTCACCATCAGCACCGGCAGATGCTTGAGTTTTTCATCGGCACGCACGTGGCGCAGCAAGTCGATACCGGTCATGCCCGGCATGTTCCAGTCCGTTACCAGAAAGTCGATGCTGCCGCTGTTGAGTACCGGAATGGCAGTAGTGCCATCGTCGGCCTCGACGGTGTTGGTGAACCCGAGATCGCGCAGCAGGTTCTTGATGATCCGCCGCATCGTTGAGAAGTCATCAACGATGAGGATTTTCATGTCTTTGTTCAATTCGACCTCCAAGCAGTCTTAAACGCGCCCAGCACCTGGACGCGCCACTTCAATCAATCGGCGCAGCACTCGAAGACTGTCTGGAGCACAACAGAGCAAGACCGGTGCCGTTCTCACCGCACCAGCCTCGTTCGCAGTGTCCCCACACTGCCTTCAGCGCGCTCGCCACTCCCCCAAACGCCCCCGCAAACGGGCCGCGCACTGGCTGTGTAACTGGCTGACCCGCGATTCACTGACGCCAAGGACTTCACCGATTTCCTTGAGGTTCAGTTCTTCGTCGTAGTACAGCGCCAACACCAGTCGCTCACGCTCCGGCAAATTGGCAATCGCGTCCGCCAGCGCCGCCTGGAAGCGTTCATCTTCCAGATCGCGTGACGGCTCAAGATGAGCACTGGCGCCATCCTCGTGCAGCCCTTCGTGTTCGCCGTCCTGCAACAGGTCGTCGAAACTGAACAGCCGGCTGCCCAGGGTGTCATTCAAAATCCCGTAGTAATCGTCGAGACTCAATTGGAGTTCGGCCGCAACCTCGTGATCTTTAGCGTCACGGCCGGTTTTAGCTTCAATTGAGCGAATGGCATCGCTGACCATACGGGTATTGCGGTGAACCGAGCGCGGTGCCCAATCCCCTTTGCGTACTTCGTCGAGCATCGCGCCGCGGATCCGGATGCCCGCGTACGTTTCGAAACTGGCGCCTTTGCTGGCGTCATATTTGGTCGAGACTTCGAGCAGGCCGATCATCCCGGCCTGAATCAGGTCCTCAACCTGCACACTCGCCGGCAAGCGTGCCAGCAAGTGATAGGCAATCCGCTTGACCAGTGGCGCGTAACGCTCGATCAACTCGTACTGCGCGTCACGTGCCGACTTCTTGTAGTAGTTCATACCGCTCGCGGTCATAACACAGGCCCTGCTGTTTGCTGCACGAGGCGCTCGACGAAAAACTCAAGGTGGCCGCGCGGGTTGGCAGGCAGCGGCCAGGTATCGACCTTCTGCGCGATCGCCTTGAACGCCAGCGCGCACTTGGAACGCGGAAAGGCTTCATAGACCGCTCGCTGCTTCTGCACTGCCTTGCGCACGCTTTCGTCGTACGGCACGGCGCCGACGTATTGTAAGGCGACGTCGAGGAAGCGATCCGTGACCTTGGTCAACTTGGCGAACAGGTTGCGCCCTTCCTGCGGGCTCTGCGCCATGTTGGCCAGTACGCGGAAGCGGTTCATGCCGTAGTCGCGGTTGAGCAGTTTGATCAGCGCGTAGGCGTCGGTGATCGAGGTCGGCTCGTCGCAGACCACCAGCAACACTTCCTGGGCGGCGCGGACAAAACTGACTACCGAGTCACCGATACCCGCAGCGGTGTCGATCACCAGCACATCAAGATTGTCGCCGATGTCGCTGAAGGCCTGAATCAGACCGGCATGTTGCGCCGGGCTCAGGTGCACCATGCTTTGGGTGCCGGAAGCGGCCGGCACGATGCGGATCCCGCCGGGGCCCTGCAACAGCACGTCGCGCAGCTCACAGCGGCCTTCGATCACATCGGCCAGAGTACGTTTGGGGGTCAGTCCCAGCAGAACGTCGACGTTCGCCAGCCCCAGATCGGCGTCCAGCAGCATGACCCGACGGCCAAGCTCTGCCAGCGCCAGAGACAAGTTCACTGACACGTTAGTCTTGCCGACGCCACCTTTGCCGCCGGTCACCGCGATCACCTGTACGGGATGCATGCTGCCCATGTTATTTCTTTACCTTGTCTTGCATAGACGGAGGCCACATTACTGGCTGCGCGTTCTCAACCGGAACAATGCATGGCAGACCATCGATGTAGGTACAAAAACGGTTCATTACCTCAGCCAACCTGCTTGGTCGGGCTGTGGTAGATATCAGCGAACATGTCAGCCATGGCTTCTTCGCTGGGTTCTTCCTGCATTTGCACGCTGACGGCGCGGCTGACCAGTTGATGACGGCGCGGCAGATGCAGATCATCCGGAATCCGTGGGCCATCGGTCAGGTACGCGACCGGCAGTTCATGACTGATCGCCAGGCTCAACACTTCGCCAAGGCTGGCCGTCTCATCCAGTTTAGTCAGGATGCAGCCGGCTAGCCCGCAACGCTTGTAACTGTGGTACGCGGCGGTTAGAACCTGTTTCTGGCTGGTGGTTGCCAGCACCAGATAATTTTTTGAACGGATGCCACGCCCGGCCAGACTTTCCAGCTGCATGCGCAAAGCCGGATCGCTGGCCTGCAAGCCGGCGGTATCGATCAGCACCACGCGCTTGCGCAGCAGCGGGTCGAGCGCCTGCACCAGCGACTGGCCCGGATCGACGTGGGTCACCGGCACATTGAGAATGCGGCCCAGGGTCTTCAGCTGTTCCTGGGCACCGATACGGAAACTGTCCATGCTGACCAGCGCCACGTTCTGCGCGCCGTACTTGAGCACGTAGCGCGCCGCGAGTTTGGCCAGGGTGGTGGTTTTGCCCATGCCGGCCGGGCCGACCATGGCAATCACCCCGCCCTCTTCCAGCGGCTCGACTTCCGGTACGGCAATCATTCGCGCCAGGTGCGCGAGCAGCATGCGCCAGGCCTGACGTGGTTCTTCAATATCGGTGATCATCGCCAGCAGATCGCGCGACAACGGCCCGGACAGACCGATGCGTTGCAGACGACGATACAGATTGGCTTGCGCCGGACGGCTGCCTTGCAGCTGATTCCAGGCCAGCGTGCCGAGCTGCACTTCCATCAGTTCACGCAAACTGTTCAGTTCGAAACGCATCGAATCCAGCGCACGCGGATCGATGCCGGCGGACGACTGTGCAGGCGCTGGCGCTGGACGCGCCGGGGCGGCGTAAGTCGGTTCGCTCAACGGCTCGGCAGCGGTCAGCGGCAGGCCGGCCGTCAACGGCAGCCCGGCGAACAACTGCCGATTGGTGTTGCCGTCGGCTTCGCCACGCAGGCTCAGTTCGGCCTGGGCGGTCACGATGCGCGACTGGGTCTTGCGCAGCTCGTCCTCGAGTTCCATGTTCGGAACCCGTGGCGCCAGCGCCGACAATTTGTAATCCAGCGCCGCCGTCAGCTCGACGCCGCCGGCAATGCGGCGGTTGCCAATGATGGCGGCATCAGCGCCCAGCTCATCACGAACCAGCTTCATGGCCTGACGCATATCGGCGGCGAAAAAACGCTTAACTTGCATAAACCACTACCTCAGCCGTTGGGCCCTACTGTCGCAACGATGGTCACTTGCTTGTTGTCCGGAATTTCCTGATAGGCCAGCACGTGCAGCCCGGGGACTGCGAGGCGACCGAAACGCGAGAGCATCGCGCGGATCGGGCCTGCTACCAACAGGATCACCGGTTGACCTTGCATTTCCTGGCGCTGCGCCGCTTCGATGAGCGAACGCTGCAGCTTCTCGGCCATGCTTGGCTCCAGCAGAACGCCCTCTTCAGAGCCTTGTCCTGCCTTCTGCAGACTATTGAGCAATATTTGTTCCAACCTTGGTTCCAAGGTGATCACAGGCAGCTCGGAGTCAGTGCCTACAATGCTTTGGACGATGGCGCGGGATACCCCGACGCGCACTGCGGCCACCAAAGCGGCGGTATCTTGACTCTTGGCGGCGTTGTTGGCGATAGCCTCGGCAATGCTGCGGATATCGCGCACCGGCACGTGTTCGGCCAGCAGCGCCTGCAGCACTTTGAGCAACTGCGACAGCGACACCACCCCCGGCACCAGCTCTTCAGCCAGTTTCGGCGAGCTTTTGGCCAGCAATTGCATGAGTTGCTGCACTTCTTCGTGGCCGATCAGCTCGCTGGAGTGCTTGTACAGAATCTGGTTCAAGTGCGTCGCGACCACGGTACTGGCGTCGACCACGGTGTAACCGAGCGATTGCGCCTGCGCACGCTGGCTGACTTCGATCCACACCGCCTCCAGACCAAAAGCCGGATCTTTGGCGGTAATGCCGTTGAGCGTGCCGTAGACCTGCCCCGGGTTGATCGCCAGTTCGCGATCCGGGTAGATCTCGGCTTCGGCGAGGATCACCCCCATCAGGGTCAGGCGATAGGCGCTCGGCGCCAGATCGAGGTTGTCGCGAATATGCACCGTCGGCATCAGGAAGCCCAGATCCTGCGAGAGCTTCTTGCGCACGCCCTTGATCCGCGCCAGCAACTGCCCGCCCTGATTGCGATCCACCAGCGGGATCAGGCGATAGCCGACTTCCAGACCGATCATGTCGATCGGCGTCACGTCATCCCAGCCCAGCTCCTTGGTTTCCATGGCGCGGGCCGGCGACGGCAGCAGTTCCTGCTGACGCTGAACCTCTTGCAGCGCCTGCACCTTGGCGACGTTCTGCTTCTTCCAGAACAGGTACGCGCCACCGGCAGCCAGCGCAGCCATGCTCAGGAACGAGAAGTGCGGCATGCCCGGCACCAGGCCCATCACTGCCATCAAACCAGCAGCCACCGCCAAGGCTTTGGGTGAGGCGAACATCTGCCGGTTGATCTGTTTGCCCATGTCTTCCGAACCGGAAGCACGGGTCACCATGATCGCTGCCGCTGTCGATAACAACAGTGATGGCAATTGCGCCACCAAACCGTCACCGATGGTCAGCAAGGCGTAAACCTTGCCCGCGTCGGCGAAGGTCATGTTGTGCTGGAAGATACCGACGGCCATACCGCCGATGAGGTTGATGAACAGAATCAGCAGGCCGGCGATGGCGTCACCACGGACGAACTTGCTGGCACCGTCCATCGAACCGTAGAACTCGGCCTCTTGCGCGACTTCCTGACGGCGCAGCTTCGCCTGGTTCTGGTCGATCAGACCGGCGTTGAGGTCGGCGTCGATCGCCATTTGTTTGCCGGGCATTGCATCGAGGGTGAAGCGCGCGCTCACCTCGGAAATCCGCCCGGCACCCTTGGTCACCACGACGAAGTTGATGATCATCAGGATCGCGAACACCACGATACCGACCACGTAGTTACCGCCGATCACCACTTCACCGAAGGCCTGGATCACCTTACCGGCAGCGGCGTGGCCATCCTGACCGTGGAGCATCACCACCCGCGTCGAGGCCACGTTCAACGCCAGCCGCAGCAGCGTCGCCACCAGCAGAATGGTCGGGAACACCGCGAAATCCAGCGGCCGCAGCGCATACACGCAGACCAGCAGGACGACGATCGACAGGGCGATGTTGAAGGTGAAAAACACGTCCAGCAGGAACGGCGGCACCGGCAACATCATCATCGCCAGCATGACCAGCAGCAACAACGGCACGCCCAGATTGCCTCGACTGAGGTCGGCAACATTCGAGCGAGCAGTGTTGAATAACTGAGAGCGATCCACCGGTTTTCCCCGTTCCTTTAAAGCAAACTTTTGACGCCCAAAGCAGGCGCACGGCGGCTACTGCAAGAAGCCTTCCAACTTTTGCGCAGGCAAAAAAAGATCGCAGCTTGCGGCGCGTCCCACAGAGAAATACGCTCTTCTGTAGAAGGTGCCGAGACTGCGACCTTTTGATTGAGTCGCCAGGCAAACTCCCGCAAGCAGCCGGGCCAGACGGCTCACCCCGCCTTAAGAATCTGCTCGGGTGAAATACGACCGAAAGTGAGTTCTTTGCCGTTCACGTATAGCGCATCCCGCCTGATCATCTCCTCGCCCACTGGCACGAGGTCCGCTTGGGCATATCCCAGGATCACGATAGAAGCAGGCGCCCTCCATTCATCCAGAAGACGATTCAGCCCCAACCCTCCCTGAAACGTGTGCCCCCGCATTAAATTGAGCGCCCACTGGAATTGAATAATCGGCAAATCAGCGATCTGGATCTCGCGCTCAGTCGATGGCGGAAAACAGAAATCCTGGCGCGCCGTCACTTGCAATTTACCCTTCACCATAGCGAATTCGGGTTTGCCGTAACGCCGCCACAACGCGCCCTCACCCCAGATATCAAGGTAGTTGGCCGCACCGGTAAATACGTCGAATAAATCCTCTTTGGTGCCGATGTTACCTGCCGAACCTGCGAAATAATTGTAACTGTAGTGATAGGCCAACCCCATCAGCTCTGGCCGGATAGCATTGACCTCGGATCGGAGATACTCGGGAATGTGGGCATTGGCCATTTGCACGAAATGGGTGAAGTCCAGCGACATTTCAAAAGTGACCGTATAACCGATGGTCGAGCCAACGACCTCATCGTGACGCCTCTCCAGCACTCCCTCAACAAATGCCATCTCCATGCCCTGAAGCTTCTGATAAGCAGGTATATCCTCGTTCATGACTACTTCCTCTGAGTCTTGCGCAAGTAACCGCTCACTGCTGCTCCCACGCATCCGAAGCAGCGACCGCAAAGTGATTGAAGGGAAAATCCCTGCTCATGAAATCGTCATGGAGTGAGGCTGTCTACTGGCAGAAATAACAGGTAGAGAGCCTTTTCCGACCAATGGCAGGCTGCCCATGAACGGAGCTCAGGCACGACCCATAGCGGAGTGTAGGCTTCAGGAATCGCGCCGCAGATCTGGCGAAACCGGCAGATCATCCTTGAGCGGATCCGGGCGCTGAGCCGCGACTCATCGGGACAATTCGGGCGCCTGGACTGACGATTTCGCGAGCAAGCCCGCTCCCACTTTCGATTTTCAGTGAATACGGACTGGCTGTATCACGCAGATCCTGTGGGAGCGGGCTTGCTCGCGAAGAAGCCAGCAGCGACACCACAGAATCAGGAGCAGCAGCGCCTTTTAAACTTTGGCGTTTAAAAGACACCTCCAGACACGCCTCCAAGGCTACACAGCCTTGCGCCATTGCCTACAGCTACGCCAGAATCCGCCGGCTTGTGCGCCTTGGGGGCGGGTTCTATTGTGGGTCGGTCGCTGACGAATCAGCGATCGGGTCTCGCAGCCCGCTGATTTCTAGACGCACAACTTCCGTCCTCGTTTTATGGCGGCTGTACGTGGGAGACCTTTGGGTCTGCCGGTTCTAGAGTCCCGGTCTGCGACCCGCGTATGGCTGCCACCTCCCTTTCGTATCGCAGCGAAATGTGGCAGCTCCGTCGACTCTAGGAGCCTCACCATGATCAAACCAACACCCAACCCACCCGAAACCGACGCCACCTCCCCCTACGAATCCCTCGATTCAAAAAAGCTCCACGAAGCCGCCGACCGCGCCCTCGACCACTACCTCTGCTCGCCCGGCGCCACGCCCATTCAACGCAAAACCCGCTCGATGTACGCCGTGACCGCAGACTTCAAAAACGAAGAACTGCTGGCCGATGCCTGCGAAACACTCGCGTCGGCCAGAACCATTGCCAATGACTTCGCCCACCTGATACCGGCGTCGCAGCGCAGGACGCTGCTGGGCATCGCGCAACTGATCATGCTCGGCGAGCTGGCGGTAAATCGGGCGCTGGATAATCTGGAGTTGCCGAAGTAACAGGGACTTGTGACAAGCCCTGAGTGAGGCGTTGTGCCTGCTGACGTCTTCGCGGGCAAGCCCGCTCCCACAGGGATTGGTGTCGATCACAAACCTGTGCCTGCACGCCGAACCGGTGGGAGCGGGCTTGCTCGCGAAAGCGGCTTCACAGCCGACACATGTCTCCAGGCATAAAAAAACCGCCACCCCGTTCAATCGGGATGGCGGTTTTTTACTGCGTTACTGTCAAGTCAGGAATCGCGCCGCAGATCCGGCGGAATCGGCAGATCGTCCTTCAGCGGATCCGGGCGCTTGCCCTTGCCGGCGCGGTACTGGCGGATCTGGTAGACGTAGGCCAATACCTGAGCGACCGCCAGGTACAGGCCACCGGGGATTTCCTGCTCGAGTTCGGTGGAGTAGTAGATCGAACGCGCCAGCCCCGGCGATTCGAGGAGCATGACGTTGTTGGCGACGGCGATTTCGCGGATCTTCAGCGCGAGGAAGTCGCTTCCCTTGGCCAGCAGCACTGGCGCGCCGCCCTTCTCCGAGTCGTACTTGAGCGCGACGGCGTAGTGGGTCGGGTTGGTGATGACCACGTCGGCGTCGGGAATCGCCGCCATCATCCGCCGCTGCGACATCTCGCGCTGGGTCTGGCGGATGCGCTGCTTGACCTCCGGCCGGCCTTCCTGATCCTTGTGCTCGTCGCGCACTTCCTGCTTGGTCATCAGCAGTTTCTTGTGGGCTTCCCAGAGCTGCACCGGCACGTCGACGGCGGCAATGATGATCAGGCCGCAGGCCAGCCACAAGGTACTCCAGCCGACCAGCGTGACGCTGTGAATGATCGCCATTTCGAGCGGCTCGTGGGCGATCCGCAAGAAATCATCGACATCCGCCGACAACACCGCCAACGCCACCCCCAGGGTGATCAGAAATTTGGCCAGCGCCTTGAGCAGTTCGACCACAGCCTTGAACGAGAACATCCGCTTCAGGCCCGCGGCCGGGTTCATCCGGCTGAATTTGGGTGCCATGGAGCCCGCCGCAAACAGCCAGCCTCCGAGGGAGATCGGCCCGATCAGCGCCGCCAGCAACAGGGTGATCATGATCGGCTGGATCGCCAACAGCGCCATCTGGCCCGACTGCAACAGGAACCTGCCCATGGCCCCCTGATCCATGATCACCTCGCGCGAGAGGGTGAAGTTCAGGCGCATCAGCTCCATCAGGTCTTCGGCCAGCATGCCGCCGAACACCAGCAAAGCACCGGCACCGGCCATCATCACGGCGAGGGTGTTGAGCTCTTTGGAGCGGGCAATCTCGCCCTTCTCACGGGAGTCTTTTTTGCGTTTGTCCGTGGGGTCTTCTGTTTTGTCCTGACCGCTTTCGCTCTCTGCCATGGCTCAGCGCGCCCGTGCCAGTTCGCGTAACAACTGCAAGGCCTCGGAGGCCAGCGGTTGATACTGATTGAGGATGTCCGCCAGACCGACCCAGACGATGAACAGGCCCAGCACCAGAGTCAGCGGAAAACCGATGGAGAAAATGTTCAGTTGCGGCGCGGCGCGGGTCATCACGCCGAAGGCGATGTTGACCACCAGCAGCGCGGTGACCGCCGGCAGCACCAGCAACAACGCCGCCCCGAGAACCCAGCCAAGCTTGCCGGCCAGCTCCCAGTATTGCGCCGTCATCAACCCGCCGCCGACCGGCAGCGTGGTGAAGCTTTCGGTGAGCACTTCGAAGACCACCAGATGGCCGTTCATCGACAGGAACAGCAAGGTCACCAGCATGGTGAAGAACTGCCCGATCACCGCCACCGAGACGCCGTTGGCCGGGTCGACCATCGAGGCGAAGCCCATGCCCATCTGGATCGCGACAATCTGCCCGGCCACGGCAAACGCCTGGAAAAACAGTTGCAGGGAAAACCCCAGCACCGCACCCACCAGAATCTGCTCGGCAATCAGTAACCAGCCACTGAGCGCAAGCGGACTGACGTCCGGCATCGGCGGCAGCCCCGGGGCAATGCACACGGTGATGGCCACGGCGAAATACAGGCGTATCCGCCGCGACACCAGCGTGGTGCCGAACACCGGCATGACCATCAGCATCGAGGCAACGCGAAACAGTGGCAACATGAACGACGCCACCCAGGTACTGATCTGGGTGTCGGTCAACTGAAGCAGCGATTGCATGGCTTAGCCGATGACCATCGGAATGTTTTTGTACAGCTGAATGATGTATTCCATGAACGTCTGCACGATCCACGGGCCGGCGACGATCAGCGTCACCAGCATCACCAGCAGACGCGGAAGGAAGCTCAGGGTCTGTTCGTTGATCTGCGTCGCCGCCTGGAACATCGCCACCAGCAGGCCGACCAACAGGCTCGGCACCACCAGAATCGCGACCATCAGAGTGGTCAGCCACAGCGCTTCACGAAAGATATCGACCGCAACTTCCGGCGTCATGGCGAGACACCTCCGAAACTGCTGGCCAGGGTGCCGATGATCAGCGCCCAGCCATCCACCAGTACGAACAGCATGATCTTGAACGGCAGCGAAATGATCAGCGGCGAGAGCATCATCATACCCATCGCCATCAGCACACTGGCCACGACCAGGTCGATGATCAGGAACGGAATGAAGATCATGAAGCCGATCTGGAACGCGGTTTTAAGCTCAGAGGTGACGAACGCCGGCACCAGAATCGTCAGTGGCGCCTGATCCGGCGTGGCGATGTCAGTGCGCTTGGACAGACGCATGAACAGCTCCAGATCGCTGGTGCGGGTCTGGGCGAGCATGAAGTCCTTGATCGGTACCTGGGCCTTTTCCACCGCTTGCTGGGCGGTGAGTTTTTCCGCCAGGTACGGCTGCAGCGCATCATTGTTCACCCGATCAAACACCGGGGCCATGATGAACATGGTCAGGAACAACGCCATGCCGGTGAGGATCTGGTTCGACGGTGTCTGCTGCAGACCGAGGGCCTGACGCAGGATCGAGAAGACGATGATGATCCGGGTGAAACTGGTCATCAGAATCACGGCCGCCGGAATGAAGCTCAGCGCGGTCATGATCAGCAGGATCTGCAGGCTGACCGAATACTCCTGCGCGCCGTCGGCGTTGGTGCCCAGCGTGATCGCCGGAATCGACAACGGGTCGGCGGCGAACGCCAGCGGCGCGGCCAGCATCAGGGCCAGCGTCAAGACGATGCGTAGCGCACCCATTACTTCTTATCCTTCTGATCCTTGCCGAGAATCTTCAGCAGATGCTGGGCAAATTCCGGGGTCGCTTTTTCGCTGCTGCTCGGCACTGGCACCGGCTCCTTGAGCACGTGCAGCGCAGTGATGGTGCCGGGGCTCAAGCCGAGCAGAATCTGCTCGTTGCCGACCTGCACCAGCATCAACCGGTCACGCGGACCGAGGGCGCGGGAGCCGATCAGCTCGATCACCTGGCCCTTGCCCGCCGGCCCTGCCTGCTGCACCCGGCGCAGCAGCCAGGCGAGGAAGAAGATCAAGCCCAGCACCAGCAACAGACCGAACACCAGTTGCGTCAGTTGCCCGGCCACGCCGCTGCTGACCATCGGCGCGGTGGCAGCAGGCACGGTCGTCGCCGCCGACGGCTCGGCGGCCAGCACGCTCAATGGCAGTGCCAGCAAAGCCCAGAGAAACCGTTTCACTCAGCGCAGCTTCTTGATGCGTTCGCTTGGGCTGATCACGTCGGTCAGGCGGATGCCGAACTTCTCGTTGACCACCACCACTTCGCCGTGCGCGATCAGGGTGCCGTTGACCAGCACGTCCAGCGGCTCGCCGGCCAGACGATCGAGCTCGATCACCGAACCCTGGTTCAGTTGCAGCAGGTTGCGAATGTTGATGTCGGTGCTGCCCACTTCCATCGAGATCGACACCGGGATGTCGAGGATCACGTCCAGGTTCGGACCGTCCAGGGTCACCGGATCGTTGTTCTTCGGTACGCTGCCGAACTCTTCCATCGGCAGACGGTTGGAGCTTGCAGCGCCAGCGTCGGCGGCCAGCAGCGCGTCGATGTCAGCCTGGCTGCCATCACCGGTCTCTTCCAGGGCCGCAGCCCATTCGTCGGCCAGTGCCTGATCGTCCTGGGCGTTCATTTCGTCGTTCATCATTTGTCCTCGGCGGGCAACAATTCAGTTAAATGCGTGGGGGAAAAGCGCCGCTTCAGCGACGCTCGATCGGCTCGATAACCTGCAACGCGAGGTTGCCTTTGTGCGAGCCCATCTTGACCTTGAAGGCCGGTACGCCGTTGGCGCGCATGATCATGTCTTCCGGCATCTCGACCGGGATCACATCCCCCGGCTGCATGTGCAGGATGTCGCGCAGCTTCAACTGGCGGCGGGCCACGGTGGCGCCGATCGGCACGTCGACATCGAGCACGTCCTGACGCAGGGCATTGACCCAGCGCTCGTCCTGATCGTCGAGGTCCGACTGGAAACCGGCGTCGAGCATCTCGCGCACCGGCTCGATCATCGAGTACGGCATGGTTACGTGCAGGTCACCGCCACCGCCATCGAGTTCGATGTGGAAGGTGGAGACCACGATTGCTTCGCTCGGGCCAACGATGTTGGCCATGGCCGGGTTCACTTCCGAGTTGATGTACTCGAAATTGACTTCCATGATCGCCTGCCAGGCTTCCTTCAGATCGACGAACGCCTGCTCCAGCACCATGCGCACCACACGCAATTCGGTCGGGGTGAATTCACGCCCCTCGATCTTGGCGTGGCGGCCGTCGCCGCCGAAGAAGTTGTCCACCAGTTTGAACACCAGTTTGGCGTCGAGGATGAACAGCGCGGTGCCGCGCAACGGTTTGATCTTGACCAGGTTGAGGCTGGTCGGCACGTACAGCGAGTGTACGTATTCGCCGAACTTCATCACCTGGACGCCACCGACGGCAACGTCCGCCGAGCGGCGCAGCATGTTGAACATGCTGATGCGGGTGTAACGGGCAAAACGCTCGTTGATCATCTCCAGAGTCGGCATGCGTCCACGGACGATGCGATCCTGGCTGGTCAGGTCGTAGCTTTTGACACTGCCGGGTTCGGCAGCGTTATCGGTCTGTACCAGACCATCGTCGACGCCATGCAACAGCGCGTCGATTTCATCCTGGGACAGCAGATCCTGCACGGCCATGTCGTGTTCCTACTGCAGTACGAAATTAGTGAAAAGCAACTGTTCGATCACCACTTTGCCCAGCTCTTTCTGCGCCACTTCCTGGACGCTGGCGGTAGCCTTCTGGCGCAACATCTCCTGCCCGACCGGGGTCGCCAGCGTGGCGAAATCCTGACCGGAGAAGAGCATCACCAGGTTGTTGCGGATCACCGGCATGTGCACTTTGAGCGCTTCCAGATCGGCCTGGTTACGCGCCAGCATGGTGATGCTCACCTGCATGTAGCGCTGACGGCCGTTCTGGTTGTAGTTGGCGACAAACGCCGGCGCCATCGGCTCGAAGATCGCCGGCTGCTTGCCGACCGGCGCGGCCTCCGCCGCTGCGGCAGGCTTGCTCTGAGCACTGTGCATGAAGTACCAGGTCGCGCCCACGGACACACCGATCGCCAGCAGCAGAGCCACCACGATCAGGATGATCATCTTGAGTTTGCCTTTGGTCGCGGGGTCTTTTACAGCTGCTGCTTCGCTCTTCGCCATGCCAATAATCCGTCACTAATCGGGTTTTCACAGTCGCACGGCAAGGCAAGAGCAAGTGTTATGCCAGAAGTGTCGGAGGTAACGCTAAAGTCAAAAGCCACCCTCACCCCAGCCCTCTCCCGGAGGGAGAGGGGGCTGACCGAGGTGTCAGGCGTCAAACATCGACCTGAAAGACCGAGTCGATTATGGATTCACAGCGCAAGTATCCGGTCGGCGTACTTCGCGAGCATCCCCCAATCGGTTCCCTCTCCCTGTGGGAGTGTATGTACCGGAGGGAGAGGGGGCTGACCGAGGTGTCAGGCGTCAAACATCGACCTGAAAGACCGAGTCGATTATGGATTCACAG
>NZ_JALMEY010000029.1:0-24324 GCF_023100615.1 Pseudomonas sp. MWU12-3103b
GGAGATTGGTCGACTGTCAGGCCGCCTTCGCGAGCAAGCCCGCTCCCACATTTGGATTGGGTGCAGGTAGTTGGAGATTGGTCGGCTACTAGGCCGCCATCGCGAGCAGGCTCACTCCTACAGTGGGATTGGGTGCAGGCAGTTGGAGATTGGTCGACTGTCAGGCCGCCTTCGCGAGCAAGCCCGCTCCCACATTTGGATTGGGTGTGGGCAGTTGGAGATTGGTCGGCTACTAAACCGCCATCGCGAGCAGGCTCACTCCTACAGTGGGATTGGGTGTGGGCAGTTGGAGATTGGTCGGCTACTAAACCGCCATCGCGAGCAGGCTCACTCCTACAGTGGGATTGGGTGCAGGTAGTTGGAGATTGGTCGACTGTCAGGCCGCCTTCGCGAGCAAGCCCGCTCCCACATTTGGATTGGGTGTGGGCAGTGGGAGATTGGTCGGCTGTCAGGCCGCCATCGCGAGCAGGCTCACTCCTACAGTGGGATTGGGTGCAGGCAGTTGGAGATTGGTCGACTGTCAGGCCGCCATCGCTGGCAAGCCAGCTCCCACAGAACAGCAAAGCCGTCCAGACAGACCACATGCTTTTCACCACTCAACAGGATGAGCGCAAGCTCGGCTGCAGCTTTTGATCTTGCCGTGCCGGCCCCTTCGGCAGGCTGAGTGGAGGGGTTTATCCGGGGGTGGGAGCGCAGCGACCGTTCGACGAAGTCGAACACATCGAGAGGAGGTGCAGCGAAGCAAACCGGAGGCGATGCCCCCGGATGAACCCCGCAACGAAGGGACCCGAGCCTAGGCGAGGGCCGTACGCCGGGGCCAAGACCTTTGCTTCCTTTGGGGCGTTTGCCAAAGGGAGTCGCCGTAAGGGCGAAACCGCCAGCGGCAGCACCCTAAGCAACGGATATGCACCCAAAACCCCAGGAACCTGGTCGGCCCAAAGGCCGCCAAGTCCAAAACCATCAAGCGTCGCGACGCACCCGGAACCAGGCCGCATACAAAGCCGGCAAAAACAAAAGCGTCAAAGCCGTAGCCACAATCAACCCCCCCATGATCGCCACCGCCATCGGCCCGAAAAACACACTGCGCGACAAAGGAATCATCGCCAGCACCGCCGCCAAAGCCGTCAACACAATCGGCCGAAACCGCCGCACCGTCGCCTCGATAATCGCCTGCCAAGGCTTGAGACCAGAGGCAATATCCTGCTCGATCTGATCCACCAGAATCACCGAGTTACGCATGATCATCCCCGACAGCGCGATCGTCCCCAGCATCGCCACAAACCCGAACGGCTGGCGGAACACCATCAGAAACAACACCACCCCGATCAACCCCAGCGGCGCCGTCAGAAACACCATCGCCGTGCGTGAGAAACTGCGCAATTGCACCATCAGCAGCGTCAGCACCACCACAATGAACATCGGCACCCCGGCATTCACCGACTTCTGCCCACGCTCCGAATCCTCCACCGTACCGCCAACATCCAGCAGATACCCGTCAGGCAATTCGGCACGGATCGGATCCAGCGTCGGCTCGATCTGCTTGACCAGCGTCGCCGGCTGCTCCTTGCCGTAAATGTCGGCACGCACTGTCACGGTCGGCAGACGATTACGGTGCCAGATGATCCCTTCCTCAAACCCGTACTCCAGCGTGGCAATCTGCGACAGCGCCACACTGCGACCGTTATCGGTCGGCACCGCCAGACTCGGCAGCAACGTCAACTCGGTGCGCTCATGCACCGTGCCGCGCAGCAGAATCTCGATCAACTCGTTGTCCTCGCGGTACTGGCTGACACTCGAGCCGGTCAGCGAACTCTGGAGGAATTTCGCCAGATTAGCCGTGCTCACACCGAGCGCCCGCGCACGATCCTGATCGATGTTCAGGTACACCACTTTGCTCGGCTCTTCCCAATCCAGGTGCACGTTGACCACATGCGGGTTCTCGCGCACCTTGGCCGCCACTTTGCGCGCCAGCGCACGGACTTCCTCGATGTGCTCACCGGTGACGCGAAACTGCACCGGATAACCAACCGGCGGGCCGTTTTCCAGGCGCGTGACCCGCGAACGCAGAGTTGGGAATTGCTCGTTAAGGGTCTCGATCAACCAGGTGCGCAGGGTCTCGCGCTCCTCGATGTTTTTCGCCAATACGACAAACTGGGCGAAGCTCGCCGCCGGCAGTTGTTGATCCAGCGGCAGGTAGAAACGCGGCGAGCCGGTGCCGACATACGCCACGTAGTTATCGATGCCGGCGTGATCCTTGAGCATCGCTTCCAGGCGTTTGACCTCGGCCGTGGTGTTGGCCAGCGACGCACCTTCAGCCAGCTTCAGATCGACCATCAATTCCAGTCGGTTGGAGGCCGGGAAGAACTGCTGCGGGACGAAACGGAACAGCATCACCGACGCAATAAACAGCCCCACTGTCAGCACAATCACGGTTTTGCGGTGCGCCACGCACCACTCCACCAGACGTCGAACCCGTTGATAAAACGGCGTGCCATACGGGTCGGCTTGCCCGTCAGTCGTGCCATGTTTGGCCGCATGAATCTTCGCCAGATCCGGCAGGAGTTTTTCCCCCAGATACGGCACAAACATCACCGCTGCCACCCATGAGGCGAGCAACGCGATGGTCACCACCTGAAAGATCGAACGGGTGTATTCGCCAGTGCCGGACTGCGCGGTGGCGATCGGTAGAAAACCCGCGGCGGTGATCAGCGTACCGGTGAGCATCGGGAACGCGGTGCTGGTCCAGGCGTAGCTCGCAGCCTTGATCCGGTCGAAACCCTGCTCCATTTTGATCGCCATCATTTCCACGGCGATGATCGCGTCGTCCACCAGCAAGCCCAGCGCCAGCACCAGCGCGCCGAGGGAGATTTTGTGCAGACCGATACCCAGGTAATACATGCAGGCAAAGGTCATCGCCAGCACCAGCGGAATGGTCAGCGCGACCACCATCCCGGTGCGCACGCCAAGGGAGAAGAAGCTCACCAGCAAAACGATTGCCAGCGCCTCGACCAGCACCTGGACGAACTCGCCCACACTGGTTTTCACCGCCGCCGGTTGGTCGGACACCTTGCGCAGTTGCATGCCGGCCGGGAGGTTTTTCTGCAAACGCGAGAACTCGCCTTCCAGCGCTTTGCCCAGCACCAGAATGTCGCCGCCATCCTTCATCGCTACTGCGAGGCCAATGGCGTCTTCGCCCATGAAGCGCATGCGCGGCGCCGGTGGATCGTTGAAACCGCGATGCACATCGGCGACATCGGAGATGCGGAACGTCCGGTCACCGACGCGGATCGGGAAGTTCTTGATCTCCTCGACCGTCTGAAAATTCCCCGAGACCCGCAGTTGCACGCGCTCGCTGCCGGTTTCAAAGAACCCCGCGGTGGACACCGCGTTCTGCTCTTGCAGCGCTTGCTGCACGGCCGCCAGTGGCAAGCCAAGGGTGGCGAGTTTGACGTTGGACAGTTCGACCCAGATCTTCTCGTCCTGCAAACCGAGCAGGTCGACCTTGCCGACATCTTTGACTCGTTGCAGCTGGATCTGGATGCGGTCGGCGTAGTCCTTGAGCACCGCGTAGTCGAAGCCGTCACCGGTCAGCGCATAGATGTTGCCGAACGTAGTGCCGAATTCATCGTTGAAGAATGGCCCCTGAATATCCGGCGGCAAGGTCTGGCGAATGTCGCTGACCTTTTTGCGCACCTGGTACCAGAGGTCGGGAATTTCCTTGGAATGCATCGAATCGCGGGCAATGAACGTGACCTGCGATTCACCCGGGCGGGAGAACGACACGATACGTTCGTACTCGCCGGTTTCCATCAATTTCTTTTCGATGCGTTCAGTGACCTGGCGCGAGACTTCCTGCGCGGTCGCTCCCGGCCAGCGGGTCTGAATGACCATGGCCTTGAAGGTGAACGGCGGGTCTTCGCTCTGGCCGAGCTTGGTGTAGGACAAGGCGCCGACGATGGCCAGCAAAAGCATCAGGAACAGTACGATCTGGCGATTACGCAGCGCCCATTCAGAAAGGTTGAAGCGCATCGGGACTTACTCCTTGTCCGCCAGATTGACCACTCGGTTGGAGCGATCCACAGGCCGCACCTGCTGACCTTCGAGCAATACGTGAACCCCGGCGGCGACTACCCAGTCGCTGGCATTCAGGCCTTCGAGCACCGGCACGCTTTTCTCGCCGAACGGGCCGATGCGCACCGGGGTCTTTTTCAAGGTGTTGTTGGCGTTGACGACCCAGACGTAGGTCGCGCCGTTCTCGGCAGTCAGGGCCGAAAGCGGTACCGACAGCGGCACAGCATCCGCCGATTGCACGAACACCCGGGCGCTCTGCCCGAGCTCAGCCGGGACTTTGCCGCTGGTGAACGAGATGCGCGCAGCGAAGGTGCGGGATTTCGGGTCGGCGGCCGGCGACAGTTCACGAATCTGCCCGGCGAAGCGCTGGTTCTGTTGCGTCCACAGTTCAACGGTGACTGGCTGGCCGACCTTGAACCGTCCGAAGCTCTGCTCCGGCAGGCTGATCGACACTTCACGCTCGCCATCGGTGGCGAGGGTGAACACGGTTTGCCCGGCGGCAACCACTTGCCCGACTTCCACCGCACGCTTGGCCACCACGCCGTCCTGCGGCGCGCGCAACACGGCGTAACTGGCCTGGTTGGTCGAGACGTTGAATTCGGCCTTGATCTGCTTGAGGCGCGCTTCGCCGGAACGGTAGAGGTTTTCCGCGTTGTCGTAGGCCGAACGACTGACCATCTGCCGCTCCATCAAAGTTTTGTAGCGGTCACGCTCGGCGCGCACCAGGTTCAGATTGGCTTCGGCGGCGGCGACCTGTGCGCGGGTGGCTTCCAGTTGCAGGCGCACATCCTGCGGATCGAGCTCGGCCAATGGCTGATCGGCCTTCACGCGCTGACCTTCTTCGACCAGTCGTCGGCTGACTTTGCCGCCAATGCGGAATGCCAGATCCGGTTCGTAACGGGCGCGCACCTCGCCCGGATAACTTTCCATCGCCTGCGCTGAAGGCTCTGGCTGCACCACCATGGCCGGTCGAATGCTGACTTGCGTCGCCTCTTCCTGACCGCATGCTGACAATAAAACAGCCAGGCTGACTGGCACGGCAAACGACAACGCATGGCGGAACATGGTGACGGACCTTTCGCTAATGGTGCTTGGAATATTTATACTGGCCGGTATGGTATTAATAGCAAACTCACCAGTCCAGTATTAAAAGCGAAGAATGTCGAACAATCTTGCAGCTCCAAACGGCCCGGGCCGTCCGAAGGATCCGGCCAAGCGCCGGGCGATCCTCGACGCGGCGAAAACCCTGTTTCTGAGTCACGGCTACGCCAACACCAGCATGGACGCGGTCGCCGCCGAGGCTGGCGTGTCGAAACTGACGGTTTACAGCCACTTCAACGACAAGGAGACGCTGTTCTCCTCCGCGGTAATGGCCAAATGCGAGGAGCAGTTACCGCCGCTGTTCTTCGAATTGCCCGCCGGAATCCCCGTGGAAAATGTGTTGCTGAACATTGCCCGAGGCTTTCATCAACTGATCAACAGCGACGAGTCGGTGAATCTGCATCGCTTGATGATGGCGCTGGGCACGCAGGATCCGAAGCTGTCACAGATTTTCTACGACGCCGGTCCCGAGCGCATGGTGCAAGGCATGGAACGGTTGCTGAAACGCATCGACGAGACCGGCGCGCTGCGCATCGACCTGCCGCGTAACGCCGCCGAACACTTCTTCTGCCTGATCAAGGGCGCAGGGAATTTTCGTTTGTTGTATTGCTGCGGTGATCCGCTGAGCGAAGAGGCTTCAGAGAGTCATGTGCAGGAGGTGGTGGGGTTGTTCATGCGGGCGTATCGGCCCTGATTTTGCGGAGTTTTTGCGGACGCCTTCGCGAGCAAGCTCGCTCCCACATTTGAAATGCATTCCAAATGTGGGAGCGAGCTTGCTCGCGAATGGGCGCAACTCGGTCTTAAGGTTTTAACGCTTTCTTCGGGTAGATGTCATACCGGCTCGACTTGCCATCCAGCGCATGGCTCGGCTTCGGCCCCTCGATGCACGGTGCCTTGCGCGGGCGCTTGACCACCACCCGGTGTGTCGCCAGGGCCAGCGCCGCTTCGAGCAATGCCGGCGCATCCGGATCATCACCAACCAGCGGCCGGAACAGGCGCATCTCTTTTTTCACCAGCGCGGTTTTCTCGCGGTGCGGGAACATCGGGTCGAGGTAGATCACCTGCGGCGGCTCGCCTTCCCAGTTGCGCATGACCTCGATCGAGTTGCCCTTGAGCAGCTTCATGCGCGCGACAATCGGCGCCACATCGAAATCTTCCGCCGCCCGCGCCAGACCATCCTCCAGCAACGCGCCGATCAACGGCTGACGCTCGATCAGGCTCATCTCGCAGCCCAGACTGGCCAGCACGAACGCATCCTTGCCCAGCCCCGCCGTGGCATCCAGCACCCGTGGGCGCACGCCTTGAGCAATGCCGACCGCCTTGGCGATCATCTGCCCGCTGCCGCCGCCGTACAGACGCCGATGCGCCGCGCCACCTTCGACGAAATCCACCCGCACCGGTCCCGGTGCATCCGGGCCGAGCTGCTGCAGCTGCAAACCCTGCTCGCCGACCTGCAAGGCGAACTCGCCGCCGTCCACCTGCAGCGGCAGGCCCAGACGCTCGGCCCACTGCTCGGCCTGCGCTTCAAACGTCGGGGCAAGAGCCTGGACATGGATGCGGCAGGCCGCGGGTTGCTCAATCATGAAAACACGCTCAAAAAAGTTAAGGATCGGCAAAAAGTGGCCGATAAACCAATCAACGCGCATTTTGCCAGAGCTGAGCGTCAACCGAAAAAAATGTCAGGCATTCTTCCCACATCGATTGGCTACATTTCGCCCAAGGGCGACTTCAGCCGTCATAACACTCAAGCATTGGGCGGCGTCAGTCACCTGTGGCAGGATTTCTTTGCCCAGGCGATGGCCGAACAGACGAGTGATGTGGTGCCGGCCTGTGGCACCTTTCCACCGGTTGACCTGAACAGCCCGGAAGAACCGACCCTGGGCAGCGAGCTGCACGCGCACATCGTCGAGCAGCGTCAGTGCGATGTGGTCGACACCGAAGTACGTCCGCCGGAGCCGCTGTTCCTGCCGATCGCCGAGTTCGAAACCGATCTGCTGGACAAGCCGTTCCCACCGTTCCCGCCAGAAGAACTCAAGGCTCAGCAAGAGCAGCAGGACTTCGACAGCAGCTGGGTCCGTCCAATCGTGATCAACAATGGTCAGCCGCTTCCCGAGCCTGGCCCGGCGCCACAGAAGAAGCCGCTGTACCTGCCGATTGCCGAATTCGACCTCGACCTGCTGCAAAAACCTTATCCGCCGTTCCCGCCGGAAGACATCGTCGAGCAGCAGAAGGCTTTGGACTTCGATAACGGTTGGGCGCGCCCGATCGTCCTGCAGAACCTGCGCCTCGCCGCCTGATCCCTCAGCGACACACGCTCCAGCGCCCGACATCGACATGAAAGTGATTGCGGTGGGCGGCGTTGTAATCCGGACTCAACACCACACTGAACGCCTCACAGGCGCCATCGCGCACCTGCCGCAGAAACTGCGCATCCTGATTCTGCTTCGGCCAGTCCTTGAGCACGCTGATGCTGTGCCCGTCCGCCAGCCGAAAACCGCTGATGTCCAGCGCATCGGCACTGGCATGCCGGCTGAGCGCCCCGCTCTCGCGGTTATAGACATTGCGACAGGCGAAGCTGCCGAGGTGATCAAGGCGCGCCACCCTCTGCCCGTAAACAGATTGCGCGGCGGGTTGCAGGGTATGCCGTTCAAACATCGCGTAAGCCACCGCCAGCGGGCAACTGGCGAGGAAGCTGCTGCTCAGCGCCACCTCACCGCCCTGCACGCGCACGGTGCCGATCAGCGGGCACTTGGCATCGGGACTGTCGGCTTGCGCGGTGACGCGCAGACCCGAGTTGCTCAGGACTTGTGCGCATAATTCGGGATTTCCGCGCAGGCGCATCAGCTTGAAACCGGTCAACCCGTTCGGCGCTGCCTTCACGTCCAGCGGCGCCCACGGGTTCCACTCGGCCGGGACGTCGAGCCAGCCGCGCCAGACGCTGAGCACGGCACCCGCGATGATCAGCAGTAGCGACAGCGCGATCCAGCGGCCCATGCTCAGCCTTTGAAAAACTGATTGGCCTTGGCGTACGGCATCGATTGCGACGTGAAGCCGAACGTGCCGCGCTGCTGGATTTCTTCAGCCGCGCGGAAGAACTCGCCGAATGCTGCCAAGGCCAACGCCGAGCCGGTGCTGATCCTGCGCACCCCCATTTCTTCCAACTCCTGTACGGTCAGTTTCAAACCGCCGGACATCAACACATTGACCGGCTTCGGCGCCACTGCGCGCACCACCGCCAGCACTTCTTCGGCGTTACGCAAACCCGGCGCGTACAGCACGTCGGCGCCCGCCTCGGCAAAGGCTTGCAGGCGGCGAATGGTGTCATTGAGATCGGGATTGCCGTGCAGGTAGTTTTCCGCGCGGCCGGTCAAGATGAAGGGAAATGGCAGCGTGCGCACCGCAGCGACGGCGGCTTCGATGCGTGCAACGGCGTGTTCGAAGCAGTAGATCGGTGCGTCGGCACGGCCCGTGGCATCTTCGATCGAACCGCCCACCGCGCCGGCCTCGGCGGCGCGCAACAGGCTTTTCGCGCACTCGGCCGGGTCATCGGCGAAACCGTTTTCTAGGTCCACCGCTACCGGCAGATCGGTGGCCGCGACAATTGCCCGGACGTTGACCAAAGTGTCATCGAGACTCAGGGCGCCGTCGGCCTTGCCCTGGGAAAACGCGTAACCGGCGCTGGTGGTCGCCAGCGCCTGATAGCCCAGACTGGCGAGCATCTTCGCCGAGCCGGCATCCCACGGATTGGGAATCACAAAAATCCCCGGACGCTCGTGCAGGGCCTTGAAGGCCTGGGCTTTGCGGTTTTGTTCTTGAAGGGCGTGGGCGTCCATCGGCAGGCTCCTGGGCAGGGGAAAAATCCGCCTTCAGAGCAAGCCGAGTTGCTCGGCGGCGGGTTCTCTGTATAGCTCAGGCAGGGATGGCAGGCCAGGCAAACGTTGCATCAATTGCGCGTGAAAACGTTGCGCCAGCTTCGCCGCCATGACGTTGTCGGCGGTGTGCAGGAAGATGTACGGCGTGCGGCCCTCTTCGATCCACTCGGCGATTTTCGCCACCCACGGCACCAGGAACGGATCATTGGCTTCCAGCTCCGGGTGGCCGATGAAGCGCACCTGCGGGAGCTGGGTAAACGCCGCCGGCCGCGTCGGCACCCGGGGCTTTTTCGATTGAGCGTGGATCACCGAAGACTCGGTCGACAGGCAACTGAACAGCGCTCGTGGATCAAGGCAGATGCGCTCCACGCCACGGTCGAGCAGCAAGCGATTAAGCAGGCGTTCGCTCTCGCCCTTGGCGAAGAACTGTTCGTGACGCACTTCCACCGCCAGCGGTCGGTCCAGCGCGTCGATGAACGCGGTCAGCTCCGGCAGTCGATGCGGGGTGAAGCTTTTCGACAGTTGCAGCCACAGCGGCGACACACGTTCGCCGAGCGGGCTGAGGAGGTTTACGAACGTTTCGGCGGCGGTCAGTTGATCGCGCAGATCACCGCTGTGGCTGATGTCGCCGGGAAACTTGGCGGTGAAGCGAAAGTGTTCGGGCATGGTCTCGGCCCAGCGCTGCACGGTGGCCGGCGAGGGGCTGGCGTAGAAGGTCGTGTTGCCTTCGACGGCATTGAATACTTGGGAGTAGAGAGCGAGGAAGTCGGAGGTCTTGGCGTCTTCGGGGTACAGATACTCGCGCCAGGCGTTTTCACTCCAGGACGGACAACCGAGGTAGTAAGGCAGATCCATCAGATGTACAGGTCGAGGCCCAGCACATCCGCATCCCAATCGACAAAACCGGCGGTGCTCAGGTAGCTGGCCAAGGCCATCGCTACGCTTTTGCTCATGGCGCGGTGATAAATCATGTCTTGCTGACGGGCAGGCAGATTGGCAAGGCGTTGTGCGGAGGCTTTGGCAGCGCGGGCGGCCAGTTGCTCTTCAGTCGGGAATTCCAGCTCGCCGTCGATATCGTCGACGGATTCATCCAGCGCCACATTGCCTTTGCGAGGCTTGCGCTTGATGGGGTAGGACTGAGAGGAGAGGCCGTCTATACGCATAATTTCATGCTCGGTATCGATGATGGCAATTTAGCGGCACTTGACCGACTTAGCAAACTGCCGAGTGATAACTAGAACACATAAAGCGCAAAAGGTTTAAAGCCCGGGGTTGGAAACTGACGATTGGCAGAATTTGGAATAAGACACGGAGTTTGTGGAGGGCTTTTGTGGTGAGGGGATTTATCCCCGATCGGCTGCGAAGCAGTCGCCGATTTTGGGGCCGCTTCGCGACCCATCGGGGATAAATCCCCTCACCACAGAAGCTTCCCCGCCAGAAGTCAGGCCTCAGCGAGCCTTGGGGGTGGCGACTTTGTCGCGCAGGTAAACCGGTTGCGCGTCATCGGCAGGGATCGACTCGCCGCGTTCCCAGGCAAACCGGGCCAGGGTCAGCAGGTCTTCGGCGTGAGGCAACATGCCGGCATCGGAGCCGGTGAGGTTGACCGCGATCCGCTCGCCATAGCCCCAACCGGTACCTGCACCGAACCACTCACCGCTGGCATCGGCCGGCAGCGCCGCCACTTCCGGCGGCAGCACCGCTTCGGCACCAACCAGACGCATCTCGCCAGCCGTTTCGCGGTAGCAGCCCCAATACACTTCATCCATTCGCGCATCGATGGCCGCCGCGACCTGGCTCACGCCGTGTTCGCGATACGCACGCTGCGCCAGGACGGCGAGGTTGGACACCGGCAGCACCGGACGATCCAGCGCGAACGCCAGACCTTGCACCACACCGATGGCGATCCGCACACCGGTAAACGCACCCGGCCCGCGACCGAACGCGATGGCGTCCACCGCTTGCAGCGTGGTGCCGGCATCGGCCAGCAGTTGCTGGATCATCGGCAGCAGCTTCTGCGCGTGCAGACGCGGGATCACCTCGTAATGGCTCGTGACCTTGCCGTCATGCAGCAAGGCAACGGAGCAAGCTTCGGTCGCGGTGTCCAGGGCCAGCAAGGTGCTCATCGATGTATCCAAAACAGGTGGGGGAAAAAGTGCGTCAGTATAAACAACTACGGCCCGCAAGCGGGCCGTGGATGATGCAGCCGATCAGCTTTTTCAGCTCAGCGCTTCGAGCACCTTGGCGGTGATCGCTTCAACCGAACCTACGCCCGGAATGTGGCTGTACTTCGGCTTGCCGTTGGCAGCGGAAAGCTTCTGGTAGAAGTCCACCAGCGGCTTGGTCTGCGAATGGTAGACCGACAGGCGATGACGCACGGTTTCTTCGGTGTCGTCCTTGCGCTGCACCAGATCGTCGCCGGTAACGTCGTCTTTGCCAGCCACTTTCGGCGGGTTGTAGACGATGTGGTAAACGCGGCCACTGGCCTCGTGAACGCGACGACCGGCGATACGCTGCACGATTTCTTCGTCTTCAACAGCGATTTCAACCACGGCGTCCAGCTCGACACCGGCAGTTACCAGCGCTTCGGCCTGTGGAATGGTGCGCGGGAAACCGTCGAACAGAAAGCCGTTGGCGCAGTCTGGTTGAGCGATGCGATCCTGCACCAGCGCGATGATCAGGTCATCCGACACCAGGCCGCCGGCATCCATGATGCTCTTGGCTTGAACGCCCAGCGGAGTGCCAGCCTTGACCGCTGCACGCAGCATGTCGCCGGTGGAGATTTGCGGAATGCCGAATTTCTCGGTGATGAACTTAGCCTGAGTACCTTTACCGGCCCCGGGAGCTCCCAGCAGAATGACGCGCATCGATGTGCTCCTCAATTTTTTATATAGAAAACAACGGGATTCGCCTCTTTGGGCCAATCTTAAAAAACGGGTCGTGGCCGCACAAACGGCCAAAGGCTGATCAAGATACACAGCAGGCTGCGCCCACACAAGACGCCAAAAGTCGGAGAAACCGGCGCCCGCCGCGACCTCGCGACGCGGTAACCCAAGTCGCAACCCCATCACTAACTGTCGCCTGACCGCACTTTCTCTCTGTGTACAAAGCGGCACCCGGCCTGTGCACCGGGTGCCTGATACCACCGCAAAAACCTTAGCCGGTATTGCGCAACCCGGCGGCAATCCCCGCCACAGACACCAGCAGCGCCTGCTCCACCGGGCTGCCCTGCTCGACATTTTGCTGCCGTGATCGGGCCAACAGCTCGGCCTGCAATAGATGTAGCGGATCAAGATAAGTGTTGCGCAGACGGATGAATTCCAGGGTGTCCGGGCTATGTGCCAGCAGCTGCGACTGCCCGGTCAGACCAAGCACCACCGCACACGCCTGCGACAATAGGTCGCGTAACTGCGCGCCCAACGGCAGCAAGTCCGGCTCGACCAGACGCTGGTCGTACGAAAGCGCGATGTCGGCGTCGGCCTTGGCCAGGACCATTTCCAGCATGTCGATACGGGTGCGGAAGAACGGCCACTGTTCGCGCATCTGCCCGAGCAGTTCGCCCTCGCCACGCGCCAGCGCCTTGCTCAGCGCAGTTTCCCAGCCGAGCCACGCCGGCAGCATCAGCCGCGTTTGCGTCCAGCCGAAAATCCACGGGATCGCCCGCAGGCTCTCGATCCCGCCGGCACGGCGCTTGGCCGGACGGCTGCCAAGGGGCAAGCGCCCCAGTTCCTGCTCCGGCGTCGATTGGCGGAAATACTCGACGAACTGCGGATTCTCCCGCACCACGGCGCGATACGCGGCGACGCCGTCGGCGGCCAGTTCATCCATCAGGTGTCGCCATTCGGGCGTCGGTGGCGGTGGTGGCAACAACGTCGCTTCCAGCACGGCAGCCAGATACAGATTGAGGTTCTGCTCGGCGATGTCCGGCAGGCCGAATTTGAATCGAATCATTTCGCCCTGCTCGGTGGTGCGGAAACGCCCCGCCACCGACCCCGGCGGCTGCGACAGGATCGCCGCGTGCGCCGGACCGCCGCCACGGCCCACGGTGCCACCGCGACCATGGAATAACAGCAGTTCGACTTGCTGCTCGCGGCAGATCTCCACCAGCCGCTCCTGCGCGCGATATTGCGCCCACGCCGCAGCGGTGGTGCCGGCGTCCTTGGCCGAGTCGGAATAACCGATCATCACTTCCTGCGGGCCTTGCAGCCTCGCGCGGTAGCCCGGCAGCAGCAACAGACGCTCCATCACCGGCCCGGCGTTGTCGAGGTCGGCGAGGGTTTCGAACAGCGGCACCACACGCATCGGCCGCAGTACGCCGGACTCTTTCAGCAGCAGTTGCACCGCCAGCACGTCGGAGGCGGCGCCCGCCATCGAGATCACGTAGGAACCCAGCGAGGCGCCCGGTGCGGCGGCGATTTCCTTGCAAGTGGCGAGCACTTCAGCGGTGTCGGCGGACGGTTTGAAATGCGCCGGCAACAACGGGCGACGATTGCTCAGCTCTCGGGTCAGGAAGCTGATGCGCTGTTCTTCATCCCAGTCTTCGTAGCGACCAAGGCCGAGGTAGTCGGTGATTTCGGTCATTGCCGAGCTGTGTCGCGTCGAATCCTGACGCACATCGAGGCGTACCAGGAACAGGCCGAAGGTCACCGCCCGGCGCAGGCAATCGAGCAACGGCCCATCGGCGATCACGCCCATGCCACATTCGTGCAGCGAGTTGAAACACAGTTCCAGCGGATCAAGCAGGTCGCGATTGTTGTGCAACACATCGGCCGGTGCCGGCGTGGGCGCAGTCAGCGACGCATGGGCCCAGTTGCGCGTGGCGCGCAGGCGTTCGCGCAATTGCTTGAGCACCGCCCGGTAAGGTTCGGCGCTGTCGCCGGCCTTGGCCTTGAGCGCATCGCTGGCTTGCTGCATCGACAGCTCGGCCGCCAGGTGATCGACATCGCGCAGATACAGGTCGGCAGCCATCCAGCGCGCCAGCAACAGCACTTCGCGGGTCACTGCGGCCGTGACATTCGGGTTGCCGTCACGGTCGCCGCCCATCCACGAAGCAAAGCGAATCGGCGCCGCCTCCAGTGGCAAGCGCAGGCCCGTCGCTTCATACAGCGCCTTGTCGGCCTTGCGCATATGGTTGGGAATCGCCTGCCACAGCGAGTGTTCGATCACCGCAAAGCCCCATTTCGCTTCGTCGACCGGGGTCGGCCGGGTGCGGCGGATTTCTTCGGTGTGCCAGGCTTCGGCGATCAGCCGCTGCAGGGTGTTCTGGATCTGTTCGCGCTCGGCGCTGGTCAGGTCGCGATGATCCTGGGCGGCCAGTTGCGCAGCGATCGCGTCGTACTTCTGAATCAATGTGCGCCGCGCCACCTCGGTCGGGTGCGCGGTCAGCACCAGTTCGATTTCCAGGCGCGCCAGTTGTCGCGCCAGCGATTCGGCGCTGTGGCCTTCGTTACGCAGGCGGGCGAGCAGTTCCGGGAGCACGCGGGACTCGAACGGCGCGGGCTGCGACTCTTCGCGGCGATGAATCAATTGATACTGCTCGGCGATGTTCGCCAGGTTGAGAAACTGGTTGAACGCCCGCGCCACCGGCAGCAGTTCGTCTTCGCTCAACTGATTGAGGCTGGCGCTGAGTTCGGCGTCCATCGAGCCACGGCGGTCGGCCTTGGCGCCCTTGCGGATCTGCTCGATCTTGTCGAGAAATTCCTCACCGTACTGGTCACGGATGGTATTGCCCAACAGCTCACCCAACAGGTGAACGTCCTCGCGCAAGCGTGCATCAATATCGGTCATCAGCAGTTCTCCAGCGTTAATCGGGACGGCGCAGAAACGAATGCTTTGCCCAGAGAGTGCCGCTCTACGGCGCTTCTTACAAGCAGACGACGAAGGGACTTTAAACCTTGTGGCTTGAAGCTAGTCTCAACAGTAAGCCGTACAACGGCTTGCCGCCGGCCCCGCCGGACACTCACCCAGGCCTGCCACGAGCAGGCGCGAAATGAGGTCATCATGAAAATTCGTGAACTCGCCCAGCATTGGGAAGAAAACGCCAAGGGTCGCCTGACCGACACTGGCTACACGATTCATCTGGACGTCGAGGCCGCTGCGCGACTGGCGGCGATTGCCGAGATGTACCCCAAACGCCACCCGGAAGAACTGCTCGGCGAACTGATCGGCGCCGCGCTTGAAGAGTTCGAAGCGAGCCTGCCTTATGTGAAAGGTTCGACGGTGGTGGCGACTGATGAGGAAGGTGATCCGCTGTATGAAGATGTCGGGCCGACACCGCGGTTTCTGGCGCTTTCTCGCCGGCATCTGCAGGATTTATCCGCCGCTGCCGGCAAGCAAAAACACTGACACAACAAAGATCAAACTGTGGGAGCGAGCTTGCTCGCGAATGCGGTATTTCAGCCGACATTGATAGCGACTGATTCACCGCATTCGCGAGCAAGCTCGCTCCCACATTGATCGTGTTCAATTTCAAAAATCGTACATTTTTTACTCGCGCGTACCTCTCCCCGCCTCCAAAGTTCCCGGTTTAGAGCCTTGTCCGTTTGGTCAAAAAAAAATTTGGCGATAGGCCATCTTTTCTGAACTTTTGAAAAACGCCTCCGGTCGGAAGCTGTAACCACGCCTGGAACGAGCGTTTCAAAAACGCGCTTTTACACGACGCTTGCGGCTCCTCGACCAGGATGGATTTTCGGTTTTATCAGGAGTTAAACAATGGAGTTGAAGACCATGAAGACCCAAACCTCGTTCTCCCACCTGCGCGGTCTGAAACTGGCTGCTCTGGCTATCGGTACCAGCTTCGTTCTGGCCGGTTGCGCCGGTAACCCGCCGACCGAGCAGTACGCAGTGACTCAATCGGCCGTCAACAGCGCCGTCAGCGCTGGTGGTACCGAGTTCGCTGCAGTGGAAATGAAGCAGGCTCAGGACAAGCTCAAGCAAGCCGAAATTGCCATGCACGACAAGAAGTATGAACAGGCTCGCACCCTCGCCGAGCAAGCCGAATGGGACGCTCGTGTAGCAGAACGCAAGGCTCAGGCTGCCAAGGCCGAACAGGCTGTGAAGGATTCCCAGAAAGGTGTTCAGGAACTGCGTCAGGAAAGTCAGCGCACCGTGCAGTAAGCGCGCATCCCGAATCGCAAAGCTGAAACTTTTATCGATAGAAAGGACGACAAATTATGCGTAAGCAACTGATGATCCCCGCTCTTCTGGCCGCAAGCGTTGCCCTGGCTGCCTGCTCTACTCCGCCTAACCCGAACCTGGAACAGGCGCGCACCAACTACGCCGGCCTGCAGGCCAACCCACAGGCGAGCAAAGTCGCTGCCCTGGAAACCAAGGACGCCAGCGATTACCTGGACAAGGCCGACAAGGCTTATCTGGACAAGCAAGACGCAGCCAAGGTTGACCAACTGGCCTACCTGACCAACCAGCGCGTGGAAGTGGCCAAGCAGACCATCGCCCTGCGCACCGCTGAAAACAACCTGAAAAACGCTGCCGCGCAACGTGCCCAAGCGCGTCTGGACGCTCGTGATCAGCAGATCAAACAACTGCAGCAGAGCCTGAATGCCAAGCAGACCGATCGCGGTACCCTGGTGACTTTCGGTGACGTGCTGTTCGCCACCAACAAGGCTGACCTGAAATCCAGCGGTCTGGTGAACATCAACAAACTGGCGCAATTCCTTCAGGAAAACCCTGATCGCAAAGTGATCGTCGAGGGTTACACCGACAGCACCGGCGCGGCTTCGTACAACCAGTCGCTGTCCGAGCGTCGTGCCACCTCGGTGCAAGTCGCTCTGATCAAGATGGGCGTAGATCCTTCGCGCATCGTGGTTCAGGGTTATGGCAAGGAATACCCGGTTGCTGATAACAGCAGCGTTTCCGGTCGTGCGATGAACCGTCGTGTGGAAGTGACCATTTCCAACGACAACCAGCCAGTGATGCCACGTTCGGCGGTCAGCTCGAACTAAGCAACACGCGCTAACGCAAAAGCCCCGTCTGAGTGATCAGGCGGGGCTTTTTTGGTGGGAGCTGAAATTGCGGCCCCTCACCCCAGCCCTCTCCCGAGGGAGAGGGAGCCGAATGGGGGATTCTCAAGAAATACATCGACCTGAAAGTGCTTGGCCGAATCAATAATCGACACAATCTTTCAGGTCGGCGTAACTCGAAGGCCCCCTCGGTCAATCCCCTCTCCCACTGGGAGAGGGTTAGGGTGAGGGCTGAACCTGCAGAATCACTCCTCCAGCTTCTGCGGAGTCTCTTCACCCATGCAGCGCACGGCTTTTTTCTGCGCATTGATCAGCACCCCGGTCAGGCCTTTCTGCTCGGTGTCGAACAGCACCAGCACGCCATCGATGCACTGCGCCACTTGCGGCGCCGGGTCCAGTGAGACTTTGTAGTCTTCGCCCGGCACGGTCTTGAGCATGGTGAACTCGTTGAGCAGCAGCGCATCCTCGGGTTTGGCGAAGTGCAGGTAGCCGTAGTACCACAGGGCGCCGACGGTGCCGAGGATGCTGCAGATACCGGTGATGATCAGCGGGATGGCGTTACGTTCTTCAGTCATTGCGGACTCTCATCTTCAGAATTCGGGGCTTGCGGATAATTCGGGATCTCGCCGAGGCGGCGCAGGCCGTTGAAATGTTCGGGATCTTCCAGATAACGCAGCATCACCTGCCGCCAGACCGGGTCGCCGAAGGTCTGCACGTGGCCGCCGCGGGTCAACTGCAACACCCGTGGTGGTGGCGCCGCCTGATACAGGCGAATGGCGTTGGCCATCGGCACCAGCGGGTCATCGATGCTGTGAAAGATCAGTTTCGGCACGCCCGTGAGCTGCGGCATCGAGTTGATCGCGCTGTCGCCGTCCGGCACCAGCCACGACAGCGGCACCTGGAACGGCCAGGTCAGCCAAGACGTGCTGAGGGCATACTGCCCGACGCTGCGGTAACTGGCGGGCACACCGTCGAGCACGAATGCTTTTAGCTGTTTCTGCCGCTCAGGGTGCTGCACCAGCCAATGCACGGCCATCGAGCCGCCAAGGCTCTGGCCGAGGAGGATCAGCGGTTTGCCTTTGACTTCTGGCGCCTTGTCGAGCCAGGCGAACGCGGCGTCGATGTCCTGATAGATCGCCGGCAGGCTCGGCTTGCCCTCGGACAAGCCATACCCGCGATAGTCCACCAGCAGCACCTGATAGCCGTTTTTCGGCAACCACCAACTGCCGCCCAGGTGCATCGGCAGGTTGCCGCCGTTGCCGTGCAGGTGCAGGACTGTGCCTTTGACTTCGACGCCAGGTTTGGCCGGTAGCCACCAGGCGTTCAGCTTCAAGCCATCCGCCGTGAGCAATGTGACGGTGCGGTATTCGAGCTTGGCTTTTTCCGGGGTGAAGATCTGGCCCGGCTCGGGGTAAAACAACAGCGAACTGCAACCGCCGAGGGTCAGGAGCAGGCAAAGGATGCCGAGGATTCTCATCCGGTGAAACCTCGCGAAGGAAATTAGCAAAACACATGACCCTGTGGGAGCGAGCTTGCTCGCGAAGGCGGAGTATCAGTCGACATTCCGGCTGAATTGCAGACCGCTTTCGCGAGCAAGCTCGCTCCCACAGGGGTAACTCATCGCCTAGAGGATGTTGGAGTAATCCGCCTCGATCCGGTCCAGGCTCAAGTGATTAAGGAAGTTGGAGAAGCACATCCACGCCGACAGCGCGTTCATGTCACGGAACTGCTCCGGCAAATATTTCGGCGGCACCACCAGACCTTCATCGACCAACTGACGCAGGGTACGCATGTCCTCCAGCGTGGTCTTGCCGCAGAACAGCAGCGGTACCTGCTCAAGCTTGCCCTTACGCACGGCCAACTGAATGTAGTTGTAAACCATGATAAAGCCCTTGAGATAGGACAAGTCTTTGGTGAATGGCAAGCCGGTCGGCGTCGAACCACGGAACACCCGACTGGCATTGCCGTAGCTTTCGGCCATTTCAAAGCCCTGCTCGCGGAAGAACTCGAACACCTGCAAAAAGTCCGCGCCCTCCTCGACCATGTGAATGGCGCGGGTGCGGTTGGTCAGTTTGCGCAGACGGCTTGGGTAGGAGGCGAAGGTGATGATTTCCATCAAGATCGCCAGGCCTTCCTGGGTCACCGTCGACGACGGCGGGCCTTTGGACAGGAAGGTGCAGATCGGCTGGTTCAAGCCGTTGAGGGTGGTGCCGACGTGCACCAGACCTTCGTGGACTTCCAGTGCACGCACGTCGCGGTCGTTGAACAGCGCGTCGGTGCGGATCTTGATGTAGTCGGCGCCTGCCGCCGCGTCGGCGACGATGCCGTCGGACTCGAACACGCGGATGGTTTCCTCGGCCTCGCCAAATACCTTGTTCAACCGGGTTTGCAGCAGGTGCACGGCATCCTTGGCGGTGAGGATCTTCGGTTCGTCCTTCAGGTCGCCACGGCCATCAATGTTGTTCAGGTAGTCGGACATCATCAGGCCGAGGTCGGCCAGGGTCGGGTCGCCGGCGTGGAACGCATCGGAGGCGGCGCCGTAGAGTTCCTGGGAGATCAGGCCGAAATCCTCGGTGCCGCGCGCTTCGAGCATGCGCACCACCATGCGGTATTCCTTGCACATGCGCCGCATGATCTGCCCGACCGGGTTGAACTGGCCGAGCTGGCGGGTGATGTCGCGCTCGATGTTCTGGAATTCCAGTTTGACCTTGCTCGAATCGAAGGACAGCGGCCGATTGAGGTAGTAGTCGCGATCCACCGCCGGCATTTCCTTGCCCTTGGCCTTGAGGAACCCCTTGCGGATGTTCTCGTCCCACTTCACCGCATCGAGCACGCGGATCGGCGTCTGCGCCAGCACAATGCGATCGGACAGCGTGCGTATCGTCTGCTGGTAATCGTCCACCCGAAACTCCTGTAGAAAACTGAATTATTTGGCGCGGGCCTGGCGCTGATAGCGCGCGGCCTCGACGAAGACATCGGAATTGGCCGGATCGTCGAGGTAAGCAAAGACCTTGTCGAGGCTGCTGTCGACCTGCACGCCGTCGCCGTCGTCTTCAGTCTGGAAAGCCTTGCCGTCGAGGGCTTGCTGTTTGATCGCCTGATTGATCTGTTCGAGGTCGAGGTTGTACACCACCAGCTCGTGTTTGTCGGTGAGTTCGAAACCGGCGATGGTGTATTGGCCACCGTAACGCGCCGGCACTTTCGCCGACAGGTACCAGCGACTGCCATGGCGCGACACGGTGAACGGGTACGCCTCGCGCTCGTGAGGCCGGGCCTTGAACCAGGTGACGGCCTGATAGCGATCGTTGCCGACGCGGGTCAGCTCAAGGTTCATCGGCTCGCCCCAGGCATTGGTGCTCGACCACGTGCCCAGCAGGCCCTTGGGCGCCGGGTCACTGGCAGGCAGCGGGTCCTTGAAGGTCACCAGACAGCCACTGAGCAGCAGGAACGACAAGGCGATCAGCACGCCACGCCAGGCTTTCATTCAATACTCCCTATGAACACGCGTCGCCCTGATGATCCGGCTCAGTCCCCTTGTGGGAGCGGGCTTGCTCGCGAAGGCGGTGGGTCAGTCAACTGAATCGTTGAATGTGATACCGCCTTCGCGAGCAAGCCCGCTCCCACAGGGGATTTCCATCAGCTGTCAGACCGAGGCGAGGACCAGATGCATATACCGCGTCAGAATCCCGAGCATGTCCTGTTCGGCCAAAGGCTCGGCTTCGTTGAGCAGGCCCTGATATTCCATCCGTCCGATAATCGCCGTCAACACCTTGGCATCCTGCTGCGGTTCACGCGAGCCCAGCACCTGGAACAACTGGCAGGTGCCTTGCAGCAGAATCTGCTGATGCGAGCGCACCAGATCCGCCAGACGCGGGTTGAGCAGCGCTTCCTGGCGGAACGCCTGCTCGGCCATCAGGTGTTCGCGGCGATTGACCAGTTGCCGGTGCACATAGTCGGCCATCAGCCGCGCGATGTCGTCCGCCAGTTGCGAGCGCGACTCGGGGCTGCCGTCACCACTGACGACCATCTCGCGCAGCAGGCCTTCGTTGTTGATCCACAGCTTGGCCATGTAGGCCGCGCTGCGTTCGACGTATTGGGCGAAGGTATCGGTGAGCAGGTCATCGATATCCTTGAAGTAATAAGTAGTGGCCGACAGTGGCACTCCGGCCTCGGCCGCCACCGCACGGTGGCGCACGGCGCGCACGCCGTCACGCACGACAATGCGCATCGCCGCGTCGAGAATGTCCTGTCGACGCTGCTCACTGCCCTGTCGGCTGGCCTTGCGACCCTGGTACTGAACACTTTCAGCGACCGCAGTGGCGATACCCGCTGCACCTTCTTGAGCGATTGCAACCATCACGACTGGACTTCCTCTGCTATTGCAAAATTAACCAATTGATACATTTGTACCAGACAGGCAATAAAAAGCCGCCTGTTTTAGGCGGCTTTTTAACTGAAACGTTTACGCTTGCGGTCGCATGTGCGGGAACAGGATCACATCGCGGATCGATGGCGAGTTGGTCAGCAACATCACCAGACGGTCGATGCCGATACCTTCACCGGCCGTTGGCGGCATGCCGTACTCCAGCGCACGCACGAAGTCGGCGTCGTAGTGCATGGCTTCATCGTCGCCAGCGTCCTTGTCGGCCACCTGCGCCATGAAGCGCTCGGCCTGGTCTTCCGCGTCGTTCAACTCGGAGTAGGCGTTGGCGATTTCACGGCCGCCGATGAACAGCTCGAAACGGTCGGTGACGTTCGGGTTCTCGTCGTTACGACGGGCCAGCGGCGACACTTCGAACGGGTACTGCGTGATGAAGTGCGGCTGCTCCAGCTTGTGCTCGACCAGTTCTTCGAAAATCATCACCTGCAGCTTGCCCAGACCTTCGAAGCCCAGCACCTTGGCGCCGGCCTTCTTGGCGATGGCGCGCGCCTTGTCGATGTCGTTCAGGTCAGCGGCGGTCAGCTCAGGGTTGTACTTGAGGATCGAGTCGAACACCGACAAACGGGCAAACGGCTCGCCGAAGTGGAACACCTTGTCGCCGTACGGCACGTCGGTGCTGCCCAGCACCAGCTGTGCCAGTTCACGGAACAGTTCTTCGGTCAGGTCCATGTTGTCTTCGTAGTCGGCGTAAGCCTGGTAGAACTCCAACATGGTGAATTCAGGGTTGTGACGCGTCGAAACGCCTTCGTTACGGAAGTTGCGGTTGATCTCGAACACTTTCTCGAAACCGCCAACCACCAGACGCTTCAGATACAGCTCAGGCGCGATACGCAGGAACATTTCCATGTCCAGCGCATTGTGGTGGGTTTCGAACGGCTTGGCTGCGGCGCCGCCAGGAATGGTCTGCAGCATCGGCGTTTCGACTTCGAGGAAGTCGCGTTTCATCAGGAAGCTGCGGATGTGCGCGATCACTTGCGAACGCACGCGGAAGGTCTGGCGCACGTCTTCGTTGACGATCAGGTCAACGTAACGCTGACGGTAGCGCTGTTCGGTGTCGGTCAGGCCGTGGTGCTTGTCCGGCAGCGGGCGCAGCGACTTGGTCAGCAGGCGCACGTTGGTCATTTCGACGTACAGGTCGCCCTTGCCGGAACGCGCCAGGGTGCCTTCGGCGGCAATGATGTCGCCCATGTCCCAGGTCTTGACGGCAGCCAGGGTGTCTTCGGACAGGGTTTTACGGTTGACGTAGACCTGGATGCGACCGGTCATGTCCTGGATCACCATGAACGAGCCACGGTTGAGCATGATGCGACCGGCAACCTTGACCGGGATTGCAGCCTCGGCCAGCTCTTCCTTGGTCTTGTCCGCGTATTTCTTCTGCAGATCTTCGCAGTAGTTTTCGCGGCGGAAGTCGTTCGGGAAGGCGTTGCCCTTGGCGCGCTCGGCAGCCAGCTTTTCCTTGCGCAGGGCGATCAGGGAATTTTCTTCCTGTTGCAGGGCTTGCGGGTCGAGTTGTTGGTCGCTCATGTCTTCAGATATTCCATCAGGTTCGTTGCCCCCGGGCCTGGCGGCCCGGGAATCGCCAGCAGGGCTGGCTCCTACAGGGATCGCGTTGCATCAGCGACCCTGCGTGCGTCTTTTACAGCCCCGACTTCAGGCTGGCTTCCAGGTATTCGTCGATGTCGCCGTCGAGCACCTTGTCGCAGTCGCTGCGTTCAATGTTGGTGCGCAGGTCCTTGATCCGCGACGCGTCGAGCACGTACGAACGGATCTGGTGACCCCAGCCGATGTCCGACTTGGTGTCTTCCAGCGCCTGGGAAGCGGCGTTGCGCTTCTGCATTTCCTGCTCGTACAACTTGGCCCGCAGCATTTTCATGGCGGTGTCCTTGTTGGCGTGCTGGGAACGCTCGTTCTGGCAGCTGACCACGGTGTTGGTTGGTACGTGAGTAATACGTACGGCCGAGTCGGTGGTGTTTACGTGCTGACCACCGGCACCGGAGGAACGATAGGTGTCGATCCGCAGGTCTGCCGGGTTGATTTCGATTTCGACCTTGTCGTCGATCTCTGGCGAGACGAAAACCGCAGAGAACGAGGTGTGGCGACGGTTGCCGGAGTCGAACGGGCTCTTGCGCACCAGACGGTGCACGCCGATCTCGGTACGCAGCCAGCCAAAGGCGTATTCGCCCTTGATGTGCACGGTCGCGCCTTTGATACCGGCGACTTCACCGGCCGACAATTCCATGATGGTCGCGTCGAAACCGCGTTTGTCCGCCCAGCGCAGGTACATGCGCAGCAGGATGTTGGCCCAGTCCTGGGCCTCGGTGCCGCCGGAGCCGGCCTGGATGTCCAGGTAGGCGTTGTTCGGGTCCATCTCGTGGCTGAACATGCGGCGGAATTCAAGCTTGGCGAGGTTTTCCTCGAGACGGGCCAGCTCGGCGACGACATCGCCCACTGCGCCTTCGTCGTTTTCTTCGACGGCCATATCCAGCAGGTCGCGGCAATCGGCCAGACCGGCGTTCAGCTCGTCGAGGGTGTCGACGATCTGCGCCAGCGCCGAGCGCTCGCGGCCCAGTTCCTGGGCATATTCAGGTTTGTTCCAGACACTCGGATCTTCAAGCTCGCGATTGACCTCGGTCAGACGCTCATGCTTTTGATCGTAGTCAAAGATACCCCCGAATAGTTTCGGAGCGCTCGGACAGGTCCTTGATGGTGTTCAGGATCGGGTTGATTTCCATGACGGGCAGCACTCGTTGGCGAACTTTTGAAAGCCGGCGAGTATAACGTAATCACGCTGTCACGGCAGCCCGTCTGGCGGGTGTGGGGATCATTAAACCCTTTGCCCTCACCCTAACCCTCTCCCAGAGGT
>NZ_JALMEY010000003.1:0-450021 GCF_023100615.1 Pseudomonas sp. MWU12-3103b
CCTGACGCTATCGCGAGCAGGCTCACTCCTACAGGGGGCCGGGTTGTTCAGAAGATCTGGGTGAACAGCCAGTACAGGCTGCCCGACAGCAGAATCGCCGCCGGCAAGGTCAGCACCCACGCCATCAGCAGATTGCGGATGGTCTTCATCTGCAAACCACCGCCATTGGCGACCATGGTCCCGGCCACGCCCGATGACAGCACGTGGGTGGTCGACACCGGCAAACCGAACATGTCCGCCGCGCCGATGGTCAGCATCGCCACGGTTTCCGCCGAGGCGCCCTGGGCGTAGGTCAGGTGGGTCTTGCCGATTTTTTCGCCGACCGTCACCACAATTCGTTTCCAGCCAACCATGGTGCCGAGGCCCAGGGCGATGGCCACGGCGATCTTCACCCACAGCGGGATAAAGCGTGTGGCGTTGTCGATCTGCTGTTTGAACAGTTGCAGTTTGTCAGTGGTGTCGGCGTCGAAATTGCCGACCTTGTTCTTGTCCATCAGGCGAATGCTTTCGCTGGCCAGGTACATGTCGTTACGCACGTTGCCCATGGCCTCGGCCGGGACTTTCGACAGCGAGCCATAGCCTTTCACCTCCTCGCCAATATGCCCGGTGAGAGCGGCGAGGGCGGGGATCAGTTGCGGCGTGGCTTGCTTGCTGCGCACGTAATCGGACAGTACCGGACGCGGATCCACCGGGGCTGGCAGCGGGGTGTTTTTCACCAGCGCTTGCTGGGTGACTTCGGCGACGGCAGCGAACTGCAGCGCCTGATCGGCGGGCATGGTGCGGTTCAACGCGTAAGCCATCGGCAAGGTGCCAACCAGAATCAGCATGATCAGGCCCATGCCTTTCTGCCCGTCGTTGGAGCCGTGGGCGAAAGACACACCGGTGCAGGTGGCGATCAGCAAACCGCGAATCCACCACGGTGGCGGGTTGTTGCCTTCCGGCGCCTTGTACAGCGCGCGATTCTTGATGAAGGCGCGCATGGCCAGCAGCAACAGCGCCGCGCAGCCGAAGCCCACCAGCGGCGACAACAACAGCGCATAACCAATCTTGGTTGCCTGCGCCCAGTCCACGCCGCTGGTGCCGTCGCGCCCGTGCATCAAGGCGTTGGCCACGCCGACGCCGATGATCGAGCCGATAAGGGTGTGGGAAGAGGAGGCCGGCAGGCCCAGCCACCAGGTGCCTAGGTTCCACAGGATCGCCGCGATCAGCAGGGCGAAGATCATCGCGAACCCGGCGGACGAACCGACCTGCAGAATCAGCTCCACCGGCAGCAGGGCGATGATGCCGAACGCCACGGCGCCGCTGGACAGCAGCACCCCGAGGAAATTGAAGAACCCCGACCAGACCACCGCCACGTTCGGCGGCAGCGAGTGGGTGTAAATCACTGTCGCGACCGCGTTGGCGGTGTCGTGGAAACCGTTGACGAACTCGAAGCCCAGCGCAATCAGCAGCGCCACGCCGAGCAGCAGAAACGGGGTCCAGGTGGTGACGGTGGTGCCCAGCTCATGCATGTCGTGCATCAGGCTGTAAGCGGTGAACAGCATCCCCATCGCGAGCACCGCGAAAAAGATCACGTAGGTGAACGGGCCGGTTTTCTTGTCGAGGGCTGGCCTGCCGCTGGGGGCAGAGGCCTGGCGGGCGGTCAGGGAGGGAGTAGCCATGAGCGGACAATCCTGAGCGAGGGAAGGAGTGTCGGTCATGATCGTTGCTAAATATTACAGAGAGACTGCGGCAGGTCAGTGTTTGGCGGATTAGCTCACCGCTGATCTGAAGGCTGATGAAGATCTTAATGTGGGAGCGGGCTTGCTCGCGAATGCGATCTGTCATTCAGCGATGATGTTGGCTGACCTGACGCCTTCGGGAGCAAGCCCCCTCCCACAGAGATCTGTGGTGAACACATAAATCAGGGGTCAATAATCCCCACGCTTGCGAAACGCCCAGCGCCCGGCAATCACGGTAAACGTCGCGACCAGCGCCACCAGAATCCAGAACCCCTCGGGATCCGTCGCCAGTGGCACTCCCCCCACGTTCATGCCAAAGAAACCGGCAATGATGTTGATCGGCAACGCCAGCACCGTGACCACGGTCAAGGTGAACAGGGTGCGGTTGCTCTGTTCGTTGAGGTTGGCGGCGATTTCTTCCTGGAGCAGTTTGATCCGCTCGCCGAGGGCGGTGAGGTCGTTGATGATCAGCGCGAACTCCTCGGTGGATTTGCGCAGCTCCTTGACGTCCTCCTTCTGCAGCCACGGCGGCGGACGGTTGAGCAGGCGCAGCAGCGAACCCGGCTCCAGCGCCAGCAGCCGTTGCAGGCGCACCAGTACCCGGCGATTGGCGCCGAGTTCGGCGCGGTTGGTCGACAGCCGTGAGGAGAGCAATTCGTCCTCGACCTGATCGACGCTCATGCTGGTCTTGCGCACGATCTGCGTCAGCACTTCGCCCTGATCACGCAGCAAGTGCACCAGCAGTTCCGACGGCGAGCGAAAGCATTCGCCGGCCTTCACCGACGAACGCAATTTGTCCACCGAGTGCAGCGGTTGCAGGCGTGCGCTGACGATCAGTTTGCTGCGCACGCAGACCCACAGCGTCGACACGTCTGAGGAAACCATGCTGCTGAGGTTGAACACCACGTCGTTGACCACTGCCAGCAACGCCGAATCAACGTGTTCGATGCGCGTCGAGCGCGAACCTTCGTGCAGCGCCTCGAAAAACTCTTCGGGCAATTGCAGATGACTTTTCATCCAGCGCTCGCACGCGGCGTGCGCCAGGTTCAGGTGCAGCCAGAGGAATTCATCACTGTCGCTGTCGTCTTGCAGACAACGCAGGGCGGTCGCCGAATCGACTTCGCGGCCACGTTCACCGGGACGAAAACGGAAGCCGTAAAGCAGACCGAACAAATCAGGATCGCGATGACTGAGGTCGAGGCTGTGGTTCATGGAGGCTCGCTGCGAGGAGGGCGCGTCGGTCGCGGAATGGCAGGTTCACTGAGCCGCATCATCGCAACCGCACATGACGTTGGCGTGACTGCAAAATGACAGCGACCCGGTTCATTCACTGGTAACCCTGTGGGAGGGGGCTTGCTCCCGAATGCGGATGTTCATTGAGTGATGATGTGGATGACACGCCGCTTTCGCGAGCAAGCCCGCTCCCACCCCTGGGCCATGGTCGATCACAGTCTCTTAATTCACCTACCAATGGTCGGATTTTCTTCAAGAAGCGCTCTGGTACGCCGATCACGCTTGGGTTACGTTGCGCGCGCTTGGCCATGAGCCAAGGCTCGCCGACACGGATGTCCGGCAAAATTCCACGCCTTACCGGGCGTGCCTCATCCCTGTCCTGAGTATCTCGCGATGCTGCAAAAATCCTTGAGAGCACAAATTCTCGCCCTGCTGGGCGGCAGCCTGCTGGCGATGCTGTTGATCGCACTGGCCTGCTTTCATTTCCTGTCCAACGGCGTGCAGAACTACAGCCAGTTGATCGCCGGCCCCTTGCACACCTCACAATTGATTGACGAGGCCAACCTGCAATTCAAGGTGCAGGTGCAGGAGTGGAAAAACGTCTTGCTGCGCGGCAAGCAACCGGCGGACCTGGCCAAGTACTGGAGCCAGTTCGAAGATCGTCAGCGCGATGTGCAGAACATTCTCGGTGAACTGGCCGGTCAGAAAGGCCTTGAGCCGGCGCTGAAATCCCGCATCGAACGCTTGCGTGATGAGCACCGCCAACTCGGCAGCGCCTACCAGAAGGGCCGCGATGCCTACGTCGCTGCGGGTGCCGATCCAACGGCTGGCGACAGCGCCGTCAAAGGCGTGGACCGCGCCACCAGCGATCAGATGAGCGAACTGGTCGCCGAGCTGCGCAAGCAGGGCACCGAACAGTCGGCGCAAATCAGCGCCAGTGCTGACAGCACCGTGCTGATGGGGATTCTGGTGATGCTCGGCTCGGGTCTGCTGATCGGTTTGCTGAGCCTGTGGCTGGTCAACCGCAACCTGATCGAGCCGATCCGCAAGCTGATCGACTACGTCACCCAGTTGAGCCGTGGGCGCCTCGCCGAACGCGTCGCCAACGACCGTCAGGACGAGTTGGGCAACCTTGCCGCCGCGGCCAATACCCTGCGTGATTTCCTTGCCGAAACCTTCACTCATCTGCAACGCAGCGCCAGTGATCTGGACAGCGCCAGCGGCGAACTGAATGCGATCGCCACGACCATGGCCGGCGGCACCAACGAGCAGTTCAACCGCACCGATCAGGTGGCCACGGCGATGAACGAAATGTCTGCCACTGCCCAGGAAGTCGCCCGTCACGCGGCGGATGCGGCGCGCGCCGCCGACGATGCCGACCAGTCTGCCCAGCAGGGTGAAAAGGTCATGCAGGGCACCATCCACACCATCACTCAGATGCGTGGCGAAATTGCCAACACCGCTGAAGTGATTCGTCGTCTGGAAAGCGACAGCGGCCGCATCGGCAAGGTGCTGGAAGTGATTCGCGGCATCGCCGAGCAGACCAACCTGCTGGCGCTTAACGCGGCGATTGAAGCGGCGCGGGCCGGTGAAGCCGGACGCGGCTTTGCGGTGGTCGCCGACGAGGTGCGCAATCTGGCGCAGCGTACGGCGGAGTCGATCATCGAGATCAACCAGATCATTCAAAACGTGCAGACCGGCGCCGTGGACGCGGCGCAAGCGATCGAAAGCGGTCAAGCGCGCAGTGACGAAAGTGTCGAGCAAGTGACCCAGGCCGGTGCGATGCTGGAGCGCATCACCCACGCCGTGGAAGCGATCCGCGACATGAACCGCCAGATCGCCACCGCCGCCGAAGAGCAGACCTCGGTGGCCGAAGACATCTCGCGCAACCTGACAGAGATCACCTCGATCGCCAGTACCAACCTCAACAGCGTGCAGCGCACTGAAAGCGCCAGCCAGAACCTGCATGGCCTTTCCGGGCAACTCAACGAAGTCACCGCGCGCCTGAGCGCCTGACGTCCGCCGACGTGTACCGGTTCGGTTACCGAGTCGGTACACAGTCGATCTCAAATCCGTGCGAGTGCCGCCGATGGCCGGTTATCTATAACCGGCATTGGAGCCCTCCCATGGTCAGCATCACCTCTGTTTCGATCAATCAGACCGTCAGCACCGCCACCAGCAAAACCAGGATCAGCGACGCGAGTGACGACACCTCGACCCCTGCAACCAGCAGCCCGGGCGTCAGCGCCGATACCAGCAAAGTGGCGGCTGGCGGGGGCGCGGCTCCGGCAGGCGACAGCAGTTCAGACAGCAGCGGTGAATCGGATTCGGTGAAAGCACTGCGCAAGCAGATCGCCGAGCTGCAAAAGCAATTGCAGGAACAGCAGCAGGCGCTGCAAGCGGCTCAGGCCAAGCAGGAAGACGCGGATGCCAAAGCGGCTGACGTGGCGTCCGCCGAGTCGCAAATCTCCAGCACTTCGGCTTCGTTGCAGACGGCGACGGCGGCGTTGTTGCAGGCGTTGCAAGAGTCGGGCGGAAGCACTTCGGGCTCGCTGGTCAGCACCTCGGCTTAAGCATCACCGCAATGCTTTTGTGGGAGCGGGCTTGCTCGCGAATGCGGTGTAGCAGTCACCGAAAATGTCGACTGATACGACGCCTTCGCGAGCAAGCCCGCTCCCACAGGGGATTTGTGGTGTGTCTCAGATTGTGGGCAGGCTGAAGGTGAACAGCGTGCCGCTCTGTGCGGTGGACGCCACATGCAATTGCCCGCCGTGGGACTGGGCGATCTGGCTGGCGATATACAGCCCCAGACCGAGCCCGGCCTGGGGCGTGCTGGCGCTTGGGCGCGAGTATGGCTGGAACAGGTGCGGCAGGATCGCCTCGGGAATATGCCCCTGATTCTTTACCGCCAGCATTAACGCGCCGTGCTCGACCTGCGCGATGACCTCAATGTCGCCCTCCGGGGCGCCATGGGCCACGGCATTGGCCAACAGGTTCGACAGCAGTTGAGCGATCCGCGCGCGGTCACAGGGCAAGCCCTGCAAGTCGCCGATGGACGCACGAATCGTGCGCTGCGGATGCACGTTGCGAATCTCCGTCACCACTTGTTGCACGGCTTCGGTCAAATCCGCGCAGGGCTGGATATCCACCGGAATACCCTTGCCCAACCGTCCGCGAGCAAAGTCGAGCACATCATCCACCAACCGCGTTGCCCTTTGCGCACTGCCAAGGATATGGCGTACCCGCATTTCGATGGCCGGATCCGGATGCTTGCGCAGAAGCATTTCGGCGCCGGCGCTGATGGCGAACAACGGGTTGCGCAAGTCGTGGCCGAGCACGGCAATGAACTGTTCGCGCAACTCGGCGGTTTCGCGTTCCTGCAACAACGCGGTTTCGGTGCGCTGCGCGTTTTCCTCGGCTTCGATCTGCAACGCGAGCATCCGCGCGAACGACTCCATGGTGCTCTGGATGCTGCTGGACTTGAGTTGTGCCGGGTTCGGATCGAGCGCGCAGATCGTGCCGAAAAACCGCCCGTCGGTGCGGAACACCGGAACCGAGATGTAGCTCTCGAACTTGTACAGGCGCGGGGTGTGATGATCGCGGTAGAGCGGGTCTTCGCTGGCCTTGTCGATCACCACCGAGGTGTGCGCAGCACGGATTTCGTGGCACAGCGTGGTGACCACATCCAGCTCGCCACCAACCTGCAGGCCGAAATCCAGCTGATCGAGGACGGCGCAGGCTGTCCACGAATCCTCGGTAACCCGCGCCACGGCGGCAAACCGCAGACCGGTCAGTTCGCGGATCACTTGAAGGATCGCCGGAACCGCGCTGATCCGTCCGATTGTCGCGATGTCTGCTGCCGCTGTCTGCCCCATGCCCATCGCTCTCGGCTGCAATCGTTTATCTGATGCTCGCCATACTAGCGGTCTGATGGCGGTTTTGGCATCCCTTCAGGCTGCATCCGCGTGATTCGCCGGGCAACGGACGCAAAAAAGCCGCACGATTGCTGATCGTGCGGCTTTGCTTTGGCGGTGTATCAGGTGTCTTGCTTGTTGCTCAGCACTTTGCCGGTGGTGGCGTCGAAGTCGACGTCGAACTCTTTGCCATCGGCGGTTTTCAGCTCGACTTCGTACTCGTAACCGTTGAAGTGGTTATCCAGATCGGTGTCGGTGATGGTCGCACCCGGGTGCAGTTTCAGCGCTTCGGCGTTCATCGACTCCAGCGACTTGATCTTGCCGGATTTGACCAACTCAGGGATCTGGTCGACACGCACATCGGCTTGGGCCAGGCCAGCAGTCAGGGTCAGGGCAGCGGCGGTAAACAGGGCAGTCAAAGTTTTCATCGGGTCATTCCTTGGGTTGTTCGTTGAAGTGGGCTCAGGTTAACCACCGCAACTTAATTCACCCTTAAAACCCCACATCGCGTGCAGCGCTCTTGTGGGAGCGAGCCTGCTCGCGATGCGGACAACCCGGTCTGCTGATCAGAACCCGTTGTTCTTCAACACCTGATCAACACTGGCACTGGCCGGGCGCTTGTAGAACTTCAACAGTTCGCTGGCGCGGTTGGTGAAGATGCCATCAACGCCGGCCGCCATGACTTTCTCGAAATCCACCGGCTCATCGACGGTGTAGACGTGCACCAGCATGCCCTGATCGTGGGTGTACTGGTTCATCCACGGTTGCACCAGATCCGAATAGCTCTGGTCGCCGCCCTTGGTCAGCTTGGCCGAAGGGCCGGTGCCGATGGCGCCCTGCGACTTGGCGAAATCAACCCATTGCTTGAATTCGGCTTCGGACTTCGGCTCCTGCTTGCCGTAGAACACGTTCTTGTCCTTCTCGCCGGACTCGGCAAAGGTCACCTTCGATTTCGGCTCGATGCTGCCTTCGCCGACCCACAGCAGCAGGATTTTCGGCACTTGCGGCATTTCCTTTTGCAGCAGTTCGAGGCTGTTCTTCTCGAAAGTCTGCAGGATCACCTTGCCTTTGCCCTGGCCGACGGCCAACTCGCTTTTCGCCAGTTTCGAACCGGCCGGGCTCAGCCAGCCGCGATCCTGCAGCTTTTCTTTGAGGTCATGTTCGATGCCGGGAAACAGCTGCGGCTCCTTGGTTTCGATGTACAGGCCCGGCTTGTGCTGCGGGTTGGCCTGGGCGATGTCGATGATTTCATCGAGGGTGAGGATTTTCAGCCCGGCGTAGGACGGACGCGCGCGATCCGGGTAAGCCTTGTTGTACCAGCTGCCGGCGTCGAGGGTTTTCAGTTCGGCCATGGTGAAGGCGGTGGCCGGGCTGTCTTTACGCTCCGGGAACTTGGTCGCGACGTCGGTGGTGCGTTGCAGGTTGTTATCGTGCAGGGCGAACAGCACGCCGTCCTTGCTGCGCTGCAAATCCATTTCCAGGTAGTCGGCGCCGAGGTCGCGGGCCAGTTTGTAGGAGGCGGCGGTGGATTCCGGAGCATCGAAAGACGCGCCACGGTGAGCGATCACGGCTGGATGCGGGATGCCATGGGCGGCGGCAAGCGCGTTGACGTCAGTCTGGGCGGCGTGGGCCTGGCCGAGACCAAGCAGCAGGCTCAGCATGAGGGCGCTTTTGGTGAAAGTGGCGGGCATGTTCGAGTTCCTTTCGCAGGGCATTTTCAAAGACGTACCTTTTAACAACTGAATCGATTGGGTGCTATCGCCAGACCGACATAAACGTATTAAAAGCGATTTTTCCTGCACTTTTGTGGCGCGGTTTGCAGTACGCTTGCCCTCGGCAGACGCTCCGGCAGAGGGCGCGCCGATTCCGTTGCCCTGCGTGTAAACCATCGATGATTTTTCGTGAGGTTTACCATGCGCATCACTTCCCAACTCATCTGTCAGGCCGCCGATGACCTCAAGGGTTTCGTCGGTCTCAACCGCAAGACCGGCCAGTACATCGTGCGTTTCAGCGAAGATTCGTTCGGCATGGACGTCGCCGATGACGGCATTATTCCTGTGAATGAATTCGTCTGGGCGCCGGCGACGTCGCAGACCATGACGCTTAAACGCGAGCTGATTCAGTTGTTGCTGGACCAGAACATCGATGACCGGATCAACATCAGCGAGCCGTTGCGGGTGTACATGAGCAAGGTTGAGGTGCCGGAGATTGTGGCGGTGCGCAGTCTGGTGCAGGGCTGAAGTTTTGTAGTGGCTGTGCCGGCCTCTTCGCGAGCAAGCCCGCTCCCACATTGGATCTGTGGCGTTCACAAATCCCTGTGGGAGCTGGCTTGCCAGCGATGAGGTCGGTGAGAACACCACCCAATTCAAAGCCCAAACGCGGTACCTGTGGGAGCGAGCTTGCTCGCGAAGAGGCCAGTCAGCGCGCCGTCAAAGTTACTGCCCAAACCGATACTCGCGCTCCACCCGACACACCCGGGTCTGAAACTTCGAATACCACTGCGCCCGCCCGCGCGCCTGAATCACCCGGTGCTCGGGATGCTCGCGCCAGGCCAGAATCGCCGCTTCGCTCTGCCAGTAGGAAATGGTGATCCCGACCCCGTCTTCCCCACGAATCGAATCAATGCCGAGAAACCCCGGTTGCTGGCTGACCAGTTCCATCATCCGTTCCGACGCCGCCGCATAACCGTTGTCACCCTCGGTGCGGGTCGAGGTGAAAATCACCGCAAAGCAAGGCTCGTTCGGCTTCATGGGCGTTGCTCCGCACACGCATCGACAAATGCTCGCACCAGCGGCGGAACCTGGCCCTTGAGCGCCGCGCGTTCTGGTTGAAACAACGTGGCGACAAAAAACACATGGTCAGTCAATTCGATCGCGCGCAAGTCGCCCGCCGAATCATGGCCGACAGCGTGTAGCCGATGGGTCAACAACTCTCGTTCGAACCGCGGATTCACCCCGAACCGGCAGCGATAGCCTTCATGAATCTCGGACGTTTCGTACGCCTTGGCGATCAACGAACCGGCGACCAGATGAATGCTGTCCACCGCCTCCACCAACGAACAGGTCAGCGGTGTGAGCACGGCTCGCGGTGAATCCGGCGATGTTTCGCCATGCTCGGCATCGGCCCAGCCCAGCACATTGCGGGAAAACTCCAGCAGCGCATGCTGAAAACCACCGCAGGTGCCGAGGAAAGGGCGCTGTTGTTCGCGGGCAAAACGGATGGCCCTGAGTGCACCGGCCTCACTTTTGTAGGGGCTGGCCGGGACGCACCAGAAGCCGTCAAAGTGATCCAGCGCAGTGTCGGCGTGTATCTGCTCGGTGGGCAGCCATTCGAATTGCACATTGTGGCCGGACTGCTCGGCGATCAGGCCGAGGGCAACGGGGATCGCTTGGTGGGCGGTGACTTGCGGATCGTGATCGCCGATCAGGGCGATGGAAATGGCGTCCACGGGATTTCCTTGATTTGAGTGAGTGATGAACCTCTGTGGTGAGGGTGTGCAGTTGTCGATCACCGGGGCTCACTATAGATTGGCGTTCACGCACTCAATATTGGCGTTTCCCCAAGTGATCAATGCAGCGACGCACTATCGACTCGATTACCCGGATCTGGCGCTGATCCTCGCGTTGGTGCGGGGCGGCTCTCTGGCCCGGGCGTCGCAGCTGCTCAGGGTAGATGTATCTACGGTGTTTCGCGCAGTGCGGCGGCTGGAGTCGGCGCTCGGTCAGCAGTTATTCGAAAAGAGCCGCGCCGGTTATTTGCCCACCACCCTCGCGCAGACTCTGGCCGAGCAAGCCGAACGCGCCGAGCAGGCACTGGAAGCGGCGCGGATCGGTGTCGAGCAGGGCGGCGAAGTGGTCAGCGGCACGGTGCGCCTGACCTGCACCGACTCGGTGCTGCAAGGCCTGCTGTTGCCGGCGCTGGCGCAGTTCATGCCGAACTATCCGGCGTTGACTCTCGAGCTGAGCACCTCCAACGATTTCGCCAACCTCAACCGCCGCGATGCCGACATCGCCCTGCGCCTGACGCGTACGCCGCCAGAGCATCTGGTCGGACGGCAACTGGCGAAGATTTCCTACCGGGTCTGCGCCAGTGCGCGTTATCTGCAAAACGTCGATGCGACGGACCTGGCGGGACTGACCTGGATCGCCCCGGACGAGTTTTTGCCGGATCACCCGACCGTCGCCTGGCGCCGTCAGCAGTTGCCCGGCGTGACCCCGGCTTATCGCTGCAACAGCATGCTCTCGGTGACTGAACTGGTGCGCGGCGGACTCGGTGTGGCGGCGTTGCCGGACTTTCTCATTACCGAAGGTTTACAGGCTCTCAGCGAACCGTTGCACGGTTACGACACCGCGCTGTGGCTGCTGACCCGCCCGGACTGCCGGGCGTTGCGCTCGGTGGTCACGCTGTTCGATGAACTGGGGCGGGCACTGCGGTTGCCGTGATCAGCGTTGCGGGTTCTGGCAGATGTGCGCATGCAGTTCGCGGGTCAGGCCTTCGATGCGTTCGGTCAGGCTCTTGGTCATTTCGGTGAGGCGGGTGTTCTGCTCCAGCAGTTCGAGCAGTTGCGCGGTGGTCTGCGCGGCCTGCGCCTGGCGCTCGCTGTTGGCCACCGCCAGCGCTTCACGGTGTTGCGCGTCGGCGTCCGATTGCGCCTTGTCCCGCGCGGCTTGCCGGGTTTGTGCCAGCAGGATCAACGGCGCGGCGTAGGCGGCTTGCAGGCTGAACGCCAGGTTGAGCAGGATGAACGGGTAGACGTCGAACTGCGTCACGCCCAACACGTTGAGGCCGATCCACACCGCGACGATCACGGTTTGCGCACCGAGGAACAGCGGCGTGCCGAAGAATCGCGCGAAGGCCTCAGCGCGCAAGGCGAACGTGTCGTTGCCGAAGGTGGTGTTGAGGTGGGCGTGGGGGCGGTGGAAGCGCAAGTGGTCGACGGGGGCGGGCGCGGGGACGTCGGGTTTTTCTGTGGTCATGATGGGCTCGGCAGGACTTGGGACTGAAGGTCACTATAGTCCTGCATCGAGGCTTATGGCCCTTTCGCGAGCAGGCTCGCTCCTACAGGGATTGAGTCGATCACTTAACTTGTGATCAACCCAGAACCTGTGGGAGCGAGCTTGCTCGCGAAAGCCGCGACGCGGTCCAACGGCCCGACATATCGATCAGCCCGGCGCCCGCTCATTGGCAAACATGCTCACCGCCTGCACCGCTTCACTGGCGCCATCGCGGATCTGCAGAATCACGCTGCCAGCCTGATCCGCCAGTTCAACGCCTTGCGCCGCACGCCCGCGAGTGCCTTCCATGCTCTTGATCGCCTGACGGGTTTCGCTCTGGATCAGGCCGATCATGTTGGAAATCTCCGCCGTCGAACCGCTGGTGCGCGCCGCCAGTTGCCGCACCTCGTCCGCCACCACCGCGAACCCACGCCCCTGATCACCGGCACGCGCCGCTTCAATCGCTGCGTTGAGCGCCAGCAGATTGGTCTGGTCGGCAATCGCACGGATGGTGTTGACGATCGCCGTGATCTGCTCCGAGCGTTCGCCAAGTTGCGCGATCAGCGTTGATGACTGCGCGATATCGTCAGCGATTTCGCGCATCTCACTGGCCGCCTGCTGGATCACCTGAGTGCCTTGCTCGGCGACTTTCCGGGTTTCCACCGAGATGTGATAAGCAGCGCTGGCGCTGCGCGCATCGTGCTCGTGCTGCTCGACGCGGGCGGTGACGTCCGTGGCGAATTTCACCACTTTGCACAACCGCCCGGCAGCGTCGTATACCGGGTTGTAGTTGGCCTCCAGCCACACACTCTGGCCGCGCTTGTCGACGCGTTCGAACTGACCCTGAAACAGCTCACCCTGATTCAACCGCCGCCAGAAATCCTCGTAGGCGCTGCTGTTGACCAACTCCGCGCGGCAGAACAAGCGGTGATGTTTACCCTTCAGTTCAGCGAGTGTGTAACCCATGCGCGTCAGAAAATTCTGGTTGGCGGTGAGAATGCCGCCGTTGAGGTCGAATTCGATCACCGCCATCGCCCGGTCGATCGCCTGCAGCTTGGCATTGGCCTCGCTTTCCTGCTGAACCTTGGTCGTCACGTCCATGGCGAACTTGACCACTTTGACCACGCGACCCGACGCATCCTTGATCGGGTTGTAGTTGGCTTCCAGCCAGACCGGCTGGCCCTGGCTGTTGATCCGCTCGAAGGTACCGGACTGGAACTGGCCGTTTTTCAGGCGCGACCACAGTTCGGTGTATTGCGCGCTGCGGCCAAACTCTGCGGTGCAGAACAAGCGATGCGGCTGGCCGATCACCTGTTCGGCGCGGTAACCCATGGTTTTGAGGAAGTTGTCATTGGCCTTTAACACTACGCCTTCAAGGTCGAACTCGATCACCGCCATGGAGCGATTGATCGCTTCAAGCAGGCCGTTCTGTTCGGTGATGGTGTGTTGAAGGTCGTTGAGTTCGGACTGGTGGCGTTTGAAAAACATAGGGGCAGTACCTGGAAGTAGGGAAAGACGAGGTTTGTGTCCCTGTTTCCGCGCTGGCAGAGCAAATGCCGGGTCGGCATTTGTCATTGACTGCAAAGTGCCAGCATCCAGGCTGACGAGCCGATCTTATACAAACTGCTTTGAGTTGTACAAGAAATTGCGAATCAGTTTTTTCAAGGCTGAGGGCGCGGGCGTCTTCTTAGCCCGGACTGCTGAGCGCCACGCTGATGGTGTTGCGCCCCGTGTGTTTGGCGGTGTACAGCGCTTTGTCGGCGTCATCCAGCCAGGCAACCGCGTCGCTGTACGACGGCTGAAACCGGGCCAGACCGATACTCAGGCTGACGCGCAGCTCTGGCACATCCGGGTGCCGATATTGATCCATCGCCTGACGCAATCGTTCCATTTGCGCCTCGGCTTTATTGAGTGGCTGGTCGGGCAGGATCAGGCAAAACTCGTCGCCGCCATAACGACCGGCCCGTTCACCTTCGGCCAGCAGCCCTTTGAGTGCCTGGCTCAACTCGCGCAACACGGCGTCGCCAACGATGTGCCCATAGTTGTCGTTGATGGTCTTGAAATGATCGATGTCGATCAGCGCCAGAATGTCCTGGGTGTTGTTATCTCGGCACCGGGTGAAACGCGTATGGAGCAGATCCTTCCAGGCGCCGTGATTGAGCAGCCCGGTGAGGCTGTCGGTGCGGCTCAGGTCTCTGAGTGCACGTTTGTGTTGTGCAAGTTTGATCGCCAGTTGGTAACTGACCATGCCCAGGGCCAAGGGGTACAAGGTCAGCATCGGCAGGCAGGCCCAAACCTCGATTTGCGTCATCGTCAGGCTGAACTTGAAGCCGAACAGTAAACAGCCCAGCAGCACGCCGGCGATTTGCGCGAGAGCGCCGAGCAGGAACAGACGTCGTCCACCGGCGGCGACATTGTTCATGGTCATCATCGACAGGATGGTCACGGTGGTCAGCGGATTGAACTGAAAGCACGCGGTCCAGAACCCCCCGCACAACGAGTCGTACAACAGGTTGCGGCGTTCGGCATGGTAGGGGAAGGTCGAGCGGGTCGAAATCTGGTAGGCCAGATGCGGCCAGATAAAACCGTTAAACACCAGCAGCGCCCAGAGCCAGTTCGGCATGTGCAACGGATACAGCGCGGCCGCGACGCTGAAAAAGCCGACACCCAGACCGATGATCCTGGGCAGATAAATGCGTCTGGCGAATGACAAGCCTTTGCCGCGTTGATTTTCCATGATGTCCTGCGCCAGATTCACCCTGAAATACTTTGAAGTGTTTTTTCAGGTTGACCGTTCGTCGGTCAATTGTCGGACATTGTCATTTATTCCAACGGGAATAATCAGTGTCCTTCCGAGCCATTTAATCGTAGCGGGGCGCAGGAGAGGGCCGGTTTAGAGCTGGTATCTGGCCAGAAACATCTCCATGGCCGACTCGGCCACGGCTTTTTGCGTGTCTGCATCCAGCGGCGGCAGGCCCATGGAAATCTGCGGCCAGAAACCGAACGACTTCAACAGCCCTTGCACCTGCTGCGCGGCGAATTCTGCGTTCACGGTTTTCAGTCGACCATCCGCCAGCGCCGCGCGAATCCACACCGTCAGACCTTCTTCGCGCTCGCCCATGCGCGCCACCATGTCCTGCGCGCGCTCCGGGGAATGGATGGTGGCGGCAATCGCCACCCGTGCCAGCCCGAGAAAGTTGTCATCGGCCATCATCTGCAGTTTAGCCAGCAACATGGGCAGCAGTTGCTCGCGCAGCGGCTGATCCGCGCGATAGCTCACGGCTTGCTCGTCGGTAATCCGTGCCCAGAGTTGGTTGAGAATTTCGGCGAACAGCTCTTCCTTGCTGGGAAAGTGGTTGTACACCGTGCGCTTCGACACCCCGGCGGTGGCCGCGATCTTGTCCATGCTGGTGACCTCGAACCCGTTGGCACGGAATTCGGCAATTGCCGCCTGGATGATGGCTTCGCGTTTGCGGTCGGTGAGGCGTTGTGGAACTGTCATAAGTACGCTTCGGCAGAGAAGGGGTGGAATTACACTTGGCAGTTTACTTGTCATCACGTTTCATGCAACCTAGAAACTACACCGCCCAGTGTAATGTTGCGTTAATCCGCGCAACCTAAAAACAGACAGTTCGGCTGATGCGTGCGTGCCTTGGCCATTTATCGTCCCACCGTGAAAAACCGTGAATTGCGCGGTTTTTCTGGAGTCTCTCAGTCATGGCCAATCCAGATTTTTCTGCGGATCAAACTTCCACGCCTGAAGCCTCTCGCCAGGATCAAGGGCTGTTCCGTAACCATGCGCCGGTGCAGCGCGAAGGTGGGCGCAAGATGCTGCGGATCATGTGGAACATGATCTTCAACAAGCCGCGCAATACCCGACCGGCCGCCGCGATCCCGGTGCAACCGCTGACCCGTGAAGACCTGCTGGCGGCGCCTGACCACAGCGTCTATCGCCTCGGTCACTCGACTCTGCTGCTGAAAATGCGCGGCAAATTCTGGATCACTGACCCGGTCTTCGCCGAGCGTGCGTCGCCCGTGCAATGGGCCGGCCCGAAACGTTTTCACCAGCCGCCGATCAGCATCGACCAGTTGCCGCCGATCGAAGCGGTGATCCTGTCGCACAACCATTACGACCACCTCGATTACCAAGCGGTACTGAAACTGGCGGCCAAAACCAACTATTTCCTGACCCCGCTGGGCGTCGGCGACACCCTGATCAAATGGGGCATCGACGCCAGTAAAGTTCGCCAGTACGACTGGTGGCAGGGCACCGAAATCGCCGGCATCCGCTTCGTTGCCACTCCCTCGCAGCACTTCTCCGGCCGCAGCCTGTTCGACAGCAACAGCACCCTGTGGGCCTCGTGGGTGATGATCGACGGCGACACGCGGATCTTCTTCAGCGGCGACAGCGGCTATTTCGACGGCTTCAAACGCATCGGCGAACAGTACGGCCCGTTCGACCTGACCCTGATGGAAACCGGCGCCTACAACGTCGAATGGCCACACGTGCACATGCAACCCGAAGAAACCCTGCAGGCGCACCTCGACCTCAAGGGCCGCTGGCTGTTTCCGATCCACAACGGCACCTTCGACCTGGCAATGCACGCCTGGCATGAGCCGTTTGACCGAATTCTGGCGCTGGCCTGGGAACGTAGTGTTTCGATTACCACGCCGCGAATGGGCGAGGCGTTTAATTTGATGCAGCCGCAGCGGGGGCACACGTGGTGGCTGAATATGGAGCAGGATGTGTCGGAAAACGCCCCAATTGCTGGTAGCGGCTACAAGTCGGGATGACTTTTCCTACTGTCGGTAGTCCAGCTGACTGACAGCTCTTTCCTATGTCCTCGGTAGGCTTGGTCGCGAGTGAATGAATCACTCGTGATTAGCCTAAACAAGGACGATAGACATGACGCATTTCTTCAAACGTCGCGTGAATACGCTGACGAAATCCATATTGGTCGCACTGGCAGCGACAGGAGTCGCCGCCAGTGCCCATTCGGCCACTGATCTTCATTACGCCAGCGTCAGTGAACTCAGCAAAATGATGGCCGACAATGAGCTCACTGCTGTTGAACTGGTTGAACACTTTCAACAGCGAATTGCCGAGCTGGACAAGCAAGGCCCTGCTATCCACGCCATCGTCGAACTGAATTCACAAGCCATCGAAATAGCTACCGCGCTGGATAACGAGCGTAACGAGGGGCTGCCGCGTGGCCCGTTGCATGGTATTCCGGTGCTGCTCAAAGACAATTTTGATACCGCCGACAGCCTGCAAACCAGCGCCGGCTCCTTGGCCATGGTCGGCCAGCCGGCAGCCAACGATGCCTTTGTGGTTAAACAGCTGCGGGATGCCGGCGCGATTATTCTGGGTAAAGCCAACATGAGTGAATGGGCTTATGTGCGGGAAATGGGTTTGCCCCATGGTTGGAGCGGACGTGGTGGGCAAGGGAAAAACCCGCACGCACTGAGCGAGGAAATCTGCGGTTCCAGTTCTGGATCGGCCGCTGCCGTGGCTGCCGGTTTCGCGGCGATCTCCTTGGGCACGGAAACCAACGGTTCGATCACTTGCCCGGCATCGGCCAATGGCGTAATCGGCGTTAAACCCACCTTGGGCCTGTTCAGTCGCACCGGGGTGGTGCCAATCACCCGTCTGCAAGACACCCCTGGTACTTTGACACGCACTGTCCGTGACGCGGCAATGATGTTCAACGTGTTGCAAGGCATGGATGCTGCGGACTCCGCGACATCGGTCGCCCCTACAGGAATCGACTACACGGCGCTGCTGGCAATGGATGCCCTGCAAGGCAAGCGTATCGGTTATCCCGCCGCTTACGAGGGAACGGGCGGCGTGGTCCTGACTCCCGGAGTGGAGTTTCAGAAGGCAATGATCACACTCGAGAAACAAGGTGCGACGCTCGTGCCAGTGACCATTCGTTTACCTGATATCGATAATTTCGTACCCGGTCTGATGGGCGCGATGAAATACGAATTGCCTGAATATCTCGTCAGCCGTTCCGGTCTGCCGATCCAGTCGTTGCAGGACCTGATCGACTTCAATCAGCTCAATCCCGGCAAGGAGGGCTATGGGCAGGCCACGCTCGAAGCGATGAATGCGCTGGACATGACTCACGAACAGGCCAGCGGATTGATCTTGAGCATCAGCAAAAACTTCAAGGACGCCATTGACGAGCAACTGCGCGAACACAACCTCGACGCAATGGTTGCCGAAGCGGATGGTTACTCGCAATTTTCTGCCGCAGTGGCTGGTTATCCGGCGGTAACCCTGCCATCGGGCATGAGCGCTAACGGTATACCCACGTCCGTGTTCTTTTTCGGCAAAGCATGGAGCGAGCCGCAATTGTTCGCCATGGCCTACAGCTATGAACAAGCCTCGGCCGAGCTGCGGCACCCTGCGTTCAAGTAATCATTCCACCTAAGCAAAATCCCCACGCTCTGCAACGTTCTGCTGCATGGCCTGGGGATTCAATTTGCGACCCGGCGCAAACCCGGGAAAGAACACCAACCCCTGTGCCTCAAACCGATAAGCCAACGCCAGCCGCGTCGCATCCGCCACGTCCTGCTGCGCTTCAAACCGCTGGATATCATCCACCGCAACCTCCGCCTCGCGCGACAGTTGTTCCACGCTCCAGCCCAGCATCGCTCGGGCCTGGACGCAGTGCGTCGGGGTGAACTGGAAAAGGGCAATGCGTTCGAGGATGTGGTTCATCGCAAGAGAGGCCATGGTGTGCTCCGGGCTCAAGAGTGCTGATTGAAAATGTACTGTGTTTTTGTACAGTTGTTTTCGGCCGGGATCAAACGCATTTTTTGATTTGCCCTAATTCGCCGCCTCCAACCAGACGGACGGTGCCTGTCCGAGGATGCGCCGGAACATCGTCGAGAACGCCGCCGGGCTCTCATAACCGAAGTCCAGGGCGATCCGCGTCACCGCTTCACCGGCCGCCAGCCGCGCCAGCGCCAGCACCACGCAGGCCTGTTGCCGCCATTGGCTGAAGCTCAACCCGGTCTGCTGCCGAAACAGTCTGTTGAAGGTGCGCAAGCTTATGTGCAACTGCTCGGCCCAGTGTTGCGGCGACTGATGGGCGTTCGGCTGAAGCAGAAAGGTCTGACATAGAGCGAGGAGCTTTCCGTCAGTCGGCAGCGGAATGTGCAAGGGCAGGGGCGCACTGCGCGCCAGTTCATGCAGCAGCAGGTCGATCAGTACGCCGTCGCGTCCTTCGAGGTCATAAGTCAGCGGCACTTCCACGGCTTCCATCAACAAGTGCCGCATCAACGGTGAAACGCTGATCACCTGACAACGCTGGCCCAAATCTACCGCCCCCGGCTCGATGTACAAACTGCGCGTACTCACGCCGAGCATCAGCACCTCATGCGCCACTCCCGGCGGAATCCACACTGCCCGTTGCGGCGGCACCACCCAGTTGCCGTCATGGGTGCGGACCTGCATCACCCCAGTCGCGCCGTACAACAACTGCGCCCGTCGATGCGTATGAAATGGCAACAGATGGCCGTGGGAATAATCCGTACCGATCGCCACCACCGGGCGCGGAGTGTCATCCAACTGACTGATCGAAATATTGCGCATCGAGGGCGTCCCGGTGATTGGCGTAAACGCAAACATTATTGGCTGAGTTGCTGAAGCAGGCCAAGCCGCTTCGCTCTATCGTCGACCGCTCGCCACCACCGGAAGACGCGCCATGTTTTACCTCCTGCTGACTCTCTTCGGCTGCCTGACCGGCATCACCGCCGTCCTGTTCGGCTTCGGCGGCGGCTTCGTCGTCGTGCCGCTGCTCTACCGCATGCTCAGCGCCAGCCACGGCGCCGACGACCCCATCGGCCAATCGGCCATGCACATCGCCGTCGCCACCTCGACCTGCGTGATGATCGTCAACGCCCTGATCGCCACCGACAAACACCGCCGCGCCGGCAATCTGATCCGCCATTACCTGTGGCCCCTCGGCGGCTTCATCGCCCTGGGCGCAATCATCGGCGCGATCGCCGCGGTGTGGGTCAGCGGCGAGGTCATCCGCTACGCCTTCATCGCCTACCTCGGCGTGACCATCATCGACTGCCTGCTGAGGCGCGGCTTCCTCACCCGCAGCGAAGGTGTCATTCCACGCCGATTGGATCGCAAGGAAATATCCGCCGGCGGTGTAGGCATCGGCGCCATCGCCACGTTCCTCGGCGTAGGAGGAAGCGTCATGACCGTGCCGCTCCTGCGCCGCTGCGGACTGAGCATGTCCCAGGCCACGTCCATGGCGAACCCGTTGAGTGTGCCGGTGGCGGTGGCCGGGACGCTGACCTACATGGCACTGGCCGGTTTCAGCGAGACGGATCTGGGCGCTTGGTTTGTCGGGTATGTGGATTTGCTGGCGTTTGCGGTGCTGACACTGGGGTCGTTGGTCGGGATTCGGTTGGCTACGCCGTGGATCGGGCGGATACCGGATCGGGTGCATGCTTGGGTGTATATCGCACTGCTGATCATCGTGATGCTGGGCATGCTGCTCAAGTAGAGCCTCGATTCCTGCGCGCATCCTCTGCATACTTCGCAGCCTCATTCATTCAGGGATCGATCCATGCTCAAGGGACTGCTGCGCCTGGCGCCATACGCTGCGGCGCTGTTCACACTGATTTCCACCGCCCATGCCGAAGATGGCCGGCGCGTGTTCACCGGTACGCTGGGCAAGATGCCGATTGTGGTGGAGCTCAACACCACGCAGCAGGACGAAGTCACCGGCCGCTACTTCTACGAGAAGTATCACCGCGACCTGGAACTCAGCGGCTCGCTGCAGGACAGCACATTGAATCTCGTTGAAGGCAACAACCGCTATGACGACGACAAACCGCTGCCCACCCTGAAGTTGAAATCCACCGCCAACGGTTGGCAGGGCGAATGGCAAAATCCCAAGGGCAAGAAGCTGCCGGTACAACTGACCGAAGCCAAACTTCCCGCGCCAACTGCAACGACGTTGCCCTTTATTACCACTTTGCCGAAGAGCGATCCCTACGAGTATTTGCGCTTACAGGGACTCAAACTCAAACCGGAGAAGAAAGAAAACTTCATGGGCTACGACCTGCAATGGTGGACGGAGCCTGAGTCGAAGATTTCGCTGTTCAGTGTCGAGTCCGGCTATACGAAAGAAGAGCAGCAGCGGATCAATAACCACCTGCTCGGACGGCTCTGGACTGAAGTCATCGACTATCATCGCTGCATGATGGATGGCGGGGAATATGCCGAGTTCGATCAAGGGGCTGCCCCGGAGTTTCTCTCGCCGGATGTGGTCAGCCTGGACATTTCCACCGGTTACAGCTGCGGCGGTGCCCACCCGGATTTCGGCAGTTCGCCAATCAACCTCGACGTCCACACCGGCGAATTGTTGAAACTCAAAGATGTACTGTGGATTGGTGAACCGAATAGCGCGGCCACCGAATACGATCAGATGAAAGTCATGGCACCGTGGCTGGTCAAACAGTTCTCCACGCTCTATCCCGAAGAGATGAAGAAGCCCGCCGAAGACGATGGCAACTGCGATTACACCGATGAAAGCGTCTGGGGTTATTCCAACTGGCACTTCACGCCGAAGGGGATTTACCTGGGCGCTTACTTCGCCCGTTACCAACGTAACTGCGACAACCCCGATTGGTCAGTGCTGCCGTACTCGCTGGTCAACCAGCACCGTGGCGCTGCCAAAATGCAGTTGCCCAAAGGCTAACCATCACGCCAACCCCGGCGCCTCCCGCACAATAAAGTGATCCAGGTTCTCGATGTTGGCACTGAACACCCCGAACGTCTGTTCGGGGTTCTTCTTGCTCGGCACCTGCTTCAACTCCGGCGTCACGCCATAGAAGAAACAGAACAACTCCTTGTCGCTGTCGATCGCATGCTTGATCTCTTCCAGAAACGCCTTGCGCTTGCGGTAGTTGTCGATCAACTTCTTGCTCAAGTAAACGTTCACCGAATACGGCTTCTTCTTCGCCTCATCCGCCTGCTTGAACCAGACCTTCTGCTCGAAATCGATGCGAAAACTCTGGGTGTAATCCTTGATCTCCTTGATCTTGCCCCAGTAGATCAGCCCCTTGTTGTCCGTCAGATACTCGATCTTCTTGAAGAACGAGCCATAAGGCGCCGTGTGCTCACCGATCTTCAACGGCATGCGCTTAAGCAACTCCTTGTCGGCGAAGTTCGACACAAAACACTCCACCGGATGCGCAAACACACTGGTCTTGTCCGGCGCCGTCTCACGCCCCGGCGACTCCCTGGAACTCACCTGCGCCACCCGCACCGGATCATCCCGCAACACATCCGCCGCACCCGCAGGCGCAGCAGGCTTGCGCACATACTCACGCCGCGTCAGCAACAACTCCGACGGAAAATGCTCCTCCCGCCCGTCATCCACTTCGCCATCCGCCGTCTCAACCCCGGACGCCGACGCCTTCAAACTCACATACGGACAACGCGCTACATGCTGCGTACCGGGCAAGTTCTTGAAGTGCGGCGTGCGCACATAATTCACGTTCTTCGCGTTGAACGTGCCCAACTCGTTGGAGGCATCAAACGCCGAACGACAGGCATCGTTGGGGCACTGGAAGTGTTCCTTCGCAGAATCGAACGCCACTGTCTCATCGAAATTGAGATCGCGAACGTCATAGATCGACAACTTGTCGTCGAGACTGAGGCAGTAGGCGAGATCGAATTTCATGGTGGGGCTCGGATCCTTGAGTGGGGGAGGGGTATTAATAGCGGCAGGCGGCGCGGGTTGCACTGATTGTTTTCAGGATGATGCAAAACCTGTGGAAGCCAGCCTGCTGGCGATTGGTGGGATCAACTCAATCGTTGATCCCGACAGCAACCACGCATGACGGTGTAGGAGACTAAATTTTTTAGTTTCCGTAGCTAGCGAGTTGGTAATCGTATTGAGGATCGTAGAAGGATCTTCCGGTTAACGCTTCCAGTTGTGCTAGCTGCTGAAAATCAAGATCGTAACCGTAGAGTTCGTTTTCTGCGTCATTCCATTTCATGATGGCTCGCAGCTGCTCGATATTCTCTGCCAAGATAGGCACTTCGAAAATCAGAGCTTCGGTGGATCGATCAAACGCATAAATTACATGAGTCATGGTTCCGTCCTTCTCTTTGGAGAGGGCGGTTTGTTTGGGGGTGTCAGAACCATCGTTTACACATTGCAGCTGAGCTGGAATTTATAAGTAGGGTTATAGATTTTTTTCCCCAGTAGTTTTTCCAGGGCTCCAAGCTGTTCGTGCGAGAGATCGTATCCCTCCCATCCTTGCTGTTCCGCCGTCCATCCCATGATGGTTTTTATCGCCTGATCTGATCCACTTGGGAGTTCCTCTTCAAAAGTCAGGAAACCGCTTTCTTTATCAAATGCCTCGATTAGATAGATCATGGTTCTACTGTCCTCGTGCCATCCGCTGGTTTGGTTTGCGCGCCAGTTGCTGGGTCATACTCACCGAGATGGCGACCTCGTTTGTCATACATTTCGACAGTACCGTGTTGTGAGTCCCATTCAAAAATCAGTCCTTTTCTGGTTTTCCATCGCTTTCTAAGCCCGCCGCCTCCTTTAACGGAAGTCTTACGATCTGCCTTGATCGCATCCGGGAACGCTACAAGTCTAGGCGGTGCCGGATGATATTTGTGATCAGAGGCACTCACCACAATATAAACCGGCCTTACCCCCGAACTCTCCGGAAACACCAGAATGAAATCCTTGTATTCCGGTGGGTAAACCGGATTCACAAGGATGTCGTTCGCCGCTTTCGTTGGCGGGTAAACCCAGATATGCGGTGTCTGCGGGGCGGCTTCCAGAGCCGGAATGCCGAGGATGTCGGAGCCGTCTACGGCGGGTGTCCAGATCAGCTCGACGCCTTCACCCAGGTTGGCGACGTACTGAGTGTCGCGGGTCTCAAGTTTCACGACCTCAACCATTTCCCAATCCCGGTTCTTGCCGGTGTAGAAGGCATAACCTTTCAGAACGCCATCGGATTGCTGCTCAATGCGCAGGCGAACACGGGTGCGGGCCTGCTTGAGGGCGCGCAATTGTTCCTCGGTGTAGAGAGCGCTATCACCCAGACTGGGTGTCCAGAGCAAAGCGACCATGCTGGTCATGAGTGCAGCACTGGTGGCGCCGATGGCTGCTCCCAGACCTGCCGTTGGCGTAGCGAGTGCCGGGCTGCGAAGTGCAAGGCGTCCAAGGCCAAGTGCGACGGTATTTCCGCTGATGGTTTGCAGGTTGTGCAGCCCAGCGTCATCGGCTTCACGGGCGCCGAGCAGTGAGAATTCGCCATAATCCTTCAGGCTGTCGGTCGGCACCATCCCGGAGGGATTCGAGTAATCAATGATCGCGTCCGGCAGTTTGCAAGACTTTGCGAACACGCATCCGGCCCGGACCGCGTCGTTTTTTTTGGCTGCGACCTGCCGGCTGCGCTCAAAAGCATCCTGCCGGGCCAGCATGGCCTCGTAAGCGTTCTGTGTGGCTTCGCGCTCGGCCAGTTCGGTCGCGTTCATGAACCGGTAGGTGACGTGATGCCCGTCCCCTGAAGGTGGGTTCCTGACCCGGGGAATATCCTTTTTGCCAGCCACTGATCATCCTTTCGTTCATTTATAGGTCGCACCGGAATGAAGCCGGGCGACGTTAACGAAGGTGATGCTTTGAGGCTGTAGGACGGGTCTTGGATCAGGTTAGGAATTGTCGCTGTTTGATTTGGGTGTCAGTGCAGAGTGTATGGGGAGGTGGGCGTCATCCCTCCAAAAAAAGGATTTTGAGCTACAAAAAATCCGCTGCTTGAACCTCAAACAGCGGATCTTGAAACCCTCAGCAACCACGCAACAATCGCGAAGTCTTACGCCACCAGGACTCCTGCCGATTGAACGGATCTTCCGCCAGCAAACAAGGCATATCCCGCAACCGAATCCACGGCTCGTCCTGCCAATGCAGAGTGCTCAGCGACATCTGTGGCCAACTCAAAACACTCAGTGTCGGCCGCTCAACCGAGCGCGCCGGACGAGCATCACGCAGCGCAGGCACGACCTGATGCGTCAGCCACTCACGAAGCTGCCGGTACTCAGGACAGTAGTGATAGATCAGCAGTGCATACACACCGGACTCACTCACCATCATGTGGTCCTCGGTTTCGCCATAGGTCTCCACGCACATCATCTGACGCTGATCCGCGTCGAGTTTGCGCAACTGGCGTTCATCAAGATGTTTGCCCATCAACCGGCCCAGCTCATGGACGCAGAACCACGCCTGGTTCTCGACCAGAAGGGCGTGCAGATGGGTTTTGTTACGAGTGAAACGAGTTGGGAGAAATGGTTCAGACATGGCATGCCTCCAGACCTGGAAGCACGGGATTCGAACGGCGAGTACAGCGATTCACCTTCATCATGAAGGTTGGATAGTCAGGCATTTCCATTTACCTCTGGCTGCTTTCTTAGGGCATTCGTTAGGGTGTCGGGAGCTAAGAAACCCACCAGAGACGGGCCGGACATATTCCCCTTTCGGGTCTTGTATTCGCCCACTCCCGACATAACGGGACTTTTCGCAGGCGTAGAGAAACCGCAGACGAAAAAAAGCCGCATGACTGTCGGGTGCGGAGGACCGCTCTGGTTTGTAGAGTTTCTTAGGCTCGGAGCTGAGGGTAGGGGGAACAGGGATGGTCGTCAACCAGCGACTTTTCCTACTTATCGTGAGGTAAAACGAAATCTGGACAATGGTGCAGAGTAAATTATGCTGTGTTTATATCCAGTATTTGGTCGCCGCTGTTCTTCCAATTCACCCAACCCGTGTCGCCATGACTGATCTCACGGATTACGGGAAATTTCATTTACTTTGGATTTTCTAGGGCTAGAATGGTGACCATTCGTCACAGCTTTGACCCAGAGGAAATTCCGGCTCATGAATCTTTTTGAAACAGCATCTTTTGAATCCTTGGGCGAAACGACCTCGGATTCTTATGAGCCTGATACCCATCCTGTTACCGACCTTGCGTTACTGCACAAGCTGCTGGAGATCTACGACCAAGGGCAGTTGGCCGAAATTCTCAACGATGTGAGCCCGAGTCACTGGTGCCGTGAAACCATCAATCGATGGATCAAGGGCAAGGCTTCGCCTAAGCTCTCTCACATTGAATTCACTCGTCTGAAGGATCTGCTACCCAAGCGGTTGAACCACAAACCTTCATTCACCTTTATCGATCTTTTTGCCGGCATTGGCGGTATCAGGAAAGGGTTTGAAGCCATCGGTGGCGAGTGCTTGTTCACGTCCGAATGGAACAAGTACGCGGTCAAGACCTACAAGGCCAACCACTTCTGCGATCCGGCTCGTCACCGCTTCAATCTCGACATCCGCTCGGTCACGCTTTCGGACAAGCTCGAAGTCAGCGACGAAGAAGCGTACAAGAACATTGATCGCGAAATTCCTGATCACGACGTTTTGTTGGCAGGTTTCCCATGCCAGCCGTTCTCGCTTGCAGGTGTTTCCAAGAAGAACTCTTTGGGGCGCAAGCACGGTTTCGAGTGTGAGACCCAAGGCACTCTGTTTTTCGATGTGGCGCGGATAATTGCCGCGAAACGCCCGGCTGCATTCTTGCTTGAGAACGTGAAAAACCTGAAAAGCCATGACAAGGGCAATACGTTCCGAATCATTTGCGAAGCGCTGGATGAATTGGGCTACGAGGTTGCAGATGTAAATGCGCCAAAAGGATCAGACCCGAAGGTCATCGATGCCAAGCACTTCGTGCCGCAGCATCGTGAGCGTATCGTGCTGGTCGGTTTCCGCCGTGATCTCAATGTTCACCAAGGATTCACGTTGCGCGACATCAGCAAGCACATACCGAAGCAGCGACCTAGCTTCGGTGATCTGCTTGATAAGGATGTGGATGAGAAATACATCCTCACGCCAAAGCTTTGGGACTATCTCTACCGTTATGCCGAAAAGCATCGCGAGAAAGGCAATGGCTTTGGCTTTGGCTTGACTCGTCCAAACGATGTCGCACGAACGCTGTCGGCGAGATATCACAAGGATGGGTCGGAAATCCTGGTTGACCGTGGGTTTGTGGATACCTTGGATTTCAACAGTGAATTGAATCAGCTCAATCGCCCTCGCCGATTGACTCCGCATGAGTGCTCGCGCCTGATGGGTTTTGACAAGCCGGGGGAAAGCAAATTTGTGATCCCTGTATCCGACACCCAAGCGTATCGCCAGTTTGGCAACTCAGTGGCAGTCCCCGTTTTTGAGGCTGTAGCTCGGTTGATGAAGGATCGGATATTGGCCGCAAAGGAAAAAAATGCGGAAGAGGAAAGACCGCAGTTGGAGTTTGCCCTTCCAGAGTAAGCGGAGACATCTCTATCCAAGGTTTGGAGTGATTTTTTTCTCGTCGACTCCGTCCAGCAATGCATTAGATAGCTCAAAGCGAACCTTGAGTTTGAAGTCTCTAGGGGTATACAAAGGAGCTGAGCTATCGAGTGTATGGAGGTGAGGCTTGGTCGATGTTGTAGATGCCGTAACCCGATCTCGAATGATGTCTGGCATCAAAGGTAAAAATACCAAGCCAGAGGTTTCGATTCGCAGGGCTTTGCATGCCCGTGGGTTTCGCTACCGCATTCACGTCAATAATCTCCCCGGTAAACCTGATCTGGTTTTACCAAAATACAAGGCTGTGGTCTTCGTCCATGGCTGCTTCTGGCATGGGCATTCATGTCGTTACTTTAAAGTTCCTAAGACTAGATCTGCATTCTGGATTGACAAAATCCAGAAAAATCGCGATAGAGATGCATTGCAAGTAAATGCTTTGCTGGTGTCGGGGTGGCGCGTTCTTCTGATTTGGGAATGCGCGGTTAGGTCAGCAGTCAAGGGACAGCTGCCGTCTTTGATGGATCAGGTAGTTGGCTGGCTAGAAAACGGTGATAAGTATATGCAGATTCAAGAAAATTCGACTGTATAAAAACTAGAGACTTGCGCTTTTTTACATAATCGTAGGGCTAGGTTCTAAGGGGCGAGGATGTATAAGGACAAAACTAGCGATTACTTTGAGGGCGTGGCGGCTAAATATTTGCGCGCGGTCGATGCTAATCCGAATAAATCAAATCAGCATGAAATCGGAGGGCTCCCGTCTGCCGGCTTTATGAGGTTCTTGGGTACACCCAAAGAACATGAGAAGATTCGGTTCAGAGCAAAACAAGTTTATATTACCGATGAGTCATTGGCGCCTGAAGTTAGTGAGGGGCGTGTTACTTGGTACGACGTAAGAAGCTATGATTCAAAACGAGATCCAGAGTATCGCCTTTATTATTATCCAAACTCTGTTACGGAATTGATTTCGGAGGGGGATTTTTTACTTATCGCAAAAATGCGCGATGGTTCACTTTTGATGGTTTTCACTCCGCCAGGGGGGACAATAGAAAATCAGCTGAGACTTTTGTTTGGACTGGATCATGTCAGCGGCAGAGTTAAGGCGGGCTCTTTAGATAATGTGGCGTTGCTCCTCCCTTTAAGGCTCATGTTGGAGGGGCTTGGCCTTGATTTGGGCCATAAAGATGCAGAGGACGATGAATGGTTATCCCGACTGATTAAAGATTTCGGCGGAGATAAGTTTCCCTCTACGTCAATTTTCTCTGATTATGCGAGAAAAAGTTTGACAGACATTATAGATCCTGTTGGCTCTCCAGATAATGCAATTGTTGGGTGGATGGAGCATGAAGAGAAACTTTTTCGAATTTATGAGCGATATTTAGTCCAGCAGCGCTTACGTAAAGGTTTTGGATGTGAGGGGGAGGATGTTGAAGCTTTTATATCTTTCTCGTTAAGTGTGCAGAATCGAAGAAAATCACGCGTGGGTCACGCTTTTGAAGGGCATTTAAGCTGCATATTTAAGCTGCATGGTTTAAATTTTCAACAGGGAGGTGGTAAGGGGTTTACAACTGAAAATAATTCAAAGCCTGACTTTGTTTTTCCTGGCTTTATGCAATATCGTGATCCGGAATTCCCGCTTGAGAAACTTATGATGTTGGGAGCAAAGACGACTTGTAAAGATCGATGGCGGCAAGTTTTGAGTGAAGCATACCGTGTTAAATCAAAGCATTTGATTACTCTAGAGGCTGCAATTAGCGAACGCCAAACAAATGAAATGAAGTCGCATGGTTTAAATTTAGTTGTTCCGTTGCCAATTCAAAGAACTTATTCAGAAGAGCAGCAAGGTTGGTTGCTAGGATTGAGTGATTTCATAGAGTGCGTAAGAAATAGTCAGGCGCTCGTATGAAAGTTCAATCCATTCTGGGTATTCGGAAGTACCTTGATAAGTGAGTGTTTTTTGGTGCAACTCGCGAGGCTGAAATCATCCCCCGATCTTTAAATAAAGAGTAGGAGGCTGATCTTGACCACACATGGCGCTCCGTTGATGATGGGGGCGGAAAAAATTGCTCGGGGATACGAGCTTAGGAGGGGGTATGGCCAAGGCTAGCGTTACCAAAAAAGAGAAAACTAAATCTCTTTTCAAAATTTCACGAAGCATTCTTTCAAAGCTTGATCCGTCAGAAAGAAACGGAGCTGAGGATTCTCTGTGGATGAAATCCTCCGGGCTTTGTGCTCTTTGCGGACAGGCATTAAGTAATAATGCTGATCTAAACGTCGCTGATCATAGAATTCCTGAAAGTGTCAGTGGAGTCGGTGGAAATGTTTTAAGTAATCTGTATCTAGCGCATCTTTCTTGCAATGCAAGCAGGAAAGATCTTCCTTTTGAGGTGGCGCGACCGATTGTAGGATTTAGAGTTTTTTCGGAAGAAAAAAAATCAATCACGTTTGATAATGTCATTGAAAAGTATGTGGCTAATGGTCGGCAACCTGTTTCAGTTGATAGGGATGGCGACACAATTGTACTCAGTTTTGGTTCTGATCAGTTTGCTTCTACTGTGTCTCGAGATGTGGCTACGGGGACTGAGTACTTTTATGCAGAGATTCCGTTTGAATATGTTTCGAATGATAAAGAAATTCAGCCTCGGCTTGTCTCTTACCCCCATGTTCGACGTCTAGCTCTTGATTTTGTTAGTCGTCCAATTCATGAGCCCAGTAACTGTCGTCTCGTAATGCATGGCGAGAAGGCTGGTGCTTTACTGCAATTTGATGGGCAGCATAAAAGCACGGCTCAAATTCTGTTGGGAAGAAAGACCGGGTCATTTAAGGTTTATATCGAACCTGATAAAGCTATGTTGCAAGAGCTTGTCGTGAAAATCCAGCAAGAAATAAAGAAACAGCCGCTGACTAGATCTGATACTTTAGCGAAGCTAGGAGATGTAATTTCACGATTGCTAGATGAGTACAAGGATACGAAAAGAACTGAGCAGGGATTCGTTGCCATGCAACCTAAGATAGAGCGTGCAGCGATAAAAAAGCTTTATCAGCAAGAACTTCAGCGATTGGTGTTTTTTGACGGAGATAATGAGTTAGCTGCATTCGTAAAGCCTGGGGCCTTAGGCGCGCCTACTACGGATCGGATGGTTATTGATCGAATGATTGCCCCGTTGTTGTGCTCTGAATTACTCGGAATAGATATGGACGCTTCAGGAGGTAGAGATACTGAACGAGAGAATATAATAATTATTCTCAATCAAATAGTGAAAAATATGCTACCCCCTAATTGGGAAAAAGATCCGATCCAGAAGCAGCGGACTCAAACGTTTTTTCTAGGTGGAGCAATTGGTTGGTGGATGAATGAGCTTCTAATACCAGCTCTTCGTTATGTAACTATGAAGTTGAAAGATAAGGAGCCGTTGTTGCTAGATGCGCTGGATGCAGGCGTTGAAAGTAAAATGGTTTCTATTGTCGATGCTTTGTGTATGTGGGATGTTTGGAGTACTACATCAGTTGAAGGGTTGGCGGCGCTCAGAAGTAATACTGTAAAAAATGTCGTAAGTGTTTTTTCTGAATACACTCATTTGAGACTAATTAAAGAGGCGACTTCGTAACTGCCAAGCTTGGTTGTTTCGCAATAACAAAGCCCCATGCTCGGGGCTTTGTTTGTGATTTGTGGTCAAGAATTTATATCAATCCCAGCTCAACGCACCACCAGTTTGATACTCGATCACTCTCGTCTCAAAGAAATTCTTCTCTTTCTTCAAGTCCATAATCTCGCTCATCCAAGGGAACGGGTTAGTCGTCCCTGGGTACTCTTCCTTCAAACCAATCTGCGACAAACGACGGTTGGCGATGAACTTCAGGTAGTCCTCCATCATCGCCGCGTTCATGCCCAGTACGCCGCGAGGCATGGTGTCGCGGGCGTATTCGATCTCCAGTTGCGTACCCTGCAGGATCATCTGGGTCGCTTCTTCCTTCATCTCGGCATCCCACAGGTGTGGGTTTTCGATTTTGATCTGGTTGATCACGTCGATGCCGAAGTTCAGGTGCATGGATTCGTCGCGCAGGATGTACTGGAACTGCTCGGCGACGCCGGTCATTTTGTTGCGGCGGCCCATGGAGAGGATCTGGGTGAAGCCGCAGTAGAAGAAGATGCCTTCCAGAACGCAGTAGTAGGCGATCAGGTTGCGCAGCAGTTCTTTGTCGGTGTCCGGGGTGCCAGTTTCGAACTTCGGATCGGAGATCGAGCGGGTGTATTTCAGGCCCCAGGCTGCCTTTTTGGCGACCGACGGGATCTCGTGGTACATGTTGAAGATCTCGCCTTCATCCATGGCCAGCGATTCGATGCAGTACTGGTAGGCGTGGGTGTGGATCGCCTCTTCGAACGCCTGGCGCAGGATGTACTGGCGGCATTCCGGGTTGGTGATCAGGCGGTACACGGCCAGCACCAGGTTGTTGGCAACCAGGGAGTCGGCGGTGGAGAAGAAGCCGAGGTTGCGCATCACGATGCGGCGCTCGTCGTCGGTCAGGCCTTCCGGGTTTTTCCAGAGGGCGATGTCGGCGGTCATGTTGACTTCTTGCGGCATCCAGTGGTTTGCGCAGCCGTCCAGGTATTTCTGCCAGGCCCAGTCGTACTTGAAGGGTACGAGTTGGTTGAGGTCGGCGCGGCAGTTGATCATGCGCTTTTCGTCAACGGCGACACGGGCGGAGGCGCCTTCGAGTTCGGCGAGGCCTTCGGCGACGTCGAGGGAATCCAGTGCTGCCTTGGCGCGGGCCACGGCGGCCGAGTCGTCGGCGGTCACGGCGCGGGCTTCCAGCGCTGCGGCACCGCCGGCGCTGTCGAGGCGGTCCATGTTGGCTTCAGTAGCGTGGCCGGCGTTGGCGCCTTTCACGGTTGCTACTTCACTGTCTTCTTTGTCGAATTCGTCCCAGCTCAGCATGACGTGTCGTCTCCTGCGTGAGGGCCTGTCGCCCCGTGTGAAACCTGATTGGTTGGTTGTTCACACGGTCGTACAGACCGCGTTGGATCTTAAGGAATCGTTTTTTGCGGCAGCCAAGGCAGGCAATAAAACAGAATTTTGTACGGGTTTCCGAGAGCCTCTGACGGGCGCAGATCAGCGTTGACGCTGCTGCGGGGCTTCAGAATGGCTTTTGCTCCCTGTAAGGGAATATTGCTGACCCGATTAGGGCGGCATTATAGGGAAAAAAACACGGCTGTGCTGAGGCGAATCCGCGCATGGAGCGGTCGAGGAGGGTGGTTTTTCGATGAGAGTGCGGGTTTACAGGGCTTTGCCGGGGATAGATTTTTTTTCGCAAAAATCTCGCGATTGTGGATTTGCTCAAAAAACGAACAAAAAAACCGGTTTTTCACTACATCTAGTGTTTTGCAAGCATTTTTGACGACTCCAGACACAACTGAGCCCGACCGAAGCCGGGCTGGAATCGACCCTCAAATGAGGCGCTGAGCGGTCCGATTCGGTGCAGTCTCGATCATCAATTGGTGCAGCCGTTGCCCATGACGCTGTAACGCAGGATGTGGCGCTGACCCTTGGAGTCGTCGTACTCCATTTTGGCCGGTACCACTTCGCAGACATTCGGCACTTCGCTCATCGATACAACTTTGGCGATGTCCAGGTGAGTGGAGTAAGTGTATTCCTCGATCACCGGTTGTTGCTGTGCGACATCAGTCGGGACCTCGTCTGCCATGGCGGTTGCGCACAGACTGCTGAGGGCCAGAACCAATAAAGCTTTCATTTCAGATTTACCTTTTTGAGGTCGAGTGGGGTCACGCAACCTTTTTAGGGTTGCGTGTGGAACTTCATCATTTGCAGTTATTACTTGAGAGCTGGATTAACGGCCTTCGTGGGGGCTGTAACGTTGTTAATCGCGTTTGCCTTGTCGGCGAGGTGGATTTTAGGGAGGAGGGGTGGGGGTAAACAGGTGGGGTTTTGATAAACACTTTTCGCGGTTTTGGTAACAATCGGTCGTCAGGGTGGGGAAGAGCCTTTTCTGGCGATGCAATTTGTCTGGGGAACCGAGTTGTCTGGATCGCTTGCAGGCAAGCTCCTACAAGGGGTTTGGGGTGTTTGGGGGTAGTGCGTCGGGCTTGCTGTCTGGGTATCGCCATGTTTTGTAGGGGCTTGTTACTACCATCGTCGAATGGTTCTATGGGCCCGGCCCGGCTACAACGGGGTCATACAAAAACAACTATTCCACCGAGGTAAGAAAGATGAGTGCGGCTTCTCTGTATCCCGTTCGTCCCGAGGTTCTGGCCAATACGCTGACTGACGAGGCGACCTACAAAGCCATGTACCAGCAGTCGGTCGTCAACCCTGACGGTTTCTGGCGCGAGCAAGCCAAGCGCCTCGACTGGATCAAGCCTTTCACCACGGTGAAGCAGACGTCCTTCGACGATCACCATGTCGACATCAAATGGTTCGCCGACGGCACCCTGAACGTTTCCTACAACTGCCTCGACCGTCATCTGGCCGAGCGCGGCGATCAGATCGCGATCATCTGGGAAGGCGACGATCCTTCCGAAAGTCGCAACATCACTTACCGCGAACTGCACGAACAAGTCTGCAAACTGGCCAACGCCCTGCGTGGTCAGGACGTGCACCGCGGCGACGTGGTGACTATCTATATGCCGATGATCCCCGAAGCCGTGGTCGCCATGCTGGCCTGTACCCGGATCGGCGCGATTCATTCGGTGGTGTTCGGTGGTTTCTCGCCGGAAGCCCTGGCGGGGCGGATCATCGACTGCAAATCGAAAGTGGTGATCACCGCTGACGAAGGCATCCGTGCCGGCAAGAAGATCTCGCTGAAAGCCAACGTCGACGATGCGCTGACCAACCCGGAAACCAGCAGCATCCAGAAAGTCATCGTGTGCAAGCGCACCGGCGGCGACATCAAGTGGAACCAGCATCGCGACATCTGGTACGAAGACCTGATGAAAGTGGCGGGCACCGTCTGCGCGCCAAAAGAGATGGGCGCCGAAGAAGCGCTGTTCATCCTTTATACCTCCGGCTCGACCGGCAAGCCGAAGGGCGTGCAGCACACCACCGGCGGTTATCTACTGTACGCGGCGATGACCCACGAGCGTGTGTTCGACTACCGTCCGGGCGAAATCTACTGGTGCACCGCCGACGTCGGCTGGGTCACCGGCCACAGCTACATCGTCTACGGCCCGCTGGCCAATGGCGCGACCACGCTGCTGTTCGAAGGCGTGCCGAACTACCCGGACATCACCCGGGTGGCGAAGATCGTCGACAAGCACAAGGTCAACATCCTCTACACAGCGCCGACCGCGATCCGCGCGATGATGGCGTCCGGCACCGCTGCCGTTGAGGGCGCGGATGGCAGCAGCCTGCGTCTGCTCGGTTCGGTCGGCGAGCCGATCAACCCGGAAGCCTGGGACTGGTACTACAAGAATGTCGGCAAGTCCCGTTGCCCGATCGTTGATACCTGGTGGCAGACCGAAACCGGCGGCAACATGATGAGCCCGCTGCCGGGGGCGCATGCACTGAAGCCGGGTTCGGCGGCACGTCCGTTCTTCGGCGTGGTACCGGCGCTGGTCGACAACCTCGGCAACATCATCGAGGGCGAGGCCGAGGGCAATCTGGTGATTCTCGATTCGTGGCCGGGTCAGGCACGCACGCTGTATGGCGACCATGACCGCTTCGTCGACACCTACTTCAAGACCTTCCGTGGCATGTACTTCACCGGTGACGGTGCGCGGCGTGACGCCGATGGTTACTACTGGATCACCGGGCGTGTCGACGACGTGCTCAACGTCTCCGGCCACCGCATGGGCACCGCCGAGATCGAAAGCGCGATGGTTGCGCACCCGAAAGTCGCCGAAGCGGCGGTGGTCGGTGTGCCGCATGACATCAAGGGGCAGGGCATTTATGTCTACGTCACCCTGAAGAATGGCGAAGAGCCGAGCGAGCAACTGCGCCTGGAGCTAAAGAACTGGGTGCGCAAAGAGATCGGCCCGATTGCTTCGCCGGACGTGATTCAGTGGGCGCCGGGGCTGCCGAAGACCCGTTCGGGCAAGATCATGCGGCGGATTCTGCGCAAGATTGCTACGGCTGAGTACGATGGGTTGGGGGATATCTCGACCCTGGCGGATCCGGGTGTGGTGCAGCATTTGATTGATACGCACAAGACGATGAATGTGGCTTAAGCCTGTCTGATGCATTGAAAAGCCCTGTCCGGTGATGCCGGGTGGGGCTTTTTTGTGTCTGGAGGTTTTGGGGTGGCAGGGCTGGCCCCTTCGCGAGCAAGCCCGCTCCCACAGGTTGATGTGTGGTCTGTCTGGAAGAATGCAGTCCAGCCGGGGCTATTTTGTCTGGTGGGTTTGTGGTGGTTTTGCTGGCCTCTTCGCGAGCAAGCTCGCTCCCACAGGTTGATCGCGGTCCGTCTGAAAGAATGCAGGGCCACTGTGGGAGCGAGCTTGCTCGCGAAGGCAATCTGTCAGACGCCGCAGTAATCCCCTGTCAGAAACCCAAACCCACCCAACCAATAATTATCGATTTCCTGTGCAAGCCATTTCCCGCTGTTACCCATGCCTACCCGAGTAACCAAATGTGTAACCGCCCGCCCCGCCGCGGGGGCGAAGGGAAACGCATCGCCCCGTTTTAGAGCCTTAAACCCCCCGGTGAAAAATAAGACACAACGCTGCGCTTGCCGGATTAGAAGGGTTTGCGAATAATAGGCCCGCAATTTGCAGCATAGATCGGTTCACTGTCTTTCGCTCTTGCATGAATCTGCAAGGCTGTCAATGCGCTCAAGCGGGTTTCTCTGTGCATCTGTAATTAGTTGTCGCATTGAAGAAATATCGGCTTCGGGCCTGTCGTTAGAATGCCGATCACTCGCTCATCGTGGCTGACGTTGAAAACCCCGAGGGTTTCAATGGGAAATTTCCCACCGATGCTGCGCCGCTTTCCCGATTCACCCATTCGCATATTGGGCTGTCGCTCACTCTGCCGTTTTTGCCCTTTACCGATGGAGTCCCAAGATGAAGAAACTTGTGCTGCTTGGCGCCCTGGCACTGTCCGTGCTGTCGCTGAATTCCTTCGCTGATGAAAAACCTCTGAAGATCGGTATCGAAGCGGCGTACCCTCCGTTCGCTTCGAAAGCGCCGGATGGCAGCATCGTTGGTTTCGACTACGACATCGGCAATGCCCTGTGTGAAGAAATGAAGGTCAAGTGCCAGTGGGTCGAGCAAGAGTTCGACGGTCTGATCCCGGCACTGAAAGTGCGCAAGATCGACGCGATCCTGTCGTCGATGTCGATCACTGAAGACCGCAAGAAATCCGTGGACTTCACCAACAAGTACTACAACACCCCGGCCCGTCTGGTCATGAAGCAGGGCACCGTTGTCAGCGACAACCTGTCTGAGCTCAAGGGCAAAAACATCGGTGTACAACGTGGTTCGATCCACGAGCGTTTCGCCCGCGAAGTCCTGGCCCCGCTGGGTGCCGAGATCAAGCCATACGGCTCGCAGAACGAAATCTACCTCGACGTGGCTGCTGGTCGCCTCGACGGTACTGTGGCTGACGCCACTCTGCTGCAAGACGGCTTCCTGAACACTGATTCCGGCAAAGGCTTCGCCTTCGTCGGCCCGCAGTTCACCGACGTCAAATACTTCGGCGATGGCGTAGGCATCGCGGTGCGCAAGGGCGACGCGCTGAAAGACAAGATCAACGCGGCCATCGCGGCCATCCGTGAAAACGGTAAATACAAAGCCATCCAGGACAAATACTTCGCCTTCGATATCTACGGCAAGTAACACGTCTCTGCGACAAGTCAGAAATGGCGCAAGCAACAGGATCTCTGCGGTTTGCGCCATTTTTTCATCCCAACTTTCGAGGACCTGAATCATGTTGAAAGGCTACGGGGCTGTCATCCTCGATGGCGCATGGCTGACGCTTCAGCTCGCCTTGTCGTCCATGGCCCTGGCCATCGTTCTCGGGCTGATCGGGGTCGCGTTGCGCCTGTCGCCGATTCGTTGGCTGGCGTGGCTGGGCGATCTGTATTCCACGGTGATCCGCGGGATTCCCGACTTGGTGCTGATCCTGCTGATCTTTTACGGCGGTCAGGACTTGCTCAACCGTGTTGCGCCGATGCTCGGTTATGACGACTACATCGACCTGAACCCGCTGGCCGCCGGTATCGGCACCCTCGGTTTCATCTTCGGTGCGTACCTGTCGGAGACGTTCCGTGGCGCGTTCATGGCGATCCCCAAGGGCCAGGCTGAAGCCGGTATGGCCTACGGCATGAGCAGTTTTCAGGTGTTTTTCCGGGTGATGGTGCCGCAGATGATTCGTCTGGCGATCCCTGGCTTCACCAACAACTGGCTGGTGCTGACCAAGGCCACCGCGCTGATTTCAGTGGTCGGTCTGCAAGACATGATGTTCAAGGCCAAGCAGGCGGCGGATGCCACCCGCGAGCCTTTCACCTTCTTCCTCGCAGTGGCGGCGATGTACCTGGTGATTACCAGTGTCTCGTTGCTGGCGCTGCGTCACCTTGAGAAGCGCTACTCGGTAGGCGTAAGGGCGGCTGATCTATGATCTTCGACTACAACGTCATTTGGGAGGCCATGCCGCTGTACCTCGGCGGCCTGCTGACCACCCTCAAACTGCTCGCGCTGTCGCTGTTGTTCGGTCTGTTGGCGGCACTGCCGCTGGGCCTGATGCGCGTCTCGAAGAACCCGATCGTTAATGGCGCCGCGTGGCTCTACACCTACGTGATCCGCGGCACGCCGATGCTGGTGCAGCTGTTCCTGATCTACTACGGTCTGGCGCAGTTCGAAGCAGTACGTGAAAGCTTCTTGTGGCCGTGGCTGTCCAGCGCGACATTCTGTGCGTGCCTGGCGTTCGCGATCAACACCAGCGCCTACACCGCCGAGATCATTGCCGGCAGCCTCAAGGCCACGCCGAACGGCGAGATCGAAGCCGCCAAGGCCATGGGCATGTCGCGCTTCAAACTGTACAAGCGCATCCTGTTGCCATCGGCCCTGCGCCGGGCGCTGCCGCAGTACAGCAACGAAGTGATCATGATGCTGCAGACCACCAGTCTGGCGTCCATCGTGACCCTGATCGACATCACCGGCGCGGCCCGTACCGTCAACGCGCAGTACTACCTGCCGTTCGAGGCGTACATCACCGCCGGCGTGTTCTACCTGTGCCTGACCTTCATTCTGGTGAAGCTGTTCAAGCTGGCCGAGCGCCGCTGGTTGAGCTACCTGGCCCCGCGGAAGCACTGATATGGAACGCATCGACCACGTATTGCCGTGGAGCCACCTGGGCAGCGAGCGCAAGATCTCGGTCTTCCGCTTCGGCAGCGGCGAGCGCAAGGCTTACATCCAGGCCAGCCTGCACGCCGACGAACTGCCCGGCATGCGCACCGCCTGGGAGCTGAAAAAGCGTCTCGGCGAACTCGAAGCCCAGGGCCTGCTCAACGGCGTGATCGAGCTGGTGCCGGTCGCCAACCCGCTGGGCCTCGGCCAGTTGCTGCAAGGCAATCATCAGGGGCGTTTCGAGGCGGGCAGCGGCAAGAATTTCAACCGCGATTTCGTCGAGCTGAGCGCACCGGTTGCGGAGAAGCTGGCCGAGCGTCTCGGTGACGATCCGCACGCCAACATTCGGCTGATCCGTCAGGCCATGGCTGATCACCTGGCTGCGTTGCCCGAAGCGAGCAGTCAGTTGCAAGGCATGCAGCGCGTTTTGCTCAGCCACGCCTGCACTGCCGATGTGGTGCTGGACTTGCACTGCGACGCTGAAGCCGCGCTGCACATGTATGCGCTGCCGCAGCACTGGCCGCAGTGGCGCTCGTTGGCGGCGCACCTGAATGTGAAGGTCGGTTTGCTGGCGGAAGATTCCGGCGGCAGCTCCTTCGATGAAGCGTGCTCGTTGCCATGGTTGCGTCTGTCGCGGCAGTTTCCGGACGCGCAGATCCCACTGGCGTGCCTGGCGACCACCGTCGAGCTCGGCGGTCAGGCCAATACCGACCGCGTTGATGCGCAAGCCTGGGCTGAAGGCATTCTGGCGTTCCTTGCCGAGCAAGGCCTGATCACTGGCGAATGGCCGAAGCCGGCCAACGAAGCGTGCGAAGGCATGCCGTTCGAAGGCACTGAATTACTGTTGGCGCCGCACCCCGGTGTGGTGAGTTTCCTGCGTAAACCTGGCGAGTGGGTTGACGCCGGGGATGAGATTTTCGAAGTGATCGACCCTGTGTCCGATCGGGTCAGCACGGTGTGTGCTGGTACGTCCGGGGTGCTGTTTGCCATTGAACGGCTGCGCTATGCCCAACCCGGTTTCTGGCTGGCCAAGGTGGCGGGGCGCGAAGCGCTGCGTCACGGGCGCTTGCTCAACGACTGACTGACTGTTTTTGTGAGAACCGACCGCATGTACAAACTTGAAGTCCAAGACCTGCATAAACGCTATGGCAGTCACGAAGTGCTCAAGGGCGTGTCCCTGAAAGCGGCAGCCGGCGATGTGATCAGCATCATCGGCTCCAGTGGCTCCGGCAAAAGTACTTTCCTGCGCTGCATCAACCTGCTCGAGCAGCCGCACGCGGGCAAGATCCTGCTCAACAACGAAGAGTTGAAACTGGTAGCGAACAAGGACGGCGCGCTGAAAGCCGCTGATCCGAAACAGCTGCAACGCATGCGTTCGCGCCTGTCGATGGTGTTCCAGCATTTCAACCTGTGGTCGCACATGACCGCGCTGGAAAACATCATGGAAGCGCCGGTCCACGTACTGGGCGTGTCCAAGGCTGAAGCCCGCGAGAAAGCCGAGCACTACCTGAACAAGGTTGGCGTGGCCCATCGTAAAGATGCGTTCCCGGGGCACATGTCCGGTGGCGAGCAGCAGCGTGTGGCAATTGCCCGTGCGCTGGCGATGGAGCCGGAAGTGATGCTGTTCGACGAACCGACTTCGGCGCTTGACCCGGAGCTGGTCGGTGACGTGCTGAAAGTCATGCAGGCCCTCGCTCAGGAAGGCCGCACCATGGTCGTGGTCACGCACGAAATGGGCTTCGCCCGTGAAGTGTCGAACCAGTTGGTGTTCCTGCACAAAGGTGTCGTGGAAGAGAGCGGCAACCCGCGCGAAGTGCTGGTCAATCCGCAATCCGAGCGTTTGCAGCAGTTCCTCTCAGGTAGCCTCAAGTAATCGCTGCCGTTATGCACCAGATTAGGTCATGCTTCGCGACCTGAAGACTGGCTCGGTCCCCCTGTGGGAGCGGGCTTGCTCGCGAAAACGGTCGATCAGTCAACATCATTGCTGCCTGAACCACCGCCTTCGCGAGCAAGCCCGCTCCCACAATGGACCTGCGACAGCTTCGATTACGGGCTAGCATTGGCCCATGCCTTCATCACCGTTCTTCGTTTCGGATTGCCCGCCCATGACTGCCCATCGAATTGGTTTCCTGATTTGGCCCAGCACTAAAGCTTTGACGCTGGCGCTGGCGGAGGAGGCCTTGCGTGTTGCTCAGCGGGTGCATCCGGAGGTGGTTTACGAATTGTCGTTCCTCCAGGCCGAAACCGTGACAGACGTTGCGGCCGAGGGGGCGTGGCAACTGCCGGGCGAGGCGTGGACCGGCAAGCTGGAAAACTTCCAGAAACTGTTCCTGCTCGCCGACGAGCCGCCGACCACCCTGGCCCCGGCACTCAGCAGCGCGCTCAAGCAACTGGTGCGGGCCGGTTGCGTGATCGGTGGCCTGTCGGCGGGCGTGTATCCGTTGGCGCAACTTGGTCTGCTCGACGGTTATCGCGCGGCCGTGCACTGGCGCTGGCAGGACGATTTCGCCGAGCGCTTCCCGAAAGTCATCGCCACCAGTCACCTGTTCGACTGGGATCGTGATCGCCTGACCGCGTGTGGCGGCATGTCGGTACTCGACCTGCTGCTGGCGGTGCTGGCCCGTGATCATGGGGCAGAACTGGCCGGTGCGGTGTCCGAAGAACTGGTGGTCGAGCGCATCCGCGAGGGCGGTGAACGCCAGCGCATTCCACTGCAGAACCGCCTCGGTTCCAGCCATCCGAAGCTCACCCAAGCGGTGTTGCTGATGGAAGCCAACATCGAAGAGCCGCTGACCACCGACGAAATCGCCCAGCACGTATGCGTATCCCGTCGGCAGTTGGAGCGGATCTTCAAGCAATACCTCAACCGCGTGCCGAGCCAGTACTACCTGGAATTGCGCCTGAACAAGGCCCGGCAGATGTTGATGCAAACCAGCAAGTCGATCATCCAGATCGGCCTGTCCTGCGGCTTCTCCTCGGGGCCGCATTTCTCCAGCGCCTATCGCAACTTCTTCGGCGCCACGCCGCGCGAAGATCGCAACCAGCGGCGCAGCAGCAGTCCGTTCGAACTGTCGTCAGTGCCGCCGGAGCGCGGTTGACGCACCCCGGCAGAACCCGCTGAGCGTCACTCATCGACCCCCGAATCTTCAGACGTGGACACCTCCATTTCCGCCCGTTCGATGACGGCTTCCACGCCAAAATCGATGCGGTGCTTTCTGAAGTAGGCGATCAGCCGTTGCAGGCTCAGCTCAGAGAGCGGATTGCTCCGCAGGCTGAATTTGTCCGCACGCTCTTCTGGCAACTCCAGGATATCGCTGGGAACCTGGGTGATCGCGTTGTCGCTCAAGTCGGCGATTTCCAGGTGTTCGAGTTGCAGCAAGCCCGGCGGCAGGCTGGTGATGCCGCTGTTGTCCAGCATCAGCGTTTGCAGATTAGTCATCTGGCTGACATCCGGGGTCTCGCCCAACGGGTTGTCACTCAAGTCCAGGTGATCGAGGCGCTCCATTTGCGCAAGCTCAAGGGCGTTTTGCGGCGTGAGCGTCAACTCGCAGTGTGAAAGCGACAAATAGGTCAGCTCAGCCATGCGAAACACCGCCGGCGGAATGTGTTCAAGCCGATATTGATAAATCGTCAGCCCTCTGAGGCTGGCAAACGTCTCGACAAACCTGTCGATTCCAAACGTCTGGCCCGGCAGGCTTCTGAGGTACAGATGGGTGACATGGCTGAAATCGGCATTGAGTACAGGCAAGTCGCCGCGGATGACCGTCGCCAGGTTCAAGTCATGCAGTGGCTGGAGGTTCTGATCCGGTTCGTCTTGCTCGGTTTCCCGGCGCCAGCACTGCTCAATGAGCGATTTGAATTCGTGACGTGCGGCGTGCTCGTTCAGCACTTGCTCAATCGTGAAGGGCTCGCCACTGATCGGGTGCAAGGCAGGGTGGTCGGTCGCCCAATTGGCGAGGTTGCTACTCAAGTCGCTGTATTCACGCTCGAGTCGTGCAAGTTCGATTCGACCCTCGACCAGGGTGCCGGGTAGCAGATAGAAAAATTCACTGGCCTGTTCCAGATCCATGTGTGTGTACAGCGCCTGTACGCGCAGCAGATCAGCCTGTTCGGCCATTACGCCGAAGTCCTGGCGGGTGTCGTTGAAATGGCGTTTGATGCGCTCCCGGTCTGCGCTGGCAATCGGATTGCCGCTCAGATCGAAGCCTTCCGGAACGTTGTTGGGCAGCTCGAAAAGGGCGGGAGACAACGACCGGATCTGGTTGTCGTTGAGCAGCGCAGTGCGCAATAGCGGGCGCGTGAGCAGGCCGGGTGGCAGTTCGGAAATGCCGGTCTCCGACACATCGATGTAATTGAGTCGGGGCATTTTTTCGACGTTGGGGGTGAGTCCGAGCGGATTCCTGAACAGGTCCAGGGTTCTCAGTTGAGTCAACGCCGCCAGTGTGGTTTGGCTCTCGGCTGTCAGGGTGATGCTGCAGTCGCTGAGAATCAGCTCGCGCAGTTGTGGCGAACGGCTGATCGACTCCGGTAGGTTGCCCAGCTGGAAATTGCGCAGCGCCAGGCGACGCAAGCCGGAGAAGCACTTTAGAAAACTGTGTATACCCTGAGTGCTGCCGATCCCCTCGATGGTCAGGTAGTCCACGTGACTGAAGTTCACCTCAAGTTGTGGCAGCTCTCCGATGATTGACTGTGACAGGCGCAGATCGATGGTCTGCTCGGTGTTCTCCGGCAAGGAAACCTGCTGCTTCCAGCAGTCCAGGATGTCGACCCGCATCTGCCGTCGGCGATGACGCTGGATCGCATATTGCTCGGTGGTGAGGCGGGCGCCGGACTGCGGATGAACGAGGGGAATACCCTCAGTCCACGGACTCAGCACCGCGTCGAGGCGGTTGCGTTCAGTGATCAAGCGGCTCAGCTCCGCTCGCGGGCCGTTCGGATGGCGTTGCAGGCGCTCGACGAATGCATTGAGTTCCTCGGGCAGCAAGTGCGGCAGTAGCCAGTGGGCATGGGCGTGCAGCGTCGGCGTATTGGTAGGCATGCGCCGATAGCCGCTGGTACCGCCACGCAGGCGCATAACGGTGGGGTCGTAAGCGGGTTTGCGAATCGGGTTTTGCGACAACAGATCCAGCAACGCTTGACGGTCTAGCGCGTGGTCACGAATCAACTGCTTGAGCGGCAGGTCTTGTGTGATATGGATGTTCAGCGCCGAACGTTCTGCGTCGGGCAGGGCATGCAGCAGGCTTGAATACAGTGACCCCGGCGCGCTGAGTGACTCACCGGTAGCGTCGAACGGCTGATAGTCGCCCTGTTCGGTCAGTACCAGCACCTTGCGAATGAGCGCGTCCTGCGCGCCGAGGCTGTCGATCAGTTGCCCGCTATGGCTGTAGTGCCTGAGCTCCATTCGTATCGACGGCGACCAGCCCGGCAAGCGTGGCAGCGAGTGGAGGGCCAGCCGATCCGTATCCAGATTATTGACTGTCGCTTGCAGCTCCAGCCCTTCAAAGGCTCGGGTTGCGCGCACTTGCAGACCCGTTTCCTGGGTCAGAACCACCAGTCTTGCGGAGAGTGTTCCACGCTGTAATTGCAGGTATTCAGCATCACTTGCCGTTTCCAGTATCGATTGCGCCAACGCCTTCGGCAGGCCGGGTTCGGCATCCATCAGTACCTGTACCAGCGGGCTGGCGCCGCGCTGTAACTGACGATATCGATCCTCGAACAGGCTTTGGCGTTTGCGCTGTGCCAGCTCGGCGACGCTGCGCCGCAGGCTAGTTGCGCGGGCCTCGGCCGAGGGTGCGGGCGTATGCAGGGCTTCGCTCAATAGCCGCCTTCGTTGCGATTCTGTCAGGCGTTGCAGGCAGGTCTTGAGCAGGTCGCCATCGTCCAGTCGTGAGCCTTCGATTTGTATGAAGGGCACGTCGGCGACGGGGCTGCGCCACAGGGTTCTGCCCTGACGATCGATCAGTTGCAGGCCTCGGTCAACAGGCCAGTCGCCGTTGTCGAAAAGCAGTTGCAGTTGGGTGGCCGGGTCGGCCTTGAGGTAATCCTCGGCATTCGAGCTGCCAATCTGCTCGATGAACAATTGAATGTCCTGATCGATCTGCCAGCGCTGCAGCGTGTCACTGAGTAAGGGTGGCAATTGATCGCGCTCGACGTGCATCTGGCGCAAGGTGTTTTCCTCGCAGCCACTGATATTCAGCAGGCGCTCCCGCAGAGCGGCGGGAAGGCGCTGCATCTGCGCACTGCTGCGGCTCAGCACGGTGGCGCGATCCCAACCCAGTGGCTGGTCAATTTCGGTTTGCCAGGCGCCTGCGGTGTTGTGCCTGAGTGCGGGTTTGTAAGCCTCGGGGCGCGTCGGATGGTCGATGCGATGGGCGCCCGTTTCGGGGTCAAGGCTGACGGCATACAACTTGTCTTCCAGAGCCAGCAGGCTCTTGCCCTGGTGGGTTTGCAGGCCAAGTGCATCGGTTCTGGCGTCTTTGGACAGCGTGGCAGGCCACTCGTAAGGGCGCAGGTCGGGTTTCCAGTAGCGGGTCTTGCCATTGGCCGTTTTCACCGGAATGAAGCGGTCGATGAACTGGACGACATCGGCAGGCAACAGCGCGCGAAACTCGCTGACGGCGATAGCGCCGCCGGCGGCGAAAGTGCCGACCTGCACCATGGACTCCACGACGCCGATCAAATGCGCGAACGCTTCGCGGGGTTGTCCTTCGGCCCAGTCGACGATGCTTTCGAACGTCTCGTCGAGCAGTTGGTAGGCCGTGTAGGCAAGCATCAGCTCGCCGAGAAATGGCACGAATGGCAAGGCGACGAACGCGACGAGGTTGAGCAGCGACTGTGCGATGTCCGTGAAGGAATCCCAGAGTGCCCAGCGCGCCTTGCGATCGACCATGGCCGTCGAGACGGCGATGACGCGGGCATCGTTGAGCATCTTGTCGAGCTTGCGCTGGTAGAGGTAAACCCACAGCTCACCCCGGATCGGGGTCGCGACGATCTGCATAAAAGGCCGCACGGCCGGATGCTCGCGCCAGGTGGGGCGTGGATCGCCGGCCGGTACGGGTTGCCAGGTGACGGGGCTGAGCAAGGCCCGCAACTGACCGAAGAAAGCGCCGCGCTCGGCGTGGTCGATAAAACGGCTGAAGAACACCTGATAGTCCGGATCGCGCAGGCGTTGCGCCAGCTCCTCAGCGAAGGCAGCGGAACTGGCGTATTCCTTGACTGGGTGTTGCGGGTCATCGGGAATGTAAACCACGACTCGGGCTGCTGCGTGTGCAGCTTCAAGATTCGGCGCGAACAGCACGATGCCGGTCAGGCGGACTTTCATCATCGTCAGCGCATGGCAATGCCACGCCTGACGATTGAGGCGCAAATGCTGCAAGCCATCGAGCAGCCCGAGGATCAGGCGATGGACATCGGCCCCCAGCAGCTTTTGCATGTAGGCCATTTGCAGGGCGGCGACCAGGGCGGCTTTGTCACTCGTGCAAACCTGTGGTTGCAGCACGGCTGCGACCAGCGGATTGCTGACGCCCAAATTGTCTTGCAGATAAGTGTTGTAGCGGCGGCCGATATCCAGCTCGCGACACAGGCGGGTGAAGGCAGGGATCGGCATCGCCTTGGGGATGTTCGGCAGCACGCTGAACTGGCCGTCAGGTGAGGGCTGACTGACATAACCCGAGGCGGACTCAAAGGCGTCAGCGCTGGTCTCGCTGCTTTCAAAATTGTGCAGCGCGGCGTCCAGCAACGAGACGGTCCAGGTGCGTGCGGCGCCGGATTTGATGCGCAGCCACGGAACATGGTCGGGCAGGTACAGGCGCAGGAAGGTCTGCCGGACATCCAGATTCAAGCCAAAGCGCTTTGCCAGTTCGGCGCGCAGCAGCGGTTCGGCGAACGCTTTGGCGTCCTGCAACCGGGCAAGGCTTCGTTCGACGCGGTTGTGTGCGGTCCAGTGCGCGGCATTCAGCGCGCGCAGTTTTGCATGCTCGGTGCGTGATGCCTGTTTGAGGTTGGCGGGCAGCAGCGGACTGGCCCGTTTCAATGCCGTGCGCTTGTGTGCCGCAGCCTGAATCAGCCATGTCGGGATGGCCTGGAGCAGCGGTTGATAGTGTGCGTCCTGCCGGGGTAGCAGCAGTGGGTCGGGCAGTGTCGCGAGGGCAGGTGTGGTTTCTTGAATCATGGGGTGAGGCCGTTTGCCTGGAGAAAGGTCCCTAGCAAACACCGGCCGTTGATTCGATGTGCGGTACATATATACCGCACGCCACAAAACTCTCTTGATTAAGATCCCCGGTACGTCTGCGCAAATGGCGGCGTGCAGTTTAAACTGCGCCTTTGCGACGCTATATGTCGCATTGCCGTAAACCCGGGAAAATCCGGGGTTTGCGCTATAAGAAGTTGTCGCTTGGCGGCAAGGCCGGGCTGAAAACTGTCCTTACAATCCCCCCATCGCTCGCCAGTTTCAGGCGGGTGTTCCTCTTCAGGAGACTCCGATGTCCGTTGAGCACGCTGCGGTACAACGCGCCGATTTCGACCAGGTAATGGTTCCCAACTACGCGCCTGCCGCTTTCATTCCGGTGCGTGGCGCCGGTTCCCGCGTCTGGGACCAGAGCGGTCGCGAGCTGATCGACTTCGCCGGCGGGATTGCCGTAAACGTATTGGGCCACGCGCATCCGGCGCTGGTCGGTGCCTTGACCGAGCAGGCGAACAAGCTGTGGCACGTGTCCAACGTGTTCACCAATGAGCCGGCCCTGCGCCTGGCGCACAAGCTGATCGACGCCACGTTCGCCGAGCGCGTGTTCTTCTGCAACTCGGGCGCCGAAGCCAACGAGGCCGCGTTCAAGCTGGCCCGTCGCGTGGCGTTCGACCGTTTCGGCAGCGAGAAGTACGAGATCATCGCCGCGCTCAACAGCTTCCACGGTCGTACCCTGTTCACCGTTAACGTCGGTGGCCAGTCGAAGTACTCCGACGGTTTCGGTCCGAAAATCACCGGCATCACCCACGTTCCTTACAACGATCTGGCCGCGCTGAAAGCGGCGGTTTCCGACAAGACCTGTGCGGTCGTGCTCGAACCTATCCAGGGCGAGGGCGGTGTACTGCCGGCCGAACTGGCTTACCTGCAAGGTGCCCGTGAACTGTGCGACGCGCACAACGCGCTGCTGGTGTTCGACGAAGTGCAAACCGGCATGGGCCGTACCGGCCACCTGTTCGCCTATCAGCATTACGGCGTAACCCCGGACATCCTGACCAGCGCCAAGAGCCTGGGCGGTGGTTTCCCGATCGCCGCGATGCTGACCACTGAAGCGCTGGCCAAACATCTGGTCGTCGGCACCCACGGCACCACTTACGGCGGTAACCCGCTGGCGTGCGCCGTCGCCGAAGCAGTGATCGACGTGATCAACACCCCCGAGGTGCTGAGCGGCGTCAACGCCAAGCACGACAAGTTCAAGACCCGCCTGCAGCAGATCGGCGAGAAGTACGGCCTGTTCACTCAGGTGCGTGGCCTCGGTCTGTTGATCGGTTGTGTGCTGAGCGACGCCTGGAAAGGCAAGGCCAAGGACATCTTCAACGCCGCTGAAAAAGAAGGCCTGATGATTCTGCAGGCCGGCCCGGACGTGATCCGTTTCGCCCCGAGCCTGGTGGTGGAAGACGCCGATATCGACGCCGGCCTCGACCGCTTCGAACGCGCCGCAGCAGCACTGACGCAAGCCTGATAGACCCTTCGACGCCTGAGCGTTTCAGGTGTCGAACCCAATTTTTGATACCGGACAGATTTAACTGTCGGAGTCAGCCTTAGTGGTGAGGGGATTTATCCCCGATGGGCTGCGCAGCAGCCCCAAGCTTTTTGAGGGCCGCTACGCGCCCCATCGGGGATAAATCCCCTCACCACAAAAGCTCGCTCCCACAGTACCCGGTGTTTTTTTCAGTAAATTTTTATAAGAGAAAGGAGTGACACCATGCTGGTGATGCGCCCTGCGCAAATGGCTGATCTGGGCGAGGTACAGCGTCTGGCTGCGGACAGTCCGATTGGTGTCACTTCCTTGCCGGATGACGTGGAACGTCTGAGCGACAAGATCGCCGCGAGCGAAGCCTCGTTCGCTGCCGAAGTGAGTTTCAACGGGGAGGAGAGCTACTTTTTCGTCCTCGAAGACACCGCCACCGGCAAACTGGTCGGCTGCTCGGCGATCGTTGCCTCGGCCGGTTACTCCGAGCCGTTCTACAGCTTCCGCAACGAGACCTTCGTCCACGCTTCTCGCGAACTGAAGATCCACAACAAGATCCACGTGCTTTCGCAATGCCACGACCTGACCGGCAACAGCTTGCTGACCAGTTTCTACGTGCAACGCGAGCTGGTCGGTTCGCCGTGGGCCGAGCTCAACTCCCGTGGCCGCCTGCTGTTCGTCGCCAGCCACCCGGAGCGTTTCGCTGATTCGGTGGTGACCGAGATCGTCGGCTACAGCGACGAAAACGGTGACTCGCCATTCTGGGACGCGATCGGGCGCAACTTCTTCGACCTCAACTACGCCGAGGCCGAGCGCCTGTGTGGCCTGAAGAGCCGCACGTTCCTCGCCGAACTGATGCCGCATTACCCGATCTACGTGCCGCTGCTGCCGGATTCCGCTCAAGAAGCGATGGGCCAGGTGCACCCGCGTGCGCAGATCACTTTCGACATCCTGATGCGCGAAGGCTTCGAGACCGATCACTACATCGACATTTTCGACGGTGGCCCGACCCTGCATGCGCGTGTTTCGGGGATCCGTTCGATCGCCCAGAGCCGTGTAGTGCCGGTGAAGATCGGCGAGCCGGTCAAAGGCGCCGGGCGCCAGTATCTGGTGGCCAACGCGCAGTTGCAGGATTACCGCGCGGTGCTGCTGGAACTCGATTACGCGCCGGGCAAACCGGTGACCCTGGATCTGGAAGCAGCCGAAGCCCTGGGCGTCGGTGAAGGTGCCAGCGTGCGCCTGGTGGCGGTTTAACGCCTTAGCGAGTTTCACGGGTGGCGAAGGCGGCCCGTTTGAGGAGATAGCATGATTGTTCGTCCCGTACGCAGCAGCGATTTATCCGCGCTGATCGACCTGGCCCGCAGCACCGGCACCGGCCTGACCACCTTGCCGGCCAACGAAGAGCGCCTGACCCACCGGGTCGGCTGGGCCGAGAAGACCTTTCGCGGCGAAGCCGGCCGTGGCGACTCGGACTACCTGTTCGTGCTCGAAGACGACAACGGTCGCGTGGTGGGGATTTCCGCCATCGCCGGCGCGGTCGGTCTGCGTGAACCGTGGTACAACTTCCGCGTCGGCCTGACCGTCAGCGCCTCGCAAGAGCTGAACATCTATCGCGAGATTCCGACGCTGTTCCTCGCCAACGACCTGACCGGCAACTCCGAGCTGTGCTCGCTGTTCCTGCACGCCGATTACCGCACCGGCCTGAACGGCCGCATGCTGTCCAAGGCGCGCATGCTGTTCATCGCCGAGTTCCCTGAGCTGTTCGGCAACAAGATCATCGCCGAGATGCGCGGCGTCTCCGACGAAGCCGGTCGTTCGCCGTTCTGGGAGAGCCTCGGTCGGCACTTCTTCAAGATGGAATTCAGTCAGGCCGATTACCTGACCGGCGTTGGCAACAAGGCGTTCATCGCCGAACTGATGCCGAAATTCCCGCTGTACACCTGCTTCCTGTCGCCGGATGCGCGCAACGTCATCGGCCAGGTACACCCGGACACCGAACCGGCGCTGGCGATGCTCAAGAGCGAAGGTTTCAGCTATCAGGGCTACGTCGATATCTTCGACGCCGGCCCGGCCATCGAGTGCGAAACCAGCAAGATCCGCGCAGTCCGCGACAGCGAAGCGCTGGTGCTGGCGATCGGTACGCCGGGCGATGACGCCACGCCGTTCATCATCCATAACCGCAAGCGCGAAGACTGCCGCATCACCGCTGCCCCGGCCCGTCTGGCCGCTGGCACGCTGGTGGTCGATCCGCTGACCGCCAAACGTCTTCAACTCAACGCCGGCGATCAAGTGCGCGCCGTGGCGTTGTCTGCTGCTCGGGAGTCGAAATAATGAATTCGCTATACATCGCAGGTGAATGGCTGGCCGGTCAGGGTGAAGCCTTTCAGTCGCTGAACCCGGTGACCCAGCAAGTGCTGTGGTCGGGGGAGGGCGCCACCGCTGCTCAGGTCGAGTCCGCCGTGCAGGCTGCGCGTCAGGCTTTTCCGGGCTGGGCGCGGCGTTCGCTGGACGAGCGCATCAGCGTCCTCGAGGCTTTCGCCGCGGCACTGAAAAATCACAGTGACGAACTGGCCCGCACCATCGGTGAGGAAACCGGCAAACCGTTGTGGGAAGCCGCGACCGAAGTTACCAGCATGGTCAACAAGATCGCGATCTCGGTGCAGAGCTACCGCGAACGTACCGGCGAGAAGAGCGGCCCGCTGGGCGACGCCACCGCCGTACTGCGCCACAAGCCACATGGTGTGGTGGCGGTATTCGGCCCTTACAACTTCCCCGGCCATTTGCCGAACGGGCACATCGTGCCGGCGCTGCTGGCCGGTAACAGCGTGCTGTTCAAGCCAAGCGAGCTGACGCCGAAAGTCGCCGAGCTGACGGTCAAGTGCTGGATCGAAGCCGGTCTTCCGGCCGGCGTGTTGAACCTGCTGCAAGGTGCTCGCGAAACCGGTATCGCGCTGGCGGCGAACCCGGGCATCGACGGTCTGTTCTTCACCGGTTCGAGCCGCACCGGCAATCACCTGCACCAGCAGTTCGCCGGGCGTCCGGACAAGATTCTTGCTTTGGAAATGGGTGGCAACAACCCGCTGGTGGTCGATCAGGTGGCTGATCTGGACGCGGCGGTGTACACGATCATTCAGTCGGCGTTCATCTCCGCCGGTCAGCGTTGCACCTGTGCGCGTCGTCTGCTGGTGCCGCAAGGCGCGTGGGGCGACAGCCTGCTCAAGCGTCTGGTGGAAGTCAGCGCGACCATCGAGGTCGGTGCGTTCGATCAGCAACCCGCGCCGTTCATGGGCTCGGTGATTTCCCTTGGCGCGGCGAAAGCGCTGATGGATGCCCAGCAACACCTGCTGGCCAATGGCGCGGTGTCGCTGCTGGCGATGACTCAGCCGCAAGCGCAATCGGCGTTGCTGACTCCGGGCATTCTGGATGTGACCGCCGTGGCTGAGCGTCCAGACGAAGAACTGTTCGGCCCGTTGCTGCAGGTGATTCGCTACGCCGATTTCGCTGCGGCGATCAGCGAGGCCAACGACACCGCTTATGGCTTGGCGGCTGGTTTGCTGTCGGATTCCGAAGATCGTTATCAGCAGTTCTGGCTGGAAAGCCGCGCCGGCATCGTCAACTGGAACAAACAACTGACCGGTGCGGCGAGCAGCGCGCCGTTCGGCGGCGTCGGGGCTTCGGGCAACCATCGCGCCAGCGCTTACTACGCGGCGGATTACTGCGCGTACCCGGTGGCGTCGCTGGAGACACCGAGCCTGGTGTTGCCTGCGGCCCTGACGCCAGGCGTGAAAATGGTGTGATGCCCATTCGCGAGCAAGCTCGCTCCCACAAGGGCGATGAGATCCCTGTGGGAGCGAGCTTGCTCGCGAAGGCCGCGACGCGGTCGCACTGAACAGTTAGTTACTGAAGCCTATAACAACAGATTCTCGTGGAGCCTCGCTGATGAAATCCTATGAAGTCAATTTTGACGGTCTAGTGGGGCCGACCCATAACTACGGTGGTCTGTCCTACGGCAACGTTGCGTCCCAGAGCAACAGCCAGCAGTCTTCGAACCCGAAGGAAGCGGCGCTGCAAGGTCTGGCGAAAATGAAAGCGCTGATGGAAATGGGCTTTCAGCAAGGCGTGCTGGCGCCGCAGGAGCGTCCGGACGTGGCCGCTCTGCGCCGTCTGGGTTTCAGCGGCACCGACGCGCAAGTGATCGAGCGCGCCGCGAAGGAAGCCATGCCGTTGCTGGTTGCCAGTTGCTCGGCATCGAGCATGTGGGTGGCCAACGCCGCCACCGTCAGCCCGAGTGCCGACACCGCTGACGGTCGCGTGCATTTCACCGCCGCCAACCTCAACTGCAAATACCACCGCAGCATCGAACACCCGACCACCAGCCGCGTGCTCGGTGCGATGTTCGCCGATCAGCAGCACTTCGCCCATCACGCCGCGTTGCCGGCGGTGGCGCAGTTCGGTGACGAAGGCGCGGCCAACCACACGCGTTTCTGCCGTGAGTACGGCGAGGCCGGTGTCGAGTTCTTCGTGTTCGGTCGCAGTGCCTTCGACACCCGTTACCCGGCGCCTCAGAAGTACCCGGCGCGCCAGACTCTGGAAGCCTCGCAAGCGGTAGCGCGTCTGCACGGTCTGCGTGACGAGGGCGTGGTTTACGCGCAGCAGAACCCGGCGGTGATCGACCAGGGCGTATTCCACAACGACGTGATCGCGGTGGGTAACGGCGAGGTGCTGTTCTATCACGAGGACGCGTTCCTCGACACCGAGCAGATGCTGGCCGAGTTGCAGGGCAAACTGGCCAAGGTCGGCGGCAAGTTCCAGTCGGTCTGCGTGCCGCGTTCGGCGGTCACCGTGGACGATGCGGTGCGCTCCTACCTGTTCAACAGCCAGCTGCTGTCGCGTCCGGATGGCTCGATGCTGCTGATCGTGCCGGAAGAGTGCCGTGGCAACGAGCGTGTGTGGAACTACCTGCAAGGTCTGACCAGCTCCGGCGGGCTGATCCGCGAAGTCAAAGTCTTCGACCTCAAGCAGAGCATGCAGAACGGCGGTGGCCCGGCGTGCCTGCGACTGCGCGTCGCGCTCAACGAAACCGAGCTGGCGGCCGTCAATCCAGGGGTTATCATGACGGCCCCGTTGTACGGTTCGTTGACCGCATGGGTTGAAAAGCACTACCGCGACCGCCTGAGCGAAACCGATCTGGCGGACCCGCAGTTGCTGCTTGAATGCCGGACGGCACTGGATGAACTGACGCAAATCCTTAAACTGGGCGCGGTTTATCCATTCCAGATCAATTGATGGCCGGCGCGTTGCCTGAACACGGCGCGCGGCTTGTCTCCCCAAGAGAGTAAAAACATGAGCGATTCCCTGCAGCTGATCCTTGAAGACACCGACGGCACGCAACTGCAAACCTCGTGCACCCGCGTCGCGGTGATGTGGCAAGGCAAAGAGCTGTGGATCCAGCAGGACGGCCGTGGCCAACTGCTGATCGGCGTGGACGTCGAGGAAGGTGACGAAGAGTACGCCAACCTGCTGCTGCGCCCATTGGCAACTAATCTGGTAAGTCTGCAACTGGAAATGGAACCGGCTGAAGTCGGTGACGAAGACCACGTGCACGGCCCGGATTGCAACCACGATCACTAAGGAAACCGCTCTATGCTCGCCCTCGGCAAACTGCTTGAACTGACCCTCGCCGGCCGCGAACCGGCGGAGAAGACTCAACTGACTGTCGAAGGCGTGCGCATGCGCTGGTTGAGCGAGGGTGCGCTGGAAGTCCGGCCACCCGAAGCGCGTGACAATGGCCTGGACCTGCTGCTGTCGGCAGGCATCCACGGCAATGAAACAGCGCCGATCGAGTTGCTCGATCGGCTGCTGCATGACATCGCTCGCGGCGATCTGAAGCCGCGTGCACGCATTCTGTTCCTGTTCGGCAACCCGGAAGCGATTCGCAAGGGCGAGCGCTTCGTCGAGCAGGACGTCAATCGGCTGTTCAACGGCCGGCATGAACAAACCAGTGGTTCCGAAGCCATCCGCGCCTGCGAGCTGGAACGGCTGGCGGCGAGCTTCTTCAGCCTGCCGGATCGGCAGCGCCTGCACTACGACCTGCACACCGCCATTCGTGGTTCGAAGATCGAGCAGTTCGCGCTGTATCCGTGGAAGGAAGGTCGCCAGCATTCGCGCCGCGAACTGGCGCGTCTGCGCGCCGCCGGGATGGAAGCGGTGCTGCTGCAGAACAAGCCGTCGATCGTGTTCAGTTCCTACACCTACGACAAGCTCGGTGCCGAGGCTTTCACCCTGGAACTGGGCAAGGCGCGGCCGTTCGGGCAGAACGAAGGGGTGGATGTTTCACGTCTGGAAACTCGTCTGAAGCAGATCATCGAAGGCAATGAGCCGGATCTGGCAGCAGAGGGACTGGATGGTTTGCAGCTGTTCAGCGTCGCCCGGGAAATCATCAAGCACAGCGATGCGTTCCGCCTGAACCTGCCAGCGGACATCGAGAACTTTTCTGAATTGGATGTGGGTTATGTGCTGGCCGAAGATCTGGCCAATACCCGCTGGGTCATCGAGGAAGAGGGTGCGCGGATCATCTTCCCTAATCCCAAGGTCAAGAACGGCTTGCGCGCCGGCATCCTGATCGTGCCGGCCACCGACGAACATCTTGCCTGACGCAATTTTCGGTCTGATATATAACCCTGTGGGAGCGAGCTTGCTCGCGAATGCAATCTGGCATTCAACATTTGAGTTGGCTGTCAGTCCGCTTTCGCGAGCAAGCTCGCTCCCACAGGGGAATGAGTGAGACCAAAAGCCTCACTCATGGTCTATCAGACGGCGACCGCACGCGGCTCACTGCGACGCAACGCACGAACCTTCTGCAGCGTATCCGCGCAAGTTCGCGCCGCTTCCTGACCCTTGTGCACGAAATGCTCGAAGAAGAACTTCTGATGTTCTTCACCGGCATGGAAGTGATGCGGGGTCAGGGACACCGAGAACACTGGCACTTCGGTTTCCAGTTGCACCTGCATCAGGCCGCTGACCACTGACTGGGCAACGAATTCGTGACGATAGATGCCGCCGTCCACGACCAGAGCCGCCGCGACGATGCCGGCATAACGGCCGGTTTTGGCCAGCAACTTGGCGTGCAGGGGCATTTCAAAGGCGCCGCCGACTTCGAAGAAATCGATGTCCGATTCCTGATAACCCTGAACCAGCATTTCGGCGACGAAGCCCTTACGGCTCTGGTCGACGATTTCCTTGTGCCAGCAGGCCTGGATGAACGCAACGCGCTCGCCGTGAGGGTGTTTGGTTTTGCTGTCGATAGCGGTGGGTTGCATGTTCTGACTCCTGTTTGTGTGAAAAACAGGGCGTTATGAATCGAAAGGGATTCAAGGGTACGCACGAGCACACAAGCGCGCGGGCGGCCCTTTGGTGTCAATCCCGTTCTCTCTTCATCCGGACTATGACCGTCGGCCCCGGAATCACACCGGGTCTGCTGACCTTGCCGCCGATCACAGCAAAAGCCGTGTTCGTCGCCAAGCGCTCGCGGGCTATGCGCATTGCGCGCAATTACCGCCGGTGGGGAATTGCACCCCGCCCTGAGAACGTTTTTGCCGCCCTTTCTCGGGCGGCGCAGCGTTTTTATCACATATTTTCCGGCCTTGCACAGAACCTGTGGGAGCGGGCTTGCTCGAGAAAGCGGTGTGTCAGCCGGCAAATTGATTGGTTGACACACCGCTTTCGCGAGCAAGCCCGCTCCCACATTGGGTTGCGTCCTTTCAATAAGTAATGTGCTTTTTCTCACTCAAGGGTTGATTAATCGGCGCCATGACCGCAGTAATTCACCTTCGAAAAGGGATTTCCCCTGCTGACTCTGAGGCCAGGTTCATGAGCGTTATCGATCTTCGCAGCGACACCGTCACCCAACCGACTCCTGCCATGCTCGACGCGATGACGGCGGCGGCCACGGGTGACGATGTGTACGGCGAAGATCCGACGGTCAATCGTCTGGAGGCGGAACTGGCAAGTCGCCTGGGGTTCGCCGCCGCGCTGTTCGTGCCGACCGGCACCATGAGCAATCTGCTGGGCCTGATGGCGCATTGCGAACGTGGCGACGAATACATCGTCGGCCAGCAGGCGCACACCTATAAGTACGAAGGGGGTGGCGCGGCGGTACTCGGCTCGATCCAGCCGCAGCCGCTGGAGGTGCAGGCCGACGGTTCGCTGGATCTGGATCAGGTAGCAGCGGCGATCAAGCCCGATGACTTTCACTTCGCCCGTACCCGGCTGCTGGCGCTGGAAAACACCATGCAGGGCAAAGTGTTACCGCTGGAGTATCTGGCCCGCGCGCGCCAATTCACCCAGGAGCACGGTCTGGCCCTGCATCTTGACGGCGCGCGGCTGTACAACGCGGCAGTCAAGCTTGGGGTGGATGCCCGCGAGATTACGCAACATTTCGATTCGGTGTCGGTGTGCCTGTCCAAAGGCCTCGGCGCGCCGGTCGGTTCGGTGCTGTGTGGCACTGAGCAGCTGATCGGCAAGGCCCGCCGCCTGCGCAAAATGGTCGGCGGTGGCATGCGTCAGGCCGGGTTGCTGGCGGCAGCGGGGCTGTATGCGCTGGATCACCACGTTGAGCGCCTGGCGGATGACCATGCCAACGCGCAGTTCTTGGCCGAAGGCCTGCGCGCGGCCGGGTTCAGCGTCGAGCCGGTGCAGACCAACATGGTCTACGTGCAAATGGGCGATCAGGCCGAAGCGCTCAAGGCGTTTGCCGCCGAACGCGGGATCAAGTTGAGCGCCGCCACGCGCTTGCGCATGGTCACGCACATGGACGTCAATCGCTCGCAAATCGAGCAAGTGATCGCGACATTCGTCGAGTTTTCGCGCAAGTGACAGCGTTAGCCGTCCAATTGACCGTTACTATCGTATAAACACGCTGTACCCCGCGCGAAGGGCCGATATAATGCGGCCCTTTGCCGTCGTTTCGTCTGTTGACGTTTCGTACAGGCCTTTGGCCGCAGCCTCCGTGGAAGAACCTAATGAAAAGCGCAGAAATCCGTGAAGCCTTCCTTCGCTTCTTCGAAGAGCAAGGCCACACCCGTGTAGCCTCCAGCTCTTTGATTCCGGGCAACGACCCAACCCTGCTGTTCACCAACGCGGGGATGAACCAGTTCAAGGACTGCTTCCTGGGCCAGGAAAAGCGCGCGTACACCCGCGCAACCAGCAGCCAGAAGTGCGTGCGTGCCGGTGGCAAGAACAGCGACCTGGAAAACGTCGGTTATACCGCTCGTCACCACACCTTCTTCGAAATGCTCGGTAACTTCAGCTTCGGTGACTATTTCAAGCACGACGCGATTACCTTCGCCTGGACCTTCCTGACCGGCGTCCTGAAACTGCCGAAGGAAAAACTCTGGGTCACCGTCTACGCCTCCGATGACGAAGCGTATGACATCTGGACCAAAGAGATCGGTGTGCCGGTCGAGCGCATGATCCGCATCGGCGACAACAAAGGTGCGCCGTACGCCTCCGACAACTTCTGGACCATGGGCGATACCGGCCCGTGCGGCCCGTGCACCGAGATTTTCTACGATCACGGCGACCACATCTGGGGCGGCCCACCGGGTTCGCCGGAAGAAGACGGCGACCGTTACATCGAGATCTGGAACAACGTGTTCATGCAGTTCAACCGCACCGCCGATGGCGTGTTGCATCCGTTGCCAGCGCCGTCGGTCGACACCGGCATGGGCCTGGAGCGGATCAGTGCGGTGATGCAGCACGTCAATTCCAACTACGACATCGACCTGTTCAAGAACCTGCTCAAAGCCTCGGCTGAAGCCATCGGCTGCGAAAATGGCGACCAGTCGTCGCTGAAAGTGGTGTCCGACCACATTCGTTCGTGCGGTTTCCTGATCGCCGACGGCGTGCTGCCGTCCAACGAAGGCCGCGGCTACGTGCTGCGCCGGATCATTCGTCGCGCCTGCCGTCACGGCAACAAGCTGGGCGCTACCGGCAGCTTCTTCTACAAGATCGTCGCTGCGCTGGTCGCCGAGATGGGCGAAGCCTTCCCGGAACTGAAGAAGCAGCAGAGCAACATCGAGCGCGTACTCAAGGCCGAAGAAGAGCAGTTCTCCAAGACCCTGGAGCACGGCTTGAAGATTCTCGAACAGGATCTGCTGGAACTCAAAGGCACCGTGGTGCCGGGCGACGTGGTGTTCAAACTCTACGACACCTACGGTTTCCCGATGGACCTGACGGCCGACATCGCTCGCGAGCGCGGCCTGACCGTCGACGAAGTCGGCTTCGAGCGTGAAATGGAAGCCCAGCGTGTTCGTGCGCGTTCCGCCAGCTCGTTCGGTCTGGACTACAACACCCTGGTCAAGGTTGATGTGGCCACCGAGTTCACCGGTTACAAAGACACCAGCGGTTCGGCAAAAATCGTCGCTATCTATAAAGATGGCCAGTCGGTCGACGTCTTGAGTGAAGGCGAAGAGGCGGTGATCGTGCTGAACCAGACGCCGTTCTACGCTGAATCCGGCGGCCAGATTGGCGACTGCGGTTTCCTCCAGGCGGGCAACGCGCGTTTCGACGTCCGTGATACCACCAAGACCGGCGGCGCATTCTTGCACCACGGTGTTCTGGATTCCGGCAGTCTGACCATTGGCGCGCCAGTGGAAACCCATGTCGATGCCGAGGTGCGTCACGCGACTTCGCTGAACCACTCGGCCACCCACTTGCTGCACGCTGCGCTGCGTCAGGTACTGGGCGAGCACGTTCAGCAGAAGGGTTCGTTGGTGGATAGCCAGCGTCTGCGCTTCGACTTCAGCCACTTTGAAGCGATCAAGCCGGAGCAGATCAAAGCGCTGGAAGACATCGTCAACGCCGAGATCCGCAAGAACTCCGCAGTTGAAACTGAAGAAACCGACATCGAAACCGCCAAGCAGAAGGGCGCGATGGCGCTGTTCGGCGAGAAGTACGGCGACAATGTGCGCGTGCTGAGCATGGGCGGCGATTTCTCCGTTGAGCTGTGTGGCGGTATCCATGCCAACCGTACCGGCGACATCGGCCTGCTGAAGATCATCAGCGAAGGCGGTGTGGCATCGGGTGTGCGTCGTATCGAGGCAGTCACCGGTGCTGCGGCACTGTCCTACTTGAACGCTGCAGAAGAACAACTCAAGGAAGCGGCCAACCTGGTCAAGGGCAGCCGCGACAATCTGATCGACAAGCTGTCGGCCGTGCTGGAGCGCAACCGCGCGCTGGAAAAGCAACTCGAGCAGTTGCAGGCCAAGGCTGCCAGCGCCGCGGGCGACGATCTGTCGAACTCGGCAGTCGACGTCAAGGGCGTGAAGGTTCTGGCCGCACGTCTGGATGGTCAGAATGGCAAGGCGCTGCTGGCGCTGGTCGATCAGCTGAAAAACAAACTCGGCCGCGCAGTGATCCTGCTCGGCAGTGTCCATGAGGAAAAGGTCGTACTGGTTGCAGGCGTAACCAAGGACCTGACTGGCCAACTCAAAGCCGGTGATTTGATGAAACAGGCTGCTGCGGCAGTGGGCGGGAAGGGCGGTGGTCGTCCGGACATGGCGCAGGGCGGCGGTGTTGACGCCGGCGCACTGGATGGCGCGCTGGCGCTGACCGTTCCATTCGTCGAGCAGGGTTTATAAGACGGCCCGCCGGGCCCGCAGTCTAGTGGCGGGTCCGGCGGCTGTTCGAGTGATTATTGGGCGCCCTTCATGGGCAGAGGCGGCTTTGAAATGGCTTTGATCGTACAGAAATTTGGAGGCACCTCGGTCGGCACTGTCGAGAGAATCGAGCAGGTCGCCGACAAGGTTAAGAAATTCCGCGATGCCGGCGATGACCTGGTGGTTGTGCTGTCTGCAATGAGCGGCGAAACCAACCGTCTGATCGATCTGGCCAAGCAAATCAGTGGCGACGTGCAACCGGTTCCGCGTGAACTGGACGTGATCGTTTCCACCGGTGAGCAGGTGACGATTGCCCTGTTGGCCATGGCGCTGATCAAGCGCGGTGTGCCGGCGGTGTCGTACACCGGTAATCAGGTGCGGATCCTGACGGACAGTGCGCACAATAAAGCGCGTATCTTGCAGATTGATGACCAGAAGATTCGCGGTGATCTGAAAGCAGGTCGCGTGGTGGTTGTCGCCGGTTTCCAGGGCGTCGACGAGCACGGCAACATTACCACCCTCGGCCGTGGCGGTTCCGACACCACAGGCGTGGCACTGGCGGCTGCCTTGAAGGCTGACGAGTGCCAGATCTACACCGACGTCGATGGTGTCTACACCACTGACCCGCGTGTGGTGCCGGTCGCTCAGCGTCTGGACAAGATCACCTTCGAAGAGATGCTGGAAATGGCCAGCCTCGGTTCCAAGGTGCTGCAGATCCGTGCGGTGGAATTCGCCGGCAAGTACAACGTTCCGCTGCGCGTACTGCACAGCTTCAAGGAGGGGCCGGGCACCCTCATTACTATTGATGAAGAGGAAACCATGGAACAGCCGATCATTTCCGGCATCGCTTTCAACCGCGATGAAGCCAAGCTGACCATCCGTGGCGTGCCAGACACCCCGGGCGTGGCGTTCAAGATTCTCGGCCCGATCAGTGCCGCGAACATCGAAGTCGACATGATCGTGCAGAACGTTGCGCACGATAACACCACCGACTTCACCTTCACCGTGCACCGCAACGACTACCAGGCCGCACAGACCGTGCTGGAAAACACCGCTCGCGAGATCGGTGCCCGGGAAGTGGTGGGCGACACCAAGATTGCCAAGGTCTCGATCGTCGGCGTCGGCATGCGTTCCCACGCAGGCGTGGCCAGCCGCATGTTCGAATCCCTGGCCAAGGAAAGCATCAACATCCAGATGATCTCGACGTCGGAAATCAAGGTTTCCGTGGTGATCGAAGAGAAGTACCTGGAACTGGCCGTGCGCGCCCTGCACACGGCTTTCGAACTGGACGCGCCGGCCCGTCAGGGCGAGTAATCCGTTCACCTGAAGGGCGCGGTCTGACCGCGCCCTTTATTTTTTGAATGGCGCGAGCCCTGAACTGTTCTTTTGCTCGCGCTGGTCAATACTCAGGCATGTAGGGCTACGATCGCTCCGGTTGTAGGTCGGGTGCCTTTTTTTTGCAGACTGTTGTCCCTGAAATGAAATGCGTGAGGAGAAAGGTATGCTGATTCTGACTCGTCGGTGCGCAGAAAGCCTGATTATCGGTGATGGCGAAATCACCGTGACCGTGCTCGGCGTCAAAGGAAATCAAGTGCGTATCGGCGTCAACGCCCCGAAAGAGGTTGCCGTGCACCGTGAGGAAATTTACCTGCGTATAAAGAAAGAGAAGGACGAAGAACCAAGCCATTAATTTTTATCGATTTTTATGTTTGCAAACGGGGAAGAAGGTGGTTAATATACGCCCCGTGTTGCGGAGAGCTGGCCGAGTGGCCGAAGGCGCTCCCCTGCTAAGGGAGTACACCTCAAAAGGGTGTCGGGGGTTCGAATCCCCCGTTCTCCGCCATTATTTGCTTAGTACGTTGTAATCTGGCTTTTTCTGTAAGTTCTTGAATTTATTAGAAAAAGTGGTTGGAATAGAGATTAGACGGGCTATAATGCGGCGCAACAAATGCACTCGTAGCTCAGCTGGATAGAGTACTCGGCTACGAACCGAGCGGTCACAGGTTCGAATCCTGTCGAGTGCACCATTTAAGAGTTGTTTATAGCAATATAAAGAACTCGGCTTCAGCCAGTTGTGGTCTGGTTTAAAAACACAAATGCACTCGTAGCTCAGCTGGATAGAGTACTCGGCTACGAACCGAGCGGTCACAGGTTCGAATCCTGTCGAGTGCACCATTTAAGAGTCGTTTGTAGCAATACAGGCAACTCGGCTTCAACCAGTTGTGATCTGGTCTAAAAACACAAAATGCACTCGTAGCTCAGCTGGATAGAGTACTCGGCTACGAACCGAGCGGTCACAGGTTCGAATCCTGTCGAGTGCACCATATTCAAGAAGCCCGCGTTTAACGCGGGCTTTTTGTTGCCTGCGATTTGGCTTTTCCTTTCACGCATCCCTTCTCGTCAAAATCGACTTGAGCACTTCGGCCTCTTTTCAGGTCATAGCGATAGCTCGTCGTCGACGTTCGAATATTCACCTTGTCCGGTTTGCCGAGCGCGCTCTCGACATCCTGTTGGCTCATGCCGGCAATCACTCGTTGATTGATGATTGCTGCGCGGCGCTGCCTGGCATCGATCAGGTTGCCGCATTTGTCCGCCAGGCGGCCAACGATGCCCGGTTCACGTCCCCTGATTGTCATACCGGATATTTCCTCATGGTTGTGTTCCGGCATGATCGGTACGACGGATCCGGGCGAGTAAGGGTGAACCTGTTGCTCTGAAAGCTGCTCGTCGCTCGCACAGCTCAGGGTCGTGAAGGTGATGCCGCCGTCGGCAGCCTCGCAGCGGTGAAGGGTGGTGGCGGCTCCGGCGAGTGGCAGGCAGAGCAGGCTGGCGACTACAAAAAGGCATGTTCTGGATAGCATTCGACGTCCTCCATGACGGTCTACGCTCAAGGGTAGTCGCTACATTTTTCAACGCCGGTGTGTTTTCTTTTCAAGATGAGTCGTCGCATCTGCACGGGTCAGGACAGCGCTCAACTTTGTCGCGCAAGCACTTGTTTCGACCGCGATTTTTTAACGTTTAAAACCGTCAGGCGGTGTATCATTGCGCCCGTCAGCCCCGCCGGGGCTTATGGAAAACCTCCATGGACTTACCCAGTAGTTACTCAGTAGCCCGTTTCACCAATCATGAATTGACTGATTGATCCTTCCGGCGTGCCCCGCTGCTGGGAGTGGAGTTCGCCTATGTCCGAAATCGAAGTAAAGAAAACCCAGGAAAGCCTGCAGGATCGCCTGGCTCAGGTCGTTGAGCTGCTGCAGCGCCAGAAGGTCGTCGAAGACCTGACTCATCGCCAGGAAGGCGCGCACCACGACCGGGTCGAGAACCTGGTTCACCGGCAGAACCTCGTCGAGCTGCAACGCAAACTCGATGATCTGCACTCCGCCGACGTTGCCTACATCCTTGAAGCCTTGCCGCTGGACGACCGTCTGACGCTCTGGCAACTGGTCAAGGCTGATCGCGACGGCGACATTCTTCTCGAAGTATCCGATTCCGTTCGTGAAACGCTGATCGCCGACATGGACGATCACGAGCTCCTGGCTGCGGCCAAGGACATGGACGCCGACGAACTTGCTGACCTGGCCTCCGAGCTGCCGCGAGACGTCGTCCATGAGCTGATGGAGACGCTCGACCAGCAACAACGCGAGCGCGTGCGTTCGGCCCTGTCCTATGACGAGGAGCAGGTCGGTGCGCTGATGGACTTCGAGATGGTGACCATCCGCGAGGATGTCAGCCTCGAAGTGGTTCTGCGTTACCTGCGTCGGCTCAAAGAGCTGCCGGGCCACACCGACAAACTGTTCGTGGTCGATTACGACGGCGTGCTCAAGGGCGTGCTGCCGATCAAGCGTCTGCTGGTCAACGATCCGGAGAAACAGGTTTCTGAAGTCATGGCCAGCGATCCGGTGAGTTTTCATCCGGACGAAGACGCCTATGACGCGGCTCAGGCGTTCGAGCGTTACGACTTGATTTCGGCCCCGGTGGTCGACAAGAACGGCAAGCTGATCGGCCGTCTGACCATCGACGAAATGGTCGACCTGATTCGTGAAGAGAGTGAAAGCGAAGTCCTCAACATGGCGGGTCTGCGCGAAGAGGAAGACATCTTCGCCTCCGTCTGGAAATCCCTGCGCAACCGTTGGGCGTGGCTGGCGATCAATCTCATCACTGCCTTTGTCGCGTCGCGGGTGATCGGTCTGTTCGAAGGCTCGATCGAGAAGCTGGTGGCGCTGGCGGCGCTGATGCCGATCGTGGCGGGTATCGGCGGTAACTCCGGTAACCAGACGATCACCATGATCGTGCGTGCCATGGCGCTCGACCAGGTCAGCACCGGCAACACCTCGCGTCTGATGCGCAAGGAGCTGGCGGTGGCGTTGATCAATGGTCTGGTCTGGGGTGGGGTGATCGGTGTGGTCGCCTACCTGCTTTACGGCAGTTGGTCGCTGGGTGTGGTGATGACGGCGGCGATGACCCTCAACCTGCTGCTCGCGGCACTGATGGGGGTGTTGATCCCGATGACGCTGGCCAAGATGGGCCGCGACCCGGCGATGGGCGCCAGCGTGATGATCACGGCCATGACCGACAGTGGTGGCTTCTTCATCTTCCTGGGGCTGGCGACGATCTTCCTGCTCTGATTCGCTGCCATACCAAAGCCCGCCGAAATGGCGGGCTTTTTTGTGCCTGTGTAGTTATCTGTAGTGAGGGGATTTATCCCCGATGGGTTGCGCAGCGACCCCGGAAGAGGGCCTGCTGCGCAGTCCGTCGGGGATAAATCCCCTCACCACAAAGTCTGCCTTGGATTGTCGTGATTAAAATCCGGGTAAAAAAAAGCCAGCACTTAAGCTGGCTTGAGATGTTCGGCGCAACTCAGGACGCGTCTGCGGCCATCTCGGCGTCGTGAGCGATCAGCGACACCAGTGCGTTCTGTTGACGGTGCGACAGCTGACGGAAGCGTTGCAGCAGCTCACGCTCATGCAGCGAAAGCTCCGGGCTGTCCAGGCGCATGCTCAACTCTTCGCCCAGTGCACCTTCCTGAATAAGACTCTGCTCAAGGCGCGCAATGATTTCGGAGTTCATGCTGCGATGATGATTGCGAGCCACCTCGGCAATGCGTTCACGCATCCCGTCTGGCAGACGTACGACGAACTTGTCAGCCGTACGGCTGGAATAAATTGCCTGTTTCAATGGGCGCATATATTTAACCGGTTAGTTCAGGGGAGCGGTTCTCGGGATTGGCCGCAGGATGTGTGGTAGGACAAGCATCCGCGCCAAATGGTTCAACCTGAATTGTTAAGAGGCCCGCATCATGCCTCAAAATTGCCAGATCATTGGCGTCAATTCTGTGACAAATATTGAGCTGGGTAAAGGCGTAATGCCAGCACCAATTATCAGAAATGCGGACTGGTTTGAAAACTTTGCCTTGGTCCGCATCAATGACCGCTTCCGGGTGCACATCTGTTGATGTCCGAAGACGTCAGAACGTGCATGCTATGCGGCTTTCAATCCTTGTTCCTTACCTGTACAGGATAGTGGCAATTTGCCGATTTACTAGGGCAAACACCCGTTGGAGGGCGTTTTCAGGATGGATGGCAGGCTTATTTATCTGATGGGACCCTCCGGTTCAGGCAAGGACAGCCTGATCGAGGCCGCGCGTGAGCCTTTGCGTGAGTTGAAATGCGAAATCATCCGCAGAGTGATTACCCGATCAGCGGAATCGGTGGGTGAGGATGCCATCAGCGTGACGCCCGAAGAGTTCGAGCGACGCCAGCAAGCCGGGGATTTCTCGCTGTCCTGGCAGGCCAATGGGCTGGCTTATGGTATCCCGGCAGAAATCGACGAATGGTTGCGCGCTGGACGATCTGTGCTGGTGAACGGCTCACGCGCCAACCTGCGTCAGGCGCTTGAGCGCTATCCGACGCTGCTGCCGGTGCTGCTGACGGTCAAGGATGAGGTCTTGCGTGAACGCCTGCTCAGACGAGGGCGGGAGACGCCTGAGCAGATCGATGCGAGACTGGCGCGCAATGCGCTGTTCAAGGACCGAAGGGCAACTGACTTGCCCGTGCATCTGATCGACAACTCGGGCGACCTGGCGGACGCCGTCAAGCAACTGCTGGGCTTGATCTGTCTTAACGCAGCACCGGATCAAACTTGATCCTGCGCCCGGCCACCAGGGCCAGCACAAACAACACCGCAAACACGCCGCAGCCAATCAGGGGCAGGGTGACTGAGGTTTCCTCGAACAGCGAAAAATGCACAACGCCACTCAATAAGGCGAGGATCAGAAATCCTGCGGCTGATCTGGACATGCTGTACTCCTGAAGATATTTCAAAAAACCAGACGTTCGGTGTCGCGCGTCGGCATTGCTTGCTCAGGCTCATTGACTGCCTGCGCCGCGAAGTCGCTCTGATCGCTCAGCACCGCCAACTGCGGCGCTTTCTGCACCTGCAAATAATGCGGCATACGCTGAGCTACCGGTTCAGCACTCTCTGGAACAAAATGAAAGCCAACCAAAACCGCCAGTGCGATAGCGTTTGCGAGCAGGAGAGTGCTGTTCATGGGGCGGACTCCGTTTGTGCTGTTATGAGAACAGACAAAGCAGCCGTCGTGCCAACAGTCTAACCGCTGTGAAGTCCTTTAAAAACAAGGATTTGCAAGGGTTTTTCATAAGGCGCGGGTTGCAATCTGCAATGATGGCTTTTTGAGGCAGTGCAAATTGCACGGTAAATGTTCACGCAGCATTGCAAGGCGCCTGCCTACACTTAAAAAGCCCACGGACGACATGACAAATCAGGGGCTGGCCGTTAACATGCACGCCGTCCGTCGCGCCGTCTCCGGCCGCGATAACTCAGTGTCTCAGTAGCTCAATTGGATAGAGCATCCCCCTCCTAAGGGGAAGGTTGGCAGTTCGAACCTGCCCTGGGACACCATATATTCCGGGCCTCTCCAGCATTTCTGCATTCTTCGTTTTTTCTCTGTGACAGCAGGGTGGCAGCAGGAGGATCAGAAACGACTGGCGCAGCCGTCGAAGTTTTTATCCGTGAATGAGCGAATCGCCACGTATTTCAAGCTTTCGACATTCATGTTGCTCCCCATAGCAACAATCAATGGGGCGTTGCCTTGCTGGGTGTTCGGCCCCACCCTACACTCCGATCATGATAACGACCTTCAAGCATAAGGGCCTTCGGGACTTTTTCTTAACACGGACGACCCGGGGTATTCAGGCCGAGCACGCTGCTCGCTTGATCCGTATCCTTGGTGCTCTTGACGTCGCTGTTAAACCGAGTGATATGGACATTCCGGGCTATCGCTTGCATCAACTCAAGGGGAACCTGGCGAGTTTCTGGTCGGTCACAGTTTCAGGCAACTGGCGCGTGATCTTCCAATTCAACGGCTCAGATGTTGAGCTTTTGGATTATTGCGATTACCACTGACAGGAGGGTAATGACTATGCCTATGCACAATCCGCCCCACCCTGGGGAAATCTTACGCGAAGACGTGCTTCCGGCATTGAAAATGGGTGTTGGAGATTTAGCTGAGCACCTGGGCTATTCGCGCGCGCACTTTTCTACTGTCCTTAATGGGCACACCAGCATAAGCGCTGAGATGGCGTTTCGTTTGGAAATGGCCGGACTGAGCAGCGGCCGCCAGTGGCTGGCGATGCAGTCTGCTTATGATCTGTGGGAAGCAAAAAGCCGTGAGCATCCAGACATCACTCGGCTAGAGCCCGTCTGATACTTAGGAAGCCAAAGCCCTGCACTTGCAGGGCTTTTTGTTTTGTACTCAGACCTTAGCCAAATCCCTTATCCGTAGAACTGTCGTTGTCGAGCAGTTGGCGTGGCGAGCTGTAGCGCGAATGCCCAGGCCGGCGCCGAGCAATTCCGAAACGCGCTTGTGTAGATCCTCGTCGACTGGGCGACCCTGGTACTTGCCTGCGGCTTTCGCCTTCTCGATACCCTGGGCCTGCCGTTCGCGGCGTTGCTCGTAATCCTTGCGCGCGATCGCCGCCATCATTTCCACCAGCATGGAATTGATCGCGCCCAGCATCCGACCGGTGAACTCGTCGCCCTTTGTCTCCTGCATTCCCTGGTGGCTGGTCGGCAGGTCGAGCGCCACGATGCGCAGGCCCTTGGAGTCGATCGCCGACTTCAGCTTCTGCCAATCCTCCACAGGAAGTCGCGAGAGGCGGTCTATCGACTCCACCAGCAGGACGTCACCCTTGCGCGCATCTTTGAGCAGGCGCAGCAGCTCAGGCCGATCTGCCGATGCGCCACTGGCGTTCTCCAGGTACACGCTCGCGATCACCTTGTTGTGATCGGTGGCGAATTGTTCGAGCGATGCCCGGGCGCGGCCGGCGTCCTGCGCTTCGGTAGATGCCCGGAGGTATGCGCGGATGAACATGATGAGCTGTCCGTATCAGTTAAGGTGTTCTACTAATACTGTTGCACTATGAGTGTCACTTATCAAGCAGAATGCGCAAATAAACACAAATTTGCGCGTATCAGCTCAGGCATACCCTGCGAGACAGCCTGCACGTGGGTATGATAGCTGTTTGATATCCTATGGTTTGCTTATGAGAAGTGAATACGCTGCTGGTTTTTATGGATTGCTCGCCGCTTTTGTCATTATTGTCTGCGCACTTTTTTATTCGACATTTACTGACGGCAGGCCCGAAAGCACGGACAAGGCCTTCAATTTAATAAGCTCTGTTTCTGCACTCATCCAGGCTATCGCCGCAATTTTTGTTGCGGGGCTTGCTTTCAGGGGATGGAACAGCTGGAAGCTGCAAATTGTTCACGGAAAGGCTTTAGGAATTGTCTGGGACGCTAATGTGGCTCTCAGAGGGGTTGAAGCAGCTGTAAATGAATTAGAGGCCAGATGGGCTCGTTCGTACGTTAGCGGTTCCGATCAAATCATCGAGCTTGATGAGAATGGGATCGTGGGTAAAGTTCTGGAAATATTCAAAACGCAATGCATTCTTTTGGACAAGGTTGTGGTTAAAAATGAATGGGAATGGCAAAACCGTTGTCATGACCTACGAAGCTGTATCCGGGCTCTGATCGACGAACAAGCAAAAAAGTTGAAAGCTCCCCAAAGCAAGAAGCCTACTAGTACCAAGGGCGTTTTCTCTTCAATTGATGTTAAAACAGATGATTCTGTGAGTGAGAAAAGGCAAGCGCTTAAGGCTGTCACTGACACGATTGATAAAAAGCTGACTGCGCTTGAAGAATATTATCTGTCGGCCCATTCGACTCTCGCGCGCCCCTCGATTTCGTCACGTCGCTGAGCTTACACCTTGTCCTCCGCGTAAATTGACGCCGAGATGATCATCCCACCCCATCGGCGCTCACCGATGCAAATCGGTATCGGGTTGCCGCTGGCCGTGGTGTTCTTGGCGCTGCCGAATGCATAGGATGGGGCGTTCTCAGGGGATGTGCTTTGCTTCAGGCCAGTAGCTTGAGGGCTCAGCATCTGGATGACTCCGCCGGCTGCGAGTGCAATACCTGGTGCCAGGGTCGCGCCGTTCGTTACGGAGCTCATGGCGATCAAGACCACGCCAAGTACCGTCTGAAACAGACCTGCCCGCTTGCTCCCTGCGATTACCGGGACGATCCGGATCTCCTGAGCGCCACCCATCTTCAGCTCGCGCTCGCCGATGTTCTTGCCGTTCCGGAATACTGCGAATTCGAGACCTTTTCGTTTCGAATCCGCGAGGTACTTCGCGAAACCCGGATGGTTGACGTCGATCGCCTTCACGGCCTCCCGAGTGTCGCCGGTGGAGAGCTCGTAAATGTGTTCGCGCCCGAACAGCTTGCCCGCCGATCCGCCCAGCAGGATTCGGGTTTTGGTGCCGTGGTTGGTGGTCATGGCCATGGTTACTCCTGGGCGCCTTGGGCGCTGTTGTTGGGCACCGAAACACCCAATCGGATGGCGAGCAGCGAGCGCGACATCCGCGCCTGGTCGGTCGTCACCTGTTCGTGCCGTGGGTCGTAGTTCCAAATCCGGTCATGGATTCCCTGGTAGGCCCTGGCACCGCGGAAGGTTCCGCGCAAAAGATCGGCAGATACACGGGCTTCGTCCTCCGTGAAGAACGGCCCGTCAATCGTCACCTTCTCGCCGTCGCGGACGTGCTGGACATCCCACACCACGTAGCCAGAGTCGGCGCCCTGTTTCAGAGGGTAGGGTGCGAAGCGGGTTGTCTTGCAGGCTTCGGCAAAGCGATCTTTGTAGGTGGTCAAGGTATTTGCTCCTGTTTGGCGGCCGCGCTGTGACGGCCGCACGCCGACCGATTACGCGGCTTCGGTTTTTTCTTCTGCGGCTTTTGGCTTGCCTCGAGCTGGGATCTTTTCCAGCCAAGCGCGCAATGCTTCCGAGCCGTCACACCCCGATCGCCATTTTTCGAATCGACCTGCGTAGCCTGTCGAGTTGGCAATCATCCCGCTGAGCGACACCCCGACCTGCGAAGTGGTGGCGAGCACATCGTCGTAGACGGCCAGCATTTGACGAAGAGCGTCAATATCGTCTGCGCGAGAGGCGGCAATGCCCGCTCGGGAGAGGCTCGCTGCTGCTTCAGTGTTGAGGCCTGAGAGCATCGGATTTGCTCTTAGCACTGCTTCGACGATATCGGGGTGACCACCTTGGCGCGCTTCGGACATGAGGGTGCGGCGTTCTTCCGGACTGAGGCCTCGCACGAGGGTTCTCAGTTCTTGGTCTGCGAGAAAGCCTGCGATATCGCTACTCGCGCGCGGAGTGACAGGAGAGAAACCTTGGGTGACTGTTTCTGCCAGGGTGAGCATATCCTTCGCGACCGACTGCATTGCGGGAAGGAGGGTGTCTGTCACGCCTGCGATTTTTTCTTTGCTCAAGCGCTCGATCGCAGACGAGTTGAAATCTTTGTTTTCCCGGATCGAGACGATCTCTTCGCCGAAGTCTTTGAAGGTCTCCAGCGCCAGTGTTTGAAGCTGGCGAGCGGACTTCATTAAACCGCCGGCTTGCCATACACCTTTGGTCCCGTCCGGACGCTGGATAGAGAAGGTGTGAGACTCAATGCGGGAGTGCTCGTATTCGGAGTAGTGGAGGTTGGCCAAGCCGACCTTGAGAACTGAGCGTTTGCCGATTTTCATTGCGTTACCTTTGGATTGTTTGGGATCGGGGTAGGGCGGTCGGAGGACGCAGAGGCATTGAAAATTTCGAGAAGAGAGGCTTTCCCACTGGCGGCGGCACCGCCGACGGCTTCGGCGCTCAACTCGTCCATTAGCTGACTGATCTGCCGAACGTCGTTGCTAAATTGCGAGTCGCCGGCGGTCTGCTTCAGGCGGGCGATTTGGTTACGGATGTTCATTGCGCGCCTCCACGATCCGCTGGTATTGCTCTGCGGCGTGCTGCTCAACCGTGATCCCTTCAGGAGGCCACGTAACGATCCACGCCCCTTCCTCGGGCGCAGCGCGCATATTGAGTACGCCGACTTGGGGTGTCCGGCCGGCCCGTTCTGTCTGCCGGGTGTGGAGAATGATGGCCTTCGCCATTTGCTCACCCTGGTCGCTATCCATTTCTGCGAAGGGGAAGAAAAGCGATACGTTTTGTCCCTGAATTCGATAGTCGACCTGGTGCCCAGCGGTTTTCGGAAAGTCTTCTTCCGCTTGGGTCTCTCTGGTATTTGCTCGGATCACCGAGAGCACAATCAGCAGTACAGTTTCATCTGCGGCGCCGATCTTCTGGGCGATCCTTTGCAGTTCTGCTTTCAATGACTTGATGCTCATTGCTGCATCCCCTCCATTTGCGTGCGGAGTTCTTCGACGGCCTTTTGAAGCTCAGCGACCTCGATCACCCGGGCGACGGCGCCCAAGCCTTCGATGAGCGACTTGCCCTGGTCGGGCGCGAGCTGTCCGCCGGCAACAGCACGCATGATTGATTTGGCTGCGCTCGGTAGGTCCGTGTCGTCGAGTTCGAATTGCACCGGCTCAGAGGTCGGTTTGATTGGCGGGACAAGGCGCTCAAGGATCAATCGGCAGGCCTGCATATCGCCCTTCTTGGCAGCAGCGAGCACCTTCTTGGTAACTGCGTCAGCACCCTCGGCAAGGCGAGCGCGAAGCTCCTGTGTTTGCCCGGAGCGTCCACCTGGGTTGCCTGACTGCCCGGGCTTCCATTTCCCGCTTTTGTCGCGTTCAGTCATGCGGCGGGCGATTCCATGGCAATGACCGGTTTGTTTTCCGCAAGTGCGATGAGGAGGGCGGATGCTTGGATGCTTCCTTCGCTGGCAGCGTCGCGCAGGCGGCCCCACGCCGCGGCCACCTCTGAGCGAGTCGGTTTATGTTGTCGACCTCGAGCGGTCTTGGCTGTGTTCATGGGATGGCCTCAAGTGGATTTGAATTGGCTTCAAACCCACATTAGGCATGATATGGTCTTATATCCAGTGTTTTTTAGGTGCACCTCAGGTGCTACACGTAACAGGACGGAATGGGACTGAAATAGTTGGTTTTGCTGGTCGAGAAGGGAGAATTTTTGTTGCAGTAAGTTGGCGACAGCCAAAGTGATACACGGCTGAACTTTCAGCCCAGTCATTCATCCTGCAATGAAGGTTGGGAAATTGCCGTGGAGTGGCGGGACTTCCTCAACTTGAGGAACACCCCCCCAATGGGGGAGGTCAGGTCCAACCCCCGTTGGGGGCTGGACCTGACCTCCCATTTCGGTATGGCAGGTGTCGCGACACGTTTTGTGAATTATGAAAACGTGTCGCGTACTCGATGCGCTCAGTTTTGAGCACATCTTCCCCCAGCGGGGTAATACCCCGGATATGAGGGGGTTCGAACTACCGAGAAATCCTCGGCAGTTCGCGGACAGGGCAAAGTGAGAAAATCCCACATCTGTATGAATGGCCCAAAAGTGAGCTAGTCATTTCGTAAATCGAGTCTCTAGCACCTGGCCGGACGCTTCATCGATCCGGCAACTGAAGCCAGCAAAGTTCCCAACCCACAGCGGCTCCTCGCTCGTCACGCCGGTATAGGCATCAATGGCCCCCATCCTAATATCTGGCGCGCGCCATAAAAGATTGCCGGAGCGGTCATAGCAGAAGAGGTTTCGAGCAGGGATATCCCTCTCAAAGGCCATCCAGTCGAATATCACCATCACTCGCTCGTTGATTAGCACCGCTTGAAGGGCGGGATGTTCACTGTCAAAGCTTATGCCGTTGCCGAATATCTTTTTACCGCTGACGTTGAGTTTCATACGTTTTCATCCTGCCCACTGGCATTACCTCAGGCGAGGTTTCCACCATATCCGGAGATGCGTGTTACCTGTTCCAGCCTGCTGTCAGGCTTGGTGAACAAAGGATAGGCTTTGGATTTAACCTTCAAACCAAATGGCTATTGCGATAAAAAAGCCACCAATCATGGCGGCGGCTGCTGCGTATTCGTTCATCTCGGCTGAGACTCTGGTAAGTATCTCGGCAGTAGCAGGTGTTGCTCCAATAGCTTGGACTTGCGTTTTTGCCGAAATCATCCAGCAGGTTCCTGATATCAGTGCCGTACCGGCTATCGTGCATGAAACTATTGTTTTGGAAATCAATTTGAGCATCGGTCGCTTCCTTATCATACCAACGATATCGATTCAATTTGAGTGGTTGCACTGTAGTCTAGTTGTCAATCTTTTCTGCATTAATACTGTTGTTAGCCGATTTTTTGTTTTGTATCTTTGCTTCCTGTCGTAAGCGCAGAAACTCTCTATGGTTGGATTTGACTGTTGGTGGAACGGGTTCTATTTTTAGAGCTTTGTCAAAAACTATCTTTGCCTCCTCAAGATTGCCAGCTTGAAAGGCTAAAAAGTTGGCGTAGTTGCCAAGGGCGTATGCGTTGTTAGGTTCAAGTTCGAGAGCTCTTTTGTAATAGGTTTCTGCTGCTTCGTATTTTTTCAAGTGGTCAGCTAGAAAGTCGGCGTATTCTACTAAATTGTTAGCATTGTATGCGTCCATTTTTATCGCTTGGCGGAAATATTTATCCGCTTCTGTAGTCGCCCCTTGGTCGGCTAGTATAGAAGCATATAAACAAACAGGGCCAGGATCTGTAGGGCTTAAGCTCATCGCTGTCTGCGTCAGCTCCTTTGCTTTTTCGTAGTTTTTATCAAATCTACTTATAAGTTCTGCATAGGCGAAAATCGATTCGTGATCGTTAGGGGCTAGAGCCATTGATTTTTTATACATTGCCTTTGCGCCAGGGATATCACCTTTTATATCTGACAAAAACAATGCATAGTTGTAATGAAGCTCAGAACTTTCAGGGAACTGCTCTAAACCCTTAATGTAAGTTTCTTCCTGCCTTTCAGGATCTGTTTGTGCTGCAGCTTCTAGCTCCCACGCCCACCAACTTGTCCTCTGTTGCACTGATTGGGCCATTATTTGGCGCGTATTACGTTGCTCTTGAGTGCCTTGAGCTAATGACCTCATTAATTGGTCTGCTTGCTTACGGTAGCGATCTGCACTTTTCTTTCCTAGATCTTCCGTTCTCTCAGCAATCCTGTTTAAGTCAAAGTCTGGTACAAGTTTTGTTGCTAGCTGCAGCATAAACTCATCAAAGCCAGGGATTTTAACTTTTATTCCGTCGTGTTTAATTAGGACTTGCTGTGCTAGATCAGGAGGTGGTGAACCTTCTCGGTAGCACCAAATGATACGACCTGCGATATCGCCTAGCTCAAGACTATTAAGTAATCCCATTAAACTTCCGTCATTTCCACCATAGCCTACGACTATAGGGGTGAAGTATTGGAATAGTTTTTTTAAAGCGTTTTTCCATCCTTCTTCAAGGTTGGAAACGCCGTCTTGGTCATTGATTGGATTGAAGTATAGGTCGCGATGGATTTTAGCAACTAATGGTCGGCGTAATTGGGGGCGTACAAAACCAACGAGGGATTCATGGGCAACTACGAGGGGAGATTGATGAGCGTGCATCGAAAGGGCGTCTGCTACTAAGTTATCAAAGTTAGTAGTGACTACAACCTTATGACGTGTTTCTTGTATTATTTCAGCAAGAAGCGTGTACCCAAGGCTAGGGCTTTTGCCGTCCATGTGCTTTTCCAGCTCCGCGTATCCAGACTCACGGTCTCCCCGAAACCGACGCTCAAAAATTTGAGGGTAGAACTCTGCTGCAGTCTCATATGTTAAATTTCCACTAACAATGCCACTGCTTTTTACCCAGTCTTCTAAATGCTCATCGCTCCTGCACTCCCGAAGGTGAAGGTCGGTGAGCCAGCGTTGTGCAAGATCTTTTCCAGTAGGAATGTTTGAAGAGAACGAGGCACCTGAGCCGAGGATAAAGGCAAAATGCCTGTCATGCATTGAGCTATCGAGGCGCGCTAATTCATCCAAGACGCCTTCAAGTGTCCATTCTTGCACTTCATTGCTTGACATTATTCATCCATGGGGAGACGGGGACAGAGTGGCATCATAATGCCATTTATGACGTGTTTCCATGGGTAGTAAACGCACTCACCTGCGTCGATCCGCGCCAGGTCATCCGACAGATGCGGCTGTAATCTCCTCAGTGTTGAGGGGATCACACCGGTGGTGGAAACCTCGATGCGCCACCTATGGTGGAACACCCAGACTTCCACCGGCGGTGGAAGTCTCCACGCCTTTTACGACTTTCTCGTAAAAGTGTCGGCGAACCCGGCAGATAGCGGCGAAGCGGGAATTCCCATTTTCAGATCTGTAATCCAGATGTGAGCAAAGGTCCGCGCATCTCTTCAGGGAGTCTCATTGCAAGGTCGAAGCGAGAAAGCGCTCTACGTCATCAATCATGCCTTTGACATCCCCTGCATTGAATTTCTCTGTGTCTCCATGTGCCGCCGCGTTCCGAATGCCTGCCATCGCGGTGATGCGCTTCTGCTGGATGGAGTTGTAAACGCTCGCTTTCGCCAGATCAGCGTTCATTTTATCGAGCTTCCCATGATCAAGGCCGTGATCGGTGCAGAGGTTGCGAACAGTGGTCTCAAGCACAACCCCAGCGATCACCGCGGCTGCCGATGCATATCCTGCTAGAAGCAACTCGCTAGCTTGCTCGAGTTCGCTTCCGAATACTTCCGCCTGGACTAGATTGCGGACTGTGTTGAGGTAGCCGCCCTCAAAATCTTCTTTGGCTGCCAGAAAAACGGCTTTCAACCGTTTGAGCGCGTTGTACTCTGTGCCATAGATCCCAACCTCACCCGCTTCTAAGAAGGCAACCATATGCGGCGACGCCTCACCGCAAGCCTTGCGCATCAACTCTCTTGCCTTCACTTTCCAGTTCAATAGCAAGTTGGAGTCGACTTCCATTACCGATGAGCCGGATAAGGGGAGAGCTTCTAGCCTCTTAGTAGCTTCAATATCCGCCAGCTGAGCTTCAAGTTCACCGAACCGCTTCGCGAACAGTTTCGTCATTCCGAATTCCTTTTTTTATCGTTTGGCTTGGCTTGGGAGCAGTGGAAGCGGGCCGCCGATAGACGGCGGCCTATCGTGCCACATTAACCTATAGCGTCGCGCCCTGGCTCATCCTCCGCGACCCTGAAGCGCCAGTAACGATCAGGCTTAACCCACACCACGTTATCTGGTGTCAGCTTTCGAAAGGCCGCCAGCAACCCTTTACCGCGATCCGCTCGCCACTTGTTGGCACTCTCGCGTTCCCTCCTCGCTTCGTCTTGGCGGGCGTCCAGCGCTTCCCGGAGCCGTTTTGTCTCTTCAGCATCCAAGTAGCGGACCAGCCCCATCGAGTCGACTTTTAAGGCTTTGAGCCTGTCCATCGGGTGGGTATCGATGTACTGCCACTCAACGGCTCTACTGAATACGCCGCTGATAGAGCCCCTCTTCCGGTTGACCGTCGACGGCTTGTTGCCCGACTGCATCCAGCCGGTGCGGATTTGATCCAGGTCGCGGCCCGTGATGTCGCCTAGGCGCCGTGGCATGATCGCGTCGAAGTTGTTGTTAAGCGTGTGCAGGGTTTTCTCATGCCCTTTGTGGTGCGTCTTGAACCAGGACATATAGGTGTCGTCGATGAACTGGCGCAAGGAGGGCAGTGCAATCCCCTTTCGGCCCTGAGCGACTGCCAGTGGCTCGCCGTGGGCGTGCGCGTCGGCCAGGTACTGAGCGGCCTCGGTTCTGGCTTGATCGAGCGTGAGGACACCAACGCGCCCCAGGGTGGCGTTTTTGTTACGCCCCCATGTGACCATATAGGACTTGTGACCGCTGGGCAGAACGCGGATAAAGAAACCCGGTTGCACGGTGTCATGCACGCGGTATGCTTTCGCCTCGGCGGCCAGGCTGCCAATGAGCTTTTGGGTGATTTTGATTTTCAAGGATCCGACCGTGACAGCAGGGTGGCAGCAAAAAGCACTATGCCGGTCTGTTTTCATGGACTCAATGGGACGAATAAGCCCAGTAATATGGGGCTTCTGCCCGATCCTGCTGGATCTGATTTGTCCCTCCTAAGGGGAAGGTTGGCAGTTCGAACCTGCCCTGGGACACCATCATTCAGAGCCTTGCAACGGTTCGAAAAAAGCCCCGCGCAGAATCATCTGGCGGGGCTTTTTCATGCTCGTGATAAGTGGCTCAGTTCAGTGCTCCGCCGTCGGCCTTGCCAATTGAGGTGCTGACTTCGATCACATGCCGGCGCCCGTTGACTTCGTAACTGCGCCCATCTGCATCAACGTCCGGCTTTCGCAGTGACAGTTGTGCAAACAAGCCATGTTTTTCGTCGTAGCTGCCAAACCAGTCAACCAGTTTTCCGATGTAGCAGTCGTTACCGATAATCACCGGCAGGTCGAAAACATCTTCCACCGAGTAATGCACCGGGCCGTAGCTGTAGTAATCGCTCTCGCCTGCACCTGTTGCAGGAATCGGGCAAAGAGGCGTGCGCTGAGTGTCCGGTTTACGGGGGCGTGCTTCGTTCGCCTTGGTGATTGCCTGATTGAGCGTAAGCCGCAGATCAGGTTCCAACTCAAAGGTGCTGGTGCCGTCATCCTTGTGTTGGGTGGTAGGCACGTTCAAGTAGTAGCCATATCGCACCGTTACGGTGGGCACTTCACGGTTGATCTTCAACGGAGTGAGCAAGTAGATGTGATCAACGCCGTAGGCACCGTTGCGGTAGGCGAGGTAAATATTACCCCGAGCCTTGATCCAGTACGCCGACTGGTTGGCTCCGCGATCATTGGTATAGAACAGCGCGCTTTCAGGCTCAGGAGACCTTTTGACAAAATGGTCACCGTCTCGGCGCCAGGTTTCCACGTAGGTAAACATGCCGGTGCCACCGGCGTAAGTCTGGACGATCAGGTCTCGTTGCCCGTCGCCGTCCATGTCCAGCAACGAGTAGGAGGTTTGACCGGTTTCTGCTGCCGCATCGATTTCGGTGGCGGTCAATGCCTTCCATTCATCCGGTGTAACGCCTTTGGGAATCGAAGCTGGAAAGTGCGTTTGCTCGCTGGGGTTTTCTTTGTCGGAGTCGCCTGAAAACGATGTCTCTTCAGAGTTGAAAGCCAGTGAAGCGAGCACTCGTTCAACCGCCACCTCGCGATTGCCGCCCTCGCTGGCCGCTTGAATGCTGCGTTGCAGATCTTCCAGAACCTGTTTGTCGATGCCGGTCGGTCTGTGCGCAACGGCATCCATCTGCTGCGCCTGTAATAACTTCAGCCGGTCACGATAACTTTGTTCAAGGCAAGCAATATCCGCTTCGCACTGATTACGTGTCTTGAGCCACAACCGTTGTGTGCGCTTGAGTTCAGATTGCTTATCACCGGAGATCTTCATCAGCTCCCGATAAGCAGCACCCATCTGCGCATCCAGCTCATACAACCCTTTGTCCGCACAAACAGCCTTCTCCGCGGCACTCGCCGCTTTTACACAATCCATTCCACCCGCCATCGTCTGCTGGAAAAACAGCAGCGCACAGGCGGACACGATGCAACGTCCTTTGATGTACACGAGATAAACCCTGTAGTGAAAAGATGACCCGGCGCGCAGGGTAATCGCTGCACAAGGAATCTTGAACCCCTCCACTTCAGAGAACCCCACTCCTTGCCGATAACTCCTTCGGCGACCTCAGACTCGCGCGAAATCGCTTGATAGCATTTGGCCTCCAGCTATCATCAGCGCGCCTGTGAAAACGCCCCCGGTTCACCTACTTCAATTGCCTGGAAATCCTCGATGCTGTCGTATCACCAAAAGAGTTTTCTGATCGTCGATGATTTCTCGGATTTCCGCAGTTCCGTCCGCTCGATGCTGCGCGAACTGGGGGTCAAGGATGTGGATACCGCCGATACCGGCGAGCAGGCGCTGAAGATGTGTGCGCAGAAGTCCTACGATTTCATCCTGCAGGATTTCCACCTCGGCGACGGCAAGAAGAACGGCCAGCAGGTGCTGGAAGACCTGATGTCGGAAAAGCTCATCAGCCATGAAGCGGTGTTTGTCATGGTCACGGCCGAGACCAGTCAGGCGATGGTGCTCAGTGCGCTGGAGCATGAGCCGGATGCCTACCTGACCAAGCCGTTCAACCGCTCCGGCCTGGCGCAGCGCCTGGAGCGTCTGGAGCAGCGCAAGACGTTGCTCAAACCGATTCTGCAAGCCCTTGATCGCGGTAAACCGGTCGAGGTGCTCAATGCCTGTATTGCGCTGTGCAAGCAGGACATCCGTTATTCGCCGCTGTGCCTGCGTTATCGCGCCGATGCGCTGCGCGACATGAACCAGAACGAAGCGCTTGAACGCCTCTACGACAGCATCATCGCTGATCGGCCGTTGCCGTGGGCGTTTGCCGGGCTGGGCAAGTTGTTGTTCAAGCGTGGGCAAGTGGCGCAGGCCAAAGATGTCTACGAAAAAGCGCTGAAAGTGTTCCCGATGATGCCGGCGCTGTACGACGGCATGGCCGATGTGCTGGTCGCCGAGGGCGATACCAAAGGCGCGCAGCGGGTGCTGGAGGAGGCGATTCGTTTGTCGCCGCTGGCGGTGCGCCGGCAGGCGTTGCTCGGCAAACTGGCGATGGCCAACGAGGACTTTGACACCGCGTCCCGGGCCTATCGTCAGGCGGTGGCGCAGGGTGCGCAGTCGCGTTTCAAGGACCCGGAAAGCAACCTCGGTCTGGCCCATGCCTTGATCAGCAAGGGCAGTGAGCGCGGGCTCGACACGCGCACGCGGCTGGAGATCAACACCACGCTCAGCGCCGTCGCCAAAGAGAACCCGTCTGACCCCGGCCTGCAGATTCGTGCGCGGCTGATGAAGGCCACCAGTCTGCTGCTCAACGATGCCGAGACCGCCGACAAGCTCACCGAGCAAGCACTGATGCGCCTCGACGGCATGGAACAGTTCATGAGCCCTGAAGCGGCGCTGCTGGTCGCCAAGCAATTGCAGATGCTCGGTCAGGCCGAGGCGGGCACTTCGATGCTCAAGAGCTGTGCGGAGATCTACGGTGACGATCCGGCGGTGATGAAAGACATCGCCAAGCTCACCGACGACCCGACTATCCTCAGTTCGAGCAACGCCGCCGCCGACCTCAACCGTCAGGGCGTGCGCGTGTACAAGACCGGCAATCTGGTGGAGGCCCGCGAGGTGTTCCGCAAGGCGCTGAAGATGCAACCGAAGAACATCAGTATCGCGCTGAACATGGCCCAGTCGCTGCTGCATGGCACCGACACCAGTGTGCCGTCGGCGGAGCTGGAAGAATGTCGGGCCTGCCTGAAAATGGTCGGCCTGATGCCCGACACCGACGCGCGTTATGCGCGTTATCAGAAGCTGAAAAGCAAGGCGTTTGGCGAATGAACCAAGACGAGCAGGCGCTGGATTTCTCCACGGTGATCGCCTCCACCGTTCACGACATGAAGAACTCGCTGGCGATGCTGATGCAAGCCCACAGCCAGTGGCTGGCGCGCTTGCCCGAAGCGCAATGCGGTGGGGCGGAGCAGGGTGTGATCGACTTCGAGTTCGCCCACCTCAACGGCATGCTGGTGCAACTGCTCGGGCTGTACAAGCTCGGCGTCAACCAGTTGCCGCTGCAACCGGCGTATCACGAGCTGGATGATTTCATTGAGGCGCAACTGGCCGCGCATCAAGAGGTGTTCGCCAGTCGCGGGATCATTGCTACCTACGAAGTTGATCCGCTGAGCCCGCTGGGTTTCTTCGATCGCGAATTGGTTGCCTCGGTATTGGGCAACTGCATCAACAACGCGATTCGTTATGCCCGCGAGTCGCTGCTGATTACCGTCAGCGACGAGGCTGGGCAACTGGTGTTGAGCATCAACGATGACGGCGACGGTTACCCGGCAGCGATGCTCGAGCGTCAGGCTGATTACGTGCAGGGCATCAATCACGGCAGCGGCAGCACCGGGTTGGGTCTGTATTTCGCCAACCGGATTGCTGCGTTGCATCAGCGCAATGGCGTGGTCGGGCACACCGAGATTCGCAATGGCGGACCGTTGGGTGGCGGGGTGTTCAGCCTTTATCTGCCCTGAAGGCATGCCCCCTGTAGGAGCTGCCGAAGGCTGCGATCTTTTGACTTTTTTTAAGATCAAAAGATCGCAGCCTGCGGCAGCTCCTAAACGGAAATTCAGTGGCGGCCTTTTTTGTTTGACGCTGCTTGATATTCCGAACAGCCGGAGCCTATTTTGTACGGGTCGCCGCTTGCGGCTCGCACAATAACAAGGATTGCGTCATGACAACCGATGGCCAGCGTTCACTCGCGCAGCGACTGACCGGCATTGATGAGATTGAATGTGTCACGCCGGATTTGAACGGCGTGCCGCGCGGCAAGGTGATGACCGCCGAGGGTTTCCTCGAAGGGCGGCGTTTGCAGATGGCGCGGGGAGTGCTGCTGCAATGCATCATGGGCGGTTATCCGCCGGCGCGGTTTTACGGCAGTGATGACGGCGACCTGGCGCTGGTGGCCGAGCCGAGCATGATCCATCCTCTGCCATGGAGCGACGAGCCACGCGCCCTGGCCATCTGCGATGCCGACGAACTGAGCGGCGAAAGCTCCAACCTGTCGACCCGCGGCCAACTCAAGAAAGTCATCGCCCGTTACGCCGCACGCGGTCTGGCGCCGGTAGTGGCGACCGAGCTGGAATTCTTCGTCTTCGCGCCGAACACCGATCCGACTCAGCCGTTCCGTCCGCCAGTCGGCCTCGACGGGCGTCGCGAGGATGGGCAGTCGGCGTTCAGTGTCAGCTCCAACAATGGCCTGCGGCCATTCTTCAGCGAAGTCTATAAATGCATGGCGGCCCTCGGTCTGCCACGCGATACCTTCATGCATGAAATGGGCGTCAGCCAGTTCGAGATCAACTTGCTGCACGGTGATCCGCTGTTGCTGGCCGACCAGACTTTCCTGTTCAAACACCTGCTCAAGGAAGTCGCGCTCAAGCATGGTCTGAGCGTGGTGTGCATGGCCAAACCGCTGGCGCACACGCCGGGCAGTTCGATGCACATTCATCAGAGCCTGGTCGAGATCGCCACCGGCAACAATGTATTCAGTGACGACAGTGGCCAGCCGACCGCAATGTTCCGCCATTTCATCGGCGGGCAGCAGGCGGGCATGGCTGATTTCACCGCGCTGTTTGCGCCGAACGTGAACTCCTATCAGCGTCTGTGTCATCCGTATGCGTCGCCGAACAATGCCTGCTGGTCCCATGACAACCGCGCCGCAGGGTTGCGGATTCCGGCCAGTTCGCCGGTGGCTCGACGCGTGGAAAACCGTTTGCCTGGCGCCGATGCCAACCCGTATCTGGCGATTGCCGCGAGTCTGGCCGCCGGCTTGCATGGGATCGAGCATGAGCTGGAGCCGACCGCAGCGATTCAGGGCGAATTCGAAGTGCCGGAGAATCTTTCGCTGCCGTGTACCCTGCATGCCGCGCTCGAGCGTCTGAAACGTAGCCAATTGGCCAGGGAACTGTTCGGACAGGAGTTCATCGAAGGCTACATCGCTTCGAAGACCATGGAGTTGACCAGCTTCTTTGATGAAATCACTCCCTGGGAACGGCGTGTTCTAGCAGCCCAGGCCTGACTAACTGTCGCCGTCGGGCTATCGTCTTGATAGTCCGATACTCACTGCAAGGAGCCGCTCGGAACGCCGATGCGCCAAATCTGGAAATCCTTTCGAGCGCTGTATTTCGCCTCGCTGATGATGTTGATCGGCTCGGGCCTTCTATCTACTTATCTGGCATTGCGCCTGGCTGCTGACCATGTCGACGGACTGTGGGTCGGTGCGCTGATGGCGGCCAACTATTTCGGCCTGGTGCTGGGCGGCAAGATCGGTCACCGCTTGATTGCCCGGGTCGGCCACATTCGCGCTTATTCGGCGTGTGCCGGGATCGTCGGCGCGGCGGTGCTCGGGCATGGCCTGGTCGACTGGCTGCCGGCATGGCTGGTGCTGCGGACCATCGTCGGTCTGGGCATGATGTGCCAATACATGGTGATCGAGAGCTGGCTCAACGAGCAGGCCGACGCCAACCAGCGTGGGCTGGTGTTCAGCGGCTACATGATCGCTTCGTATCTGGGGCTGGTGCTCGGTCAGTTGATTCTGGTCATGCATCCGGGCCTCGGCCTGGAGCTGCTGATGCTGGTCGCGCTGTGTTTTGCCCTGTGTCTGGTGCCGGTGGCGCTGACCCGGCGAATTCACCCGGCGCCGCTGCATCCGGCACCGATGGAACCGCGCTTCTTTATCAAGCGCGTGCCGCAGTCGTTGAGTACGGTGCTCGGTGCTGGTCTGATCATCGGCTCGTTCTACGGTCTGGCGCCGCTGTATGCGTCGCAGCAGGGGCTGTCGACCGAGCAGGTCGGTCTGTTCATGGGTAGCTGCATTTTTGCTGGCCTGCTGGTGCAGTGGCCGCTGGGCTGGTTGTCCGACCGTTATGACCGGGCCCTGCTGATCCGCTGCTTCGCCGGGTTCCTGGCCGTGGCGGCGTTGCCGTTGGCGATCCTGCCACAGGTGCCGCTGGAAGTTCTGTTTGTCGTCGGGTTCATGTGTTCGCTGGTGCAGTTCTGCCTGTATCCGCTGGCGGTGGCGTTCTCCAACGACCACGTCGAGGGCGATCGCCGGGTGTCGCTGACGGCGATGCTGCTGGTGACTTACGGTGTCGGTGCGAGCATCGGCCCGCTGCTGGCCGGGGTGCTGATGAAGCTGTTTGGCAGTCAGAGCCTGTACGCGTTTTTCAGTTTCTTCGCGCTGGTGCTGGTGTGGCGCATCCGCCCGAAAGCGGTGACCAATCTGCATCAGGTCGACGACGCACCGCTGCATCACGTGGCGATGCCGGACAGCATGTCGAGTTCGCCGCTGGTGGCAGCACTCGATCCGCGAGTGGATGAGCAGGTGGTGCAGGAGCAGATGCAGACCACGGTTACGCCAGAACCGGAGCCGGAACCCGAAGTGCAGCCTGAAGCGGCGGTGGAAACTGATCCGGCTGATGAGGGCGATAAACCGACGCCGGACATCAGTGGTGCCAGACCCTGAATCGGGTGAGGGTAAGGCTGTTCAAAGAATGATGCTTTAACTGTGGTGAGGGGATTTATCCCCGACCGGCTGCGAAGCAGTCGCAAAATCAACGCATGCGAAGTATCTGATACTGCGCATCGGCAGGTTTTGGGGGCGCTACGCGACCCATCGGGGATAAATCCCCTCGCCACAGGGATCTCCAGGCCAAGACGGGACAATGGAAATAAAAAAGGGCAGTCCCGCGAGGGGCTGCCCTTTCTATTTGCCTGTACGAATCACAGATCGTCTTTATCGAACCGGCGTGCTTCACGCTGCAACTGATAGACGAAGCGTTCGACGTTGCGCGCCGCCTGGCCGCTGATGTTGTGGAAACGCAGACCAGCGAAGGTGATGTTGAGCTTTTCTTCGAAGTGCAGATAGCGCAGTTCGACCGAGATGGGTTGATTGCCAAACAGCGGGGTGGCGATCATGCGGTCATAGACCTGGCCCAGTTGCAGGCGGTCGGTGATGTCGCCTTCAAAGCGCAGCTTGCAACCGGTGGCGGAAATATCCAGCAGTTTGCCGTTGATCGGCGCCTTGAGCTTTTCGCCGCCGAGTTCGACGCTGACCAGGTCAGTCAGCTTCAGGGCTGCACGAAAGGCGTTGCGGCGCTGGTGGTAAACGACTTCGGTCGGCAGTTCGCCGGTGTAGAAGCGATCGCCCTCGGACTCTTCAATGTTCAGCTTACCGGTGCATTCCCAGGCGATGCGCACGCCCTCGTGGAAGCCTTCGACCTTGAACGGTTCGCCCGCCTGCAGAAAGCGCTCGCCATCGCGCGGGATCATCTCGTCCAGGGCAATCGTCGCGGTTTCGCGGTCGACCTTGATCAGGTAGCTCTGAAAGCGCTGGCTGCGCTCGTGGAACGTGATGATCAGTGGATCGTGGCTTTCTTGCAGCTGGCGCAGGTTGCTGGAGATTTCCAGGGGCGTGGTCAGCACCTTTGGTGGCTGCGGACTATCATCCGCGCTTAGGGCGTTTGGCACGTTTTCTCAATCTCCAGACAAAATTTGACTACGGCTAGCCAGCATTTTGCCAGCATGTTTCGCGGGTTGATAGTGCAGGCACATCGAATGGCTCACGCCTGGCTGAGCGTACGCGGCTTGGTCGGTTTGGCGAATGTGCCCGAGGCGTCATACAACGCTGGCGGCTCGCCCCCGGTGAGGATTTTCAGCTGATTGGCCGTGGCGGCCTGCTGAATCTGGATCGACTGGCCGTTCTTGACGTTCGCCGCCTGGCACTGGGCAATCAGGTCGGTCAACACGTCGCTCTGGGCCAGCAACTGGTCGCCAATGCTCGAGTGGCTGGCCAGTTGCTCCAGGCCCTGACGGTCGAGCGGCAGGTTGAGGCTGGCGAGGATTTCGCTGCGCTTGCGGCCATGCTGTTCAAGCAAAATGATCAATGCCTGTTTGCGCGCCAGAATGTCTTCGAGCAAAGGCATGTCACGACCGTGCAAAGCGAGGGACTCGGTTTGCAGCAACTCCAGCAATTGTTGAGCTGGAGCAAAGTCGTCGGTGATCAGTTGCAATAAATTAGTGTCGTGCATGGCTGGCCTTGGGTTTTAAGCGTCCAAAAGCCTGGCGCCGGCAAAAGCCTAGCGCTGGGCTTCGAAGTTGAGCAGTTTGCTGGCTACACGGTTGCTGTCGACTTTATAGCTGCCATCGGCAATCGCTGCTTTCAACTCGGCCACCCGGGCTTTGTCGACGGCAGGCTGATCGCGCAGCTTGTCAGTGACCTTCTGCAACTGTTGAGCCTCATTGCTGAGGTGTACCGATTCCCCGCTTTTTGCGGTACTGGCCGTTTCGGCCTGGGTATTCAGCGGCGCGGAGGTGCCGGATTCGGCGGTTTCCTTGGCGTTGCTGGTACGTGTACTGCCCGTAAGTGACGAGGAGCTGTTCAAACGGCTGAAATCGATGACCATGTTAAAAACCTCTGGGAATTTGGACGCTTGCCATGTTCTCGGCCATTCCCTGGAAAACTTTAGGCTCACTTTGCAATGAGCTGCATGTGCCGAAGCGTGTTCTGCTGCGGCACAGTTTAGGGAAGCATCGAGGCCGGCGCCAGTTTTCTGCCTGAGCGTTTTACATGGCCACTTCCACCTGACCCGGCGCGATGACCTGCGCCTTGATCACCCGGTTGGAATTGAGGTTTTTCACCCGGATCTGTTCTTTCAAACCGCCATTGGCCAGGGCTTCGCCGGGCATGCGCACGGCGAGCGTACCGCTGCGGGCGATGATGACCACCTGATCACCCTTGCGCACCACTTCAGCCTGTTCCAGATGCACCAGGGTAATCACCTGATCGGCGACCGTTGGTCGGGTCAATTTCTGCCCGATGGCTTCATCCACCGACGTCAGGAAACCCTGATTGATCTGGCTGATGTCGCGTTCACGCAAGGTCACATCCTGCGGCTCGATAATTCCGGCGCGTTTCAGCGGGCGGGTGGTGGTAACAATTTCGCGAAACAGGCGGACTTGAGCGGGCACGAACACCGTCCACGGCGAGCTTCCTTCGCACCGGACCTTGACCGTAACCCGGCCCAGCGGACGGGCCGGACTCTCCAGCGACGCTGTCAATTCCTTGTCGCACATAGGCATGCGCATACGCGGGTCGAGCTGGTTGACCTCGATTTCGTAGCGGCCTTCCGTTTGACTGGTAGCCAGATAGTCTTCTACGGTGAACTCAAGAAAGCCCTGGGTGACGCCGATAAGCATGTCAGGCAAGGTAACCGTATCAGCACCGGCAGGGCTGCCAGCGAAGAAGAAGCAGACGGCAGACACCGCGCACAGCGCTTTGCGGGTGCGGGAGGTCAGGCGTCGGAAAAATGTCGTTTGAGCGTTCATACGAGTTAAAAAGCAAGCGCCGTGCCGTTTAGCAATGAATGTGCGTCGCAACAACACTTGGCGTTGGTGTAGGAGTCTGGGCATGGCTGGTGTAATGGATTCGGTGAACCAGCGCACGCAACTGGTAGGGCAGAATCGCCTGGAGCTGTTGTTGTTCCGTCTCGACGGTCAACAGCTCTACGGCATCAACGTGTTCAAGGTGCGGGAAGTGCTGCAATGCCCGTCGCTGACGTTGATGCCCAAGTCCAGTCCTGTCGTGTGCGGGGTGGCGAATATCCGGGGGGCGACCATTCCGATCCTTGATCTGGCAATGGCGACCGGTTCCGGGGCGTTGAAAGACAAGAACAGTCCGTTCGTGATCATCACGGAGTACAACACCAAGACCCAGGGTTTCCTGGTTCGCTCGGTGGAGCGCATCGTCAACATGAACTGGGAAGAGATCCATCCGCCGCCCAAGGGCACGGGGCGCGATCACTACCTGACGGCTGTGACTCGGGTCGACAATCAGTTAGTCGAAATCATCGATGTCGAGAAGGTGCTGGCGGAAGTGGCGCCGACGCCCGAGGCGATTTCGGTCGGTGTGGTCGATGTTGAGACCCAGAGCAAGGCGTTGTCGCTGCGGGTGCTGACGGTCGATGACTCGTCGGTGGCGCGCAAGCAGGTCACGCGTTGCCTGCAGACGATCGGCGTCGAAGTGGTGGCGCTGAACGACGGCAAGCAGGCGCTGGATTACCTGCGCAAGCTGGTCGAAGAGGGCAAGAAGCCGGAAGAAGAGTTCCTGATGATGATTTCCGACATCGAGATGCCGGAGATGGACGGGTACACCCTGACGGCGGAGATCCGCAGCGACCCGCGCATGCAAAAGCTTCATATCATCCTGCATACTTCGTTGTCGGGGGTATTCAATCAGGCGATGGTCAAGAAAGTCGGTGCCGATGACTTCCTGGCCAAATTCCGTCCTGATGACCTGGCATCCCGGGTAGTCGACCGGATCAAAGCAGCAGATATCAGCTAGGGACCTTTTGTCCCTGGCGGTCAACACGATTTAAGAGGCGGCATCATTGTCTACGGGTAATTTGGATTTCGAACAATTCCGGGTCTTCCTGGAAAAAGCCTGTGGCATTTTGCTCGGTGAAAACAAGCAGTACCTGGTCTCGAGCCGTCTCAACAAACTGATGGAGCAGCAAGGCATCAAGTCCCTGGGTGAGCTGGTACAGCGCATCCAGACCCAGCCGCGCAGCGGTTTGCGCGAGCAGGTGGTCGATGCCATGACGACCAACGAAACCCTGTGGTTTCGGGACACCTATCCGTTTGAAGTCTTGAAGAACAAGGTGCTGCCCGAGGCGATCAAGGCCAGTCCCAACCAGCGTCTGCGGATCTGGTCGGCGGCGTGCTCGTCGGGTCAGGAACCGTATTCGCTATCGATGTCGATCGATGAGTTCGAGCGCAGCAACCTCGGTCAGTTGAAGATGGGCGTGCAGATTGTTGCCACGGACTTGTCCGGCAGCATGCTGACCAACTGCAAGACCGGCGAGTACGACAGCCTGGCGATCGGTCGCGGTTTGTCCGCCGATCGTCTGCAGCGCTACTTCGACCCGAAAGGGCCGGGGCGCTGGGTGATCAAGGCGCCGATCAAGAACCGGGTGGAATTCCGTTCGTTCAACCTGCTCGACAGTTACGCGAGCCTGGGCAAGTTCGACATCGTGTTCTGCCGCAACGTGCTGATCTACTTCTCCGCCGAGGTGAAGAAAGACATCCTGTTGCGCATTCACAGCACGCTGAAGCCGGGCGGCTATCTGTTCCTTGGCGCTTCCGAAGCGCTGAACGGTCTGCCGGATCATTACCAGATGGTCCAGTGCAGCCCGGGGATCATTTACCAGGCGAAGTGATTGCATCGGCAACACGAGAAACGGGAGTCCTTGGGGGCTCCCGTTTTTTTGTGCCTGAATTATCTCCCTCACACACCACAAATCCCCTGTGGGAGCGGGCTTGCTCGCGAAGGCGGTGTGTCAGGAAAACAAATACTGACTTAGATGACGCTTTCGCGAGCAAGCCCGCTCCCACAGTTGTCCGGTGTCGGCGAGAGCAGGCAAGCGGCAGAAAAGCGGCAGCCAGCGGAAACCGGTTGCCGCTTTTCTGGCATTGCCGCTTTGCCGGCTCCTCGCAAAGCCCCGGTTTATGGGGGGTTGTTCTGTTTGGCACGGCGCTTGCTAAAGCTCAGGTACGAAAAACCGGTCACCCGAAGGTTCCCGACATGAGCATCAGCTTCGATAAAGCGCTCGGCATTCACGAAAAGGCACTGGGCTTCCGCGCCCAGCGTGCCGAAGTCCTGGCCAACAACATCGCCAACGCCGATACCCCGAACTACAAGGCTCGGGATCTGGACTTCTCCAAAGTGCTTGAAGCACAGACCCAGAAGAACGCCAACGGCACCATCGCGCTGAACATGACCAACAGCCGTCACATCGAAGCTGAAGGCCTGGGCAATGGCGACGAGTCGCTGATGTATCGCACGCCGATGCAGCCTTCGATCGACCAGAACACCGTTGACGCTCAGCTTGAGCAGTCGAACTACGCGGAAAACGCGGTCGGCTTCCAGGCCAGCTTCACCCTGCTCAACAGCAAATTCAAAGGGCTGGTGTCAGCCCTGCGCGGAGAGTAATCCATGTCCCTGTCCAGCGTTTTCAACATTGCCGGCAGCGGCATGAGCGCACAAACCACGCGTCTGAACACCGTGGCTTCGAACATCGCCAACGCCGAAACCGTTTCGTCGAGCATCGACCAGACCTACCGTGCCCGTCACCCGGTGTTCGCCACCATGTTCCAGGGTGGCCAGAACAGCGGCAGCAACTCGCTGTTCCAGAGCCAGGACGCCGCAGGGCAGGGCGTGCAGGTACTCGGCGTGGTCGAAGACCAGAGCAACCTCGAAGCGCGTTACGAGCCGAACCATCCGGCCGCCGACGCCAAAGGCTACGTCTACTACCCGAACGTCAACGTGGTGGAAGAAATGGCTGACATGATTTCCGCGAGCCGTTCGTTCCAGACCAACGCCGAAATGATGAACACCGCCAAAACCATGATGCAGAAGGTACTGACCCTCGGTCAGTAATAAGGGGCGACGGCCATGAGTGTTTCCGATACCACCAGCAGCCTGAGCATGAATGACATCCTGGCGAACTCCTCGAAGAAAACGAGCAGTTCGACCACCGGTGGCATTGCTTCGGCCACCAACAGCGCCACTGGCGGCAAAGCCCTGGGCAAGGATGCGTTCCTGCAACTGCTGGTCACCCAGCTGAAAAACCAGAACCCGCTCGACCCGCAGGACAACAGCGCGTTCGTTGCGCAGTTGGCGCAGTTCAGCAGCCTGGAAGGCATCACCACGCTTAACAGCACCGTCAGCTCGCTGGCCGGCAACTACAACTCCTCGCAGGCACTGCAGGCGTCCTCGCTGGTCGGTCGCAACGTGATCGTGCAGACCAACAGCGTTCAGATGGACGACCCGAGCAAGGGCATGACCGGATCGGCGACCGTTCCGTCATCGATTGCCGGTGGCACCGTCAGCATTACCGACAGCAGCGGCACGGTGGTTCGCACCATCGATCTGGGAAGTCGCGCCGCAGGCAGCGCGAGCTTCACCTGGGACGGCAAGGACAAAGACGGCAATCTGGTGAAGGCCGGTACCTATACCGTCAAAGCCAACGCATCAATCAATGGCACCGCGACCGACCTGGCGACCTACCTGCCAGCCACGGTCAACAGTGTGACCATCAGCCAGACCGGTGGCGAGCTGATGCTCAACCTGTCCGGCAAGGGCACCGTCGCCCTGTCCAAAGTACAAACCATTGGTATATAGAGCCGACTAACCGGCACAAAGGAGTGGAATATGTCTTTCAATATCGGCCTTAGCGGTCTCTATGCAGCCAACAAACAACTGGACGTGACCGGCAACAACATCGCCAACGTCGCGACCGCCGGTTTCAAATCGTCCCGTGCAGAATTCGAAGACGTTTACTCGTCGACCCGTCTGGGCAGTGGCAGCAAGGTCATCGGTAACGGTGTACGCCTGGCCAACGTTTCTCAGCAGTTCACCCAGGGTGACATCAACAACACCGGTAACGTGCTGGACATGGGTATCAACGGTTCCGGTTTCTTCACCATGAGCAACAACGGTTCGGTTTCCTATACCCGTGCCGGTACCTTCAAGGTCGACAACGCTGGTTACATCACCAACACCGACTACACCTCGCGCCTGCAGGGTTACGGTGTGGATGCCAACGGCAAGATCATCAATGGTGTGCTGACTGACCTGAAGATCGACACTTCCAACCTGGCGCCGAAGTCCACCTCGCTGGTGACCTCGACCATCAACCTGGACTCGACCGCTCCAGTAATCGACGACACAGTGCCCGCCGGCAAGTTCGATCCGAACAACCTCGCGACCTACACCAAATCGTTCAGCACGCCGATCTATGACAGTCAGGGCAACATGCACCCGATGGATCAGTACGTGGTCAAGACCGGTGCCAACACCTGGAAGGTCTACACCCTGGTAGACGGTCGTAATCCGGACGCTACCGGTAGCGATCCGAAGGTCACCGCGCCGACACCTTCGACCATGACGTTTGACTCCGCTGGCAAGCTGACTCAGGTCAGCACTCTGCCGGGTCCGGTGATCAGCAGTGACCTCAAGCTCAGTGGCTGGGTCCCGGGTAATGTGATCAACGGTACATTCAAGCCTAATGGTGCAGCCGCGAACCCGGCAGGCATCACCATTTCGATGGCTCAGACCACCCAGTACAACGCCGATACCGCCCGTTCGATCCCGACTCAGGATGGTTACGCCACTGGCCAGATCACCAACCTGACCATTGATGGCACCGGTACCCTGTTCGCCAACTTCAGCAACAACCAGAGCAAGGCCATCGGCCAGGTTGCGCTGGCCAGCTTCACCAACGAACAGGGCCTGCAGGCTATCGGTGGTACCAGCTGGAAAGAGACCTTCGCTTCCGGTATTCCGGGCTACGACGCGCCGAAAACCGGGACCTTGGGTGAGGTGGTATCCAACTCGCTGGAAGAGTCGAACGTTAACCTGACCAACGAGCTGGTGGACCTGATCAAGGGCCAGAGCAACTATCAGGCGAACGCCAAGACCATTTCGACCCAGAGCACCATCATGCAAACCATCATTCAGATGACCTGATTGCGGTTTCTGGTTGTGCAAGGGAGCCCCTCTTTTTGAGGGGCTTTTTTGTGGGCTATTGTTTTGTGGGCTTATCCGTTGCTGCGGTAACGGCTACTTAGGGTTTCGCCCTTACGGCGAGTCACTTTTGCAGACGCCCAAAAGTAACCAAAACGCTTCAGCCCCAACGTTCGGCCCTCGCCGTGGCTCGGGTTCCTTCGCTCCGGGATCGATCCGGGCGCATCGCCTCCGGTTTGCTTCGCTGCACCTCCTCTCGATGTGTTTGGCTTCGCCAAACGGTCGCTACGCTCCCGCCCCCCGGATCAATCCCTCCACTCAGCCTGCCGACGGGCTTTGAAGATCAAAAGCTGCAGCCGAGCTTGCGCTCATCCTGTTGAGCGGGGCGGCTTTGCCGCATGGGCTGTACGCTTTCTGAATTGTAGGAGCCAGCCTGCGGGCGATCGCGGCCTGACAGCCGACCAATCTCTTGCCGGTGTACTCAATCCCTGTGGGAGCGGGCTTGCCAGCGATAGCGGCCTGTGAGCCGACCAATCTCCGCCAGATTCACATAATCACTTCAGCAGTCTCGTTTCACTCGACAGCTCCTGCACATAAATGGCAGACAAAAGAAAACCCCCGACAAACCAGAAGTCTGTCGGGGGTTTCTTTTGTCTGGAAGAATCAGGCGTCTCGCGACGCCTGGCCCGGCTCAGCTTATTGGCAAGCTTCGCAATCCGGCTCGTCGATCGCGCAAGCCTTTGGCACTGGAGCTGGACCTGCCGGAGCTGCCAGAACCGAATCGTCGCCGTGGTTGCCGCCGCTGGAAACAGCGTTCAGCTTGCCGGTGTTGATGGTCGACTTCTCGGTGCTGGTCGCGGCCAGGGCACGGAGGTAGTAGGTGGTTTTCAGGCCACGGTACCAGGCCATGCGGTAGGTCACGTCGAGCTTCTTGCCCGAGGCGCCGGCGATGTACAGGTTCAGCGACTGGGCCTGGTCGATCCACTTCTGACGACGGCTGGCGGCGTCAACGATCCACTTGGTATCCACTTCGAACGCGGTCGCGTAGAGCTCTTTGAGTTCTTGCGGGATGCGCTCGATCTGCTGAACCGAACCGTCGTAGTACTTCAGGTCGTTGATCATGACCGAGTCCCACAGACCGCGAGCCTTGAGGTCGCGAACCAGGTACGGGTTGATCACGGTGAATTCGCCCGACAGGTTCGATTTCACATACAGGTTCTGGTAGGTCGGTTCGATCGACTGCGATACGCCGGTGATGTTGGCGATGGTCGCGGTCGGTGCGATGGCCATGATGTTGGAGTTACGAATGCCTTTCTGTACACGGGCGCGAACCGGTGCCCAGTCCAGGGTTTCGTTCAGGTCAACGTCGATGTACTTCTGGCCGCGTTGCTCGATCAGGATCTGTTGCGAATCCAGCGGCAGGATGCCTTTGGACCACAGCGAACCGTTGAAGGTCTCGTACGCGCCACGCTCATCGGCCAGGTCGCAGGACGCCTGGATCGCGTAGTAGCTGACCGCTTCCATCGACTTGTCGGCGAACTCGACGGCAGCGTCGGAACCGTAAGGGATGTGCTGCAGGTACAGCGCGTCCTGGAAGCCCATGATGCCCAGACCGACCGGACGGTGGCGGAAGTTGGAGTTCTTCGCTTGCGGCACCGAGTAGTAGTTGATGTCGATCACGTTGTCGAGCATGCGCACGGCGGTGTTCACGGTGCGTTGCAGCTTGGCGGTGTCCAACTTGCCGTCGACGATGTGGTTCGGCAGGTTGATCGAGCCCAGGTTGCAAACGGCGATCTCGTCCTTGTTGGTGTTCAAGGTGATCTCGGTGCACAGGTTCGAGCTGTGAACCACGCCGACGTGCTGCTGCGGGCTACGCAGGTTGCACGGGTCTTTGAAAGTCAGCCATGGGTGGCCGGTTTCGAACAGCATGGAGAGCATTTTGCGCCACAGGTCTTTGGCCTGGATGGTCTTGAACAGCTTGACCTTGCCCGGGTACTCGGTCAGGGCTTCGTAGTACTCGTAGCGCTCTTCGAAGGCTTTACCGGTCAGGTCGTGCAGGTCCGGAACTTCGGAAGGCGAGAACAGGGTCCACTTGCCGTCATCGAAGACACGCTTCATGAACAGGTCAGGGATCCAGTTGGCGGTGTTCATGTCGTGGGTACGACGACGATCATCACCGGTGTTCTTGCGCAGTTCGATGAACTCTTCGATGTCCATGTGCCAGGTTTCCAGGTAGGCACACACAGCGCCTTTGCGCTTGCCACCCTGGTTAACGGCTACAGCGGTGTCGTTCACCACTTTCAGGAACGGAACCACGCCTTGCGACTTGCCGTTGGTGCCTTTGATGTACGAACCCAGGGCGCGCACAGGGGTCCAGTCGTTGCCCAGGCCGCCAGCGAATTTGGACAACATGGCGTTGTCGTGGATCGCGTGGTAGATGCCCGACAGATCGTCCGGAACGGTGGTCAGGTAGCAGCTCGACAGCTGTGGACGCAGGGTGCCGGCGTTGAACAGAGTCGGGGTCGAAGCCATGTAGTCGAACGAGGACAGCAGGTTGTAGAACTCGATCGCACGGTCTTCTTTCTGCTTCTCTTCGATCGCCAGGCCCATGGCCACACGCATGAAGAAGATCTGCGGCAGTTCGAAACGCACGCCATCCTTGTGGATGAAGTAACGGTCGTACAGGGTCTGCAGGCCCAGGTAGGTGAATTGCTGATCGCGCTCGTGGTTGATCGCCTTGCCCAGTTTTTCCAGGTCGAAGGTGGCCAGCACAGGGTTCAGCAGTTCGAACTCGATACCTTTGGCGATGTAAGCCGGCAGCGCCTTGGCGTACAGGTCGGCCATTTCGTGGTGAGTGGCGCTCTCGGCCACACCCAGGAAACCCAGACCTTCGGCACGCAGGGTGTCCATCAGCAGGCGAGCGGTGACGAACGAGTAGTTCGGCTCACGTTCAACCAGGGTACGCGCGGTCATCACCAGCGCGGTGTTGACGTCGTTCAGGGCCACGCCGTCGTACAGGTTTTTCAGGGTTTCGCGCTGGATCAGGTCGCCGTCGACTTCAGCCAGGCCTTCGCAGGCTTCGGTGACGATGGTGTTCAAGCGGCCCATGTCCAGCGGCGCGAGGCTGCCGTCGGCGCGGGTGATACGGATCGACGGGTGCGCGTCGACCGCAGCTTCTACCGGAGCGTGGGCAGCGCGTTCTTTCGAACGGCCGTCACGGTAGATCACGTAGTCGCGAGCGACTTTCTGCTCGCCGGCACGCATCAGGGCCAGTTCGACCTGGTCCTGGATTTCTTCGATGTGGATGGTGCCGCCCGACGGCATGCGACGCTTGAAGGTCGCGGTGACCTGTTCGGTCAGGCGGGCAACGGTGTCGTGGATTCGCGACGAAGCGGCAGCGGTGCCGCCCTCAACTGCGAGAAACGCTTTGGTGATAGCGACGGTGATCTTGTCATCGGTGTAAGGAACGACAGTGCCATTACGCTTGATCACGCGCAGTTGACCAGGCGCGGTGGCGGCCAGATCCGAATTCGAATCGGCTGCCTGCGGCAAGGTGCCCTGCGGGTTCTCGCGAGTTGTGTCGGTTTGCATGGGTGTCTCCACGTTCTCTATGTTTGTTTGGGCACCATCAAGGTGCCCACCGTTCCGTCCTGAAGCACTACAACCGGCACGCGCCGGGCATAACGACTTCGGGACAGTTCAGGAAGGGGGCCTTGTGAGCGCCGCTTCCATGCCGAAGTCTTCGGTTCGCGCGATACGCGTGAGACCGCATTCCTTTCGGGGAGCAGATTCGTCACTGCAACACCCGTACCGTTATCGTCGTGGTCGACTGAAAAACGGTAGCCATCCGCAGGCGCGGTTTGGGCTTTCGAAAATACGTTTGGTTCAACCCGACAATGGCAATAAAAAGCCTTGAATTCACTGTCCGGTTTGTGTTTGGTTTTTTGCGAAAACCCCTACATGTAGGGTTTTTTTACGCACGGGCTACAAGATAATGCGTTTTGGGGGAGTATTGCAACGTATAGCCTGTGGATAAACCTGTGCGTAAATTGTGTGCGAAAGGGCTGATTCGCGTGTAGGCCGCGAACCTGCTGAGTTAGACCGTTTGTCACTGTTTTTCACTCGGGAAAAACGCTTCAGCGGATTTTTAAGGGCGCGAACCCTATCACAAAAAACCGGCGTATCCGAACGCATTTGCCGACTTGTGTTCTGGCTGTACGCCGTTTATACAATCGGGCAGTGTTTACCCATTCTTATCCTCCCGAAAGATGACAAAAAGACGGGAAAAATGTGGGAGCGGGCTTGCTCGCGAAAGCGGTGGGTCAGGCAATTTCCATGTTGACCATGCCGCCGTCTTCGCGAGCAAGCCCGCTCCCACAGGGGAATTGAGTCAGGCCGAGCATTCTTCCTTATTAATAAAAACAGCAAGCAGAGGTCACCGGTGGAGCAAGAAGCCTGGCAGGTATTGATAGTCGAGGATGACCAGCGTCTGGCCGAACTCACCCGCGAATACCTGCAAGCCAATGGATTGCGCGTGGAGATCGAAGGCAACGGCGCGCTGGCGGCGGCGCGGATCATCAAGGAGCAGCCGGACCTGGTGATCCTCGACCTGATGCTGCCCGGTGAAGATGGCCTGAGCATTTGCCGCAAGGTGCGCGACCGTTACGACGGGCCGATCCTGATGCTCACCGCGCGCACCGACGATGCCGACCAGATCCAGGGCCTCGACCTCGGTGCCGATGATTACGTGTGCAAACCGGTGCGCCCACGGCTGTTGCTGGCGCGGATTCAGGCCTTGCTGCGACGCAGTGACACAGCCGAGCCGATCGCGGAAAAAAGCCGTCGTCTGCAATTCGGCCCGCTGGTGGTGGACAACGCTTTGCGCGAAGCCTGGCTCAGCGACAACGGTATCGAACTGACCAGCGCCGAGTTCGACCTGCTCTGGCTGCTGGTGTCGAACGCCGGGCGGATCCTCTCTCGCGAAGAAATCTTCACTGCGCTGCGCGGCATCGGCTATGACGGCCAGGATCGCTCGATCGATGTGCGCATCTCGCGCATCCGCCCGAAAATCGGTGATGACCCCGACCATCCGCGGCTGATCAAGACCATCCGTAGCAAAGGCTACCTGTTCGTCCCTGAAGCCTGTGTGGATCTGGCGCTGTGAACTCGATCTTCCTGCGCATCTATGGCGGCATGTGCGCGGCGCTGATTCTGGTGGCGGTGCTTGGTGTGCTGGCGCTGCACCTGCTCAATCAGGTGCGAAGCGAGCAATACCGCGAGCGCCTGGCCCACGGCACGTTCTCGCTGATGGCCGACAACCTGCAACCGATGAACGAAACCGAGCGCCACCGGGCGTTGTTGGTCTGGGAGCGTCTGCTGGGGATTCCGCTGGCGCTGAAGAAGTTTTCCGAGACCGATCTGGATCTCTCTCAGCGCGCCCGGGTGCAGCGCGGTCAGGCCTTGGTAGAGCAGACCGGCCCGCATGCGGCGCGGGTCTATCGACTGGTCAGCGACAAGGAACAGCTGCTGCTGACCGGTGACGTGCAACAGATCAGCGAACAATTGGCCCGCGCGACTATTTATCTGTTGGCCGATGAACTGGTGCGGGTGCCGGTCGGCGAACAGCCCAAGCGGCTGGCGCAGTTAAAAGAAGAGAAGGGCTTCGGTTTTGATCTGCGGCTGGTCACGGTCAACGAGGCCGACATGGACGAAGACCAGAGCCGCCGAGTGTCCGAGGGCGATACGGTGATGGCGCTGGGCAAGGGCGGGGATTCGATCAGGGTGTTTGCCGGCATGGTCGGTACGCCGTGGGTGCTGGAGATCGGCCCGCTGTATCAGATGAATCCGTATCCGCCGCAATGGCTGGTGTTGATCGCTGCCCTGGGCCTGACCTTGATCGGTCTGATCGTATATCTGCTGGTGCGTCAGCTCGAAAGACGTCTGCGCGGACTCGAAGCCGCGGCCACACGCATCGCCAAGGGCAGCCTGGAAACCCGCGTGCCGGCCCGCGGTGCTGACTCGGTCGGGCGGCTGGCGGCGGCGTTCAACGGCATGGCCGAGCATCTGCAGCAGTTGCTGGCAATTCAGCGCGAGCTGGTGCGTGCGGTGTCCCACGAACTGCGCACGCCGGTGGCGCGCCTGCGTTTCGGGCTGGAAATGATCGGCTCGGCCACCACTCCGCAAGCGCTGGAAAAATACCGCGAGGGCATGGATCACGACATCGAGGATCTCGATAAGCTGGTGGACGAAATGCTCACTTACGCGCGGCTGGAACAGGGTTCGCCAGCACTGACCTTCCAACGCATCGACCTCGATGCGCTGGTCAATCAGGTGATCGCAGAACTGGCGCCGTTGCGTGCCGAGGTCTCGGTGCAGCGCGGGTTGTGCCTGTCAGCGGCGGACAACGATGGCGCCTGGGTCGAAGCCGAGCCGCGCTTCCTGCACCGCGCGTTGCAGAATCTGGTGAGCAACGCGATGCGCCATGCGCGCTCGAATGTCACGGTGAGTTATCAGGTCGGGCAGTTGCGCTGCCGGGTTGATGTCGAGGATGACGGGCCGGGTGTGCCGGAGTCGGCGTGGGAACGGATCTTCACGCCGTTCCTGCGTCTGGATGATAGCCGCACCCGGGCCTCTGGTGGGCACGGGCTGGGGTTGTCGATTGTGCGGCGGATCATCCACTGGCATGACGGTCGGGCGCTGATCAACAAGAGCAAAAGTCTGGGTGGGGCTTGTTTCAGTCTGAGTTGGCCGAGGAATCAGGAGCGCCGTTGAGTTTTGCGTTAGCAGAAATGGCGCCTTCGCGAGCAAGCCCGCTCCCACCCTTGAAATGCATTCCCCTGTGGGAGCGGGCTTGCTCGCGAAGGCGGTGCAACAGTCGCCGAAAAATCCTCAGGCCGGAATGCTGACCAGACTCAACAACTGCCCATCCTGCACCCCAAATTGCGCCTCCAGCTCGGTGCCATTACGCCATTCGCCAGACAAGTCAGTCAGCAAACGCAACCGGACCTGACCCTGCTCCGTCCACTCCAGCACCTCGGCGTGCTCGAAGTAGAAACGCTTCTGCACAATCGGGTACAGCGCCTTGAACAGGCTCTCTTTCACCGAAAACGTCAGGGTCACCAGTAACGCCAGTTGTTCCCGCGCACCGGCGGTCATGCGCAGCAGTTCCGCAGGCGTCAGAATCTCCCCGGCCAGGCGTTCGGCGCGCTCGGTCTCGAGCAGGTTTTCCAGATCCATGCCCAAGCCGCGCCAGTGCCGCTTGTTGGCGACAATCGCCGCCGCGTGTCCGGTGCTGTGAGTGATCGAGCCGCAGATGTGCGCCGGCCACACCGGTGCGCGGTCTTCGCCAATCGCCGGAATCACGTTTGAGCCTTCCAGTTGCTGCAGCGCGGCCCGGGCGCAGATTCGCCCGGCAAGAAACTCGGCCTGCCGTTTGGCCACCGAGCGCTGAATGCTCGGCGGCGGCTCGATGGCGCTGCGCTGGAAGTCATCGCCGAGCAGTTGCTTCGGGTCGAAACGGGTACTGAGCAGCACGGTCTCGGGCAACACGTTGGGCAACGGCCAATGGGCGTCGAGCGGGGTGCAGCAGGCGGGGAGGGGCGGGCTGGAATTCATGGCGGGCATTTTGCCGGTTGAAGCCACGACTGGGTAGAGGCTGCACACTTTTGTGGCGAGGGAGCTTGCTCCCGCTGGGGGCAAAGCCCCCCAAATCTGTGGACGAGGTCTGTCAGGTAAACCGCGTCGGCATGTTTTTGCGACGGCTTCGCCGCCGAGCGGGAGCAAGCTCCCACGCCACAGGGGCAATGTCAGCCAAAGATTTTCTGGAAGAACGCCTTCATGTCCGCCCAGGATTTTTCATCGGCCGCCTTGTTGTAACCGATATCCGGGCCACCATGATCGCCGTGGCTCAAGCGATCGGCATCCGGATTGGTGAAGCCATGCTTGGCGCCGTCGAGGCTGACGAATGTGTAGTCGGCGCCGGCCTTGTCCATCTCGGATTTGAACGCGGTGACGTTGTCTGGAGTGACCATGCTGTCCAGCGCACCGTGCTCGACCAGAATCTTCGCCTTCACACTGCCGGGCGTCGCCGGTGTGGTGGTCGCCAGCGCACCATGGAAACTCACCACGCCCGCCAGCGGCTCGCCCTGACGCGCGGCGTTGAGCACCACGCCACCGCCGAAGCAGTAACCGATGGCGCCGATTTTATTGACGTCGGTCTGCGGCTGCTTTTTCAGCAGGTTCAACCCGGCCTCGAAACGTTTGCTGGAGGCCGCAGCATCCTGGGTCGCGGCCTGCATGAACGCCATCGCATCTTTCGGGTGCTCAGTGTTCTTGCCTTCGCCGTACATGTCGATCGCCAGCGCGCTGTAGCCCAGTTCGGCGAGGTCGCGGGCGCGACGTTTAGCGTAATCGTTAAGGCCCCACCATTCATGCACCACGACGACTCCAGGGCGTTTGCCCTTGATCGCGTCGTCGTAGGCGTAGTAGCCGATCAGTTTGGTGCCGTCGGCACTCTGGTAGGGAATCTCTTGAGTCTTGATCGCGGCGTTGGCCAGACTGCTGGCAGCGAGCAGGGCGAGGGCGAGGAACAGGCGCATGGTCGGCCTCCTTATCGAAAGTGGTCAGGACAGCCTAGTCGATTTGATTCAGTGCAGGTTCACCGAGTGTTCAGGGCAGGTACAGGGGCGGCTTGCTAACCTTGCAGCCTATCGAACAGCAATGAGAAAGTTGTCGCCTGTGCCGTCGCCTTCGCGAGCAGACTCGCCCTCACAAGTATGCTGTTGACGTTGGAGCTTTTTGATTTGCCCGGGAGAGCGTTATGAAACTGTTGGTCGTCGAAGATGAAGCGCTGTTGCGCCATCACCTGCAAACCCGCCTCACGGAGAGCGGTCACGTGGTCGAGTCCGTGGCCAATGCCGAAGAGGCGCTGTACCAGACCGGACAGTTCAACTTCGATCTGGCGGTGATCGACCTCGGCCTGCCGGGCATGGGCGGCCTGGACCTGATCCGCCAGTTGCGTTCCAGCGGCAAGACCTTTCCGATCCTGATCCTCACCGCGCGCGGCAATTGGCAGGACAAGGTCGAAGGCCTGGCGGCCGGTGCCGACGACTACGTGGTCAAGCCGTTCCAGTTCGAAGAACTCGAGGCGCGACTCAACGCCTTGCTGCGTCGCTCCAGCGGCTTCACCCAGTCCACCATCGTCGCCGGACCGCTGTTGCTGGACCTCAATCGCAAGCAGGCATCGCTGGATGAAGAGCCGCTGGCGCTGACTGCCTACGAATACCGCATCCTCGAATACCTGATGCGCCACCACCAGCAAGTGGTGCCCAAGGATCGCCTGATGGAGCAGCTCTATCCGGACGACGACGAGCGCGATCCGAACGTGATCGAAGTGCTGGTCGGCCGCCTGCGTCGCAAGCTTGAAAGTCCGGGCGGGTTCAAACCGATCGAAACCGTGCGCGGTCTCGGCTACCTGTTCAATGAGCGCTGCACTTGATTCGTTCTCTTCGCGTTCGCTTGATGCTCGCCGCCACCACGTTGGCGGTGTTGTTCATGCTTGGCTTGCTGCCGGCCATGCAAGGCGCGTTCAGCCTGGCATTGCAGGACTCGATCGAGCAGCGCCTGGCCTCGGATGTGACCACGCTGATTTCGGCGGCACGTATCGAGAACGGTCGCCTGCAGATGCCGGCGCAGTTGCCTGACGAGCGATTCAACCTTACTGACGGGCGTCTGCTGGGCTACATCTATGATCGCGGGGGGCATCTGGTCTGGCGCTCCAAGGGCACAGAAGAAGGGCAGATCAACTACAAGCCGCGTTACGACGGCATGGGCAATGAGTTCGCGCGGATTCGCCAGGCCAGCGGTCAGGAATTTTTTGTCTACGACGTCGAAGTCAAGTTGCTCGGGGGCAAGAGTGCGGCATTCAGCTTTGTGACCCTGCAACCGGTGCACGAGTACGAATCGACGCTCGAAGGCCTGCGCGACAACCTTTATCTGGGCTTTGGTGCTGCACTGTTTGTCTTGCTTGCGCTGTTGTGGATTGGCCTGACCTGGAGTTTGAAAGCCTTGCGCCGGTTGAGTCAGGAGCTCGACGAAATCGAAAGCGGCACTCGCGAAAGCCTCAGCGAACAACACCCGCGCGAACTGCTGCGCCTGACCGGCTCGCTCAACCGTCTGCTGCACAGTGAGCGCCAGCAGCGCAGCCGCTACCGTGACTCCCTCGATGATCTGGCGCACAGCCTGAAAACCCCGTTGGCGGTACTGCAAGGTGTCAGTGAAGACATGGCCCAACGCCCGGAAGATCGCGATCAAGCCTGGGTGCTGCAAACCCAGATCGAGCGCATGAGCCAGCAGATCAGCTATCAACTGCAGCGGGCCAGCCTGCGCAAAAGTGGTCTGGTGCGCCATCAAGTGCGACTGCAACCGGTACTCAAAAGCCTGTGCGACACCCTCGACAAGGTCTACCGCGACAAACACGTGCGGGTAGCCTTCGATCTGCCGGAGCACTGCTATGTGCCGATCGAGCAGGGCGCGCTGCTGGAGATGATGGGCAACCTGCTGGAAAACGCCTATCGCCTGTGCCTGGGCGAAGTGCGCATCAGTGTGCGTGAGAGCCTGGCTGGTATCGAATTGTGTATCGAAGACGACGGCCCCGGTGTGCCGCCGAATCAGCGCGCGCGGATCCTCGAGCGTGGTGAGCGTCTGGATCGTCAGCATCCAGGGCAGGGCATCGGGCTGGCGGTGGTCAAGGACATCATCGAGAGCTACAACGCCAAGCTGATGCTCGGGGATTCGCCGATGGGCGGGGCGGCGTTCAGGATTCAGTTTCCTGCGGTTTAATTGGAAGTTGCCCTCACCCTAGCCCTCTCCCAGAGGTAGAGGGAACTGACCTGAGTGTCTCCAGAAAATGATCGACCTGAGTGATTTGCCTCGAATATGGATTCAGCAGAGAGCTTTCAGGTCGGCGTATTTATCGAGCTTCCCCCATCCAGTCCCCTCTCCCTCCGGGAGAGGGTTAGGGTGAGGGGCTTTTGACGTTAAAGCCTCACTGCTCCTGCGCCCGATACGCCCCCGGTGTCAGCCCGGTCCATTTCTTGAACGCCCGGTGAAACGCCGACGGCTCGGAAAACCCCAACTGCTCGGCAATCTGTTGCAACGACAGATCCGCCCGTCCCAGATGATAGATCGCGATGTCGCGGCGCAACTGATCCTTCAATTCCTGAAAACTGCTGCCTTCCTCACGCAAATGCCGACGCAGGGTTTGCGGGCTGATGTGCAGCTGCGCGGCCACCGCTTCGAGGTCCGGCCACTGCGCACTGTCGCGGCTGAGCAAGCGGCGCAGGCGACTGCTGAGGCTGTCGCCGTCGTCCGGGCGCGATAGCAGGTCGGCGGGTGAGCGTTCGAGAAAGTGCTTGAGGGTGCGTTCGTCCTGCAACAGCGGCATGTGCAGATAGCGACTGTGAAACAACAGGCTGCTCTGCTGGGCGGAAAACACCAAAGGGCAGGGGAATAACAGGTCGTACTCGGCACCGTGCGCCGGTTTCGGATAACTGAAGGTGGCCTGCTCCAGACGAATCCGCTGGCCGATCAGCCAGCTGCCGAGGCGATGCCAGATCACCAGCAGGCTCTCGCTGAGAAAGTGATCCGGGTCCCATAACTGCGAATCATCGAGGCTCAGGCGCACCCATTCGTCTTCGCGGCTCAGGTCCAGGCGCGGGGCTCCCGGGAATAGGCTATAAAACAGTAAACCGCGTTGCAGTGCCTTCTCCAGGTTGCGGCAGTGGATCAGGGCGTGGCACATCATCGCGAAGCTGCCGGGCTTGCTCGGCGCGGTGCCAAAGCCCAGGTATTCGTCATCCAGCGCCAGCCACAGGTTCTGGATCAGTTGGGTGAATTGCTCCGGGGCAATCCTCGCCCGTGGTTCATCGAGCAACTCGGGGCTGATCCCAAGTTGTTGCAGCAGCGGCGAATAGTCGAACCCCGAACGGCGTGCGCCACCGAGGGCGGCACGGGCGAAATGACTGGCGATGGTGCGTTCGCGCATAAGCGGCAGATCCTTCCTCAAGCGCCGGATGGTAGCCGGGGCATGCGCAGGGCAACAAGGCGGATTTCCGCCAAATTGTAGGACGAGATCCGCTGACTTGGCGGAAATCCGCCACACTGGCGTCACCGGGCAGTGACAAAAATTAGCCTGCATCCCCTGATATCAAAAGGCTTGCAGCGAATTGCACCAAAGTGGCACGGCGTTTGCGATAAGAGCGACAGAAGTGTGCGTCTATTCCGCGGGAATAGCGCCGCTCCAACAACAAATCCCTCCAGTGCAGGAGGGTTCGCAATTCAGGTTCTGCGCCCAACAGATGGATGTTGCCCGCGGGACGCTTGAGGACACTTGCAATGACGACTCGTCAGCCACTGTACAAATCCCTGTATTTCCAGGTGATCGTCGCGATCATCATCGGTATTGCCCTTGGTCACTACTACCCGCAGTTCGGTGTGGCGGTAAAGCCACTGGGTGACGGATTCATCAAGCTGATCAAAATGATCATCGCCCCGATCATCTTCTGCACCGTGGTCAGCGGCATCGCTGGCATGCAAAGCATGAAGTCGGTCGGCAAAACCGGCGGTTATGCACTCCTGTACTTCGAAATCGTTTCAACCATTGCCCTGCTGGTCGGCCTGATCGTGGTCAACATCGTGCAGCCGGGCAACGGCATGCACATCGACGTCAGCACTCTGGACGCCTCGAAAGTCGCGACTTACGTGCAGCAAGGCGCAGACCAGAGCGTTGTCGGCTTCCTGCTCAACGTGATCCCGACCACCATCGTCGGCGCGTTCGCTACCGGTGACATCCTGCAAGTGCTGATGTTCTCGGTGATCTTCGGTTTCGCCCTGCATCGCCTGGGTGACTATGGCCGTCCGATCCTCGACTTCATCGATCGCTTCGCCCACGTGATGTTCAACATCATCAACATGATCATGAAGCTCGCGCCAATCGGTGCCTTCGGCGCGATGGCGTTCACCATCGGTGCTTACGGTGTCGGCTCCCTGGTGCAGTTGGGTCAACTGATGGCCTGCTTCTACATCACCTGCCTGGCGTTCATCCTGATCGTGCTGGGTGCCATCGCCCGCATGCACGGCTTCAGCGTGCTGAAGATGATCCGCTACATCCGTGAAGAGCTGCTGATCGTACTGGGTACTTCCTCGTCGGAATCGGTACTGCCACGCATGCTGATCAAGATGGAGCGTCTGGGCGCGAAGAAATCCGTCGTGGGTCTGGTGATCCCGACCGGTTACTCGTTCAACCTCGACGGTACCGCGATCTACCTGACCATGGCTGCAGTGTTCATTGCTCAGGCCACCGACACGCACATGGACATCACCCATCAGATCACTCTGCTGGTGGTGTTGCTGCTGTCCTCCAAAGGTGCCGCCGGTGTGACCGGTTCGGGCTTCATCGTGCTGGCCGCCACTCTGTCGGCGGTCGGTCACTTGCCGGTGGCCGGTCTGGCGCTGATCCTCGGTATCGACCGCTTCATGTCCGAAGCCCGCGCCCTGACCAATCTGGTCGGCAACGCCGTCGCGACCATCGTGGTTGCCAAGTGGGTGAAAGAGCTGGACACCGACGTGCTGCAATCCGAGCTGGCTTCGGGCGGTCGCGGTATCGCCGATACCCGTCCGGAAGATGACCTGGGTATGGCTGAAGGTGCTACTCCGAGCAACGTCAAGTAATCTGAATTGGCTCCAGTGTAATGCTGGAGTCTGAAAGCCCTTGTGGTGAGGGGATTCATCCCCGATGGGTCGCGAAGCGGCCCCTTCTTAGATAGAAGGGGACTGCTGAGCAGTCCATCGGGGATGAATCCCCTCGCTACAGGGGTTTTTTATTGCCTGCGATTTGAGCATTACGGTCACTGCCGCTGATGCATCCGGTGATTGCCGTGCGCGGCATCGCTGCCTAGGCTGAGTGCATCGCCCAAGGAGATCGCCCATGTCCGCGCCGCTGGCCTCACTGAAGATTCTGGATTTCTCGACCCTGCTGCCAGGGCCGTTCGCCTCGCTGTTGCTGGCGGACATGGGCGCCGAAGTGCTGCGCATTGAATCACCGACGCGCATGGACCTGCTGCGGATGCTGCCGCCGCACGATCAAGGTGTGTCGGCCAGCCACGCTTACCTCAATCGCAACAAGCGCAGCCTGGCGCTGGATCTCAAACAGCCGGAAGCGCTGGAGGTGGTCAGGCAGTTGCTGGCCGACTACGACATTGTCCTCGAGCAGTTCCGCCCCGGTGTAATGGAGCGTCTGGGTCTGGGTTATGAGGCGCTGAAGGCGATCAACCCGAAGCTGATTTACGTGTCGATCACCGGCTACGGCCAGACCGGGCCGTACAAGGATCGCGCCGGACATGACATCAACTACCTCGCCTTGGCCGGGCTGTCCAGTTACACCGGCCGCGCCGACAGCGGGCCGTTGCCGCTGGGCATGCAGGTGGCGGATATCGCGGGTGGTTCGCTGCATGGGGTGATCGGCCTGCTGGCGGCGGTCATCGCCCGGCAGCAGACCGGGCAGGGCACGCATCTGGACGTGAGCATGACCGATTGCGCCTTCAGCCTGAACGCCATGGCCGGTGCCGGCTATCTGGCCTGTGGCGACGAACCGCATTGGGAAGAGCAGATGCTCAATGGCGGCAGCTTCTACGACTACTACCGCTCGCGCGACGGGCGCTGGCTGTCGGTGGGCAGTCTGGAACCGGGGTTCATGCAGCAGCTGTGTACGGCGTTGGGCCGGCCGGAGCTGGCGGCGCAGGGCTTGTCGCCGAAACCCGAGCAGCAACGGTTATTGAAGGATGCGTTGAAAGTCGAATTCGAGAAGCACGACTTTGCCGAGCTGCGCGCGTTGTTTGCCGAGGTCGATGCCTGTGTCGAACCGGTCTTGAACCTGAGCGAGGCGGTGCAGCATCCGCAGTTGCAGGCGCGTGAACTGGTGACCCAGGTGCCGCGTGGCGATGGCACGACCCAGGCGCAGATCGCCTGTCCGCTGAAATTCTCCGAAGCGCTGCCGGCGCCGCGGCATGTTGGCGCAGGGTTGGGACAGCATACTGAGCAGGTGTTGGGGGAGTTGGGCTTTGGTGCTGAGCGGATTGCCGAGTTGCGGCGTGCCAAGGTGATTCTCTAGCGTCTGTGCCGGCCCTTTCGCGAGCAAGCCCGCTCCCACAGGGGAATGCATTTCAAAATGTGGGAGCGGGCTTGCTCGCGAAGGCGTCGGCGGCGACAGCACCAAACCGGCTATTCCACCCGCATCTCACCACTGAACACCAAAGTGTTGCGGCATCTACGGCATAAATACCGTCGCCCTTGGCGCACCAGGCTATGACGCTGCGCCGAAAACGGAAAATCACTGTCGGCGCACGGGCATTTGTAGATGTAGCGGGTCACGCTGCGGCGTTTGATTGCGTAGGTGTGGCAGCGATCCGGCGGCAGCTCGTAAACCCCGCGCATGATCAGTTGCCATTCCTCGCCGTGCGGCTGGATGCGGTCGCCGAACAGTTGATGGGCGATCAGGTGCGCGACTTCGTGGGCCACGGTCTGCTTGAGGAAGTGTTCGGTGTTTTCCCGGTACAGCTGCGGGTTGAAGCGCAGCAGGTTCTCGTGCAGATGCGCGACACCGGCTTTTTGCCCGCGCAGCTTGAGGCTGACGACCGGGCGTTGGAAATGACGTTTGAAAAAGGCTTCAGCGAGTTGGTAACAGTCTTCGACGCGGGTATTGAGTTGCTCGGGCATGCTTGATGGATCTCCAGAGGCGTCGAGTATGCCGCAACGTTCCTGACTTGCGAATCGCTGACCTGCCGAATGGTCATCCGCCAAACGAGAAGGCCGCCTTGCGGCGGCCTGTATTGGCAGATCTTGTTTTTCTCTGGGGTGAAGCTTGTCAGTTGGTATACACCGGCCCCACGCCGAGGCCCCAGACAATCACGGTGAACGCCATGATGGCCACCAGCACCACCAGACCCACCGCCAGCACTGAGCTGGAAAACAGGAAGCCTTCGTCCGATGGAATGTTCATGAACGTTGGCAGCCCCACGTACAGCAGATACACCGTGTAGCAGATGGCCGCCGTGCCGACGATCATTCCCAGCCACATGTGCGGATACAGCGCCGCCAGCCCGCCGACGAACAACGGTGTCGCGGTGTAGGTGGCGAATGCCACGCAACGGGCCAGACTCGGATTGGCGTCATAGGTGCGGGCCATCCAGTGCACGAACGCGCCCATCACCGCGACCCCGCCGAGCATCGCCAGGTACGACATCACGGTCATCCAGATCGCACTTTCCACGGTGAGCATCACCGGTGCGCGATTGCCGATCACCCAGCCGACCTGAGTGGTGCCGATAAACGCCGAAACCGCCGGAATCGCCGCCAGGATCAGCGTGTGCGTCAGGTACATGTGGCTGATGCTTTCCTCTTGGTCGCCACGGATTTCCTTCCATTCCTGATCGGGGTGGGTAAAAAGTCCCACTACGTGATGGATCATGCCAGTCACTCCTCTTGTTATTGCCATCGCCCCCCAGCGGAGCGCCTACGGGCCAAGGTGGCCGAGCAAATTCAGGTCTTCAGATGTGTGCGACCTTATGTCGCAGTATAGAAAGGACTTAACCGCACAGGGACTAGGGGCTTAGAGCAAATTGCGCTGTAAACACGGGGTGTAATCGCGGCAGGGTCTTGCACATTTGAGGCCGGATCACCTCTGTGGCGAGGGAGCTTGCTCCCGCTCGGCTGCGCAGCAGTCGCCAATCCTTGCGGTTCGGTGCGTCAGGAAAATAGCGGCTGCAGGTTTGGGGGCGCTTCGCACCCCAGCGGGAGCAAGCTCCCTCGCCACAGGGGATCGGTTGAAAGTGACAGACCCACGGCCCTTCGCGCTCCCCGGGTTTTTGCGTAAAATGCCCGCCTTTCGTCACACCTCACGGATTTCGCGTCATGGGCACTCTTACGGTCAACCAGAACAAACTGCAAAAGCGCCTGCGCCGCCTGGCCGGCGAAGCGGTCGCCGATTTCAACATGATCGAAGACGGCGACAAGGTCATGGTCTGCCTGTCCGGGGGCAAGGACAGCTACACCATGCTCGACGTGCTGCTGCACCTGCAGAAGGTTGCACCGATCAAGTTCGAGATCGTCGCGGTGAACATGGACCAGAAGCAGCCGGGCTTCCCCGAGCACGTACTGCCGGCCTACCTGAAAGAGCTGGGCGTCGAGTACCACATCGTCGAGAAGGACACCTACTCGGTGGTCAAGGAACTGGTGCCGGAAGGCAAGACCACCTGCTCGCTGTGTTCGCGCCTGCGTCGCGGCACGCTGTACACCTTCGCCGACGAAATCGGCGCGACCAAGATGGCCCTCGGTCACCATCGCGATGACATCGTCGAGACGTTCTTCCTCAACATGTTCTTCAACGGCACCCTCAAGGCGATGCCGCCGAAGCTGCGCGCCGACGACGGGCGTAACGTGGTGATCCGTCCGCTGGCCTACTGCAACGAGAAAGACATCCAGGCCTACTCGGACTTCAAGGAATTCCCGATCATCCCGTGCAACCTCTGTGGTTCGCAGGAAAACCTGCAGCGTCAGGTGGTCAAGGAAATGCTTCAGGACTGGGAGCGCAAGACTCCGGGCCGAACTGAAAGCATCTTCCGCAGTCTGCAGAACGTGGTGCCGTCGCAACTGGCCGACCGCAACCTGTTCGACTTCACCAGCCTGAAGATCGACGAGACCGCGGCTTCGCGGTTCGTTAACGTCGTCAATCTGTAAACACTGTCCCTGTGGGAGCGGGCTTGCTCGCGAAGGCGGTGTATCAGTCGCTATATGCGCCGACTGACACTCAGTCTTCGCGAGCAAGCCCGCTCCCACATTGGTTTTTTGTTTCATTCAATAGGAGAGGGCATGCGCGATTACAAGTGGCTGCACGAATACTGTCTGAACCGCTTCGGTTCGGCGGCTGAACTGGAAGCCCATCTGCCCGTTCCCAAGACTCCCGCGCAACTGCGCAAGATCAGCGACGATCGTTACCTCTCGACCATGGCCCTGCGCGTGTTCCGCGCCGGGCTCAAGCACAGCCTGGTGGATGCCAAGTGGCCTGCCTTTGAAGAAGTGTTCTTCAAGTTCGACCCGGAAAAAGTCGTGCTGATGAGCGCCGAGCATCTCGAGCGCCTGATGCAGGACGCGCGAATCATTCGCCACCTGGGCAAGCTCAAGAGCGTGCCGCGCAATGCCCAGTTCATCCTCGATGTGGAAAAGGACAAGGGCAGTTTCGGCGCGCTGATCGCCGACTGGCCGGTGACCGATATCGTCGGTCTGTGGACCTACCTGAAAAAGCATGGGAGTCAGTTGGGCGGGCTGTCGGCGCCGCGCTTCCTGCGGATGGTCGGCAAGGACACGTTCGTGCCGAGCTACGACGTGGTCGCGGCGCTGAATGCACAGAAGATCGTCGACAAGGCGCCGACCAGTCTGCGCGATCTGGCGATTGTGCAGAACGCGTTCAACCAGTGGCATGAACAGAGTGGTGGGCGGCCGATGAGCCAGATTTCGATGATGCTCGCGTACACCGTCAACCATTAAGACCGCGTCGCCCCATTCGCGAGCAAGCCCGCTCCCACAGGATCCTTGTTGAATCACAATTTTGTGACCGACACAAAAACTGTGGGAGCGGGCTTGCTCGCGAAGGCGTCAGCTCAGGCGACGGAAATCTCGCCCTCGCCAGCCAGCTTGCGATTCAACTGATACCGCCACCGCACATACAGCAGCGCCGAGCAGAACAGCGCCAGGCTCGCGGCCATCTCCAGCACCCCGAACAGCTGCCGGTTCGGGTCATACGCTGCCAATGCGCCCTTGATGAAATACAGATTCACCACAAAACACATCCACGAGTGCGCACGCGCGTTGCCCATCAGCATCCCCGGCGCAAGGATCAGCCACGGGATCAGCTCGACCAGCAGGATCACCCACGGTCGGGCGCCGTGCAGGTCGGCGAACACCAGGTAGTAAGCGGCGAGCAGCCCGGCGAGGCCGAAGAAGCACAACAGGCTGACGATCCGCATCGCCTTGACGCGGGGTTCGAGCCACTCGACGGAGGGCAGGACTTTCGGCTTCTTCGCCACCCTTAGCCCTCCAGTTTTTGCGCGGTCTTGGCCAGGCGTGCGCCGAGTGCACGACACAGCGCCATCTCGTGCTGATCGAGACCTTTCTTGCCATCGGCCCCGGCATGATGACTGGCGCCATACGGCGTACCGCCGCCCTGGGTTTCCAGCAGCGCCGACTCGCTATACGGCAGGCCGGTGATCAGCATGCCGTGGTGCAACAGCGGCAGCATCATCGACAGCAGGGTGGTTTCCTGGCCGCCGTGCAGGCTGGCGGTGGAGGTGAACACGCCGGCCGGTTTACCGACCAGTGCACCGGTCAGCCACAGGTTACTGGTGCCGTCTAGGAAATACTTGAGCGGTGCGGCCATGTTGCCAAAGCGCGTCGGGCTGCCAAGGGCGAGGCCGGCGCAGTTCTTCAGGTCATCGAGGGTGGCGTAGAGCGCACCGTCTTCCGGGATGTCCGGGGCGACCGCCTCACACTCGGTTGAGATTGCCGGCACGGTCCGCAGGCGCGCTTCGAGGCCGGCCTGTTCGACACCGCGGGCAATCTGCCGGGCCATCTCGTTGGTCGAACCGTTGCGGCTGTAATACAGAACCAGAATGTAGGGCGTGCTCACGGCAGCAGCTCCAGCACATTTTCCGGCGGACGACCGATCACAGCCTTGTCGCCGACTTCGAGAATCGGTCGTTCCATCAGTTTCGGGTGTTCGGCGATGGCGGCAATCAATTGCGCTTCGCTGAGGCTTTCGTCAGCCAGCTGAAGCATTTTGTATTCATCTTCTCCGCTGCGCAGCAACTGACGCGCGCTGATCCCGAGCTTGCCGAGCAGTGCCTTGATTTGCACCGCATTCAGCGGGGTTTCGAGGTAACGCACCACGTTCGGGGTCAGGCCACGGGCCTCAAGAAGTTCCAGCGCGCCGCGGGATTTCGAGCAGCGCGGATTGTGATAAAGCGTCAGATCGGTCATGGCAGGTCGCTTCTGGCGTAAAGTGGCGGCTATTCTAACTGTGCAGCGCGCAATCCAGAACCTTCAGAGGCGATGGGTCGCAGGCGCATTCAATTTTTGACCAGGGAACATGACATGACACGGCGATTGGCAGCGGCATTGACGATAATCGGGGCGTTGATGCTGGGGGGCTGCGGCAATGACTACGGCATTGACCAGAATGGTCAGAAGGTCGCGTCCGAGCGTCTGGACAAACAATGGGTAGTCATCAATTACTGGGCCGAATGGTGTGGCCCGTGCCGCACGGAAATTCCTGAGCTCAATCATTTGGCGGACGAACTCAAGAGCAAGAATGTTGGGGTGTTCGGGGTCAACTTCGACAACGTTCAGGGTGAAGACCTGAAATCTGCCAGCGAGAAGCTGGGCATCAAGTTCACCGTGCTGGCGCAGGATCCGGCCGACCTGTTCGACCTGCCGCGCAGTGAGGCCTTGCCGGTGACTTACATCATCGACAACAAGGGAAAGGTGCGTGAGCAGTTGATGGGCGAGCAGACGGCGGCGGGGGTGATGGCCAAGCTGGAGGCGTTGCAGGCGACGAAGTGAGCTGCCTCTAAAGAGCAACCCTCACCCCAGCCCTCTCCCAGAAGGAGAGGGAGCTGACCGAGGTGTCTGGCGCTTCCATCGACCTGGAAGATCGTGTCGATTATGGATTCAGCGAAGATCCTTCAAGTCGGCGCACACTTTCAGAACCCCCCAATCAGTTCCCTCTCCCTTTGGGAGAGGGTTAGGGTGAGGGTTTGGCGTTCTTGAGGGTTAACCCTCTTCCAGCCACCAACGCAACGGCTTGCCTTCGGCCGGCCAGAAGCGCATCTGCTCGATCGGCGAGATGTCCCAGCGCTCAACGCCTTGCAGCGCCTGCAGGAAGCGTTGTTCCTGCTCCATCAGCGCCGGGGCGCAGAGTTTGCGGGTCTTGCCGATCGGGCCGAAGCTCAGCTTGTCGCCTTCGAGGGTGTACGGCGCGAACCAGTGGTTGCAACCGCCGTTGCCATATGCGCGGCCATCGTCACCAAGGGTCACGGTCAGATGGCTGTAATCCATCAATGGCCGCTCGCCGATCCACTCCAGAATGTAGCTGCGGTTTTGCTGCAATTGCACAGGCTCTGCGGCGCAGCCCACCAGAGCGGCACCGACCAGCAGCGGCAAGGCAAGGCGTTTCATCACGCAGGCTCCTGGCATTTCGGGCACAGGTGCTTGTCGCCGACGGCTTTCCAGCCCAGCTCGGCGATGCGCGCCGTGGCGGCCGGTTTCTCGGCAGTCTTGCCCAGCCTGGCGTCCACGGCGAACTCGAAGTTCAGCTCTTTGGCGCAGCTGTCGCAGTTGACCTGCCAGGTGTGGATCGCCAGTTCGCCGAAGACCGGGCCGGTGGTCATCGCGGTCCATTGGCCCGGCGGATTGATCAGGTGGCGCACGGTGTCGACGGTCAGGCGCATGGACAAGTCCTTGCTGCCTTTGAGGGTGACCAACAGGACATCACCGTTGCGGATCGAGCCACCGTTGCCGGTAACCTGATAGCGGCCCGGTACGAGGGCGCGGCATTCGGTGAGGGTGTGTTGCGGGTTCATCAGGGTGTAGCGGAAATCGTGTTCGACCATGGGTCCTCCAAATCTGCGCGACATGCTAGCACGGGCTGGATTGCAGGATGGCGTACACGTGCGACCTTCGATCCGGTTCAAATCGTCCGGCGCTCATGGCAAACTGCCGCCCTTCACTCTGAGGGAACGGAACATGGCGCTGATCGAATGTTATGAATGCAAGCGGAGCATCAGCTCGGAAGCAAAGGCGTGCATTCATTGTGGTGCTCCGATGGCGCAGCAGCACGAGCACACACCGGCGCAAGCCGCCGCCGCGACGATTTCATTTGGCAGCCTGCCGCGCAACAAATCCGTGCCTGAAGCCTTCGTCCCGGCGCCAGCCCCGGAGCCTGCGCCGAAAGTCACACCGGCCGCGCTCGGCCGCCGTCGTCGGCAACCCGAGCCCGCACCTCAACTTCAGCCCAACGCCGACGGTTCGCGGCCGGTGGAAGGCTGGTTGAAGATCATGGTGTTCCTGCTGCCGATGGTCTTTGTCTGGTTCCTGCTGCGTAACGGTCATTCGATGAAGCAGCGCTTTTTCGGTTTTGGCTGGCTGGCGTTGCTGATCCTGGCCTCGTCGCTGTCGCCGAAGTAAACCGGCAAGCCTTCAACCCTCGACCTGGTTCTGCGGTGCACCTGCAGCCCAGGTCGCGATGTTGTGCAGGGTGGTCGCGGCAATCGCGCCCAGCGCTTCATGGGTCAGAAACGCCTGATGCGCGGTGATGATCACGTTCGGGAAGGTCAGCAGCCGCGCCAATACGTCGTCCTGCAACGGCAAGTCGCTGCGATCCTCGAAAAACAGCTGCGCCTCTTCTTCATACACATCCAGTCCCAGATAGCCCAGTTGGCCGTCCTTCAAGGCGTCGATCAGCGCCGGCGTGTCGACCAGGCCGCCGCGTCCGGTGTTGATCAACATCGCACCCGGTTGCAGGTGTGCCAGTGACTCGCGGTTGATCAAGTGTTTGCTTTGGGTATTGAGCGGGCAGTGCAGGCTGATGATCCGCGACTGCGCGAGCAGCTCCGGCAGACTCAGGTAACGTGCGCCCAGCGCCACGACCTCAGGGTTTGGGTACGGGTCGTAGGCCAGCAATTGGCAACCGAAACCGTGCATGATTTTCGCGAACGTCGCGCCGATCTGCCCGGTGCCGACAATCCCCACGGTCTTGCCCACCAGATCGAAACCCGTCAGGCCGTGCAGCGTGAAATCGCCTTCGCGGGTGCGGTTGTAGGCGCGGTGCAGGCGTCGGTTGAGTGCCAGAATCAGCGCCACTGCGTGTTCGGCCACCGCATGTGGCGAGTAGGCCGGTACCCGCACCACGGCCAGCCCGAGGCGTTTTGCCGCGAGCAGATCAACATGGTTGTAGCCCGCCGAGCGCAGGGCGATCAGTCGCGTACCGCCGGCGGCAAGGCGTTCCAGCACCGGTGCACTGAGGTCGTCATTGATGAAGGCGCAAACCACCTCATGCTGTTCGGCCAGGGCGGCGGTGTCGAGACTGAGCCGGGCCGGCTGAAAGTGCAGTTCCAGCCCGGCCGGGCAGTCGGCGGCGAGGAAACTGTCGCGGTCGTAGGTCTGGCTGCTGAAAACGAGCGTGCGCATGAATTCCTCCTGGAACGGGGTGGCGAGTCAGCGTTGACGGCCACCACTTTAACGGCGGATGCCGCTGCCGGCATTGCCGTGGATCAGGCGCTGATCCTGGCTTGCGTCGCGAGTCGATTGATCGCCCGCTCCAGTTCTTCCAGCGCCACCACTGCCTTCGGATCGCCCTGTTTGAGCAGGGTTTCACTGCGCTGGCAGGCCGCGCGTAACTGCGGCACGCCACAATATCGGGTCGCACCGTGCAGGCGATGCACGCGCTCGATCAGTGCGTTCTGATCCCGGGCTTCACTGGCGGCACGAATGGCTTCGCGGTCAGCCTCCAGCGAGGCGAGCAACATGGCCAGCATGTCGGCTGCCAGATCGGCCTTGCCGGCGGCCAGACGCAAGCCTTCTTCGTGGTCGAGCACCGGCAACTCACTGCCACCCGCCGCGCTGTCGCTGGCCCGTTCCGTTCCTTGATTGCGCAAGGCCAGACCGGTCCACTTCAGCACCACTTGCGCCAGTTGCCGCTCGCTGATCGGCTTGGTCAGGTAGTCATCCATGCCGCTTTGCAGCAAGGCGCGTTTTTCGTTGGCCATGGCGTGGGCGGTGAGGGCGACGATCGGCAGCGGCGTGCTATGCCGTTCGCTTTCCCACTGGCGAATGGTTTCGGTGGTCTGGCGTCCGTCCATGCCCGGCATCTGTACGTCCATCAGCACCAGATCGAAGGATTCGCTCTGCACCGCTTTGACTGCTGCGTAGCCGCTTTCCACGGCCAGAACCTTGGCGCCCATGTCTTCGAGCAGGGTCTGCACCAGCAACAGGTTGGCCGGGTTGTCGTCGACGCACAGCACTTTCGGCGCGCGGCTCGACAGCGGCTCACCCGGCTCGTTGCGCGGCTGGCGTGGATTGGCCAGATCCGCCAGCGCCCGACGCAATTTGCGCGTGCAGGCCGGTTTCGCCTGGAGCTGGCTGTGCGGGTTGGGCACCGAGAGATGGAACAGCGTCTGTTCGGTGGTCGGGCACAGCACCAGCACTTTGCAACCGAGGTGTTCCAGGTCCCAGATGTGCTGGTTCAGGCGCTCCGGGAGCATGTCGTTGCTGGTGATGCCGAGCACCGCAAGGTCGATCGCCTGATCGGTCTGGTGCGCGCCGGTGACGCCGTTGGTCAGGCTCTCCAGCGTATTGAACGGCGTGACATCGAGGCCGCAGTCTTCCAGTTGATGCTGCAGCGCCTGACGAGCCAGTTCGTGATTTTCCAGCACCGCCACGCGACGCCCGAGCAGTGGCGGGCCCGGCAGGTCTTCGCTATCGTCGCGGGTTTTCGGCAGGCTCAGGCTGATCCAGAATTCCGAGCCTTCGCCCGGGGTGCTGTCGACGCCGATTTCGCCACCCATCTGTTCGATCAGACGCTTGGAGATCACCTGGCCCAGACCAGTACCGCCGGGTTGGCGCGACAGCGAGTTGTCGGCCTGACTGAATGCCTGGAACAACGCGCGCACGTCCTGACTCGACAGGCCGATGCCGGTGTCCTGAATGCTGATGCGCAACTGCACGCTGTCTTCGTGTTCTTCTTCAAGCATGGCGCGGGCGACGATGGTGCCTTCGCGGGTGAATTTGATCGCGTTGCTGACCAGGTTGGTGAGGATCTGCTTGAGGCGCAGCGGGTCGCCGACCAGTGACAGCGGCGTGTCGCGATAGACCAGACTCACCAGCTCCAACTGCTTGGCGTGGGCGGCCGGGGCCAGGATGGTCAGGGTGTCCTGCAACAGGTCGCGAAGATTGAACGGGATGTGGTCGAGTACCAGTTTGCCGGCCTCGATCTTCGAGAAATCGAGAATCTCGTTGATGATCCCCAGCAGGCTGTCAGCGGACTTTTCGATGGTGCCCAGATAGTCGAGCTGGCGTGGGGTCAGTTCGCTTTTCTGCAACAGATGCGTGAAACCGAGAATGCCGTTGAGCGGCGTGCGGATCTCATGGCTCATGTTGGCGAGGAACTCGGATTTGATCCGGCTCGCCTCCAGTGCTTCTTTGCGCGCCAGGTCCAGTTCGATGTTCTGGATCTCGATGGTTTCCAGATTCTGCCGCACGTCTTCGGTGGCCTGATCGACGCTGTGCTGCAGTTCTTCGCGAGCGTTCTGCAGGGTGCCGGCCATGCGGTTGATGCCCGAGGCGAGCTCGTCCAGTTCTTGACTGCCGAGCGGTGGCAGGCGGGTTTCCAGATGACCGTCCTTGAGCTGGGCAACCGCCTGTTTGATCTGGCTCAGCGGGCGGTTGATGGTGCGGCCCATGCGCAACGCGAGCAGGGCCGCGCCCGCCAGACCGGCGGCAATCAGCAGCAGGCTGGCAAACAGGCTGCGATAACCGCGCAGCAGCATGCCGTTGTGCGACAGCTCCAGTTCGACCCAGCCGAGCAGACGGTCGGATTCTTCGGGGATCAGATCACCAGCGAGGTTGCGATGCTTGCCGAACACCGGCATCAGGTAACGGGTGGCGTCATTGCCGCTGCGCCGTTGCAGTTGTGCACTGTCACCGCTGGGCGCCTGATTGAGCATGGTCGGGCCGGCGTGCGCCAGCGGTGTGCGGTCGGGGGCGAGGAAGGTGACGGCGCGCACGTCAGGTTGTTCGAGGGACTGGGTGGCGATGCGTTCGAGCAGATCGGTGTTGCCGTGGCCCATGGCGGGCGCCACCAGCGGCGCCAGTTGCTCGGCGATCATTTCACCGCGCTGCATCAATTGGGTCTGCAAATCGGACTGTTGCATCCAGGTGAAATAGCCACCGAGCACCAACGCCATCAGGCTGGTGGGCAACAGGGTCAGCAACAACACGCGACCTTTGATTCCCAGTTTCTTGAGCACACCCATCTCCTGCATCCCGCTGAACTGTTGACTCGCACGTGCGTCCGGCACGCGACATTGGCGCAGTGTAGCGATTTGCAGGCGGGCAATCTTCGGAAAAATCATGTCGCCATTGGTCGGCGCGGCCTGGCGCGTTTGTCCGGCCGGTCAAGCTTGGGTTGCCCGATGGCGGGCAATCTTGAATAATCGGCCAACTGAGAATTATTAGCAGATACTCATGACTCCTGTTTCCACCGACCTGCCACGCATTCTCGCCATTGAGGACGACCCGGTGCTGGGCGCCTATGTTCACGAGCATCTGGGCCGCAGCGGCTTTGCGGTGACCTGGTGCCAGAACGGTCAGGAAGGGCTGAACATTGCGCGTCACCAGCCGTTCGACGTGGTGCTGATGGACATTCTGCTGCCGGGGCTCGACGGCCTGAAGGTGCTGACGCAATTGCGCCAGAGCCATTCGACGCCGGTGCTGCTGATGTCGGCGCTAGGCGCCGAGGCCGACCGCATCAGCGGTTTTCGCCTGGGCGCCGATGATTACCTGCCCAAGCCGTTCAGCATGGCCGAGCTGCATGTGCGGATCGAGGCGATCTTGCGCCGGGTGGCGCTGGATCGGCGCCCGGCAGCGATTGCCCCGGCTGCGATCCACGGCGCGCTGCGCTTCGACGACGAACAGTGCGAAGTCTTCTATAACCAGCATGCTGCCGGCCTGACCCGCAGCGAATACCGTCTGCTGGAAACCCTCAATCGCAACGACGAAGAAGTGCTGAGCAAGGCCTTCCTTTATCAGCATGTGCTGCAACGCGGCTATGCGGCCCACGACCGCAGCCTCGACATGCACATCAGCCAGATCCGCCGCAAACTCAAGGCCATCGGTTACGCCGAACGGGAAGTGCGCACGGTGTGGGGCAAGGGTTATGTGCTGAGTGCATCCGATGAAAGTCTCTGACCTGCCGGGGCGGCATTCGCTGTTCTGGAAACTGGCGTGTCTGCTGGTAGCGTTCTGTCTGTTGATGATCTGGCTGAGCTGGTCCTGGGGCCGCTACATGGAAGAGCGCAACCAGTATCTCTCCGACGAGGCGCGCGGCACTCTGAGCCGTTATGCCAGCGAAGCCGAGCGCGCGTGGCAGCGTGGTGAGCGCGACGGGGTCGATAACTGGTTGCAGAGCATGGAGCTGCGTGAGGCCGCCTGGGTCGGGGTGATCGACCGCAATCTGCAGTCGTTGAGCAGCGATCCGCTGAATGAACAGGAAATCCAGCACCTGACCTTTTTACGCGGCCTCGACTGGCCGATCCACAAGCAAGGCCGGCCATGGCTGCGCGTACCGTTTCCGCAGAATCCGTCCGCCGGCAGTCTGGTAATCGAGTTGCCCGAGCGCTTCCTGCCGGGGAAATACCGGGTGTTCTGGCGGGTGATCACCAATGGCGTGATTCCGGGGCTGTTCACTCTGTTGCTGTGTGTCGGTCTGTATCGCTTGCTGGTGGTGCCGCTGAACAACCTGCGTGAGCAGGCCAATGCGTGGCGTGCCGACCAATTGAATGTGCGTCTGTCGAGCGGCATTACCCAGCGCCCGGACGAACTCGGTGAACTGGCGCGGGCCTTCGATTCAATGTCCGAACGCCTGCAATCCACCGTCGCCTTGCAACAGCAATTGCTGCGCGACCTGTCCCATGAACTGCGCACGCCGCTGAGCCGGCTGCGGGTGGCCAGTGAAAGCGAACAGGATCTACGGCAACTGCGCGAGCGCATCGGCCGTGAAGTCGACGGCATGCAACGACTGGTCGAAGACACCCTGCAACTGGCGTGGCTCGACACCGAACGTGCGCCGCTGCCGGACGAGGCGATCCAGATTCAGGCGCTGTGGGAAATGCTCACCGACAACGCCTGTTATGAAAGCGGCTGGCCGAGTCTGCAATTGCAATGCGCGGTGCCGGCGTCGTGCTGGGTGCGCGGCAATCTCAATACTTTAGCGCAGGCGCTGGAGAACATTCTGCGCAACGCCATCCGTCATTCGCCCGAGGGCGGCATCGTGCGCCTCGATGGACGGCGTGACGGCGATTACTGGCATTTGTGGCTGGAGGATCAGGGCGGCGGGGTGGCCGAGGGCGATCTGCAACGGATCTTCTCGCCCTTCACCCGCCTCGACGGCTCGCGCCCGGGGGATGGCGGTTTTGGGCTGGGGTTGAGCATTGCCAGGAATGCGGTGCAAAGGCAGGGTGGGATGTTGTGGGCGGAGAATGGTGGGGCGGGGTTGCGCTTGAATTTTCGGCTGATTGCCGATGACGGCGGCGTGACGGCTGACGCCTTCGCGAGCAAGCCCGCTCCCACTTTGGATGTGTGTCGTCCGCAGATTGTATAACCAACACCGCCACCCTCCTGTGGGAGCGGGCTTGCTCGCGAAGGGGCCCTTCGATTCACCGCTGAACTCAAAAGTCGCACCACCGGTGCGACATTCATCTGCTTATTCCCAGAAACCATAAGCACCGCACTTTGCGTGATATGGCCTGCGAACGTTTGCCGGTATGATAGTCGCCCCCGCACGTCTGGATTGCGAATACGCCATGACCCTGCAGTACCCAACCATCGCCGATTGCGTCGGCAACACTCCGCTGGTGCGTTTGCAGCGCCTGCCCGGTGCCACCAGCAACACCCTGTTGCTCAAGCTCGAAGGGAACAACCCGGCGGGTTCGGTCAAGGACCGTCCGGCGCTGTCGATGATCACCCGTGCCGAACTGCGCGGGCAGATTCACGCTGGCGACACATTGATCGAAGCGACCTCGGGCAACACCGGGATTGCGCTGGCCATGGCCGCCGCGATCAAGGGTTACAAGATGATCCTGATCATGCCGGACAACTCCAGCGCCGAGCGCAAGGCGGCGATGACCGCTTACGGTGCCGAGCTGATTCTGGTCAGTCAGGAAGAGGGCATGGAAGGCGCTCGCGATCTCGCCCAGCGGATGGAAGCCGAAGGCCGTGGCAAAGTGCTTGATCAGTTCGCCAACGGCGATAATCCGGAGGCGCACTACACCACCACCGGCCCGGAAATCTGGCGTCAGACCCAGGGCACCATCACCCATTTCGTCAGTTCGATGGGCACCACCGGCACCATCATGGGCGTCTCGCGCTACTTGAAAGAGCAGAGCGACAGCGTGCAGATCATCGGGCTGCAACCGATGGAAGGCTCGGCCATTCCCGGTATCCGTCGCTGGCCGCAGGAATACCTGCCGAAGATCTATCAGGCCGACCGCGTCGACCGTATTGTCGACATGGCGCAAAGCGAGGCCGAAGACGTCACCCGGCGTCTGGCCCGCGAAGAAGGCATCTTCTGTGGCGTGTCCTCGGGTGGTGCGGTGGCAGCGATGCTGCGCCTGTCCAAAGAAGTTGAAAACGCGGTGATCGTCGCGATCATCTGCGACCGTGGCGACCGTTATCTGTCGACCGGCATTTTCGACGCGCCCAACTGATGGCCAAGCACGAGAGAGGCCTGCGCTTCCAGCCCACCGGCGGCAGCAAGGCCGCGCAAATTCCGACCGGCAAAAAACAGCGCTTGAACATCGAGCGCCTGGCCAATGACGGTCGCGGCATCGCGTTTTTCGAAGGCAAAACCTGGTTCGTCCTCGGCGCCCTTGCCGGTGAAGAGGTCGAGGCGCGGGTACTTGGCGCCCACGGAAAAGTGGTCGAGGCGCGCACCGAGCGCGTGTTCAAGGCCAGCGAGTTGCGTCGCCCGGCAGCCTGTCAGCATGCCGGCCGCTGCGGCGGGTGCAGCGTGCAACACTTGCCCCACGCCGAGCAGCTTGCCCTGAAACAGCGCATGCTCGCCGAGCAGCTGTCGAAGGTCGCCGGGGTCGCGCCTGACGAATGGGCTGCGCCGCTGACTGGCCCGGAATTCGGCTATCGCCGCCGCGCGCGGATCGCCGTGCGCTGGGACATGAAGGCCAAGCAGCTTGAAGTCGGTTTCCGCGCTGCCGGCAGTCAGGACATCGTCGCCATCAACGAATGCCCGGTGCTGGTACAGCCCTTGCAACCGATCATGACCCGTTTGCCGGAGATGCTCCGTCGTTTGAGCAAACCGCAGGCGCTGGGGCATGTCGAGTTGTTCAGTGGTTCATCGCTGGCGGTGTTGTTGCGCCACATGGCGCCACTGTCCGAAGCCGACCTGACGATCCTCAAGGATTTCTGTCAGTTCCATGCAGCGCAACTGTGGCTGCATGGTGACGGCGAGCCGCAACCGGTGGATGCCACGCAGGCGCTGGGCTATCGCCTGGAGCAATGGGATCTCGATCTGGCCTGGCGGCCGGGGGATTTCATTCAGGTCAACGCCGGGGTCAACGAGGCGATGGTCGCGCAGGCGCTGGACTGGCTGAAGCCGACCGGTGACGAGCGCGTGCTCGACCTGTTCTGCGGTCTGGGCAACTTCGCCTTGCCGCTGGCCAAAAGCGTGCGTGAAGTGGTGGCGGTAGAGGGCGTGCAGACCATGGTCGACCGTGCCGCTGCGAATGCCGCTAGCAACAATTTGCATAACATAAAGTTTTTTCAAGCCGATTTATCCCAGCCTTTGACCGATGCTCAGTGGATCGGAAACGGCTTTTCTGCGGTACTCTTGGACCCACCGCGTGACGGTGCTTTCGAGGTGGTGCGCAAGCTCGCGACCCTGGGTGCCAAACGGTTGGTGTATGTATCGTGCAACCCTGCAACTCTGGCGCGCGATACGGTCGAATTGATCAGGCAGGGCTACCGGTTAAAACGTGCCGGGATTCTCGATATGTTTCCTCAGACGGCACATGTCGAGGCCATGGCGTTATTTGAAGCGAGCCAGGATGGCTCGTCTGAATCCGTCTGACCTGTCCGGGCGGCGCTCGCTTTAGCCCCGCGAGCGCATACGGACATTGAGGGTCAGCGATTTGACGCATTGAATCTGCGTCGTAGGGAAGGTAAAGCAGCATGGTACAGGTGAGAGCACACCAGCCGATCAACACTGACGGCAGTATCAATCTCGAGGCTTGGCTCGATCACGCGGTCAGTGTCGACATGGCACTGGATCGCGAAGCCTTGAAAGAAGCCTGCGAGTTCGCTCGCGAGGCCGAACAGCAGTCCAATGCCAAGAAGAATCTGTGGGCCGAAGGCTCCGGCAGTTTCAGCACGGGACTGGAGATCGCCGAGATCCTCGCCGACCTCAAACTCGATCAGGATTCGCTGGTCGCGGCGGTGCTGTATCGCGGCGTCCGCGAAGGTCAGATCGAACTCGCGGCGGTCAGCCAGCGCTTCGGTCCCGTCGTGGCCAAACTGATCGACGGCGTGCAGCGCATGGCGGCAATCAGTGCCAGCCTCAGCCCGCGCCAGTCGATGGTGATGGGCACTCAGGGCCAAGTGGAAAACCTGCGCAAGATGCTGGTGGCGATGGTCGACGACGTTCGTGTCGCGCTGATCAAACTGGCCGAACGTACCTGCGCCATTCGCGCGGTGAAAACCGCTGACGACGAGAAGCGCAACCGCGTCGCCCGGGAAGTCTTCGACATCTATGCGCCGCTCGCGCACCGACTCGGCATCGGTCATATCAAGTGGGAGCTGGAGGACTTGTCCTTCCGTTACCTGGAACCCGATCAATACAAACAGATCGCCAAGCTGCTCCATGAGCGGCGGCTGGACCGTGAGCGGTTCATCAGCGATGTGATGACCCAGCTCAAGGACGAATTGCAGGCCACCGGCGTCGACGCCGACATCAGCGGCCGGGCCAAACACATCTATTCGATCTGGCGCAAAATGCAGCGCAAGGGTCTGGAGTTCAGCCAGATCTACGACGTGCGCGCCGTGCGCGTGCTGGTGCCGGAAATGCGCGACTGCTACACCGCGCTCGGCATCGTCCACACCCTGTGGCGGCACATCCCGAAGGAATTCGACGACTACATCGCCAACCCGAAAGAGAACGGCTACCGCTCGCTGCACACCGCGGTAATCGGTCCGGAAGGCAAGGTGCTGGAAGTACAGATCCGTACGCACTCGATGCACGAAGAGGCCGAGCTCGGCGTCTGCGCGCACTGGCGCTACAAGGGCACCGACGTCAAATCCGGCTCGAACCACTACGAAGAGAAAATCTCCTGGCTGCGTCAGGTGCTGGAGTGGCACGAGGAGCTGGGCGATATCGGTGGTCTGGCCGAACAGCTGCGGGTCGATATCGAACCGGACCGGGTCTACATCTTCACCCCCGACGGCCACGCCATCGATTTGCCGAAAGGCGCGACGCCGCTGGACTTCGCTTACCGCGTGCACACCGAAATCGGTCACAACTGCCGGGGCGCGAAGATCAACGGGCGGATCGTGCCGCTCAACTACAGCCTGCAGACCGGTGAACAGGTCGAGATCATCACCAGCAAGCACGGTACGCCGAGCCGTGACTGGCTGAACCCGAACCTGGGTTACGTCACCACCTCGCGGGCGCGGGCGAAGATCGTTCACTGGTTCAAGTTGCAGGCCCGTGACCAGAACGTCGCGGCCGGTAAAACCCTGATCGAGCGCGAACTCAATCGCCTCGGTCTGCCGGCGGTGGATTTCGACAAGCTGGCCGAAAAGGCCAACATGAAAACCGCCGAAGACATGTTCGCCGCCCTCGGTGCCGGCGACCTGCGTCTGGCGCAACTGGTCAATCTCGCACAGCAACTGGTCGAGCCGGAACGCGGCAACGAACAGCTGGAGTTGATCCCGCGCAAAGCTACCGGTTACAAGCCGGGCAAGCGCGGCGACATCCAGATCCAGGGCGTCGGCAATCTGATGACGCAGATGGCCGGCTGCTGCCAGCCGCTGCCGGGCGACGCGATCGTCGGCTACATCACTCAGGGTCGTGGCGTGAGTATTCACCGGCAGGACTGCGCCTCGGTGCTGCAACTGGGCGGGCGCGAGCCGGAGCGGATCATCCAGGTCAGCTGGGGCCCGGTGCCGGTGCTCACCTATCCGGTGGACATCGTCATCCGCGCCTACGACCGTTCCGGTCTGCTGCGGGACGTCTCGCAGGTGCTGCTCAACGAGCGCATCAACGTGCTGGCGGTCAACACCCGCTCGAACAAGGAAGACAACACCGCGCTGATGTCGCTGACCATCGAGATTCCCGGGCTGGATGCGCTGGGCCGCTTGCTGGGGCGGATTTCGCAGTTGCCGAACATCATCGAGACGCGGCGTAACCGTACCCCGTGAAGATGGCTTCGTTCGAAGGTGGGAGCGGGCTTGCTCGCGAAGAGGGCGTGTCAGTCGATATTTGCGCTGAATGACACACCGCATTCGCGAGCAAGCCCGCTCCCACATTGGTTTTGTGTAGAGGCATGACAGATGTATTCACTTGAAGACCTGCTCCACCTGATGAACCGTCTGCGCGACCCGCAGTACGGTTGCCCGTGGGACATCAAGCAAACCTACGCGACCATCGTCCCGCACACCCTCGAAGAAGCCTACGAAGTGGCCGACGCCATCGAGCGGGGCGACTTCGATCACTTGCAGGGCGAGCTGGGTGATCTGCTGTTTCAGGTGGTTTATTACAGCCAGTTGGCCAAGGAAGAAGGGCGCTTCGAATTCGCCGGGGTGATCGACAGCATCACTCGCAAGCTGATCCGCCGCCATCCGCACGTGTTCCCCACCGGCGATCTGTATGCGCCGCTGGACGTACCACGCTTGAGCGAAGAGCAGGTCAAGCAGCGCTGGGAAGAGATCAAGGCCGAAGAACGCGCCGAGAAATCCGCCGCGCCCGAGCAGCTGTCACTGCTCGATGATGTACCTGCCGCGCTGCCGGCACTGTCGCGTTCAGCCAAGTTGCAAAAGCGTGCCGGGCAGGTCGGTTTCGACTGGCCGGATGCGTTGCCGGTGCTGGACAAAGTGCGCGAAGAGCTCGATGAAGTGCTCGAGGCCATGTCCGAAAACGATCCGCAAGCGGTGGCCGACGAGATCGGCGATCTGCTGTTTTCCGTGGTCAATCTGGCCCGGCACCTGAAGGTCGATCCGGAAACCGCGCTGCGTGGCGCCAACGCCAAGTTTGAAAGACGTTTCCGTTTTATCGAACAGGCATTGCGCGACACCCGTCGTCCCATGGAAGATTGCACCCTCGAAGAGTTGGACGCCCTGTGGGGTGAAGCCAAACGTCAGGAAAAGAATTTGCCCAGCTGCGGCTGAGCCGTTGCCCAAGTGAGTAAGCATTAATGAGCCTTTCCCTTCGCGACCAGTTGCTCAAAGCAGGTCTGGTCAACCAAAAGCAGGCCAAGCAGGTCAGCAAAGACAAGCAGAAGCAACAGCGTCTGGCCCACAAAGGGCAGGCCGAGCTGGATGATTCGCAGCAGCGCGCCGCTCAGGAAGCCATGGCCGAGAAGGTCAAGCGCGACCAGGAGTTGAACCGTCAGCAGCAGGAGAAAGCCGAGGCCAAGGCCCGTGCCGCGCAGGTCAAACAGTTGATCGAAGTCTCGCGTCTGCCGAAGCTGACCACTGAGGACTACTACAACTTCGTCGACGACAAGAAGGTCAAGCGCATCTCGGTCAATACGTTGATGCGCAACAAGCTCAGCAGCGGCTCGCTGGCGATCGTGCACCATGCTGGCGGCTACGAAGTGATCCCGCGTGAAGCGGCGCTGAAGATCCAGGAGCGCGACCCGCAACGTATCGTGCAGCTCAACGTGCAGACCGAAGAGGTCAATGCCGAGGACGATCCGTACGCGGCCTATCAGATCCCTGATGACCTGATGTGGTAAACCGATAAAGCTGTAATAACGACAAACCCCGCTCATGGCGGGGTTTGTCGTTTTCAATGCTGTGGTTGCTTCAGGCGGATTTCAGATCCCGCTGCTTTTCCTGCAGTTCCAATTCGGCCTTGTAATTGTGGGCGTCAATCTCGTTGTGGAACATGCCGACCAGCAAGTCTTGTTGATGCACATCCCAGATCCGTACACCGGCGGCTACGCCTTCGTGGGACATGTGTGAATCGTCGCGTTCAGTTACTTTTACAGTCATCTGCTAGCTCCAAATCTCAAGTTATCTGCAGCAAGGCGTGTGCAGGACTCTTTTATATGATTTGTTAGCTTGCTAAGTAAACGCTTGATTTGCGCAAGGTGTTGTTGCGGTTTTTGCAACAGTGCTGCAGCCCGCGTAATCCGCGACATTCGGTCGCAGGGCGGGAAGTTTCATGACAGAAGTTTCATTTTCAGGCGCACTGATATCCCCTGTGGGAGCGGGCTTGCTCGCGAAAGCGGAGTGTCAGTCGCCACCTTCATACCTGAGCCAGCTCTTTCGCGAGCAAGCCCGCTCCCACAAGGGAAAGCGGAGTGCCTGGCGACTTTCTGCAGACCAAAAAAAACGCCCCGAACCAGTCGGGGCGTTTTCATGTGTGGCTCAGCAGCGGGGACTTACTTGCCTTCCCAGCGCTTCAGCACCAGCGTGGCGTTGGTGCCGCCGAAGCCGAAGCTGTTGCTCATCACGGTGTTGATGGTGGCGTTTTCGCGGGTCTTGGTCAGCACCGGCAGATCGGCCACTTCAGGGTCCAGTTCGTCGATGTTGGCGGAACCGGCGATGAAGTTGCCTTCCATCATCAGCATGCAGTAGATCGCTTCGTGAACGCCGGCGGCGCCCAGGGAGTGACCGGACAGGCTCTTGGTCGAGCTGATCGCAGGAGCCTTGTCGCCGAATACTTCACGCACACCTTTCATTTCCGCGACGTCGCCGACCGGAGTCGAGGTGCCGTGGGTGTTCAGGTAGTCGATCGGGGTGTCGACGGTGGACATTGCCATCTGCATGCAGCGGATCGCGCCTTCGCCACTTGGGGCAACCATGTCGTAGCCGTCGGACGTTGCGCCGTAGCCAACGATTTCGGCGTAGATCTTGGCACCACGGGCCAGCGCGTGTTCCAGCTCTTCAACCACAACCATGCCGCCACCGCCAGCGATGACGAAACCGTCACGGTCGGCGTCGTAGGCGCGGGAGGCTTGTTCCGGGGTGTCGTTACGCTTGCTGGACAGGGCGCCCATCGCGTCGAACAGGAACGACTGGCTCCAGTGCTCTTCTTCACCGCCACCGGCGAAGACGATGTCTTGCTTGCCCATCTGGATCTGTTCCATGGCGGTACCGATGCAGTGAGCACTGGTGGCGCAGGCAGAAGCGATGGAGTAGTTCAGGCCCTTGATCTTGAACGGCGTGGCCAGGCACGCGGAAACGGTGCTGCTCATGGTCCGCGTTACACGGTATGGGCCAACGCGTTTCACGCCTTTCTCGCGCAGGATGTCCAGCGCTTCCATCTGATTCAGAGTCGACGCGCCGCCCGAGCCGGCGATCAGGCCGGTACGCGGGTTGGACACTTGCTCTTCGGTCAGGCCGGAGTCAGTGATCGCGTCTTTCATGGCCAGGTAGGCGTAAGCCGCTGCGTGGCCGACGAAACGATAGATCTTGCGATCGATCAGTTCTTCAAGGTTGAGGTCGATGGAGCCGGAAACCTGGCTACGCAGACCCATTTCAGCATATTCCGGGTTGAACCGGATGCCAGGGCGGCTTGCACGCAGGTTAGCGGAGACGGTCTCTTTGTCATTGCCCAGGCACGAAACAATGCCCAGACCAGTGATAACGACGCGGCGCATGCGAATAACCCTTAGAAGTTGTCAGTGGAGGTGAACACGCCGACGCGAAGGCCTTCGGCGGTGTAGATTTCGCGACCGTCGACAGTCACCGAACCGTCGGCGATGGCCAGGTTCAGCTTGCCCTTGAGGACGCGTTTGATATGAATGTTGTAGGTGACTTTCTTGGCGGTCGGCAGGACCTGGCCGAAGAATTTCACTTCGCCCGAACCCAGCGCACGGCCACGGCCCGGCAGGCCTTGCCAGCCCAGGAAGAAGCCGACCAGTTGCCACATGGCGTCCAGACCCAGGCAGCCCGGCATCACCGGATCGCCCTCGAAGTGGCACGCGAAGAACCACAGGTCAGGGTTGATATCCAGCTCGGCGACCAATTCACCTTTGCCGTACTTGCCGCCTTCTTCGCTGATCAGGGTGATGCGATCCACCATCAGCATGTTCGGGGCGGGCAGTTGCGCGTTACCTGGGCCGAACAGCTCACCGCGACTGCAGCGCAGCAGGTCTTCCCGAGTAAAGGCGTTTTGTTTGGTCATGCGAGCTCCTCAATAATCCCATGCGGCAGGTGGGGCAAATCTTCCCGGCCGATCGACGCGTTCATGCCTCGTACCGGCAGCCTACTCATAGACTATTGCGTTGTGGTGAAAGTCACAGCACCAAGGACATGAATGTACACTTGTGCACTGAAATTTTTATTCAAGCCTCTTTTGAGGCTCGTTCGGGTGCCTAAGACTGCCGCACTTTCGCTTTTCACGCCAGTCGCAGATGGTCGAAAAACCGTCACTACTGCACCCAGCGCTGCAGAATCTGTTGTAGGTCATTGCGTTTGAACGGCTTGGCCAGGTAATCGTTCATGCCCGCCGACAAGCAGGTTTCACGGTCGCCCTGCAAGGCGTTGGCGGTCAGCGCGATGATCGGTACTTCACCGCGTCCGGGCAGTTGGCGGATCTGCCGGGTTGCCTCATAGCCGTCGATGATCGGCAACCGGCAGTCCATCAGAATCACTTCGAAATCATTGCCTTCGGCGCTGCGCACCGCTTGCGCGCCATCGGTAGCAACGCTGACAGTAAAGCCGAGGCTGCGCAGCATCGCTTCGATGACCGTCTGGTTGACCGGATTGTCCTCCACCAGCAACACATTGCGCCCCTCACCATGCCCGTTGCCATTGGCTGCACGCGGTGCCGCCAGTTGCGGCAACGTCTGCTTATATAAGGCCAGCGGGATTTCCAGAGTGAACACCGACCCCAGGCCTTCTTCGCTTTGCGCGCGCAACGTCCCGCCCATGCGTTCGGCCAGGGTGCGGGCGATCGGCAAGCCGAGGCCGGTGCCGCCATAGCGCCGGGAAATCGAACTGTCGGCCTGCTGGAACGCATTGAACATCAACTCCAGGCTTTCCGAGGAGATACCGATGCCGCTGTCGCGCACCGAGCAGGTGAACCACAGCAACTCGTGATCCAGCGACTGCCACTGCGCCTCGATGCTGACCCGGCCACGCTCGGTGAACTTCAACGCGTTGCCCACCAGGTTGACCAGAATCTGCCGGATCCGCGTCGGGTCGCCCTGCACCTGCAAGGCGCGCATGTCCTCGGGGATCCGCAGGTTCAGGTCCAGGCCACGCTGCACCGCGCTGTGTTGGAACGACTGGGCACACGCACCGATCAGGTCGGCCAGATTGAACGGAATGTGCTCAAGCTCCAGCTCCGAGCGTTCGATCCGCGAGAAGTCGAGGATGTCATTGATGACTTTCAGCAGGTGTTCGGTGGACTCGGAAGCGAGCGCCGCGTACTCGATCTGCTCCTCGGTCATGTCGGTGGTTTCCAGCAACTGCAACATGCCCAGCACGCCGTTCATGGGGGTGCGCAGTTCGTGGCTCATCATCGCCAGGAAATCGGATTTGGCATTGTTGGCCTTTTCCGCTTCCTCGCGGGTCTGGATCAGTTGCGCCATCGCCTGATGCTGTTCGCGGCTGGCCTGCTCCAGTGCCTGGGCGAGGTTGTTGATGTGCTGCGACAGGGCGCCCAACTCGGTGTCATCGACGATCGGCAGCGGGGTCTTGTAGTCGCCTTGCTGAATCGCCTTGACCGCGTTGCCGATATCGCGGATCGGCGCCGACAGACTGCCGGCCAGACGCCGCGCCAGAACAAAGGTGAAGAGCAGGGCGAACAACGCCAGAATCCCGGCCTTGAGCAGAATTTCCTGTTGGCGCTGACTGAAGGCATCGTTGGACAGACCGACGATCACCCGGCCCAGATAGTCTTCGCTGGTCACGTTGTTGCTGGCTTTGGCGTCGTGGAAAAAATCGCTGTTGAGGGCGATCCGTTGCAGGCGCACCGGGGCCTGGAACACCTCGACCTGATGCGGGCGGTTGTGCGCGTCGGCGGCTTGTTCAACGTAGGCGAGAATCCGGTTGGCGCTGTCCTGCACTTCCAGAAAACGCACGTTCGGTGTGGCCAGGGTCGCTTTGAGCAGGCTTTCCAGCACTTCGTTGTTGCCGGAAATCACCCCGTACTCGGTGGCGGGCGCCAGTTGGTTGGCGATCAGTTGCCCGGTGTGATTGAGCTCCTGCCGTAAATCCTGAATCCGCACGAAGGTAAAGAAACTGATCAGCAGCAGTGTGAGCAGCAGGGCCGGCCCGAGGCTGATCAATTGCGTGCGGGTGTTGATGTCCCAGCGGCGACGCAGATTCATGGGTGGCTTTCTCCTTCAGCCAACTGGCGGGCTACAGACGCTTCATCGATTGGCTCGATACCGAGGGAACGAGCGACCTGCACATTACTTGAGACCTTGAAACGATCGGGGTAGAGCGTGCGCGGCCACGTCGCCGGCGGGCGATCGAGCAACTGGTCAAGGATCGCCAGCCAGTCGGGCTGATCGCTGTAAGTGCTGGCGAGGCTGCCGGCCCGCACGAACGCCGCGTTCGGCCCGACCAGCGCCACTTGCCGGGAGTAACTGCTGAGCAGCAGGTTTTTCGCGGTTTTCGGGTTGTACAGATCGGGATCGTCGAGGCCCAGCAACACGTCACTGTTTCTCAGCACGCTTTGCAACGGGCGACTGTCCTGGGTGTTGTCCCAACGCTGGCTGACGATTTGCAGATTCAGCGGCGCTGCGGCCTGATGCAGCTCCTTGAGCAGGAATTCGCTGTGCTGGTCGAACAGCACGCCGACCCGGCGCACCTGCGGCAGAATCCGTCGAATCAGTTGCAGTTGCCGCCCCAGCGGTGGATCGCTCCATAGCAGACTCAAGTGCGGCGGTTGTGCGCCACCCAGGCGTTGCCGCGCTTGCAATCGGCTGATGCGCAACACCAGCGTCGCCGGGCCCTGGGGCTCCTGCAGGCGCCAGTCGAGGCTGGGCAGGTCGAGCAGAATCATCCGCAGATTGCTCGGCAACTTGCCCGGCGCCGGCAGGCTGGCCAGCGGCTGGAACCGCACGTTGTCGGTGGGACGCAGCTCGCTCAGGGCCTGGACGAAGGCTTGCACCCCGGGGCTTTCTTCGGCGCCGGTCAACAGAATATCGGCGGCTTGCACCGCCACGCCGTGCAGCCACGCGGTCAAAAACAGACAGACACCGGCCAGCCAGTGGCCAAGGGTTGGCGTCTTGTTTGGCGTGGCATAGCGCACCCTAGAACTCCAGCTCGGCGCTGAAGTACAGCACCCGGCGTTCGTCGTAATTGTTGTCGACGAAAGTGGTCGGTTCATTGTCGAGCCGCTGCTGCAGCACGCCGGCCAGTTGCAGTTGTGCCTTGCCCAGCGGGATGCGTTTGGCGATGCGCGTGTCGACGCGCTCGAAGCGGTAGCCGTTGAGCGCGTTGTCGCCGTAATAGAACAGCGCGCTGTTCCAGCCGTGGCCCCAATCACGCAGCCAGCCGGCAGAACCGCTGTTGCGCGAGGTGAATTGCTGATCCAGCGGATTGCTCGCTTCGGCGTCGACGAAAGCGTAAGTGAAGCGCAGGCGATCGATCATGCTCAGGCGCCAGTCGAGCTGGGTTTCGGTGCCGCGAAAGCGTGAGCTGTTGGCGTTGCTGGCGATGTACTGGTTGTTGCGCAGCGGCTCGCTGATCATCCCGGTGATTTCGTCGTAGAACAGCTTCACGTCCACGGCCAGCCCGAGTTCGGCGAAATAGCCGTTGTAGCCCAGTTCGCGCGAGCGCATGTGCTCCTGATCGAGATCGCCGGGCCCGCGGGTCTTGACGAAGTAACGCGCCGAAGACTGGCCATAGGCGGACGGCCGCAGGTTACTTACCTGATAGCTCCAGTTGACGTTGTTCTCGAACATGTCCGGCGAGCGGATCGCTTCCGAGTACACCGCGCGCAGGCCATGGCGTGGGTTGATCAGGTAGTTGACGGCGAATCGCGGCGTCAGCGAACTGCCGATCAATTGGGTGTTTTCGAACATGGCGCCACCCTGCAACAGCCAGTGTTCACTGGCGCGCCACTCCAGTTGGCCGAACGCGCGCCAGGTGGTGTCATCCAGCGTGCCGTTGAAGTAGGTCTCGGAATCGGCCCGGTCGTAACGATAGTTCAGGCCGCTGACCAGTCGCAGGCTGTCGGACAGACTGAGGGTGTCCTGCAATTCGAGGTCGTAGCGTGATTCGCGGGCGCTTTGATCGATGTCGCCACACAAGGTCTGGCTGGCACCGTTGCGCCACTGATCCAGCACCTGATTAGCCAGAGCCATTTCCTGCGGGGTACCCGGCGCGGCGCCAGGGCCGGTGAAGCGGGTGATATTGCGTGCCAGGCGTTCGGTGTAGTTCGGGTTGAGCTGCCACAGTTGGGTCAGTTGCGGGCTGAACGACACTTCGGCATCGCAGGCGCGCCACACTTGCTGGCGATCCCAGTGCTGGGCCGAACCCTGTATATAAAGGCTGTGTTCGGGATTGATGTCGAGATTCCAGCGCACCGAGCCGGCGTAATCCTTGGCGACCACGTCGGAATTGTTCCCGGCAGCGGTAATCCCCGAGAACACCGGGTGGTAGGTGTAGGGCCGCTGGTTACTGCCGTCCTTCGCGTTGATTTGCCAGTCGAGGCTCTGGTTGTCGCTCAGGGTCTGGCTGACGGCGAGGCTGAAGCGGTTCAAGCGGCGGCTGTCGCGATAATCGGCGCCGGTGCGGTCGCTGTCGAAGCCATCGTCTTCCTGCCCGGACAGCGACAGGCGCAAGTCGCCGCCATTCCACCCCGTGCCCTGGCTGGCATAGAAGTCGTTGATGCCGCGCTGGCCTCGGGTGACCTTCAGGCGCGTGCCGTGGCTGTCCGCCGGGTTGCGGGTGATGATGTTGACCACCGCCATCAGCGCGTTGGCGCCGTAGCTGACGGTGTTCGGCCCACGGAAAACCTCGATGCGCTCGATGTCTTCCATGGCCACCGGAATGTCACTCCAGTCCACCGTGGCCAGGCCTGCGCGGTACACCGAGCGGCCATCGATCAGCACCTGCATGCGCCGCGCTTCACTGGCATTGGTTCCGTGATAGTTGACCGCCGCCTGATTGCCGCTGATGTTGCCGACCATCATCCCCGGCACCAGTCGCAGCAACTCGCTGATGTCCCGCGCGCCGCTGGCGTTGATCAGCTCACTGTCAAGTACGGTCATGCTCCCCGGCACTTCCGCCGGCGTCTGTTTCAGGCGCGTAGCCGTCAGCACCTGCGGCAGCGTTTCGCTGTCGACAAACAGGTCGTCCGCCTGCAACACCGGGCTGAACAGCAGCGCCAGCAGCAGTGACGAACGCGAGGGGGGAGAGCCAAAAGACACGGCACGGCCTTGATCGCAAAGAATTGGCGCGCATGTTAACCGAGGACAGTGACTTTTCCAGTCACGATGCGGGCATTTTCCTCGGCTTTATTGGTCTTCTTCCTACAAGTGTCGGTAATTGACGCAGGGGCTGGCCGCGCTCCGGTCGCCCCGTATAATGCCGGCATCGCCACTGGTATGGATTAACGGATTGCATATGACTGAACAGCGCCCGATTGCGGTCCTGGGAGGCGGAAGTTTTGGTACCGCCGTGGCCAATCTTTTGGCCGAGAACGGCCATCAAGTCCGGCAGTGGATGCGTGACCCCGAGCAGGCCGAGGCCATCCGGGTCAACCGCGAGAACCCGCGTTACCTCAAAGGCATCAAGATTCTGCCGGGAGTGACTGCGGTCACTGATCTGCCGGCCACCCTCGACGCTTGCGAGCTGTGCTTCGTCGCGCTGCCGTCGAGCGCGCTGCGCACGGTGCTGGCCGCCCACGCCGAGCGACTGAGCGGCAAGATGCTGGTCAGCCTGACCAAGGGCATCGAAGCTCAAACCTTCAAACTGATGAGCCAGATCCTCGAAGAAATCGCCCCGCAGGCGCGTATTGGCGTGCTGTCCGGGCCGAACCTGGCGCGGGAGATCGCCGAGCACGCGCTGACCGCCACCGTGGTCGCCAGCGAAGACGAGGAATTGTGCAAACAGGTGCAGGCTGCACTGCATGGTCGCACCTTCCGCGTTTACGCCAGTGCTGACCGTTTCGGCGTCGAGCTGGGTGGGGCGTTGAAAAACGTTTACGCGATCATCGCCGGCATGGCGGTGGCGCTGGAGATGGGCGAGAACACCAAGAGCATGCTGATCACTCGCGCCCTGGCCGAGATGACCCGGTTCGCGGTGAACCAGGGTGCCAACCCGATGACCTTCCTCGGTCTGGCCGGGGTCGGTGATCTGATCGTCACCTGCTCGTCGCCGAAGAGCCGCAACTATCAGGTCGGGTTTGCCCTCGGTCAGGGCTTGAGCCTTGATGAAGCGGTGTCGCGCCTGGGCGAAGTCGCCGAAGGCGTGAACACCCTGAAGGTGCTCAAGGCCAAGTCCCAGGAGGTTGGCGTGTACATGCCGCTGGTCGCCGGGCTGCATGCGATTCTGTTTGAAGGACGCACGCTGGAGCAGGTGATCGGTCTACTGATGCGTGCCGAACCGAAAACCGACGTCGACTTTATTTCCACCAGCGGTTTCAACTGATTCAACAGGAAGCGAGCCATGAACGATCCGAAAACCGAAGCCAAGTACGAATCCATTCTCCTGCGGGTGCTGTGGATGATCGTCTACGTGCTGGTCTGGCAAGTGGCGCAGTTCATCCTCGGCGCCGTGGTGCTGGTGCAACTGATCTATCGTTTGATTTACGGCGCGCCGAGCGCCAGCCTGATGAATTTCGGCGACAGCCTGAGCCAGTTCCTCGCGCAGATCGGCCGCTTCGGCAGCTTTCACAGCGACCAGAAACCCTGGCCGTTTGCCGACTGGCCAACCCCGCGTGCCCCGGAAGGCGAAGCACCGCACGCCGTGCCGCCAGCGCCGCATCCGGCCCGCGATGAGGAACCCAAGCTATGAAACTCTGGGTGTTGCGTCACGGCGAGGCGGTGCCTTACGGCTCGTGCCCTGACTCCGAGCGGGCGTTGACCGAACACGGTCGCAAAGAAGCGTTGAGCAGCGCCGCGCAATTGATCGGCCAGCCACTGACGGCGATCTACGCCAGCCCTTATCTGCGTGCGCAACAGACCGCACAGATTGTCCGCGAGGCGCTGGGGTTCGAGCCGGAGATCCGCACGGTCGGCTGGCTGACGCCGGAGAGCGATCCGGACAAGGTCACCGATCAACTGGTGTCGGTGAGCGATGTGCTGCTGGTCAGTCACAACCCGTTGGTGGGCAATCTGCTGAGCTATCTGCAGCATGGCGCCGGATATCCGCCGGAGAAGGTCGGTACGGCGGGGTTGGCCGAGCTGGAAAGCCCTGAGCTGCTGATCGGCTCGATGACCCTCAACAGTCTCAAGCACCCCTGACGCTGATTCCTTGTGGGAGCGGGCTTGCTCGCGAATGCGGTGTATCAGTGACATTTACGGTGGCTGACACAGCGCATTCGCGAGCAAGCCCGCTCCCACAGGGCCCTCATTTTCAGTTGAAATTATTTGTTTGAATTTTCCAACCAAGCACTTGCTTGGTTGACTACGCTTGCTCCAGACCCAAAAAAACAGGAGCGAGTCGCATGTCTGCCGCCTTCCGTTTGCCGCTGGACGTGTTCTACGAGCGTGAAGCCCGGCACCCGCGCCAGCGTTTTCTGGTGCAGCCCATCGGTGGCGGGCAGGTCGAGACCCTGACCTGGGCCGACGTCGGTCATCAAGCGCGTTGCGCCGCGCACTGGCTGCGCGCGCGGGAATTACCGCAGGGCAGCCATATCGCGCTGATCTCGAAAAACTGCGCGCACTGGATCATTGCCGATCTGGCGATCTGGATGGCCGGGCACGTCTCGGTGCCGCTGTATCCCAACCTGACCGCCGACTCGGTGAATCAGGTGCTGACGCATTCGGAAAGTGTGCTGGCGTTCATCGGCAAACTCGATGACTGGCCGGGCATGTCGGTCGGTGTGCCGGCGGATTTGCCGACCATCAGCCTGCCGCTGCACCCGCCCGGTGAGTTCGATTTCAGTTGGGATGACCTGCAAAAAAGCTCGCCGATCCAGGACGATCCGCGTCCTGCGGCCGAGCAACTGGCAACCATTATCTACACCTCCGGCACCACCGGGTTGCCCAAAGGCGTGATGCACAGCTTTGCCAATCTGGGGTTCGCCACGACTCGCGGCACGCAACTGTTCGGGCTTAACGAGCAAGACCGGCTGCTGTCGTACCTGCCGCTGTGCCATGTCGCCGAACGCATGTTCGTTGAGCTGGCCTCGATCTACACCGGGCAAACCGTGTTCTTTGCCGAAAGCCTCGACACCTTCATCACCGATCTGCAGCGGGCGCGGCCCACGGCGATGTTCGGCGTGCCGCGGATCTGGACCAAATTCCAGATGGGCGTGTACGGCAAGATTCCGGCCAAGCGCCTGGATTTCCTCCTTGGCCTGCCGTTCATTGGCAAACGGGTCGGGCGCAAGGTGTTGTCGGGGCTGGGGCTGGATGCCTTGCGCGTCGCCCTGTCCGGCGCGGCACCGGTGCCGCAGACCTTGCTCAGTTGGTATCAGAAACTCGGCCTCGATGTGCTGGAGGTCTATGGCATGACCGAGAGTTGCGGCTACTCGCACATCTGCCTGCCAGGCCAATACAAGCAGGGCTGGATCGGCAAACCGTGCCCGGAGGTCGAGGTGCGGATCGACGAGTCCGGCGAGGTGCAGGTGCGCAGCCAGGCGAACATGCTCGGCTATTTCAAGGAGCCGCAGAAAACCGCCGAGACCCTCACCGAGGACGGCTTCCTGCGTACCGGCGACAAGGGCGAGCAGGATGCCGAGGGGCGCTTGCGCCTGACCGGCCGGCTCAAGGAAATCTTCAAGACCAGTAAAGGCAAATACGTCGCCCCGGCGCCGATTGAAAACCGGCTGGCGGTGCACTCGCGGATCGAACAGGTCTGTGTTGTCGGCGATGGCCTGAGTGCGCCGCTGGGCTTGTGCGTACTGTCGACGGTCAATCAGGAAGAAGGGCGGGCCAGCCTGCATTCGAGCCTGGAAAAACTGCTGGAAGAGGTCAACGCCGTGCTCGACAAACACGAGCGCCTGCGCCGGCTGGTGGTGGTCAAGGACAGCTGGGCGGTGGAAAACGGTTTTCTCACGCCGACCTTGAAGATCAAGCGCAACGTCATTGAAGACACCTACGGCGCGCGGTTTGAAGAATGGAGCGCGCGCAGCGAGGCGGTGCTGTGGCAGGATTGAGTGACCACCAAAACAACAAAGGAAGCCTGCGATGAGCTTGTGGCGCACCACTCCGAACATCGAGCAGTTGAACGCAATCCAGAAAAACACCATCGGCGAAGTGCTGGATATCCGTTTCGAGTCCTTCGACGAGGAATCGCTGACGGCGAGCATGGTCATCGACCACCGCACCCACCAGCCTTACGGTCTGCTGCACGGCGGCGCCTCGGTGGTGCTGGCGGAAACCGTCGGTTCGATGGCCAGTTATCTGTGCATCGATGCCAGCAAGTTCTACTGCGTGGGGCTGGAGATCAACGCCAACCATTTGCGCGGTTTGCGCAGCGGGCGGGTGACCGCGGTGGCCAAGCCGATTCACATCGGTCGCACCACGCATGTCTGGGATATCCGCCTGACCAGTGACGAGGGCAAGGCCAGTTGTGTGTCGCGTTTGACCATGGCGGTGGTGCCATTGGGCGAGCAGCCGCCCTCACCCTAACCCTCCCGAAACGTCGGACCGCCCGGAGGGAGAGGGGACTGATCGGGCTGGATGTTCGAGTTGCGCCGACCTGAGCTATCGAGCCGAGTTCAGGTTTTGAAATTCATGCAGATCAGCTCCCTTTTCCCCCTCGCCCCCTTGGGGGAGAGGGTTGGGGTGAGGGGGAAGCGATCTCCCTGAAACACCATCATGCTGTCCGGACTGTCATCATTCCTGGCAGTTACGGTCATTGCTCAGGGCCGCGCTCTTGCGGACAATCAGCGGCATGTTTCCGCTCATGGATAAACCTGCATGTCGCAACCGATCTTTTTCGCCCACGCCAACGGGTTTCCCTCGGGCACCTATGGCAAGTTGTTCGCGGCGCTGGCGCCCGAGTATCGGGTCGCGCATCTGGAACAGCATGCCCATGACCCGCGTTTCCCGGCGGACGACAACTGGTACAACCTGGTCGACGAACTGATCCACCATCTGCAGCAACAGGATCAGCCGGTGTGGGGCGTCGGCCATTCGTTTGGCGGTGTGTTGCACCTGCACGCGGCGTTGCGTTGCCCTGAGCTGTATCGCGGCGTGGTCATGCTCGACTCGCCGGTGCTGACCCGCACAGACCAGTGGGTGATCCGCGCGGCCAAGCGCTTCGGCTTCATCGACAAACTGACCCCGGCCGGACGAACGTTGGGGCGGCGCGAAGAATTCGCCGATCTCGACACGGCGCGCAGCTATTTTGCCGGCAAGACCCTGTTTCGCGGTTTCGATCCGGAATGCTTCGATGCCTACCTGCAGCACGGGCTGCATACGGTTGGCGACAAGCTGCGTCTGCGCTTTGATCCGGCCACTGAAATCAGCATCTATCGCGGCGTGCCGCACACCAGTCCCGGTCGCACTCGTCAGCTGAAAGTGCCGCTGGCGGTGGTGCGTGGCCACAAGAGCCGCGTGGTCATGCGTCATCACAGCCGATTCGTCGGGCGCCTGCCGCAGGGTGAAGCATTGAGCATGCCCGGCGGGCACATGTTTCCGCTGGAACGTCCGCAAGACACGGCGCGCCTGCTCAAAGAGCTGTTTACGCGCTGGGAGCGCCGCCAACAGAAGGACTGCGCATGAGCCCGACCTTCGAAGAAGTGCGCCTGAGCCTGCCGCATATCGAACTGGCCGCGCACTTATTCGGCCCGGAGGACGGTCTGCCGGTGATTGCCCTGCATGGCTGGCTCGACAACGCCAACAGCTTTGCGCGCCTGGCACCCAAGCTCAAAGGTTTGCGCATCATCGCGCTGGACATGGCCGGGCATGGGCATTCCGGGCATCGACCGAATGGCGCCGGTTATGCGCTGTGGGATTACGCCCACGACGTGTTGCAGGTCGCCGAGCAACTGGGCTGGAAACGCTTCGGCCTGCTCGGGCATTCGATGGGCGCGATCGTTTCGCTGGTGCTGGCCGGTTCGTTGCCGGAGCGCATCAGCCACCTGGCGTTGATCGACGGGGTGATTCCTCCTACGGACAAAGGCGAAAATGCCGCCGAGCGCATGGGCATGGCCCTGCAAGCGCAGCTGGATCTGCGCGAAAAGCGCAAGCCGGTCTACAACACCCTCGACCGCGCTATCGAAGCACGGATGAAGGGCTTGGTGGCGGTCAGTCGCGAAGCCGCCGAACTGCTGGCGCAACGCGGTCTGATGCCGGTGCCCGGCGGTTATACCTGGCGCACCGACAATCGCCTGACCCTGCCGTCACCGCTGCGCCTGACTCAAGAGCAGGCGATGGCTTTCGTCCAGCGCATCACCTGCCCGGCGCAACTGGTGGTCGCCGCCGACGGCATGCTGGCCAAACATCCGGAGTTGCTGGAGCGTCTACCCTTTAGCCAGGAACAGCTGGCGGGCGGGCATCATTTGCACCTGAACGATGAGTCCGGTGCCGACCTTGTCGCAGACTGTTTCAATCGCTTCTTCGCCATTCCTTGACTTGCACCGGGCAACTGTCGAGGCTGGGCGGGTTGAAATGGGAGACAAACACGATGGATTTCTATACCGCTGCGCCCCCGACCCGCCAAGCCATGCCGATCCGATGAGCCTGACTATGCGGTCACTCAGTCTGTTGGCGCTGTGCTGTTTCAGTTCCGTTTCGTTCGCCGCCGACGTGCCCGGCAGCCTGGATTTGCAGATCGTGCCGCGTCTGGCCGATGCGCAGATCGTCGACTATCGCCCTCCTGTGGAGCTTGAGCGGATCTATCCGCTGGGCTCGATCCGCAAGATCAGCGGCCAGTTGCGCTTTGACGGCCAGGTCACGGCGCGCGGCCAGACCACTTCGGTCACCTACGAGTTGCCGCCTGAGCATTCCGCCACCGAAGCCTTCACCGCCGCCCGCGAAGCCCTGCAAAAGCAGGACGCCGAGTTGCTGTTCTGGTGCCAGGCCCGTGATTGTGGCGAAAGCAGCCTGTGGGCCAATGAAGTGTTCGGCAACTCCAAGCTGTACGGTGCCGATGAGCAACAGGCCTATCTGCTGTTGCGTCTGGCCGCACCGAAAGACAACACCCTGGTCGCGCTTTACAGCATCACCCGCGGCAATCGCAAAGCCTACCTGCATGTCGAACAGTTCGAAGCGGGCGCGCCGCTGGGCGTGTTGCTGCCGACCTCGGCCACGCTGTTGCGACAGCTCAAAAGTACCGGTGAACTGGACTTTCCCAAGCTGACCGGCGATCCGGATGACACCTGGTTACGACTGATTTCCCGTGGCTTGAACCTCGACACCACCCAACGCGTGACGATTGCCGGACCCAAGGCCGAGGCCTGGCGTCAGGCGCTGATCGGTCAGGGGGTGCGGGCGGCACGGATGGAGGCGGGGAGCGCCGACGGCTCTGGCCTGCGCATCGATCTGTTGCGGTAAGCTGCATCGGGCGTGCACGCGCGGCGTGTTCGCCTACTCTTTGACCGACTGACTTCTTCGAGACTGTACATGCTCAATAACGATCGGCTGTTGGTGCAAATCCTCCTGCTGGTGCTGTTCGGTGCCAGCCTGTGGGTGATGGCGCCGTTCTGGTCGGCGCTGTTCTGGGGCGCGGTGCTGGCGTTCGCCAGTTGGCCGCTGATGCGTCTGCTGACCCGCTGGCTCAATGGCCGCGAATCACTCGCCGCGGCCATTTTGACCCTGGGCTGGATGTTGCTGGTGGCGGCGCCGCTGGTGTGGCTCGGGTTCAACCTGGCCGATCACGTGCGCGATGCCACGGCGTTCATCAAGGATGTGCAGGTCGATGGTCTGCCGGAGGCGCCGGTCTGGCTCGGCAGCGTGCCATTGGTGGGCGAGCGGCTGGTGGGGATCTGGAACAGCATTGATCAGCAGGGCGCAGCGCTGATGGTGTCGATCAAACCGTATCTGGGGCAGGTCGGTAACTGGTTGCTGGCGCGCAGTGCGCAGATTGGCGGCGGGATTCTCGAGCTGACCCTGAGCATTGTCTTTGTGTTCTTTTTCTATCGCGACGGGCCGCGCTTGGCGGCGTTTGTGCACGGTCTGCTGCAGCGCCTGATTGGTGAGCGTGCCGGGTATTACATCGAGCTGGTGGCCGGCACCGTGCAGCGGGTGGTCAACGGGGTGATCGGTACGGCGGCGGCGCAGGCGGTTCTGGCGTTGATCGGCTTTCTGATTGCCGGGGTCCCGGGGGCGTTGGTGCTGGGGATCGTGACCTTTCTGTTGAGTCTGATTCCGATGGGGCCACCGTTGGTGTGGATTCCGGCCACGGCCTGGCTGGCCTGGAAAGGTGAATACGGGATGGCGGTGTTTCTCGGGATCTGGGGGACGTTCATCATCAGTGGCGTGGATAACGTGTTGAAGCCTTATCTGATCAGCCGCGGGGGGAATCTGCCGTTGGTGATTGTGTTGCTTGGGGTGTTTGGCGGGTTGATCGCTTTTGGGTTTATCGGGTTGTTTATCGGGCCTACGTTGTTGGCGGTGGCCTATAGTTTGTTGACGGATTGGAGCAAGAGTCAGGCTCGGGTTTAGGCGCCTTGGCTTTTTTGGGGTTGTGGGCATATCCGTTGGTTTGGGTGTGGCGGCTGGCGGTTTCGCCCTTACGGCGAGTCACTTTTTACAAACGCCTAAAAAGTAACCCAAAACGCTTGCTCCTACGTTCGGCCCGCTCGCTGGGGCTCGGGGTCCCTTCGCTCCGGGATTGATCCGGGCGCAGCGCCTACGGTTTGCTTCGCTGCACCTCCTCTCGCTGTGTTTGGCTTCGCCAAACGGTCGCTGCGCTCCCACCCCCGGATCAATCCCTCCACTCAGCCTTCCGATGTCGCCCGTAGGTCAAGATCAAGAGCTTTCGGCGAGCTGACACTCGGCCATTGAGTGGGGCGGCCTCGCCGCGTGCGGTGCATACAGTTAAAAATTGTGGGAGCCAGCCTGCTGGCGATGGCGGCCTGACAGCCGACCAATTTCCAACTGACCACCCCCAATCCAACTGTGGGAGCGGGCTTGCTCGCGAAGGCGGCCTTACAGCCAACCAATCTCTAACTGCCTGTACTCGATCCAATTGTAGGAGTGAGCCTGCTCGCGAAGAGGCATATCAGGCAACCAGCCTCTCACGGCCACACCCAAATGACCGTTCCCACACCGCTGCATGGAAACGATCATCCATCACGACATCGGGTCAGGTCGCCACATTCAGGTATTTGCCCACCGGCGCGGCATTGTCGAGTGAGTACTGTTTGCTCAAGTTGGCAATCATCCGGTTCAGCGCTTCGCTGGTGGTCTGGGTGCTGGCGGTCTGTTCTTCGGGCGGGCGTTCCCGACCTGCCTGTAGCGCCGCTTTCAGTTCATCGCTGCTCACGCCGCCACTGCTGTCGCTGTCGAGTACCTTGAGCAATGCAGCGCTGGTATCAGTGCTACTCGTCGAGGCGCTGTCGCTGCTTTGCAACGCGCTGCTCAGTTCGGTCTCGCTGATGCTGCCGTCACCATCGGCATCCAGTTGGCTGAACAGTTCGTTGCTGGAGGCTTGTTGCGGCGGTGGTGGCGGTGGTGGGGTGAGGCTGGCGGTGAGTTCGTCCTGGCTGACGGTGCCGTCCTTGTTCTTGTCCAGGGCCGAGAATATTTGGTTGCTGTCGGCGCTGCTGCCGGCGCTGGTCAGGCCGTTGCGCAGTTCGTCGCTGCTGATGGCGCCGTCGCCATCGGCGTCGAGGGCGCTGATCAGGGCGTCGGCGAGGTCGGTGTTCGGTGCTTGATCCTGAGGTGGCGGCGGAGGCGCCATCGCGGTCATTTCTTCGGCGCTGAGGCTGCCGCTGGCGTCGCTGTCCAGATCGCCGAATTGCTTGCTCAGGTTGACCAGCAGGCCGTCGCCGGATTTCTGCGACAGAGCACTTTTCAGTTCGTCCTGATCCACCGCGCCGTCGCCGTTGCTGTCGAGTTTGGCGAACAGCTGCTTTTGCAGTTGTTGGCTGCGGGCGTTCTGGGTGGAGGTGCTGCTGGTGCTGGTATAGCTCGTGTAATTGCTGACGCTACCGATCATGGGCTCACTCCTTGGACTGTAAAACCGGTGGGTGTACCGGCTTGTGCAGACTCAAGGGGCAAGATGTCCTGGGTGTTTTGGCTTTGTACCGAGTGGTACACAGTGGCGGGAATACCAAAAATCCTCTGTGGGAGCGGGCTTGCTCGCGAAGGCGGCCGATCATTCAACACAGAAGTCGACTGACACACCGCTTTCGCGAGCAAGCCCGCTCCCACGGTGGATAGGTGTGTTTCTTAAGTGCGCGGTAGGCGGATGATTGCGGTCAGGCCGCCACCCGGGGTTTCTTCCAGATTCAACTGGCCACTCAAACGCTGCGCTGCCTCGCGGGCGATGGTCATGCCCAGGCCGACGCCGCCGGAGTTGCGGTTGCGCGAGCCTTCCAGGCGAAAGAACGGTTCGAACACCGCCTCGCGCTTGTCTTCGGCAATCCCCGGGCCGTGGTCGATCACGCGGATCAGCAGTTGCTCGCGTTGATCCTGCAGTTCGATGCGTGCCTGTCCGGCGTAGCGCAGGGCGTTGTCCATCAGGTTGTTGATGCACGAGCGCAGCGCCATCGGCTGCACCTGCAGCGGTGCGCAATGGCCGCTGACTTCAACGTCTGCACCTTGATCCTGAGCGTTCTCGCACAACGATTCGACCAGCGCCTGCACATCCATCAACTGCAACGCTTCGCTGGTGCGCTGTTCGTGCAGGTAGGTGAGGGTGGCGTCGAGCATGCCGATCATGTCGTTAAGGTCCTGGCGCATCTGACCTTGCAGTTTTTCGTCGTCGATCTGTTCCAGGCGCAGCTTCAACCGCGACAGCGGCGTGCGCAGGTCGTGGGAGACGGCGCCGAGCATGCGTGCTCGCTGCTGCACCTGTTCACGAATGCGTTGTTGCATCAGGTTGAAGGTGTTCGCGGCTTGTCGGGCTTCACGCGGGCCGGACTCGTCCAGCGGCGGGCTGTCGAGGTTTTCGCTGAGGCGTTCGGCAGCATCGCTCAGGCGCTGGATCGGCCGGCTGAGCAGTTTGGCGCCGTACCACGCAGCGATCATCAGCGAGATGAACTGGAAGGTCAGCGGCACCAGCGGCCCGCCGAACCACGGACGCGGCGGGCGATGGGCGAAACGCGGATCCGGCGGTGGCCGTTGGCCGTCGACGCCCTCGGCAAATTCCGGCGGGGGCGGCGGTGGGGGTGGCCCATAGTGATGAAACCAGGCAAAGGCCAGCAGGTGCGCCAGGACGATCGCCACGAACAGCATGCCAAACAGGCGGCCGAACAGCGTGTCGAAGCGCGCTCGCATCAGCCGATGTCTCGCGCGTCGAACAGGTAACCTTCACCGCGCACGGTTTTGATCAACTGCGGGGCTTTCGGGTCGTCGCCGAGTTTTTGCCGCAGGCGCGACACCAGCAAATCGATGCTGCGGTCGAACGCCTCGATCGAGCGGCCACGGGCGGCATCCAGCAGTTGTTCGCGGCTGAGTACCCGGCGCGGGCGTTCGATGAAGACCCAGAGCAGGCGGAATTCGGCGTTGGACAGCGGCACTACCAGGCCATCGTCGGCGATCAACTGCCGCAGCACGCTGTTCAAGCGCCAGTTGTCGAAGCGGATGTTGGCGCGCTGTTCGGTGCGGTCATCGCGTACCCGACGCAGGATGGTCTGGATCCGCGCTACCAGTTCCCGTGGTTCGAACGGTTTGGCCATGTAGTCATCGGCACCCAGTTCCAGGCCGATGATGCGGTCGGTGGGTTCGCAGCGGGCGGTGAGCATCAGGATCGGGATGTCCGATTCGGCGCGCAGCCAGCGGCACAGCGACAGGCCGTCTTCGCCGGGCAACATCAGGTCTAGGACCACCACGTCGAAATGTTCCGCCAGCATGGCCTGGCGCATGGCCGCGCCGTCGGTGACGCCGCTGGCGTGGATGTTGAAACGCGCGAGGTAGTCGATCATCAGCTCGCGGATCGGCACATCGTCATCGACGATCAGCGCACGGATGCTCCAGCGCTTGTCGTCTTTCTGCTCATCAGTCACGGTGGTCTGGGTGTTGTGCATGGGGCTGTTCATCTGCCAGTAGGCCGCCAACCACAAAGATGGGCTGCGAGGTGGTGGTTTCAGCATAGGCGTCCTGCCGTGAGGCGGGAAGTGCTGATGTAAGGACGTGTTGCGGCTGGCGAGGCTAGCGCGCACGCTTGTTGGCGGCGTGTCGGTTGTGTATCGGGTTCGACACAATAGCCGCGAGCGCTATGCTGATCACGTTTGCGGCGACGATTTACCGATCATCGGGTGCCGCGCCGCCGCCGCTTCCGCTACAATGCGCGCCGATTTCGACTTGCCTGAGAGCCCATCCATGTCCGCCTGCCAGACTCCTATCATCGTCGCCCTGGATTTCCCCACCCGTGACGCCGCACTGAAGCTGGCCGACCAGTTGGACCCGAAACTGTGCCGGGTCAAAGTGGGCAAGGAACTGTTCACCAGTTGCGCCGCGGAAATCGTCGGCACCTTGCGTGACAAAGGCTTCGAGGTGTTCCTCGACCTGAAATTCCACGACATTCCCAACACCACCGCGATGGCCGTGAAAGCCGCTGCCGAGATGGGCGTATGGATGGTCAACGTGCATTGCTCCGGTGGTCTGCGCATGATGGCCGCCTGCCGTGAAGAGCTTTCCAAGCGCAGCGGCCCGCAGCCGTTGCTGATCGGTGTGACCGTGCTGACCAGCATGGAGCGTGAGGATCTGGCCGGTATCGGTCTGGATATCGAACCGCAGGAGCAAGTGCTGCGTCTGGCTGCGCTGGCCGAGAAGGCCGGGATGGACGGTCTGGTGTGCTCGGCGCTGGAAGCCACCGCACTGAAGTCGGCGCACCCGTCGCTGCAACTGGTGACCCCGGGGATTCGCCCGGCGGGCAGTGCGCAAGATGACCAGCGCCGTATCCTGACGCCACGTCAGGCGCTGGATGCCGGTTCCGATTATCTGGTGATCGGCCGTCCGATCAGCCAGGCGGCGGATCCGGCCAAGGCACTGGCGTCGGTCGTGGCCGAACTGGCCTGATCAAACACGCAAGATCCAATAATGTGGGAGCGGGCTTGCTCGCGAATGCGGTGGATCAGTCGAAATTGATATCGACTGATCCACCGCATTCGCGAGCAAGCCCGCTCCCACAGTGCTTTTGGTGTGTTGTCGCGTTAAGTTTCAGACCTTCAGCACCAACTTGCCGAAATTCTCCCCGCTGAACAATTTCATCAGCGTCTCCGGAAAGGTCTGCAGACCTTCAACGATGTCTTCCTTGCTCTTGAGCTGCCCTTTGGCCATCCAGCCGGCCATTTCCTGCGCGGCACCGGCGTATTGCGCGGCATAGTCCATCACCACAAAGCCTTCCATGCGCGCACGATTGACCAGCAGTGACAGGTAGTTGGCCGGGCCTTTGACCGCTTCTTTGTTGTTGTACTGGCTGATGGCGCCGCAGATCACCACCCGGGCTTTCGGCGCCAGACGGCTGAGCACAGCGTCGAGGATCTCGCCGCCGACGTTATCGAAATACACGTCGACGCCTTTCGGGCACTCACGCTTGAGTCCGGCCAGCACGTCTTCGTGCTTGTAATCGATAGCGCCGTCGAAGCCCAGTTCATCGATCAGGTATTTGCACTTGTCGGCACCACCGGCGATGCCGACGACCCGGCAGCCTTTGATCTTGGCGATCTGTCCGGCAATGCTGCCCACTGCCCCGGCAGCTCCCGACAACACCACGGTGTCGCCAGCCTTCGGTGTGCCGACGTCGAGCAGGGCGAAGTAGGCGGTCATGCCGGTCATGCCAAGGGCGGACAGATACACCGGCAGCGGCGCCAGTTTCGGATCGACTTTGTAGAAACCTCTGGGTTCGCCAAGGAAATAATCCTGCACGCCGAGGGCGCCGTTGACGTAGTCGCCGACGGCAAAGCCCGGGTTGTTCGAAGCGATGACCTGGCCCACGCCCAAGGCGCGCATGACTTCACCGATTTCTACCGGCGGGATGTAGGACTTGCCCTCGTTCATCCAGCCGCGCATGGCCGGGTCGAGGGACAGGTATTGGTTTTTCACCAGTATCTGACCAGCGCCCGGTTCGCCGACCGGGACCTCCTGGTAAGTGAAGGTCTCACGGGTCGCTGCCCCCACCGGGCGTTTGGCGAGGAGGAACTGGCGATTGGTCTGACTGGTCATGGCAGGCACTCGAACTGAATGAAGCCTTGTTGATAGACCCTCGAGGCCAATGCTGCAAGGTCGGCTGATGTGGCGAATGCGCAATGATCCAGTGCAGTGATAGTGGCCCACAGGCTTTTATCACTGCGACGGATGAAGGCATAAACAGCCTTCTGATAGTGCTGACTCGGGACGGGCCCCGGTGACTATGCTGCGAGTCTGCATATCCCTCCTGCATCTCTCCCTTCGAGGACATAACAATGAGCATGACGTTTTCCGGCCAAGTGGTCGTAGTCACCGGAGCGGCCAACGGTATCGGCCGGGCGACCGCCCAGGCGTTCGCCGCCGAAGGTTTGAAAGTGGTGGTGGCCGACCTGGATACGGCAGGGGGCGAAGGCACCGTGGCGCTGATTCGTACAGCCGGCGGCGAAGCGACCTTCGTACGCTGCAACGTTACCGTCGAAAGCGAAGTGAAGAATCTGATGGATGAGGTGATCAATACCTACGGTCGCCTGGACTACGCCTTCAACAATGCCGGGATCGAAATCGAGCAAGGCAAACTGGCCGACGGCTCGATGGACGAGTTCGACGCGATCATGGGCGTCAACGTCAAAGGTGTGTGGTTGTGCATGAAGTACCAGTTGCCGTTGTTGCTCGCTCAGGGCGGCGGGGCGATCGTCAACACCGCGTCGGTGGCGGGGCTTGGTGCGGCGCCGAAGATGAGCATTTATGCGGCGTCGAAACACGCGGTGATCGGCCTGACCAAGTCGGCGGCGATCGAATACGCGAAGAAGAAAATCCGCGTCAACGCCGTGTGCCCGGCGGTGATCGACACCGACATGTTCCGTCGCGCTTACGAGGCTGACCCGAAGAAAGGCGAATTCGCCAACGCGATGCACCCAGTGGGGCGCATCGGCAAGGTCGAGGAAATCGCCAGCGCCGTGCTGTATCTGTGCAGCGATGGCGCGGCGTTTACCACCGGTCATTCCCTGGCCGTGGATGGCGGCGTCACGGCTTTCTGACGCCGAGTGGCAAGACTCTGGAACCCGCCTCAGTGCTGGTTTTCCTGTTGCTGGGCGCCAGTTCCGTTAAACCGCTAAACAATGTGTATCAAACGGTTAGAACGGCTGCTTTTGACGGCGTTGTCGCACAGCCTGAGCGACGCGGCTGTGATTTACTGCCGCCAGCAAAATGGACAGGAGTTTGCGTGCTCATGGAATTGAGAATTGACCGACAGGCAATGGTGCCGGTCGTACAGCAGATTGTTGATGGCATGACTGAGTGGATCTCGCGAAGCGGTGTGGCGCCGAGCACGCGCTTGCCCTCCGTCAGGCAGATTGCGCGCTCCAATCTGCTGAGTCAGTCGTGTGTGGCCGAGGCCTGCGAACGGCTGGTGGCGCAAGGCGTTCTGGCCCCGCGTCAGGGCGCCGGGTTCATGGTGGCCGCGCAGGGCGGTGGGGTGATCGGGATTGACTGCGGGCAGGCACACAGCGGGTTGAAACTCGGCGAGGGAGGCTTGCCGCAGAGCTGGCGTGAATCCGACGACCTGAGTTATGCGATCCGTCAGGTGGCCCGTACCGACATGGCGAGTCTGTTCAATTACAGCAGCCCGCTGGGGCTGCCGGCGTTACGCGAGCAGATCGTCAAACGCCTCAGGCTGATCGGCGTCGAGGCTCTGGATGAACAGGTGCTGACGACCTCCGGTGCGAGCCAGGCGCTTGATCTGCTCGCGCGCACATTGTTGAAGGCCGGTGACTGCGTTGTCGTCGAAACCCCGGGCTATGCGCCGCTGTTCGAGCTGTTGCGCCTGTACGGCGTGCAGTTGCTGGAAGTGCGCCGCACGCCGAGCGGGCCGGATCCCCAAGCGCTGGAAGCACTGTTGCGGCAGTTCCGGCCGGTCGCGATGTTCATCAACAGTCACCACCACAATCCCACCGGCTCTTGCCTGACACTTGGCGTTGCCCAACAGATCCTGCGGTTGTGCAACGCTCACGATGTGCGAGTGATCGAGGACGATGTCTACGCCGACCTGCACAATGGCAATGGCACACGCCTGGCGGCACTCGATGAGCGAGTGATCTATGTCGGCAGCTTTTCCAAGACACTGAGCAGCTCGCTGCGCGTCGGGTTTGTGTACGCCGAGCCAGCGCTGATTGCGCGGCTGGGGCGAATCAAGATGATCAGTAGCATGGGCGCTTCGAGTTTCAATGAGGCGGTGCTGACCAGTCTTCTGGCCAATGGCGCCTATCGCAAAATGGTCCAGCGCCAGCGTCAACGGTTGAATACCGATCGGGTCGCCGCGTTGCAGGCGCTGGAAGACGCCGACTGGGAGGTTTTCGGTAAGCCGTGTGGCGGCCTGTTCATCTGGGCCCGTGCCCCGCTGGGCGATACTGGCCGCTTGCACAGTCAGGCGCAGTGCAATGGTGTCAGCCTTTGCGACCCGGGAGCCTTCAGTCCGAGTGGCGAACCCAGTGAGTGGCAGCGGATCAACGTGGCCTATGCCTGTGATCCGAGGGCCCGGCAGTTTTTTCGCAGTACCGGTGTGAATCGACCTCAAGCGTTCTGAAAACGACGCGTGCGTAGCTTTTTGCCATTATTCCGACGCCAGAGACTTGTGCTGCTCCATGGCCGTTGCGAATCTTCGGCAACAGACTTTGGCAGGGGACTACGCGCAATGATTTCCGCCGTGCAAGGACGTTTTGCCAACCTCGGTATGGCGAAGAAACTGGGTATCGGGTTCGTGCTGGTGCTGCTGTTGACTGCGCTGGTGGCTGCCATTGGTGTCTGGTCCCTGCAGACCATCAGTCAGCGCTTCGATGGGCTGAAGCAGATGTCGTCGCTCAACAGTGCACTGCTCAAGGTGCGGCTGCTGGAGCAGGACTATGCGCTGCACAGCAACCCGAAAACCGTCGATGCCTTGCACGAAGGCGTAGACGGTTTGCTGGCTCAGGCCGCGCAACTCAAGGCGCAGTCCCCGGCCAACGTGGCGGTGATGAGCGATGTCGAACAGGCACTGGGCGCTTATCGCAAGGCTTTCGATGAGTTTGTCTCGCTGACCCAGGCCAAGGATCTGGCGCTGGAAATGGCCAGTTGGTCGGTGTCCAGCGTGGCCAATAACCTGGACGTACTGCAGGCCGGTCTGGCCGATGATGGCGCGTATACCTTGAAGGACACCGAAGGCAAGGACGGCGCACAGTTCATCGAACAGGCCAGCCAGGTCAGCCAGGTGTCGCGGCTGATGTTGCAGGCGATGAACGAGGCGCGGGTTCGTCTGGATCAGAGCCGCAAGGGCGATGCCGACAGTGCCGGCAAGGGCAATATCGAGCAGGCCGCCCAGGCGCAGGCTCAGGCCGAGCAGTTGAAGACCACGGTCAAGGATGAGGGCTACCTGACGGTACTCAATGAAGTGTCCGGGCACATCGCCGGTTTCAACGACAAGCTCGCCGAGTACACCGGCCTGCTGGCCCAGGAAAAAACCGTCTACGAACAGTTGCACCAGCGTGCGGCGCAGGTGATGGAGCGCGTGGATCAGGCGTATGGCGCCGAGGACGGCGCGATGCAGGCGGAATTGAAGAAGAACTCGGCGTTGATCATCGGTTCTTCGGCGCTGGCGTTGCTGGTCGGGCTGATTGCCGCGTGGGTCATTACCCGGTTGATCGTCGCGCCGTTGCGCAGTGTGATGCGGGTGGCACAGCAGATTGCGGCCGGGGATTTGAGTGCGAGGGTGGAGGTCACCCGGCGTGATGAGATCGGGCAACTGATGCTGGCGATGCAGCAGATGGGCACCGGGCTGAGCACGATCGTCAGCGGTTTGCAGGCGGGCATCGAGCAGTTGGCCAGTTCCGCGCAATCGCTGTCGGCGGTAACCGAGCAGACCAACCTTGAGGTCAACAGCCAGAAGGAAGAGACCGAGCAAGTGGCCACGGCCATGAACCAGATGACCGCCACCGTGCATGACGTGGCGCGCAATGCCGAGGAAGCCGCGCTGGCCGCACAAACGGCGGATGCCAAGGTCGAGAGCGGGCAGCAGGTGGTGCGCCAGAGCATGGTGCGGATCGAGCAACTGGCGGATTCGGCGACATCAGCCAGTTCGAGCATCGAAAGCCTCAGTGCGCAGATCCAGAACATCGGTACGGTGCTGGATGTGATCAAGAGCGTTGCCGAGCAGACCAATCTGCTGGCGCTCAACGCCGCGATCGAGGCGGCGCGGGCCGGGGAACAGGGCAGGGGCTTTGCGGTGGTGGCTGATGAGGTTCGCGCGTTGGCGCGGCGTACACAACAATCCACCGAGGAGATCGAGCGTCTGGTCAGTGCGTTGCGTTCGGCGGCGCATTCGTCGGTGCAGCAGATTCAGAGCAGTGGTGAGTTGGTGAAGCTGGCGGTCAGTGACACGCTGCAGACCGAGAGTGCGCTGGGCAGTATTGCGGCGGCGGTTTCGTTGATTCAGCAGATGAATCAGCAGATTGCGGCGGCGGCGGAGGAGCAGAGTTCGGTGGCTGAGGAGATCAATCGCAGTGTTACGAGTATTCGTGCGAGTGCGGATCAGTCTTCGATGGCGATGCGGGGGAATGCGGTTTCGAGTGTTGAGCTGGCGCGGTTGGGGGGGGAGCTCAAGGGGATGGTTGGGCATTTTCGGCTTTGACTTGGCGGCCTCTGGGCCGACCAGGTTCTTGGGGTTTTGGGTGAATATCCGTTGCTTCGGGGGCTGCGGCTGGCGGTTTCGCTCTTACAGCGACTCCCTTTGGCAAACGCCCCAAAGGAAGCAAAGGTCTTTGGCCCCAACGTACGGCCCTCGCCGTGGCTCGGGTTCCTTCGTTGCGGGATTCATCCGGGCGCATCGCCTCCGGTTTGCTTCGCTGCACCTCCTCTCGATGTGTTTGGCTGCGCCAAACGGTCGCTGCGCTCCCACCCCCGGATGAACCCCTCCACTCAGCCTGCCGACGGGGCCGGCACGGCAAGATCAAGAGCTTTCGGCGAGCTGACACTCGGCCATTTGAGTGGTGAAGAGCGAGGCGGTGCACTATCTCGCTCTTCTGTAGGAGTGAGCCTGCTCGCGAAGGCGGCCTGACAGCCGACCAGTCTCCACTGAGCGCCCCCATTCCAACTGTGGGAGCTGGCTTGCCAGCGAAGGCGGCCTGACAGCCGACCAGTCTCCAACTGAGCGCCCCCATTCCAACTGTGGGAGCTGGCTTGCCAGCGATGGCGGCCTGACAGCCGACCAATCTCCAACTGAGCGCCCCCATTCCAACTGTGGGAGCTGGCTTGCCAGCGAAGGCGGCCTGACAGCCGACCAGTCTCCAACTGAGCGCCCCCATTCCAACTGTGGGAGCTGGCTTGCCAGCGAAGGCGGCCTGACAGCCGACCAGTCTCCAACTGAGCGCCCCCATTCCAACTGTGGGAGCTGGCTTGCCAGCGAAGGCTGCCTGACAGCCGACCAATCTCCAACTGAATAAACTCATGCCCACTGTGGGAGCGGGCTTGCTCGCGAAGAGGCCTGACTGCCAACCAATCTCTAACTGAATGTTCGCAATGGCAGTCAGCCCACCCCCCACAAAAAAGCCACCTCTCGGTGGCTTCTCTTAACTCTCGACCATCAGTCGTAAATCACTTTCTTCTTCCAGTCCGCATCGGCTTCGACTTCTTTGAGGCCTTCGGTCAACTGGTTCACTTCGCCTTCAACCGGGGCAATCTTGTCCATGACCTGGGCATTGGCGCGGGCCAGGAGTTTTTCCAGGTATTGCAGTTGTTCCGAGTACATCTGCGGGTCTTGCTGTTTGCGCAGGTATTGCACGCCGCGTTCGAAGGCGAGGCGGGCCTGGCCGGGTTGGTTTTGTTGCAGGGATTGTTGGCCGAGGTTGTTGAAGAATTCGATGTGCAGCAGGACCAGGATGTGGCGGACTTCCTTGATCCAGTGTTTGGCTTCGTTCGGTGGCAGGAAGCCGTCGTGGGCGGCGCGGGTGATCTGGCCGTGCAGGGCTTCGAGCAGGAAACGGACGTCCTTGGCTTTGGCTTCGGTCAGGATCGGTGCCGGCGGGTTGTTGACCGGGATCGATTCGCCTTGGGCCACCAGTGCGCTGAGTTCGGTGATCCGTGCCTTGGTCGTGGCACTGGTTTTTTCCAGGTTCAGCAGACGTTGGCAGACGTTCAGCTCCAGACGGGTCAGCAGCAGCTTGAGTGCCGGGGTCATGAACTGGCCGGGGAAGGTTTCGGTCAGTTCGCCGCAGCGGCGCAGGCGGTCGTTGAGTTCGACTTTGGTGCGGGCCTTCTCCAGTTTGTTGTTTTCCACCACATGGTTCATGTAGCCAATGGCGATCAGAATTGCGATCCCGGCTATGACTAGCAGGGTGATCATGAGTGGTGTCACCGGTAAGACCTCTTTATAGGGTTCGCATGCGAGTGTAGTGGCTGGACATTCAGGCGCCCAGCGCCGCTCGACGAGTTGATTCAGCAGCTTCTGTCTATATCGGCTGCACACTGCTTATATGAATGCTGGCGCAAGGTGCGCAGATTGCCATCATTGTGTTGCGGACTATAACGCCTTGGCGGGTGGCGGAATATAGGCGTCAATCGTCGGGCGACGGAAAAGCCCGAATGCTCCCGTAAAGCAGGTCGAAGTCATTGATTTAAATAAATTTATATTCGGGGGTTGACGACCTCTCAAACCATCCATAGAATGCGCGCCACTTGCAGCGTAAAGCACACAGCGAAACGCGGCAGGGAGTGAATGTTGTAGCGTGTCCCCTTCGTCTAGTGGCCTAGGACACCGCCCTTTCACGGCGGTAACAGGGGTTCGAGTCCCCTAGGGGACGCCAATGCGGGAATAGCTCAGTTGGTAGAGCACGACCTTGCCAAGGTCGGGGTCGCGAGTTCGAGTCTCGTTTCCCGCTCCAATTTTAAACAGCACTGCTTTCGGGCGGGGCTGAGTGAAACCAGAACCAAGTCTTCGGATGCGGGTCTGGACACCGAAACACACACCATGTGTTCCGGGTAGCGTGTCCCCTTCGTCTAGTGGCCTAGGACACCGCCCTTTCACGGCGGTAACAGGGGTTCGAGTCCCCTAGGGGACGCCATTTGCGGGAATAGCTCAGTTGGTAGAGCACGACCTTGCCAAGGTCGGGGTCGCGAGTTCGAGTCTCGTTTCCCGCTCCAAATTCTAAAAGCGCCGCTCAGTGAGCGGCGTTTTTATTAGTGAAAGTTGTAGCCTGTCCCCTTCGTCTAGTGGCCTAGGACACCGCCCTTTCACGGCGGTAACAGGGGTTCGAGTCCCCTAGGGGACGCCATTGCGGGAATAGCTCAGTTGGTAGAGCACGACCTTGCCAAGGTCGGGGTCGCGAGTTCGAGTCTCGTTTCCCGCTCCAATTTCACAAAAACGCCGATCAGTGATGATCGGCGTTTTTGTTTGTGCAGCATTCAGCACGCAACAAAAAAGGACCTTCGGGTCCTTTTTTGTTTTCACTCAGGCCCGCTGAATTACGGGCCCATGCCTTATCAGAGCTTCGGTAGCTGGCCGACACGGCCCATCATCTCAGTGACGATCTGCAGGTCGAGCAGGAACTGGTCAACCGTCTTGAACTCGCCATCGGTATGCCCGGTGTATTTGACTTCAGGCCGGGCCAGGCCGAATTGCACGCCGTTCGGCAGTTCATGCACCGAGGTCGCGCCGGCAGACGTGCCGAACTCGTGCTTCATGCCGAGGTTTTCAGTGGCCACCGCCAGCAGTGCCTTGACCCATTCGCCTTCCGGATTGCGGTACATCGGTTCGGCGATCGAGTAAGTGAAGTCCACAGCAACGTGGGATTTCTTGCTCCAGGCCGCCAGCTTGTCAGCGATTTGCTTTTTCAGCACTTCTGGCGATTTACCCTTTGGCACGCGCAGGTTGACTGCCAGTTTGAAGGCCTTGTCGTCCACGCCGACGTAGGTCAGCGAGGTGGTCAGCGGGCCCATGAACGAATCGGAGAAGCCCACGCCGAGTTTTTTACCCAGATAATCCAGGCCCCAGTTGTTGGACGCATAGCGCGCCGCGTCGGTGATCTGGTTGTGCTTGAGCACCACCTTGCCGTCGAGGCTGTTGATGAAGTCGAGCATCCGCGCGACCGGGTTGACGCCGGACTCGGGTTCGGAGGAGTGCGCTGACACACCGGTGACGCTCAGCTTGACGTCTTTGCCGTCAACCTTGGCCGCGACTTCGAAGTCACCACCGTGTTTTTTCGCGTATTCGCTGCCGGCTTTCTGCAGACTCGCGGCCAGTTGCTCAGGCTTGTCGGTGACGAGTGTCGCCACCGAAACCGATGGAATCTGGTTGGTTGCCAGGCCGCCGGTCATCGAGATGATTTCTGCGCCGCTGCCTTCAGCCTTGCGCAGCGGGAAATTGGCCATGACCGTGCCGTAGCCTTTCTCGGCAATGACCACCGGGTAGCCACCGTCCAGCGCCATGTTGTAGTTCGGCGTCGGGTTGTGTTCGAAGTAATACGGGATCGCGTCGCCGGTGGTTTCTTCGGTGGTGTCCACCAGCAGTTTGAAGTTGCGTGCCAGCGGCAGCTTTTCTTCCTTGATCACTTTCATCGCGTACATCGCGACGACGATGCCGTTCTTGTCGTCCTCGGTGCCGCGACCGTACATGCGGTCGCCGATCAGCGTGACTTTGAACGGGTCGAGTTTGGTGCCGTCCTTCAGCACCCAGTTTTCCGGGGTGACCGGCACCACGTCGGCATGCGCGTGAATGCCCACGACTTCGTCGCCGCTGCCGTCGAGGGAGACTTCATAGACGCGGTTGTCGACGTTGCGGAACTTCAGGTTGAACGATTCGGCCAGGTTCTTGATCTTTTCGGCGATCTTGATGAACTCCGGATTGTCGTGCTGGGCCACGCCTTCTTTCTGGAAGGTCGGGATTTCCACCAGTTCGCGCAGGGTTTCCAGGGCGGCTTTGCCGTACTTGGCGCGGGTGTAAATGCCCAGCAGGCGGTAGATCTCGTTCTGCTGTTCCGCGCTCGGGGTCTTGTTGTCGAGAAAGGCGTTGATTGCCGGGCCGAGGTTGTCGGTTTTACCCAGGTCGCTCTTGCCTACGGCACCCAGAAACTGGCGGAAGTCGGTGAGGCTCGCCTCATCGAAACTCTTGAGAATGGCTGCGCTCTGTTGCGGAGTGATGTTGGCCTGCGCGGGCAGGGTGAACGCAGAAAAGCTGGCCAGGATCAGGCTGGCAGCGGCCAGGCGCTTGAGAGAAAAATTCATTGCGGTGGGCATTCCTTTGCAGGCAGTTGAGTGGAAGTGTTTGAAAGTTGAAACAAATCTTTTCCAAACTAACACCGCGAAGGTGTTGAAGGGGAGCCCCTGAAGTGGGATCCGTCGCACAGAAATGCAAAAGCGGCGCACAAACGAAAAAGGCCCGAGCAGTGTGCAACTGACCGGGCCTTGTCTTTGGGTGTCGTTTTTACATCGACAGCACCAACCTCCCGGCGAACAGAATCAGGATCACGCCCATGCTGCGCTCGAACCAATGGCCCATGCGCATGAACAGGGTGCGTACCCGGCTGCTGGAGAAAAACAGCGCGACGATCACGAACCACAGCGCATTGACGAAGCACATCCACACCCCGTACAGCGCCTGAATATTCAGCGGGGTGCTGGCGCTGATGATCGTGGTGAAAATCGCCAGGAAGAACAGCGTGGCCTTGGGGTTGGTGGCATTGGTCAGAAAACCGGTGCTGAACGCCTTGAACAGCGACTGCTCGACCAGCGGTTCGTCAGCGCTTTTTTCGCCTTCGAGCGTGGTCTTCGGTTTACTGCGGATCAGGCTGATGCCGAGGTAAAAGATGTATGCGCCACCGATCACCTTGGCCACCGTCAGCAACCACGGCGTGGTGTGCATCAGGGCGCCAACGCCGAGCAAGGTGTAGAGAACGTGCACCGAAATGCCGGCGCCGATGCCCAGTGCGGTGCAGATGCCCACCAGTCGGCCGAAGCGCACGCTTTGGCGAATGGTCACGGCAAAGTCCGGGCCGGGAGCGACCACGGCCAGAAAGTGAATGGTGGCCAGCGCCAGAAACTCGCCCAGGTAGTTCGATAACATCTCAGCTCCAGAAGGTCAGGGGTGAAGCATTGCCGCGATAGCCGACAAAGAACGAAAGGCTCAGACGCGGATCCGCCACGCCCGGGGTCACCGAGTGCATGCAGCGCGAATTGAACATGATGAAATCGCCCGGCTCCGGCCGCACTTCCAGGGTCGGTGGGCCGAGCAGCGCCGGGTCGATGCCGTAACTGTCGCCGCGCATCTGGTCGAACTGATCCGGGGTGATGTCGTCGTCCCACATTTGCAACGCGCCGCCCTCGGTCGGCATGTTCAGGTAGACGTTGCAGGCGAACTGCGCCTCCAGGCTGCGGGCCTGAAAGCTGTCCGGGGCGTCCTTGGCGAAAATGTCGTGGTGTGCGAGGAAGCACACGCCGGGTTTGACTACCCGCGACAGGCCGACATACATCTTGCGGCCATAGAGGTTTTCCAGATGCGCGCCGGCCGGCCACGACTCGTCGAGCATGCAGCGCAGGGTGTCGACCGGCGAGGAATAGGGCGCACAGCGCTCGCGCAGTTCGGCGATGTTGCGGGTGGCGCGCTCGAAGTAGTCCTCGATCAGCAGCGGCTGGTTTTCCGCCTCGTAAAACGCCATGCCGATCCGGCCGATGCTCGGCGCGTTGATGTAGCCCTCAAAGCCCGGTGCAAGAATCTTGTCGCCAATCTCGATCGCCAGCGGCTCGGGCAAGAAGCCTTTGACGCGGATGGCGAGGACTTCTTCGTTGGCCAGTTTTTTTATGCACGTCTCATCGAGACGCTCGACGTCTAGCATCATTGTTTTTAGGTCCATCTATCGATAGTCAACGGAACCGGCGAGTGCGGTTCCCCCGGCGTCGGACGCTGCGCGAAGCAGCGCCCGAGAAGCTTAATCCACGCTGTAGTGGACGGATAAAGTGCCTTTCTTCTGCGAAAGCGAGGCGATCGTGACTGTGCCCAAATCCTTCAGGCTGCGTACATGGGTGCCACCGCAGCCATAGGCCGGCAGCTCGCCAAAACCGATTTCCCGCGCGCCTTCGCGCAGTGAGGTCAGGCGCGGCAGATCGTGTTCGATCCACTGACTGATACCGTGTTGAACGGTTGGCGCGTCGACTTCCTGAGCGGCATCGCCCGGCTTGAATTGCACTCGGCCCTCGTCCGGCCAGTGGTGCGCCTTGATCGGCGTCCAGCCCATGGCCTGCACGAAATGCCCGATCAGGTGCCCGGCCGAGTGCATGCGGGTGTTGTAGCGGCGACGTTGTTCATCCACGTGAATACAGGTCATGCCGGGTTTTACCGGACGATCGACGTAATGCACGATCCGGTCAGGTTCCTGCACCACGCGCAGCACCTGGCTTTCGCCGATCATGCCGGTGTCACAAGGCTGACCACCGCCTTGCGGATGAAACAACGTGGCGCGCAGCACCACGACAAATTCGTTCTCGTGGGGCGTGCAGTCGAGGACTTCCACATTAGCCTTGAGGTCATCACTATGGAAAAAGAGGCGAAGCGTCATATTCCATGCCCTTATTAAAGTGTCTGTTTTTATTATATGAATCGTGCAATAACGTGATAATCCGTTCAAACATCAAAGGACTTGTGCGCTGTGAGCATCAATCTTCCGCTGCCACTGCTCGGTGAAATGGCGATCTTCGTCAAGGTCGTAGAGACCGGCAGTTTTTCCGAGGCGGCCCGCCAGTTGGGCTCGTCGCCGTCGGCGATCAGTCGCAGCATTTCCCGCCTGGAAAAGGCCTTGGCCACGCGTTTGTTGCAGCGCACTACGCGCAAACTGCGCTTGAGTGACGGTGGCGAGGAAGTGTTCAAGCGCTGTCAGGAGATGGTCAGCGCCGCCAAATCGGTGATGGAGATCAGTGGGCAGTTCACCCACGAGGCGGAAGGGCTGGTGCGGGTCAGTGTGCCGAAAGCGGTCGGGCGTTTCGTGATTCATCCGCACATGCCCGAGTTTTTGCGGCGTTATCCGAAAGTCGATGTCGAGTTGCTGCTGGAAGACCGCCAGGTTGATTTGATTGACGATCATGTCGACCTGGCGATTCGTATCACTGACCGTCCGCCGGCCGGTCTGGTCGGACGGCAGTTGCTGACCATCGACCATTTGCTCTGCGCCACCCCGCAATACCTGGCCGAACACGGCACGCCGACCCACCCGCATGACTTGCTCAATCACAGCTGCATCTATCTGGGGGAAACCCCGAGCGATGCACGCTGGAAATTCAAGAAGGGCAGCAAAGCGGTGACCGTCGGCGTGCGTGGCCGCTATGCCGCCAACCATACCGGCGTGCGGCTCGGGGCAGTGTTGCAGCACATTGGTATTGGCAGCTTGCCGTATTTCACCGCGCGTTATGCGCTTGAGCAGAAGTTGATCGTGCAGGTGCTGCCGGAGTGGACGTTCCTCGCGTCCTACCACGGTGGTCTGTGGTTGCTGCATTCGCCCACGCGCTACCTGCCGCCGAAGCTGCGGGTATTCATCGATTATCTGGTGGAGTGCCTGGAGAAGGAGCCGACGTTGAGCAAGCCGGGCAAGGCGGGGGCGCCGAATAATCTGGCGCTTGCGTATGAATTGCCGGAGAGCGAGGGGCTGCTTTAAAAGCAAAAGATCGCAGCCTGCGGCAGCTCCTACACAATCCCTGTAGGAGCTGCCGCAGGCTGCGATCTTTTGATCTTTGGACGCTTAGTGCTTGCTGTCCTGGGCAGACATCGCCAGCAACTGTTTTTCCTGATTCCAGTCGAACGGTTCGTCGTTCTGTTCGGCTTCGTAGCGACGTTCTTCCAGTGCCTGATACAGGTCGATTTCTTCATCAGACAAGTAGTGCAGGCAGTCACCAGCGAAGAACCACAGCAGATCCCGCGGGATCAGGTGGGCAATTTGCGGATAGCGGGTAATCACTTGGGTCAGGATGTCCTGACCCAGGTACTGGCTTTCGATCGGGTCGATCGGCAGGGAGGCCAGTAGTTCGTCAAAGCGCTCCAGGAACAAGGCATGGCTTTCTTCGGGAACCTGTTCGGCCTCACCTACGGCGACCAGGATACTGCGCAGATGGTCGAGCAAAACCAGATGATCGGCAACGACGTTGGACACGAGATAAGTCCTCAAGAGCAAAACGGGCGCGGGAGTATAAAGCTCTCGTGCCCGTTTTTCACAAATAAACAGCTACACGGTCGTCGGCATCAGCGGACTTTGCCCTCAGCCTGCTTCAGCTCTTCCTTGTCGAAATCATCGACGTCGATCACCTTGCGCCGTGCCGCTTCGGCATCGCGCAGGGTCTGTGCTTCCTGCGGTTGCAACACCCCGGCCTCCAGTGCGGCGTCGATGGCGTGTTCGCCAGCCACCGGTTTGACCTGACCGCTCTTGAGCGAGGTGTGCAGTTTTTTGTGCAGCGGTTGGGCGGCATTCAGCAGATCGCTGGCGTGTTGCAGGGCACCGACGGCATCGTCGGCGGACTGCGGGCGATAGCAGCCGGCGAGCAGTTCTTCGAGAGTCGGATCACCTTTGGCGCGACCAATAACAGCTGCCACTTCGGCGCCGAGCTTGTCCGACGGGCCTTTATGGCGACGGCCGAACGGGAACACGATCACCCGCAGCAGGCAGCCAAACACTTTGTTCGGGAAGTTGCTCAGCAGCTCATCCAGTGCCCGCTCCGACTGGCCGAGGCTTTCTTCCATGGCCCAACGGAACAGCGGCTCCATATGCGCCGGCGAATCCAGGTCGTGATAACGCTTGAGCGCAGCGGAGGCCAGATACAGGTTGCTCAACACATCGCCAAGACGTGCGGACAGGCGTTCCCGGCGCTTCAGTTCGCCACCCAGCAGCATCATGCTGAAGTCGGCCAGCATGGCAAATGCCGCTGCCTGCCGATTGAGTGCGCGGAAGTAGCCCTGACTGATCCTGTCCCCGGGTGCATGTTCGAAGTGGCCGAAGCCCAGGTTCAGCACCAGGGTGCTGGCGGCGTTGCCGACGGCAAAACCGATGTGCTTGAGCAGCAGGCCATCGAATTCTTTCAGTGCCTGTTCTTTGTCTTCGCGGCCGGCGAGGGCCATTTCCTTGAGGACGAACGGATGGCAACGAATGGCGCCCTGACCGAAGATCATCAGGTTGCGCGAGAGGATGTTCGCGCCTTCCACGGTGATGAAGATCGGTGCGCCGTTCCAGCTGCGCCCCAGGTAGTTGTTCGGACCCATGATGATCGCCTTGCCGCCGTGCACGTCCATGGCGTGGGTGATGCACTCGCGGCCGCGTTCGGTCAGGTGATACTTGAGGATCGCCGACAGCACCGACGGTTTCTCGCCCAGATCCACCGCGTTGGCGGTGAGCATGCGCGCGGCGTCCATCATCCAGGCGTTGCCGCCGATGCGTGCCATGGCTTCCTGAATGCCTTCGAAGGCCGACAGCGGGACGTTGAACTGCTCACGTATCTGCGCGTATTGACCGGTCACCAGACTGGTGAATTTGGCCGCGCCAGTGCCGACTGCCGGCAGCGAGATCGAACGCCCGACCGACAGGCAGTTCATCAGCATCATCCAGCCCTTGCCGAGCATTTCCTGGCCACCGATGAGGTAGTCCAGCGGGATGAACACGTCTTTGCCCGAGTTCGGGCCGTTCATGAACGCTGCACCCAGTGGCAGGTGACGACGGCCGATTTCCACACCCGGTGTATCGGTAGGAATCAGCGCCAGACTGATGCCGAGATCTTCCTTGTCGCCCAGCAGATGCTCCGGGTCATAGGCCTTGAAGGCCAGACCGAGCAGGGTCGCGACCGGGCCGAGGGTGATGTAGCGTTTTTCCCAGTTCAGGCGCAGACCGATGACTTCCTGGCCTTCCCATTCACCTTTGCAGATGATCCCGGTGTCCGGCATGGCGCCGGCATCGGAACCGGCCAGTGGGCCGGTGAGGGCGAAGCACGGAATGTCGTCGCCACGGGCCAGCCGCGGCAGGTAGTGGTTGCGTTGCTCATCGGTGCCGTAATGCAGCAGCAGTTCGGCCGGGCCGAGGGAGTTGGGCACCATCACGGTGGAGGCGAGGTCGCCGCTGCGGGTCGCGAGTTTCATCGCCACTTGCGAGTGGGCGTAGGCGGAAAAGCCCTTGCCGCCGAACTCCTTGGGAATGATCAGGGCGAAGAAACCGTGCTCCTTGATGTGGCTCCAGGCTTCGGGTGGCAGATCCATCGACTGGCCGATCTGCCAGTCAGTGACCATCGCGCAGAGTTCTTCGGTGGGGCCGTCGATGAAGGCTTGTTCCTCTTCGCTCAGTTGCGCTTTTGGATAGGACAGCAGCTTGTCCCAGTCCGGACGGCCACTGAACAGTTCACCGTCCCACCACACGGTACCGGCATCGATCGCATCGCGTTCGGTCTGCGACATCGGCGGCAGGGTTTTCTGGAACCAGTTGAACAGCGGCGCGGTGAAGTGTTTGCGGCGCAGGTCGGGCAGCAGCAAAGGCGCGGCAACCGCTGCGAGCACGACCCAGAACACCAACAGCAACCAGCCCGGGGCATGGCTGAAAATGCCCATCGCCAGCAGGTATACGGCGACGATACCCAACGCGGGCAGGGGGGCGATGCGGCGGTGGGCGAGATACGCCACACCGACGATCAGAACCAGTATCCACAACAACAGCATATGTAATCCTCCGTGAACCAAGGCAAACCGACCCTCCAGAGCTTAGACGGCATCTGTAAAACGGGGTGGTCAGAACATGGTGATTGAACTCGTGGGAAACCCCGGATGGTTTTCGTAGGTTCGGTGGGCAACACCCGTGGGAAATCGTTCGCCGCTCCCGCGTCTTTGCGTCCATGTTTGGCCGAAACGTCGTTATCTCTGTGCTTGAGCTGTCGCTAGACTCGGGGCTCACCCAGGAGAACATCGTCATGCACGAGTATCTGAGCCCCGGCAGCTTCATCGATAGTGACCACCCGGCGGTGGTGGAGTTCGCCGAACAACACCGCGGTGCCAGCCGCGACCCGCTCGCGCAGGCGATCAGTCTCTATTACGCCGTGCGTGAAGCGGTGCGCTACAACCCGTATACCTTCAGCCTCGACCCACAGACCCTGTGCGGCAGTCATGCGCTGGCGGCCGGGGAAAGCTATTGCGTGCCCAAGGCCACGTTGCTGGCCGGGTGTGCGCGACATTGCGGCATTCCCGCACGCATCGGTCTGGCCGACGTCAAGAATCACCTGTCGACCCCGCGTCTGCTGGAACTGCTGCGCAGCGATGTGTTTGCCATGCACGGCTACACCGAGCTGTTCCTCAACGAGCGCTGGGTCAAGGCCACGCCGGCCTTCAACCAGCAACTCTGCGAACTGTTCAACGTCGCACCATTGGACTTTGACGGGATCAATGACAGCGTTTTCCACCCGTACAACCGTGACGGCGCGCTGCTGATGGAATATCTGGTCGATCACGGCCAGTTCGCCGATGTGCCGGAGCGATTCTTTTTCGAACACCTGGAAAAGTGCTACCCGCATCTGTTCGGCGAACATCAGGCGAAGGTCTTGGGCGATATGCAGAGTGATTTGAGTCGGGTCTGATCCGGCGTATGCTGCCTGCCCACGCATTGGAAAAGAGGCGGTCATGCTGAAGATCTGGGGACGGAAAAACTCATCGAATGTCAGGAAGCCGCTGTGGGCCGCCGAGGAGCTGGGCCTGGCCTACGAGGCGATTGACGCCGGTGGCGCCTTCGGTGTGGTCGACACGCCTGAATACCGGGCGATGAACCCGAACGGCCGGGTGCCGGTGATCGAGGATGACGGCTTCGTGCTGTGGGAATCGAATGCCATCGTGCGATACCTGCTGGCCAGGCATGCACCAAATAGCGCCTGGTATCCGGCAGACCTGCAAGCCCGGGCCATCGCGGACAAGTGGATGGATTGGACCACCTCGAGTTTTGCCGGGCCGTTCCGCACCGTGTTCTGGGGCGTATTGCGTACCCCAGCGGACCAGCAGGACTGGCCGGCGATCAACGCCGCAATCAAGGAATGCACCGCGCTGCTGGCCATGGCCGATCAGGCCCTCGCCAGCCAGCCGTACCTGTCCGGCAGCGAAATCGGCATGGGCGATATTCCGCTGGGCAGTTTCATTTATGCCTGGTTCGAGATGCCCATCGAACGTGCCGCGCAGCCGCATCTGCAGGCTTGGTACGCACGGCTGAAGCAGCGTCCGGCCTATCAGAAAGCAGTCATGACCGCGTTGACTTGATAATAACTATCGACACTCTTGACTGTACTTGTGTGGCGGCGGCAAGCACCATTGCGCTCATGCGCCGTGGTTGTTTTGTTCGCCGCCCGGCCCAATCTTTCCTTTTCTTCCCATCTTGGTGCGTAAATCCGATATGAGTTCCGCTCTGTCCATCCGGCAGCTAACCAAAACCTACGGCAACGGGTTCCAGGCCTTGAGTGGTATCGATCTGGACGTCGCCGAAGGTGATTTTTTCGCCTTGCTCGGCCCCAACGGCGCCGGCAAATCCACGACCATCGGCATTCTCTCGACCCTGGTCAACAAGACCAGCGGCACGGTGAATATCTTCGGTCATGACCTGGACAAGAACCCCGCCGCGCTCAAGCGCTCGATCGGTGTGGTGCCCCAGGAATTCAACTTCAACCAGTTCGAAAAGACTTTCGACATCGTCGTGACCCAGGCCGGTTACTACGGCATCCCGGCGAAGATCGCCAAGGAGCGCGCCGAGCAGTATCTGACCCAGCTCGGCCTGTGGGACAAGCGCGATGTGCCGTCGCGTTCGCTGTCCGGCGGCATGAAACGCCGACTGATGATTGCCCGCGCCCTGGTGCATGAGCCGCGCCTGCTGATCCTCGATGAGCCGACCGCTGGCGTCGACATCGAACTGCGTCGCTCGATGTGGACGTTCCTCACCGAGCTGAACCAGAAAGGCATCACCATCATCCTCACCACGCACTATCTGGAAGAGGCTGAGCAGCTGTGCCGCAACATCGGCATCATCGACCACGGCACCATTGTCGAGAACACCAGCATGAAACAGCTGCTGGGCCAGTTGCATGTCGAGACCTTCCTGCTGGATCTGAAAAACGACTTGCACGCCGCGCCGCAATTGATCGGCTATCCCGCTCGGTTGCTCGACGGCCATACCCTGGAAGTCCAGGTCGACAAATCCATGGGCATCACCGCGCTGTTCACCCAATTGGCGCAGCAGAACATCGAAGTGCTGAGCCTGCGTAACAAAACCAATCGCCTCGAGGAGCTGTTCGTGTCTCTGGTAGAGAAGAATCTGTCGAAGGTGGCGGTATGAGTTCCGAGTTCCGCCCCAACCTCGTCGCCCTCCAGACCATCGTTTATCGCGAGGTCAAACGCTTCACGCGGATCTGGCCGCAGACCCTGCTGCCGCCGGCGATCACCATGGTTCTGTACTTCGTGATCTTCGGTAACCTGATCGGCAAGCAGATTGGCGGCATGGGTGGCTTCAGTTACATGGAGTACATCGTGCCGGGGCTGATCATGATGTCGGTGATCACCAACTCCTACGGCAACGTGGTCTCGAGTTTCTTCGGCAGCAAGTTCCAGCGTTCCATCGAGGAACTGATGGTCTCGCCGGTGTCGCCGCACACGATTCTGATCGGCTTCACCATTGGCGGCGTGCTGCGTGGCTTGATGGTCGGGGTGATCGTGACCATTCTGTCGCTGTTCTTCACCCATCTGCAGGTGCATCACCTCGGCGTGACCTTGCTGGTGGTGATCTTGACCGCGACGATCTTCTCGCTGCTGGGCTTCATCAACGCGGTGTTTGCGCGCAACTTCGATGACATTTCGATCATCCCGACGTTTGTGCTGACCCCGCTGACTTACCTCGGTGGCGTGTTCTACTCGATCACCTTGCTGCCGCCGTTCTGGCAGACCGTGTCGCTGGCCAACCCGGTGCTGCATATGGTCAATGCCTTCCGTTACGGCATTCTCGGGGTGTCGGATATCCGCATCGGCATCGCGATCACCTTCATGCTGGTGGCGACGGTGGTGTTGTACCTCGGTTGTGCGCGGTTGCTGGTGAGTGGGCGCGGGATGCGGACCTGATCCGAAACCGCGTCGCTGCCATCGCGAGCAGGCTCACTCCTACAGAAGGGCGCGTTCCAATGTAGGAGTGAGCCTGCTCGCGATGGGGCCTATTCAGACGCTACAAAAAAACGGCCTCCCACTGCGGAGGCCGTTTTGCATTCAAGATTTGCGGCTTTTCTTGCGCCGCGCCCATTGCCGCGCCACCCACCAGCGCCAATACAGCATCACCGTGAAGTAAGCGAGGATGCCAAGTATCAATCCACACACTACCGACCCCAGCAAAAACGGTTGCCACATGGTCGACAACTCTCCGCTGATCCATTCCCAGGTCAACGAATCGGGCAGGGTGCGGGCGGGCACATTCATCAACCAGGCTCCGGCCTGATAAGTACAGAAAAACACCGCCGGCATGGTGATCGGGTTGGTCAGCCACACGAGGCTGACGGCAATCGGCATGTTGCCGCGCACGGTGATCGCCAGTGCCGCCGCCACCAGCATCTGCGCCGGAATCGGCAGGAACGCGGCGAACAGGCCGACGGCCATCGCCCGGGCCACCGAGTGCCGATTGAGGTGCCAGAGGTTCGGGTCATGCAGCAACTTGCCGAGAAAGCGTAAGGATTTGTGTTCCCTGATGCTCGTCGGGTCGGGCATGTAACGTTTGAATAAGCGCCGGGGCATAAGGCTTCTCGGTCGGTTAAGGCGGCAAGTATGTCTGGATTCTACGAAGCGCCCATTCAGACTTTGTGACAATTGTTGACGACGACCCGCCCTCATACCAGCTACCCCTAATGCAGGAACTCTCAAGGACGGGCTTATGCGCACAGGGATGATGGCGCTGGCAGTCGGTCTGCTGGTTCCGGTTTTTTTGCCGGTTTTACCGCCGGTCGGGTTGATGATGTTGTTGCCGTTGGTGGGACTGATGTTGCTGCCGTTTCGCAGCTATCCCGTGGCGTTTCTGCTGTTCGGTTTCACCTGGGCGTGCGTCAGTGCGCAGGGGGCGTTGAATGATCGCCTGCCTGAAGCGCTTGACGGCGAAACCCGTTGGGTTGAGGGGCGGGTGGTCGGTTTGCCGCAAACCAGCGAGGGCGTGGTGCGGTTCGAGTTGGCCGATGCCCGCTCGCGACACGAAAAATTGCCGTCGTTGATGCGTCTGGCGTGGTACGCCGGGCCGCCGCTCAACAGCGGTGAGCGCTGGCGCCTGGCGGTGAAGCTCAGGCGCCCCGGTGGTTTGCTCAATCCCGACGCCTTCGATTACGAAGCCTGGCTGTTGGCGCAACGCATCGGCGCGACCGGCACGATCAAGGATGGTCAGCGCCTGGCCGAGGCAAACTGGGCATGGCGCGACAGCATTCGTCAGCGCTTGATGGCAGTCGATGCCCAAGGCCGGGGCGGTGCATTGGCGGCGCTGGTGCTCGGCGACGGCTCCGGGCTCAGTCGCGAGGATTGGCAGATCCTGCAGGACACCGGCACCGTGCATCTGCTGGTGATTTCCGGTCAACACATCGGGATGTTGGCGGCGGTCATCTATCTGTTGGTCGCCGGGCTGGCGCGCTACGGCTGGTGGCCGCTGCGCTGGCCATGGCTGCCATGGGCCTGTGGGCTGGCGTTTGCCGCGGCGCTCGGTTACGGCTTGCTCGCCGGGTTTGATGTGCCGGTGCAACGGGCCTGCGTGATGGTTGGGCTGATGTTGTTGTGGCGCCTGCGCTTTCGCCATCTCGGCGCGTGGTGGCCGCTGTTGCTGGCATTCGATGCGTTGCTGTTGCTCGACCCGTTAGCCAGTTTGCGTCCGGGTTTGTGGCTGTCGTTCGCCGCGGTGGGGATTTTGATTTTCACCTTCGGCGGGCGACTCGGCGCGTGGAAATGGTGGCAGACCTGGACCCGCGCGCAATGGCTGATTGCGCTGGGTCTGTGCCCGGTGTTGCTGGCGCTGAGCCTGCCGATCAGCGTCAGCGGGCCATTGGCAAATCTGCTCGCGGTGCCATGGGTCAGTCTGCTGGTGCTGCCACCGGCACTGCTCGGCACGCTGTTGTTGCCGGTGCCTTACGTCGGTGCAGGCTTGTTGTGGCTGGCCGGTGGTTTGATCGACTGGCTGTTTCGCGGCTTGTCGCTGATCGCCGGGGCCTGGCCGGCGTGGATCTCGCCGTCGTTGCCGTGGTGGGTTTTGCTGCTCGGCAGTCTCGGCGCCTTGCTGTTGCTGTTGCCGCGCGGGGTGCCTTTGCGACCGTTGGGCTGGCCGTTGCTGTTGATTCTGCTGGCGCCGCCGCGCGAGCGAGTGGCCGATGGACTGGCCGATGTCTGGCAGCTCGATGTCGGTCAGGGCCTGGCGATCCTGATCCGCACGCGTCATCACGCGTTGCTCTACGACGCCGGTCCACGCTTCGGCGATTTCGATCTGGGGGAGCGGGTGGTGCTGCCGGCGCTGCACAAACTGGGGGTCAACCGCATCGACCTGATGCTGCTCAGTCATGCCGACGCCGACCACGCCGGTGGTGCGCTGGCGGTATCGCGGGGGCTGAAAGTGACGCGGGTGATCAGTGGCGATCCGCCGGGCCTGCCCGCCATCCTGCAAGCCGAAGCCTGTGAAAGCGGGCGTCAATGGCAGTGGGACGGGGTCAGTTTTCAGCTGTGGCAATGGTCGGCAGCCCATGACAGCAATCAGCGCTCTTGCGTGTTGCAGATCGAGGCCAATGGCGAGCGGCTGCTGCTGACCGGCGATATCGACACGGCTGCCGAACGGGTTTTGCTGGAAAGTCCGTTGGCGCTGCCGACGCACTGGCTGCAAGCGCCGCACCATGGCAGCCGCAGTTCCTCTTCGATGGCTTTGCTGCGGGCATTACGTCCGCATTCGGTGCTGATCTCCCGGGGGCAGGGCAATTCGTTCGGTCATCCGCACCCGCTGGTGCTCGCGCGTTATCGCCAGCAAGGGCTGCGCATCTACGACAGCGCGCAGCACGGCGCCATTCAACTGCGCCTGGGCAGCTTTCAGGCGCCGTGGCTGATGCGTCAACAACGGCGTTTCTGGCGTTGAAACACCATTGATCGCGGGATCGCCGAATGTGGCATCAGGTCGTCGGGGCAGCGGGTCTTAATCGCCAACCGGTATGGTAAAGTGGCGCACTTTTTCGAGGGGACTGTCACTGTGTGGGAATTGGTCAAATCCGGCGGCTGGATGATGTTGCCGATCATTCTGAGTTCCATCGCGGCCATGGCGATTGTCGCCGAGCGTCTGTGGACCCTGCGCGCCAGCCGCGTCACCCCCGAGCATCTGCTGGGTCAGGTCTGGGTCTGGATCAAGGACAAGCAGCTCAATAAAGAAAAGCTCAAGGAATTGCGCGCCAACTCGCCGCTGGGTGAAATCCTCGCCGCGGGTCTGGCCAACTCCAAGCATGGTCGCGAGATCATGAAGGAGTGCATCGAAGAAGCCGCCGCGCGGGTGATTCACGAGCTCGAACGCTACGTCAACGCGCTGGGCACCATCGCTGCCATGTCGCCGTTGCTGGGCCTGTTGGGCACGGTACTGGGCATGATCGACATTTTCAGCGCCTTCACCGGTTCCGGCATGACCACCAACGCCTCGGTCCTGGCCGGCGGTATTTCCAAGGCACTGATCACCACTGCGGCGGGCCTGATGGTCGGTATTCCGTCGGTGTTCTTCCACCGTTTCCTGCAACGCCGCATCGATGAGCTGGTGGTGGGCATGGAGCAGGAAGCGATCAAACTGGTCGAAGTGGTGCAGGGCGACCGTGACGTCGATCTGGCCGGGGACAAAGCGTGAAATTCCGTCGCAAACCCCGGGAAACGATCGACATCAACCTCGCGTCGCTGATCGACGTGGTGTTCATCCTGTTGCTGTTTTTCGTCGTGACCACCACCTTCACCCGCGAGACACAGTTGCGCGTCGATCTGCCGGAATCGGTCAGCGGTTCGCCCGCCGAAGACCAGCAGCTCAAGCAACTGGATGTCGCGATCAGCGCCGAAGGCGTGTTCTCGGTGAACAACAAGATTCTGCCGAAAAACGACCTGGCGACCCTGATGGAAGCCATGCAGAAAGAAGCCAACGGTGACACCAACATGCCGTTGTCGATCAGCGCCGACGGCAAGACCCAACACCAATCGGTGATCACCGCCATGGACGCGGCCGGCAAGCTCGGTTTCAGCCATCTGCGCATGACCACGGTCGAGGCGGCGCCCAAATCCTGATGAGCCTGTCCGATCGATTGCTCGCCGCGTGGTATCAGGGGCATCCGGCCCTGACGCTGCTGCGGCCGCTGGAAATGCTCTATCGCCGTGTGGTGGTCAACAAGCGTCAGCGCTTTCTCGACGGTGAAGGCCAGATCTATCAGCCACCGGTGCCGTTGATCGTGGTCGGCAACATCACCGTCGGCGGCACCGGCAAGACACCGATGATCCTGTGGCTGATCGAGCATTGCCGACGCGCCGGTCTGCGGGTTGGCGTGGTCAGTCGCGGTTACGGCGCCAAACCGCCGCAACTGCCGTGGCGGGTCACCGCCGAGCAGAGCGCCGACGTCGCCGGCGATGAACCGCTGTTGATCGTGCAGCGCACCGGCGTGCCGCTGATGATCGACCCTGATCGCAGCGCAGCGGTCAAAGCCTTGCTCGCCAGTGAGCCGCTGGACCTGATCCTCTCCGATGATGGCATGCAGCATTACCGCTTGGCGCGGGATCTGGAGCTGGTGCTGATCGACGCTGCCCGTGGTTTGGGCAACAAGCGCTGCCTGCCGGCCGGTCCGTTGCGCGAGCCGATCGAGCGCCTGCAAAGCGTCGATGGCGTGCTGTTCAACGGTTCCACTGCGGATCGTGAAGACGGTTTTGCCTTTCACCTGCAACCGACCGCACTGGTCAATCTGCGCAGTGGCGCGCGCAAGCCGCTGGCGCATTTTGCGCCCGGTCAATCGGTGCACGCGGTGGCCGGGATCGGCAATCCGCAACGTTTCTTCAATACCCTCGAAGCGCTAGACTGGCGAGCAGTCCCCCATGCGTTTGCCGACCACGCCGAATACAGCGTGCAGGCCTTGAATTTCACACCGTCATTGCCGTTGGTGATGACCGAAAAGGACGCGGTGAAGTGCCGTGCCTTCGCAGCAGACGACTGGTGGTATCTGGCGGTCGATGCCGTGCCGTCACCGGCCTTCGTGGCCTGGTTCGACACCCAGTTGATGCGCCTGTTGCCCGATCGTCTTTTGCCTTAACTCTTTATCCAGGGAATGTTCATGGACACCAAATTGCTCGACATCCTCGCGTGCCCGATCTGCAAAGGCCCGCTCAAGCTCAGCGCCGACAAGACCGAACTGATCAGCAAGGGCGCCGGTCTGGCCTATCCGATCCGCGACGGCATCCCGGTGATGCTCGAAAGCGAAGCGCGCACTCTGACCACTGACGAGCGTCTGGATAAATGACCACTGCTTTCACCGTTGTCATCCCGTCGCGTTACGCCTCGACCCGCTTGCCGGGCAAACCGCTGCTGGATATCGCCGGCAAGCCGATGATTCAGCATGTCTGGGAGCAGGCGAGCAAAAGCAGCGCCAGCCGTGTGGTCGTCGCGACTGACGATGCGCGCATCGTCGAAGCCTGCAAGGCGTTCGGCGCGGAAGTGGTGCTGACCCGTGAAGATCACAATTCCGGCACCGATCGTCTAGCTGAGGTCGCCGCCAAACTGGGCCTCGAGCCTGACGCGATCGTGGTCAACGTGCAGGGTGACGAGCCGCTGATCCCGCCAAGCGTGATCGATCAGGTTGCCGCCAACCTCTCCGCCCACACCGAAGCGCGCATGGCCACCCTGGCCGAGCCGATCGAAAACGTCGAAACCCTGTTCAACCCGAACGTGGTCAAGGTCGTCAGCGACCTCAACGGCCTGGCGCTGACCTTCAGTCGCGCGACTTTGCCGTGGGCCCGCGATGCCTTCGCCAAGAGCCGCGAGCAGTTGCCGGAAAGCGTGCCGTATCGTCGCCACATCGGCATTTATGCCTACCGCGCAGGCTTCCTTCAGGACTTCGTGAGCTGGGGCCCGTGCTGGCTGGAAAACACTGAATCCCTCGAACAACTGCGTGCCTTGTGGCATGGCGTGCGGATTCATGTCGCCGACGCGTTGATCGCGCCGCCAACCGGCGTCGACACCGTTGAAGACCTCGAGCGCGTTCGTCGCCTGCTGGAGGCCTGATGCGCATTCTGTTCGTGTGCCTGGGCAACATCTGCCGTTCGCCCACCGCTGAAGGCGTGCTGCGCCACAAATTGCGCGAAGCGGGGCTGGCGGATCAGGTCGAAGTGGCGTCCGCCGGCACCGGTGACTGGCACGTCGGCAATCCGCCGGACAAGCGCAGCCAGGCTGCAGCCAAAGTGCGTGGTTATGACCTGTCGGCGCAACGCGCGCAGCAGGTCAGCCGCGCCGATTTCGCCAGTTACGACCTGATTCTGGCCATGGACAACAGCAACCTGCGCAACCTCAAGGCGCTGCAACCGTCCACTGGCAAGGCCGAACTGGACCTGTTCCTGCGCCGTTATGCCGGTGTGGTCGATGAAGTGCCGGATCCGTACTACGACGGCGATCAGGGCTTCGAGCAGGTACTGGATCTGATTGAAGCAGCCTGTGACCAACTGTTGATCGAAGTGAAGGGCCGGTTATGAGTTTGCAAGTGCAGCCCCAGATTTCGCTGAAACCGTTCAACAGTTTTGGCGTGGATGTGCGTGCGCAGTTGTTCGCCGAGGCCCACAGCGACGCCGACGTGCGCGAAGCCCTTGCCTATGCGACTGCCCATGATCTGCCGTTGCTGGTGATCGGCGGCGGCAGCAACCTGCTGCTGACCGCAGACATCCCGGCACTGGTGCTGCGCATGGCCAGTCGTGGCATTCGGCTGATCAGCGACGACGGCAACCACGTGGTGATCGAGGCTGAAGCCGGTGAGCCGTGGCATCCGTTCGTGCAGCACACGCTGGCGCTGGGTTTTTCCGGTCTGGAAAACCTCAGCCTGATCCCCGGCACTGTTGGCGCGGCGCCGATGCAGAACATCGGCGCCTACGGCGTCGAGATCAAGGATGTGTTCGCCGGACTGACCGCGCTGGATCGCCAGACCGGCGAGCTGCGCGACTTCAGCCTGGAAGAATGCAACTTCGCCTACCGCGACAGCCTGTTCAAGCAGCAGCCGGGGCGTTGGCTGATCCTGCGGGTGCGCTTCAAACTTGATCGTGTTGCGCATCTGCATCTGGAATACGGCCCGGTGCGTCAGCGCCTGACCGAGCAAGGCATCGAGCAACCGACACCCAGCGACGTCAGCCGCGCGATCTGCAGTATCCGCAGCGAAAAGCTGCCGGATCCGGCGGTGCTCGGTAATGCCGGCAGTTTCTTCAAGAATCCGCTGGTGTCGGCCGCGCTGGTCGAGCAGATCAAGGCGCAGCACCCGGATCTGGTGGCCTATGCGCAAGCGGACGGGCAGATGAAACTGGCCGCCGGCTGGTTGATTGAGCGTGCTGGCTGGAAGGGTTTCCGTGAGGCCGATGCTGGCGTGCATAAATTGCAGGCGCTGGTGCTGGTCAACTACGGCACCGCGACCGGTCTGCAATTGCTGGAGCTGGCGCAACGCATCCAGAAAGATATTGCCGAACGTTTCAATGTCGAACTGGAAATGGAGCCGAACCGCTATTGAGGCTACGCTTCAGGTCGGTATCCAAAGCCCTGCACTGAACAAAAAGTGCAGGGCTTTTTTGTTAACGGTGGGTTAACTTAGCCAGCTAACGATAACCGTCATTTGCTCCACCAAAGGCCCGGTGCAGACGTTCACGTCGGCACAAGAGAGCCTGTGCCAACCACATATCAGTCAGCGATGACCCTGTGGCGAGGGAGCTTGCTCCCGCTAGGGCGCGTAGCGGCCCCGCTTTCAAGAAGGGCCTGCTCCGCAGTCCAGCGGGAGCAAGCACCCTCGCCACAGGCTCAGTGTTCGGCTTCACTGATGTGTATTGGCCCATTAGCCTGAGTCGATCTGCGTGAACCACCGCCAGTTCTGCTCGACCCCATAACCACCAAGAATATGCGGGCGTGCCCATGATTACCCTGAAACTCAATGGCCAGGATCACCCACTGGATGTCACCGAAGACATGCCGCTGTTGTGGGCAATCCGTGATGTCGCCGGTTACAACGGCACCAAATTCGGCTGCGGCATGGGCCTGTGCGGTGCCTGCACTATTCATATCGACGGCTTGCCGGCGCGCAGTTGCATCACGCCGATCGGCTCGGTGGTCGGGCAAAACGTCACCACCATCGACAATCTGCACGCCGATCCGGTCGGGCAGGTGGTGCAGCAAGCCTGGCTCGATAGCGCCGTGGCGCAGTGTGGTTTCTGTCAGGGTGGGCAGATCATGTCCGCCACCGCGTTGCTCAAGACCAACCCCGATCCGAGCGACGAGCAGATCGAAGAGGCCATGGTCGGCAACATTTGCCGGTGCGGCACCTACAACCGGATCAAGACCGCGATCCGCCAGGCCTCCACTCACTTGAAGGAGGCCAAGGCATGAGCCGCTTGCCGAATGATTTCGCCCTGAGCAATCTCAGCCGCCGTGGCTTTCTCAAGGGCGTCGGCGCCACGGGCGCATTGGTGCTGGCCGCGAGTTGGGGCTGGCAGGATGCACTGGCTGAAGACGCGCCGAAGAAGTTCGGTGCCGACGGCATGCCCAACGGCTGGATCGACGATCCCAAGGTCTACGTCAGCATCGCCGCGGATGGCACGGTCACCGTGGTCTGCAACCGCTCGGAAATGGGCCAGGGCGTGCGCACCAGTTTGAGCATAGTGGTCGCTGATGAACTGGACGCCGATTGGGCCAAAGTCAAAGTGCAACAGGCGCCGGGTGACGAAGTACGTTTCGGCAACCAGGACACTGACGGTTCGCGCAGCATGCGTCACTGGTATGAACCGATGCGCCGTTGCGGCGCGGCGGCCCGCACGATGCTGGAGCAAGCCGCCGCCGCGCAGTGGCAGGTGCCGGTGGGCGAGTGCCAGGCGCAGTTGCACAAAGTCCTGCACAAACCATCCGGTCGCGAGCTGGGTTACGGCGAACTTGCCGCTGCCGCCAGTGCGCTGGCGGTGCCGGCCCGTGACAGCTTGCGCCTCAAGCAGGCGTCGGAGTTTCGCTACATCGGCAAGGAAGGCACCAAAGCCATCGACGGCGCCGACATCGTCAACGGGCGTGCGGTGTACGGCGCGGACGTGCATTTCGACGGCATGCTCTACGCCACCATCGCCCGTCCGGCGGTGTATGGCGGCAAGGTCAAGTCGCTGGATGACAGCGCCGCGCTGAAGGTTCCGGGTGTGCTGAAGGTCATGCAGATCGAGAGCCGTCCGCTGCCTTCGGAATTCCAGCCGCTGGGCGGCGTAGCGGTGATTGCCAGCAATACCTGGGCGGCGATCAAGGGCCGCGAGGCGCTGAAGATCGAATGGGACGACGGCCCCAATGCCAGTTATGACTCGATCGCTTATCGCAAGGAACTGGAAGCAGCGTCGCGCAAACCCGGCAAAGTGGTGCGCAACACTGGCGATATCGACAAAGCTCTGAGCGGCGCCGCCAGCAGCCTCGAAGCGTCCTATTATCTGCCGCATCTGGCGCAGGCACCGATGGAGCCGATGGTCGCCATCGCGCGCTACGACAAAGGTGTGTGTGAAGCGTGGGCGCCGAGTCAGGCGCCGCAGGTAACTCGCGAACGCATCGCCGAGCGCCTCGGGCTGCCGTTCGACAATGTCACCTTCAACGTCACGCTGCTCGGTGGCGGTTTCGGCCGTAAATCGAAGCCGGATTTCGTCGTCGAAGCAGCGATCCTTGCCAAGGAGTTCCCGGGTAAAGCCGTGCGGGTGCAATGGACCCGCGAGGATGACATCCACAACTCGTATTTCCACACGGTGTCCGCCGAGTATTTGAAAGCCGCTGTCGGCAAGGACGGCATGCCCTCCGGCTGGCTGCATCGCACAGTGGCGCCGAGCATTACGGCGCTGTTCGCCCCGGGCATGAACCATGAAGCGGCGTTCGAACTGGGCATGGGTTTCACCAATATGGCTTACGCGATTCCCAACGTGCGCCTGGAAAACCCCGAAGCCACGGTGCATACCCGGGTCGGCTGGTATCGCTCGGTGTCGAACATTCCTCACGGTTTTGCGATTCAGAGTTTCGTCGACGAACTGGCGCACAAGGCTGGTGTCGATCCGCTCAAGTACCAGATCAAGTTGCTCGGCCCGGATCGGCAGATCGATCCGCGTACCCTGAGTGAGGAGTGGAACTACGGCGAATCCCCCGAGCGCTACCCGATCGACACCGGGCGCATGCGCACGGTATTGGAAACCGCGGCCAAGGCTGCCGGCTGGGGGCGCCAATTGCCCAAGGGCCGAGGCCTCGGTCTGGCGGTGCATTACAGCTTCGTCACCTATGTGGCGGCGGTGATCGAAGTCGAGGTCAAGGACGACGGTACGCTGATCGTGCACAAGGCTGACATCGCTGTTGATTGCGGGCCGCAGATCAACCCTGAACGCATTCGCTCGCAGTTCGAGGGCGCGTGCGTGATGGGCCTGGGCAACGCGGTGCTGGGTGAAATCAGCTTCAAGGATGGCAAGGTCCAGCAGGACAACTTCCATATGTACGAAGTGGCGCGCATGTCGCTGGCGCCGAAGGAAATCGCGGTGCATTTGGTGACGCCGCCGGGCGACGTGCCGTTGGGCGGAGTCGGTGAGCCGGGCGTGCCGCCGATTGCGCCGGCTCTGTGCAATGCGATCTTCGCCGCCACCGGCCAGCGCATCCGTAACTTGCCGGTGCGTTATCAGTTGCAGGGTTGGCAGAAGGCGCAGGCGTAATGGATAGCGCCGATCTCAACGTCCTGCGCAGCGTGCTTGAATGGCGCCGCACCGGGCAGCGGGTGGTGCTGTTCAGTGTGGTACAGACCTGGGGCACTGCGCCCCGGGCACCCGGCGCGATGCTCGCGTTACGTGAGGACGGCGTGGTGATCGGCTCGGTGTCCGGCGGTTGTGTCGAGGATGACTTGATCGCCCGTCTGCACGACGGGCGCATCGCCAGCGACGGCCCGCCGGTGCAACTGATTACCTACGGCGTGACCCGGGAAGAAGCCGCACGGTTCGGCTTGCCGTGCGGTGGCACGTTACGCCTGACCGAAGAACGAGTCGCTGATCCGGCCTGGGTCGCCGAATTGCTCGCGCGATGTGAAGCGCACGAGATTGTTGCCCGTGAGCTGAACATCGAAACCGGTGAGGTTGTGCTGTCGGCGGCGAGCAAATCCGATGTGCTCGAATTCGACGGCAAGACCCTGCGCGCCATTTATGGTCCGCGCTGGCGTCTGTTGTTGATCGGCGCCGGGCAGATGTCGCGTTACGTGGCGGACATGGCGCGGCTGCTGGATTTCGAAGTGCTGATCTGCGATCCGCGTACCGAGTTCGTCTACGGTTGGGAAGAGCACCACGGTCGCTTTGTCCCGGGCATGCCGGATGACGCGGTGTTGAGCATTCAGACGGACGAACGCACAGCCATCGTTGCGCTGACCCACGATCCACGCCTGGACGATATGGCGCTGCTCACCGCACTCGATTCGCCCGCGTTTTATGTCGGTGCACTCGGATCGCGGGTCAACAGTCAGAAGCGCCGGGACAATCTGGCTCAGCTAGGCTTGTCTGAATCAGCCATTGCGCGATTGCACGGGCCGATCGGTTTGCACATCGGCAGTCATTCGCCAGCGGAGATTGCTCTGTCGTTATTGGCGGAGATTGTGGCGATCAAGAACGGTGTCGAGTTGAAACAGAAGAAAGTCGTGGAGGGCGCATGAGTCGATCTATCGCAGTGATTGTGCTGGCGGCGGGCGAGGGCAGCCGCTTTCGTCAGGTTGCGGGTGCGGACAAGGACAAGCTGCTGGCCGTTTGCACCGGGCGTGATGGTGCGGTGCGTTCGGTGATCGAGCAGGTATTGCTGAATCTGCCGGCCGGTCTCGACAAGCGGGTGCTGGTCACCACTGAAGCGCGGCCGCAGGCGATGCGCATGGCTCAGGCTTATGGCTGTGACGTGGTCTCGATTGAATCGACCGGGATGGGTGACAGTATTGCGGCTGGCGTTGCGGTTTGTCCGGATGCAGATGGCTGGCTGATCGTGTTGGGGGACATGCCGTTTATTTTGCCGTCGAGTATTGAGCGGGTGGTGGCGGCAATGACCGATGACGCGGTGAGTGTGCCGGTGCAGGAGGGCGAATTTGGGCATCCGGTGGGGTTCGGGCGTTCGTTCGGGCCGAGCTTGCAGGCATTGAGTGGTGATCGCGGGGCCAGACCGTTGTTCAAGCAGGGCAGGGTGATTGAGGTAGCGGTGGATGATCCCGGGGTGTTGTGGGATATCGATGTGCCCGATTCTCTTGTATTCCCCCAATCCTGAGCCTCCTGCAGAGCTTTTGTGGGAGCGGGCTTGCTCGCGAATGCGGAGCGTCAGTGACTTCCAGGGTGGCTGACACACCGCATTCGCGAGCAAGCCCGCTCCCACATTGAAGGGTGGTGATGCTTGAGCTGGAGGCAATAAAAAGCCCCGCCTGATTGCTCAGACGGGGCTTTTTATTGGCTTGCGGAATCAGACGAGCGGTTTAGGCTCGTGTTCTTTTTCCTCGGCCGCTTGGTGATGCTCCACCGCGTCCTGAACGGAGCGTGGTGCTTCGGCGATCACCGATTCAACCACCGCTTCTTCAGTCACGGCAGCAACCTCGACCACTTCAGCAGCCGGAGCAGCAGCGGCAGCCAGTTCGGCTTCCTTCTGCAGACGCTCGGCTTCACGCTTGCGGCGACGCACTTCACGTGGGTCGTTTGGCGCACGGCCGTTTGGCGTCAGGGCGCTGACCGGAGCGGCTTCAACCACTGGAGCAGGGGCTTCGGCAACCACTGGCGCTTCGACCACCGGTGTTTCAACCACTGGCGCTGGAGCAGGTTCGGCGGCTTCGACCACTGGCGCGGCAGCCTTGGCTTCTTCAACCACTGGGGCTTCAACGACTGGCGCTGGCGTTTCAGCGACGGCAGGCTCGGCAACCCAGTTGAACGCGGTCTGTTCTTCACGAACTTCACGCACGGTTTCGGTCACGGTTTCAGCGACGGTTTCAGCAACCGGCTCAGCAGCCACAACTGGCGCTTCAATAGCAGGTTCTGCAGCAGCTTCAACCTGAGGCAGTGTTTCTTGAACCGGTGCCACTTCGACTTCCGGAGCAGCAACCACTTCCACTGGGGTGGTGGCCTCAACGACCGGCGCTTCCACTGGAGCGGTTTCCTGAACAGCGGCGGTGGCGCGTTCGGCTTGCTCGTGAGCCTGTGCTTCGGCCGGAGCGCTGATCACGCTGCTGGCAACAGCGGCGGTCACGGCGAGGCCAGAAGCCAGATCGGCAGCGCTTGGTGCTGTTTCAGCGTTTTCGCCGGATTCGGATTCTTCCGAACCTTCGATCACGTTGCCGTTGGCATCACGCTGACGCTCGCGACGGTTGCTGCGACGACGCTGACCACGGGAGCGACGACGTGGACGATCACCTTCGGCGTTGTCCTGACCGTCTTCCGGCAGTTGCTCTTCGTTGCTGTTCACTTCTTCTTCAGCAACGGCAGCAGCCTGTTCGGCACGTGGTTGACGCTCTTCACGCGGTGGGCGTGGAGCGCGCTCTTCGCGTGGCTGACGGGCCGGACGCTCTTCTGCGACCACAGCGGCAGCGGCAGCCGCTACTGGAGCAGCCGGAGCGGCGTCCAGTGGTTCGCGCAGTTCACGTACACGCTCTTCACGCTCGCCACGTGGCTTGCGGTCTTCGCGCGGCGCACGTGGTGCACGTTCTTCACGCGGAGCGCGGGGTGCGCGTTCTTCGCGAGCGGCCGGTGCTTCGCTGCGGGCTTCACGCGGCTCGCGGACTTCACGGGCTTCACGTGGCTGACGCTCTTCACGCGGCTCGCGTGGGGCGCGTTCTTCACGCGGTGCACGTTCTTCACGCGGCTTGCGCTCTTCATCACGGCGACCGTTACGGTTGCGGCTCTGCTGACGACCGTTGCGACGCTCTTCGTTGCGGGCCGGACGCTCGGTGGCCGGTTTTTCAACGACGACCGGAGCGGCTGGCTCTTCTTTGGTGGCGAACAGGCTGACCAGCGATTTCACCAGGCCTTTGAACAGGCTTGGCTCTGGCGCGGCAACCGGAGCCGGTGCAGCAGCGACAGGCGCGGCGACTTCGGTCGGCACCGGCGCATTGGCACGGGCCGGCGCAGTCTTGACCGCAGCTTCCTGGCGAACCAGGGTGCGGGTCGCAGCGGCTGGCTGGACTTCTTCGACTTCGGCAGCGGCAGCAGCGATTTCGTAGCTGGACTGGTTGGTCGCGGCTTCCGGGCTGTCGTCACGCAGACGCTGAACTTCGAAGTGCGGGGTTTCCAGGTGATCGTTCGGCAGAATGACGATACGGGCACGGGTGCGCAGTTCGATTTTGGTGATCGAGTTGCGTTTTTCGTTGAGCAGGAACGCGGCGACCGGGATCGGCACCTGAGCGCGCACTTCGGCAGTGCGGTCTTTCAGGGCTTCTTCTTCGATCAGGCGCAGGATCGCCAGCGACAGCGATTCGACGTCACGGATGATGCCGGTGCCGTTGCAGCGCGGGCAGACGATGCCGCTGCTTTCGCCCAGCGATGGACGCAGGCGCTGACGGGACATTTCCAGCAGGCCGAAGCGCGAGATGCGGCCGATCTGCACGCGAGCGCGGTCGGCTTCCAGGCATTCGCGGACTTTCTCTTCCACGGCGCGCTGGTTCTTGGCGGGGGTCATGTCGATGAAGTCGATGACGATCAGGCCGCCGATGTCGCGCAGGCGCAACTGACGGGCGATTTCTTCGGCGGCTTCAAGGTTGGTCTGCAGCGCGGTTTCTTCGATGTCGCTGCCTTTGGTGGCGCGCGCCGAGTTGATGTCGATGGACACCAGGGCTTCGGTCGGATCGATGACGATGGAGCCGCCGGAAGGCAGTTCGACGACGCGCTGGAAAGCGGTCTCGATCTGGCTTTCGATCTGGAAACGGTTGAACAGCGGCACGCTGTCTTCGTACAGCTTGATCTTGCTGGCGTACTGCGGCATCACCTGGCGGATGAAGGTCAGGGCTTCGTCCTGGGCTTCAACGCTGTCGATCAGCACTTCGCCGATGTCCTGGCGCAGGTAATCGCGGATGGCGCGGATGATCACGTTGCTTTCCTGATAGATCAGGAATGGCGCGGAGCGATCCAGCGAGGCTTCTTTGATGGCGGTCCACAGTTGCAGCAGGTAGTCGAGGTCCCACTGCATTTCTTCGCTGCTGCGGCCCAGGCCGGCAGTGCGCACGATCAGACCCATGTCGGCTGGAGCAACCAGACCGTTCAGCGCTTCACGCAGTTCGTTGCGCTCTTCGCCTTCGATGCGACGGGAGATACCGCCGGCACGCGGGTTGTTCGGCATCAGCACGAGGTAACGACCGGCCAGGCTGATGAAGGTGGTCAGGGCGGCGCCCTTGTTGCCACGTTCTTCTTTTTCGACCTGAACGATGACTTCCTGGCCTTCGCTCAGGACGTCCTTGATGTTGACGCGGCCTTCAGGGGCTTTCTTGAAGTATTCGCGGGAGATTTCTTTGAGGGGCAGGAAGCCGTGGCGCTCGGAGCCGAAATCGACAAAGGCAGCCTCAAGGCTTGGTTCGATGCGAGTGATACGGCCTTTGTAGATGTTGGCCTTCTTCTGCTCGCGTGCACCGGATTCGATGTCCAGGTCGTAGAGGCGTTGGCCATCTACCAGTGCAACACGCAACTCTTCGGGTTGAGTTGCGTTAATCAGCATTCTTTTCATGTAGTACCGTCGGTTTCCGGGCTGCCGGAAACGGCGTTCGGCACACACGACTTCTCACGGTCGGTGTCAGGTGCGTCGGGAGTGGTTGGCCATTCCCGTGTCCAGCGATGTCAGGCCAATTGGGCCGATATCGCGACGTACGCGTCCTGCTTGCTGTGGCTACTTAAGCACTCAGTCAGGAGGAGGAATCAACCAGCGGCTGTGGACGAGATGAAGCGTCTTGATAAAGCCTATTGCTACACAGTCCGGCGGTTGTGCATCTCCACCCTACACGTATCCCTGATAATTCGGGTGCTGCCGCGCGCAGAATCCGCAGCGGGTTGGCATTTACCGTGAGCTCCGAAAGGGGAGGTCACGCATCATGGCTAATTCAGGCGATGTTTCCGAAGCCTTCGCTCGGGGTCATCTGCAGCTGACTGCACTTTGTGAACTGGCCTCGAATATTTGCCTGTCAGGCGAGTGAAAACTCTGCTCGACGGTGTAATTCAGGCCTCATGTCACCTGCGCTTGTTACAACTGCAAACTCCACCGTTACGTAGCGAAAGCCCCGTAGGACGGCCTCGCGTCCTGGTGAATTGCGTTGGTCAGGGCCGGTTTTTGACCGTGGTTCCGCTGTCCAGGCCGCTTTTGGCGGCGTTCGCGACTATAGCAGCAATGATTAAGTGCTTCAATTCCATAAAAATTGTTATCATCCGCGGCATGACAACTACTGCCCCTTCGACTCCAGGCGTTCAACTGCTTGAAGTCTCGCCGGAGTATGCCGGCCAACGAATCGACAATTTCCTCCTTGCCCGGCTCAAAGGCGTGCCCAAGACCTTGATTTACCGCATTTTGCGTAAAGGCGAAGTGCGCGTGAACAAGGGGCGGATCAAGCCCGAATACAAGCTGCAGGCCGGCGATATCGTGCGCGTGCCGCCGGTTCGTGTGCCTGAGCGCGACGAACCGGTGCCCTTGGCCCAGGGTCTGTTACAGCGCCTGGAAGCCTCGATTGTCTACGAAGACAAAGCCCTGATCGTGATCAACAAGCCCGCCGGCATTGCGGTTCACGGCGGCAGTGGCTTGAATTACGGGGTGATCGAAGCCTTTCGTCAGTTGCGTCCTGACGCCAAGGAGCTGGAGCTGGTTCACCGTCTCGACCGTGACACCTCCGGCCTGCTGATGATCGCCAAGAAGCGCAGCATGCTGCGGCACTTGCATGCCGCCCTGCGCGGTGACGGTGTCGACAAGCGCTACATGGCGCTGGTGCGCGGCAATTGGGCGACCTCGATCAAGCAAGTCCGTGCGGCGCTGGGCAAGAGCAATCTGCGCTCCGGCGAGCGCATGGTCGAGGTTGACGAGGAGGAGGGCAAGGAGTCGGTGACCGTGTTCAAGGTCCTGCGTCGTTTCGGCGACTTTGCCACTCTGATCGAAGCCAAGCCGATCACCGGTCGCACCCATCAGATCCGCGTCCATACGTTGCACGCCGGGCACTGCATTGCCGGCGACACCAAGTACGGCGATGACGGTTTCAGCAAGGAGATCCGTGATCTGGGCGGCAAACGTCTGTTCCTGCACGCCTACATGCTGACCGTGCCGCTGCCCGATGGCGGCGAGCTCAAGTTGCAGGCACCAGTGGATGAAATGTGGGCCAAGACCGTGGAGCGATTGAGTGCGCCCATCTGATTACAAACTGCTGATTTTCGATTGGGACGGCACCCTCGCCGATTCCATTGGTCGGATTGTCGAGGCGATGCATTCTGCGTCCGGGCGTTCCGGTTTCGAGTTGCGCGATGATTTTGCCGTCAAGGGCATCATCGGTCTGGGCTTGCCCGAGGCGATCCGCACCTTGTACCCGGACATCAGCGATGCCGAGATGACCCTGTTTCGCGAGTATTACGCCGACCACTACATCGCGGCAGAAGCCGTGCCTTCGCCGCTGTTCGAAGGCGTAGTGGAGTCGATGGCGTCGTTTCGCGAGCAGGGCTACCACCTGGCGGTCGCGACCGGCAAGAATCGTCGTGGACTGGATCGGGTGCTCAAGGCCAATGGCTGGGAAGATTATTTCGATATCACCCGCGCCGCCGACGAGACCGCGAGCAAGCCGCATCCGCTGATGCTCGAGCAGATTCTCGCGCATTGTCGCGTGCGGCCCGAACAGGCGCTGATGGTCGGGGATTCGTCCTTCGATCTGCTGATGGCGCGTAATGCGGGCATGGCGTCGGTGGCGGTCAGCTACGGCGCGCAGTCGATCGAGTCGCTGCAGCAGTTCGAGCCGCGCCTGTCGATCGACCGTTTTAGTGAATTGCACGCCTGGCTGGGGCAGCAGGCTTAATACGTTTTTGCTGGGGTACAGCGCATGACCGACGAATGGAAAGCACCGGCCAAGGCAAGTGCCGACGACGGTGACGAGAAAAGCTGGAAGCTGCTGGAAAAGACTTTGCTGGCCAGTGTGCAGGAGCAGCGTCGCTCGCGGCGTTGGGGGGTCTTCTTCAAGCTGCTGACGTTTGTTTATCTGTTTGTTGCGCTGATCCTGTTCACGCCGCTGATGGACATGGAAAAGAGCGCCACCCGTGGCCCGAACTACACCGCGCTGATCGACGTCACCGGCATGATTGCCGACAAGGAGCCTGCCAGTGCCGACAACATTGTCGGTAGCCTGCGAGCAGCCTTCGAGGACAAGAAGGTCAAGGGCGTGATCCTGCGGATCAACAGTCCGGGCGGCAGTCCGGTGCAGTCGGGTTATGTGTATGACGAGATCAAGCGTCTGCGCGGTCTGCACCCGGATACCAAGGTGTACGCGGTGATTTCCGATCTCGGTGCGTCCGGTGCCTATTACATCGCCAGTGCGGCGGATCAGATCTATGCCGACAAGGCCAGTCTGGTCGGCTCCATTGGTGTAACGGCGGCCGGTTACGGGTTTGTCGGCACCATGGACAAGCTCGGCGTCGAGCGTCGCACTTATACCTCGGGCGAGCACAAATCGTTTCTGGATCCGTTCCAGCCGCAGAAGCCTGACGAAACCGCATTCTGGCAGACCGTGCTGGATACCACGCACAAGCAGTTCATCAATAGCGTCAAGCAGGGTCGTGGCGATCGCTTGAAGGACAAGGAGCATCCGGAGCTGTTCTCCGGGCTGGTCTGGTCCGGCGAGCAGGCGCTGCCATTGGGCTTGATCGATGGCCTGGGCAATGCCAGTTCGGTGGCGCGGGATGTGATTGGCGAGAAAGAACTGGTGGATTTCACTGTGCAGGAATCGCCGTTCGACCGCTTCTCGAAGAAGCTCGGTGCCAGCGTGGCTGAGCAGTTGGCGATGTGGATGGGTTTCCACGGGCCTTCGTTGCGTTAAGCCTGGTGCAGTGTTGAAAAGAAACCGGCCTCAATGGCCGGTTTTTTGTGCGTTAAGGGATTTGCACGCCCTCGGCCAGCAGCATGTCGATCAGGCGAATCAGCGGCAGGCCGATGAGGCTGGTGGCGTCAGGCCCTTCGGTGGATTGGAACAGGCTCACGCCCAATCCTTCGGCCTTGAAGCTGCCGGCGCAGTCGTAGGGCTCCTCCAGGCGCAGGTAGCGTTCAATTCGCGCCTCGTCGAGCTGACGCATGTGCACGGTAAACGGCACGCAGTCGACCTGGCAGTGGCCGGTCTGGCTGTTGAGCAGGGCCAGGCCGGTGAGGAAGGTCACGCTGGCGCCGCTGGCGGCGAGTAGTTGCTCGCGAGCCTTGTCGAAGGTGTGTGGCTTGCCGATGATCCGATCACCGAGCACTGCGACCTGGTCCGAGCCAATAATCAGATGAGCGGGATGGCTCGCGGCGAGTGCGCGGGCTTTCTGTTCGGCGAGGCGCTTGACCAGTTCGATGGCGGATTCGCCCGGCTGGTGGCTTTCGTCGATATCCGGCGAGCTGCAGACGAACGGCAGGTGCAGGCGGGCGAGTAATTCCCGGCGATAAGTCGAGCTTGAGGCGAGTAATAAAGGCAGCATTGGCGTCTCCTGAGGCAGGTGCGAATTCTAGCGGAGGCACGCAAGTGACGGACAGGGCACAATTTCCTTTGACATGGGTGGGTGCATCCCTATAATGCTGCGCCTATGTTGAATGACCCGATTCCACCTCACGTTGACCCGCGCAAATTGGCTGACCGTGGCACCACCCTTCAAGGTGAACTGCTGCTGGCCGATTTGAAGAGACTCTGCGACCCGCTTTCCGACGATGTCGGTACGGTGCAGGCCAAATTCGTTTTTGAACGAGATGAACGTAAATCTGTGGTGATCCACAGCTTTATCGACACCGAAGTCAAAATGGTTTGCCAGCGTTGTCTTGAGCTGGTCACCCTGCCGATCCACAGCGAATGCAGTTACGCTGTAGTGAAGGAGGGTGCGAATACCCAGTCGTTACCGAAAGGTTATGACGTGCTGGAACTGGGCGAAGATCCATTGGATCTGCAGTCACTGATCGAGGAGGAGCTTCTGCTCGCCTTGCCCATTGTGCCTGCTCATCATCCGGAAGAATGCCAGCAGCCGGCGGGAGCAGATGAACCCGAACCGAGCGAGGACGAGGTAACGCGGTCCAACCCGTTCAGTGTATTGGCGCAGTTAAAGCGTGACCCAAACGTTTAGGAGTTAATCAATTATGGCTGTTCAGCAGAACAAAAAATCCCGCTCTGCCCGTGACATGCGCCGTTCGCACGACGCTCTCGAGGCTAGCACCCTGTCTGTAGAAAAAACCACTGGTGAAGTTCACCTGCGTCACCACGTATCGCCAGAAGGCGTATACCGTGGCCGTAAAGTGATCGACAAGGGCGCTGACGAGTAATCACTTGTCCGCTCAAGTCATCGCAATTGACGCAATGGGCGGGGACTTCGGTCCCCGCAGCATTGTTCAGGCCAGCCTTGCTTGCCTTTCTGCTACGCCCTCGCTGCACCTGACCCTCGTCGGTCAACCCTCCCTACTTGAAGAACTGATCAACGGCCAATCGGCTGCCGATCGCGCGCGCCTGACAATTGTCCCGGCGTCTGAAGTCATCACCATGGACGAAAAGCCGACTCAGGCCTTGCGTGGCAAGCCGGACTCGTCGATGCGTGTCGCCCTTGAACTGGTGCGTGATGGCAAGGCTCAGGCCTGTGTCAGTGCCGGCAATACCGGGGCGTTGATGGCGCTGTCGCGATTTGTGCTCAAGACCTTGCCGGGGATTGATCGGCCGGCGATGGTGGCGGCGATTCCGACGCAGAAGGGTTATTGCCAGTTGCTCGACCTGGGCGCCAACGTCGATTGCAGCGCCGAGCATCTATTGCAGTTCGCGGTGATGGGCTCGGTGGCGGCGCAGACGCTGGGCATCGCCCGGCCGCGTGTCGCGTTGCTGAATATCGGCACCGAGGACATCAAGGGCAATCAGCAAGTCAAGCTGGCGGCGACCTTGTTGCAGGCGGCGCGCGGCATTAACTACATCGGTTTTGTCGAGGGCGATGGTCTTTATCGCGGCGAGGCAGATGTGGTGGTCTGCGACGGGTTTGTCGGCAATATCCTGCTCAAGTCCAGCGAGGGCCTGGCGACGATGATCGCTGCGCGCATCGAGGCCTTGTTCAGGAAAAACTTCGCTTCCCGCGTGGTAGGTGCTTTGGCCCTGCCATTGATGAAGCGCCTGCAGGCGGATCTCGCACCGGCGCGACATAACGGCGCAAGCTTCCTCGGCTTGCAGGGCATCGTGGTGAAAAGTCACGGTTCGGCCGGGGTTCAGGGCTTTCAGAGCGCGATTCAGCGCGCGCTGATCGAGATTCAGGAGAACCTGCCCGAACGCCTCCACGGTCGTCTGGAGGATCTGTTGTCTTAGGCGTTTTCGTCGGACAATGCTTAAATGTGACCGCCCGGTTCAAAGGGCCATCCAACTGTCAGTTTCTTGCGTCCCCCAGTGGGGCGTCATTTTCGACGACAAGATCATTAGGGGCTTGTTACATGTCTGCTTCCCTCGCATTCGTCTTTCCAGGACAGGGTTCGCAGTCCCTCGGCATGCTGGCCGAGCTGGGCGCGGAATATCCGTTGATCCTCGAAACCTTCAAAGAAGCCTCCGCTGCTCTGGGCTATGACCTGTGGGCACTGACCCAGCAGGGCCCGGAAGAGCTGCTCAATCAAACCGACAAAACCCAACCGGCCATTCTGACCGCTTCGATCGCCCTGTGGCGTCTGTGGCTGGCTGAAGGTGGCGCGCGTCCGGCATTTGTTGCCGGTCACAGCCTGGGTGAATACAGCGCGCTGGTTGCTGCCGGCAGCCTGAGCCTGGCCGACGCGGTGAAGCTCGTCGAGCGCCGTGGCCAGTTGATGCAGGAAGCCGTTCCGGCCGGGCAGGGCGGCATGGCTGCGATCCTCGGTCTGGAAGATGCCGACGTGCTGGCAGCCTGTGCCGAAGCGGCGCAGGGCGAAGTGGTCAGCGCGGTGAACTTCAACTCGCCGGGTCAGGTAGTGATTGCCGGCGCCAAGGCTGCGGTTGAGCGTGCCATCGAGGGCTGCAAGGCCCGTGGCGCCAAGCGTGCCATGCCGTTGCCGGTGAGCGTGCCGTCGCATTGCGAACTGATGCGTCCGGCTGCCGAGCGCTTTGCCGAATCCATCGCCGCCATCGACTGGCAGGCGCCGCAGATCCCGGTCGTACAGAACGTCAGCGCGCAAGTGCCGGCCGATCTGGAAACCCTCAAGCGTGATCTGCTTGAACAGCTGTACAAGCCCGTTCGTTGGGTTGAATCGGTTCAGACCCTGGCTGCCAAAGGTGCGACCAATCTGATCGAATGCGGCCCGGGCAAAGTGCTGGCCGGTCTGAACAAACGTTGCGCCGAAGGCGTTTCGACCTCCAATCTCAACACCCCAGACGCTTTCGTTGCCGCCCGTGCAGCGCAGGCCTGAATCAGGAGAAACTTGCATGAGTCTGCAAGGTAAAGTTGCACTGGTCACCGGTGCAAGCCGCGGTATCGGCCAGGCTATCGCACTGGAACTGGGTCGTCAGGGCGCCATCGTCGTTGGCACCGCGACCTCCGCCAAGGGTGCCGAGGCGATCGCTGCCACGCTCAAGGAGCACGGCATTCAAGGTACCGGCCTGGAACTGAACGTCACCAGCGACGAATCCGTTGCCGCCGTGATCGCGAGCATTCAGGAGCAGTTCGGCGCGCCGGCGATTCTGGTCAATAATGCCGGCATCACCCGCGATAACCTGATGATGCGCATGAAAGACGATGAATGGTACGACGTGATCGATACCAACCTGAACAGTCTGTATCGCCTGTCCAAGGGCGTTTTGCGTGGCATGACCAAGGCGCGCTGGGGCCGAATTATCAGTATTGGCTCGGTGGTGGGTGCCATGGGCAACGCAGGCCAAGTAAACTATGCAGCCGCCAAGGCCGGTCTGGAAGGTTTCAGCCGTGCGATGGCGCGTGAAGTCGGTTCGCGTTCGATTACGGTCAACTCGGTAACCCCTGGGTTCATCGACACCGATATGACCCGCGAACTGCCGGAAGCACAGCGTGAAGCCTTGCAGACGCAGATTCCGCTGGGCCGTCTGGGACAAGCTCAAGAGATCGCCTCGGTGGTCGCTTTTCTTGCATCCGACGGTGCGGCATACGTCACTGGGGCTACAATCCCGGTGAACGGTGGGATGTACATGTAAGTAAAATGTGACGGATTGCTTCAAAAAAATGTCATACGAGCTGTCTAAAATCCGTTATAAAGCTGCAATCTATTTATAGGCAGAGGGCCGCAGGGTTTGAGGAGTGAAGCTTTCAGTTGAAAAGCTGAAAAGCCTTTCTATACACTTACCCACTGGCCAGCTGCCTGAATTTGTCCATTAGGAGTGAAAACAAGGTATGAGCACCATCGAAGAGCGCGTCAAGAAAATCGTTGCCGAGCAACTGGGCGTTAAAGAAGAAGAAGTGGTCAACACTGCTTCCTTCGTTGAAGACCTGGGTGCCGACTCCCTTGACACCGTTGAGCTGGTGATGGCTCTGGAAGAGGAATTCGAGACCGAAATCCCTGACGAAGAAGCTGAGAAGATCACTACTGTACAAGCTGCAATCGACTACGTTACTAGCCACCAGGCGTAATAGTTTGTAATCGTTGTTTGCTGTCATGGAAAAACCGCACTGCCATCATGGCGTGCGGTTTTTTCTTTAGGCCTGATGCAAAGTCGTCATTTGAAAAAGGAGAGTGCTGTGTCGCGTAGACGCGTCGTAGTCACCGGTATGGGTATGTTGTCGCCACTGGGCACGGATGTGCCGAGCAGTTGGCAGGGCATTCTGGCTGGCCGCAGTGGCATTGGTCTGATCGAACACACCGACCTTTCTGCCTATTCCACCCGTTTTGGCGGCTCGGTAAAGGGCTTCAATGTCGAGGAATACCTGTCGGTCAAGGAAGCACGCAAGCTCGACCTGTTCATTCAGTACGGTCTGGCCGCGGGTTTTCAGGCTGTTCGCAACGCCGGTCTGGAAGTCACCGACGCCAACCGTGAGCGCATTGGCGTGGCCATGGGCTCGGGCATCGGCGGTCTGACCAACATCGAAGAAACCAGCCGTACCCTGCATGAGACGGGCCCGCGTCGAATTTCGCCATTCTTCGTGCCAGGCTCGATCATCAATATGATTTCCGGTTTTCTGTCCATCCACCTGGGTGCACAGGGGCCGAACTACGCCATTTCCACTGCCTGTACCACCGGTACGCACTGCATTGGCATGGCGGCGCGCAACATCATGTACGACGAGGCCGACGTGATGATCGCTGGCGGTGCCGAGATGGCCGCGTGCGGTCTGGGCATGGGCGGCTTCGGCGCGTCCCGTGCGCTGTCGACCCGCAACGACGAGCCGACCCGCGCCAGTCGTCCATGGGACAAGGGCCGTGATGGCTTCGTGCTGTCTGACGGTGCCGGTGCGCTGGTACTCGAAGAACTCGAGCACGCCAAGGCCCGTGGCGCCACGATCTACGCCGAGCTGATCGGCTTCGGCACCAGTGGCGATGCGTTCCACATGACGTCGCCACCCGCTGATGGCGCTGGTGCAGCGCGCTGCATCACCAATGCGCTGCGCGATGCGAAGATCAACATCGACCAGGTGCAGTACATCAACGCCCACGGTACTTCGACCCCGGCCGGCGACCTTGCCGAAGCCAACGCGATCAAGACCGTGTTCGGTGATCACGCCTACAACCTGGCGGTCAGCTCCACCAAGTCGATGACCGGTCACCTGTTGGGTGCGGCGGGCGCGGTCGAGGCGATCTTCAGCGTACTGGCGATCAACAGTCAGGTGGCACCGCCGACGATCAACCTCGATGAGCCGGATGAAGGCTGCGATCTCGATTTCGTGCCGCACACTGCGCGCAACATGGACATCGACGTCGTACTGTCCAACTCGTTCGGGTTTGGCGGCACCAACGGCACATTGGCATTCCGTCGGTTCGCCGGGTGATGGACAGCTGGGTCGACGGTCAGCCGGCTGACGCTCTGTCGCTGAAAGATCGCGGCCTGGCTTATGGCGATGGGCTGTTCGAGACCATTGCCGTGCACGGCGGCCAGCCGGTATTGCTGGATCGTCACCTGACGCGTTTGGCCGAGGGCTGCTCGCGTCTGGCCATCGCCGCGGATATCGAGCGGGTTCGCAGCGAGCTACTGGCTTATGCCGCGGCAATGGGCGAGGGCGTGCTCAAGCTCATTCTCACCCGTGGTGACGGCTTGCGTGGCTACGCACCCGATCCTGCGGCACAGGGTCGACGCATTCTGCAAGGCAATCCGCCTGCTGCTTATCCTGCCGTGCATGGCGAGCAGGGCGTGCGCCTGTTTCCCTGCGTCACGCGATTATCCAACCAGCCGTTGCTGGCCGGTCTCAAGCATCTGAATCGTCTGGAGCAAGTGCTCGCCCGCGCCGAATGGCACGATGGCGAACATGCCGAAGGCTTGATGCTTGATCAGGCCGGGCGCGTCATCGAAGGCGTGTTCAGCAACCTGTTTCTGGTGCGCGACGGCGTACTGATCACCCCGGATCTGAAGCGCTGTGGCGTGGCCGGTGTGATGCGTGCTGAAATATTGTTTCAGGCCGAGTCATTGGCCATCCCCACTCAAATCACCGACATCAGCCTCGAACAGCTGCAATGGGCTGATGAAGTCTTTATCTGCAACAGCGTGTATGGCGTCTGGCCGGTACGCGCCTACGCTGCACTGAGCTGGCCGGTTGGCCCGCTCACCCGTAAACTGCAAACCATTGCCCGTGCGCTACTGGATGCCTGATTCGTGAGACGTAAACTCTTGCTGCTGCTGGAAACCGGACTGGTTCTGGCAGGGCTGCTGATGGGCGCCAGCGCCTGGAAAATTCATTCGGCGCTGGAACAGCCCCTGAACATCACGCAGGAAGAACTGCTGGATGTGCCGAAGGGCTCGACGCCGACCCGTACCTTTCTTGAACTTGAAACCGATGGGGTCATCAAGGACGCCTTCTGGTTGCGCATCTACTGGCGCTTCAATCTGGCCGGCACACCGATCCATACCGGCGAATACCGCATGCAGCCGGGCATGACTGTCAACGGTCTGATCGACCTGTGGAAGCGCGGCGAAGTGGTGCAGTACAGCCTGACACTGGTCGAGGGCTGGAATTTCCACCAGGTCCGTGCCGCGCTGGCAAAAGACGAAAAGATCGAGCAGACCCTCAAGGGCTTGAGCGACAGCGAAGTGATGGAGAAAATCGGCCATCGCGGGCTGTTCCCGGAAGGGCGATTCTTCCCGGATACCTACCGCTTTGTGCGCGGTGTTTCCGACGTCGAATTGCTGAAGAAAGCCTTCGACCGCCTCGACGAGGTGTTGGCCAAGGAGTGGGAAAACCGCTCGGCCGATGCGCCGTACAGTGAGCCGTATCAGGCGCTGATCATGGCCTCGCTGGTGGAAAAGGAAACCGGTGTGCCGCAGGAGCGTGGGCAGATTGCCGGCGTGTTCGTGCGTCGCATGGCGCTGGGCATGCAGTTGCAGACCGATCCGACCGTGATCTACGGCCTGGGCGATCGCTACACCGGCAAGTTGACCCGTGCTCATCTCAAGGAGCCGACGCCCTACAACACCTATGTGATTCCCGGATTGCCGCCGACGCCGATTGCCATGGTCGGCCGCGAGGCGATTCACGCCGCGCTCAATCCGGTGGAAGGCAACAGCCTGTATTTTGTTGCCCGTGGCGATGGTAGCCATGTGTTCTCCGATGATCTGGACGCACACAACAGTGCAGTGCGCGAATTCCAGCTCAAGCGCCGCGCCGATTATCGCTCCAGCCCGGCCCCGGCAAATACGCCGGCCGCTCCGGCTACTGCGACCGAGGAGGCGACTCCTGCGGCATCTCCTGATACCGCGCCTGAAGCGCTGCCACAGGTTCCCGCTCAGGAACCCGCGCCGACGCCGGCTCCTGCTGCCGAACCCGCGACGACCGCACCGCAGAACGCGCAATGACTTTGATTAAGGACTGCCTGTGACTGGCTTGTTTATTACCCTGGAAGGCCCGGAAGGCGCCGGCAAGAGCACCAACCGCGAATACCTCGCCGAGCGCCTGCGCGCCGAAGGTGTCGAAGTAGTGCTGACCCGCGAACCCGGGGGTACGCCACTCGCCGAGCGCATTCGCGATGTGCTGCTGGCCCCGGCCCATGAAGTCATGAACCCCGATACCGAGCTGTTGCTGGTGTTCGCCGCGCGCGCCCAGCATCTGGCCGAAGTGATCCGTCCGGCGCTGGCTCGCGGCGCGGTGGTGCTGTGCGATCGTTTCACCGACTCGACTTACGCCTATCAGGGCGGAGGTCGTGGTTTGTCGCTGGAACGCATTGCTGCGCTGGAGACGTTCGTTCAGGGCGACCTGCGTCCGGATCTGACGCTGATTTTCGATCTGCCGGTGGAAATCGGCCTGGCCCGCGCCAGTGCCCGTGGCCGTCTGGACCGATTTGAACTGGAAGGCCGGGCGTTTTTCGAAGCGGTACGCAATGCGTTTCTGCAACGCGCCGAGGCTGATCCGGCGCGCTATGTGCGCATCGATGCCGGTCAGTCATTGGTCAAGGTTCAGCAAGCGCTGGATACCTTGATTCCGAACTTGCTGGAGCTGATTCGTGGCTGAGGCCTATCCATGGCAGGACAGCCTCTGGCAGCAACTGGCCGGACGTAGCCAGCACGCCCACGCGTACTTGCTGCACGGCCCGGCCGGGATCGGCAAGCGCGCGTTGGCCGAGCGCCTGATGGCCAGCCTGCTCTGTCAGCGTCCTACGCCGGAAGCGTGCGGCGAGTGCAAATCCTGCCTGCTGCTCAAGGCCGGCAGCCATCCGGACAATTACATCCTTGAGCCGGAAGAAGCCGACAAGGCGATCAAGGTCGATCAGGTCCGTGATCTGGTCAGTTTCGTGGTGCAGACCGCGCAGCTGGGCGGGCGCAAGGTGGTGCTGATCGAGCCGGTGGAGTCGATGAACATCAACGCCGCCAACGCCTTGCTCAAGAGCCTCGAAGAGCCGTCCGGCGATACCGTGTTGTTGCTGGTCAGCCACCAGCCGAGCCGTTTGCTGCCGACAATCAAGAGCCGCTGCGTGCAGCAGGCATGTCCGCTGCCGGGCGAGGCCATGAGCCTGCAATGGCTGGCGCAGGCGCTGCCGGAGTGTTCCGAAGAGGAGCGTGTCGAATTGCTGACGCTAGCGGCTGGTTCGCCGTTGGCGGCAGTCAGCCTGCAGTCCCAGGGCGTGCGTGAACAGCGGGCGCAGGTGGTCGAAGGGGTGAAGAAGCTGCTCAAACAGCAGCAATCGCCGACGCAACTGGCCGAAGAGTGGAAAAGCATTCCGATGCTGCGCCTGTTCGACTGGTTCTGCGACTGGTCGAGCCTGATCTTGCGCTATCAGCTGACCCAGGATGAAGCCGGTCTCGGTCTGACCGATATGCGCAAAGTCGTGCAGTACCTGGCGCAGAAAAGCGCCCAAGGCAAAGTCCTCGATATTCAGGACTGGATTCTCGCCCAGCGGCAGAAAGTCCTGAGCAAAGCCAACCTCAACCCGGCACTGCTGCTGGAAGCGTTGTTGGTGCAATGGGCGGGATTGCCTGGTCAAAGATAAGAATGTGTACCTAGACTCTGAACATCAGCAGTGGAGGTCAACATGAATGAAGCCATCAGCCCGGGGCCGCGCAACGGCATCCTGTCCCTGACCATCAAGGACAAATCGGTGCTTTACGCCGCCTACATGCCGTTCATCAAGAACGGTGGCCTGTTCATCCCGACCAACAAGAGCTACAAGTTGGGCGACGAGGTGTTCATGCTGCTGAACCTGATGGACGAGGCGGAGAAGATTCCGGTGGCCGGCAAGGTCGCCTGGATCACCCCCAAAGGCGCTCAGGGTAACCGCGCAGCCGGCGTCGGCGTGCAATTCAACGATGGCGACAACACCGCCCGCAGTCGCATTGAAACCCATCTGGCCGGAGCACTGAAATCCGACCGTCCCACTCATACGATGTAAGTAGCCGTCTTTTTTATGCTCGTAGATTCCCATTGTCACCTTGATCGCCTCGACCTCGCCGCCCATGACGGTTCGCTGGATGCTGCACTCGATGCGGCTCGCCAGCGCGGGGTAGGGCACTTCCTGTGTATCGGCGTGAGTGCCGACAACGCTGCCGACGTCAAAGCTCTGGCCGAGCGCTATGACGACGTTGATTGCTCGGTCGGTGTGCACCCATTGGATGTGCAACCGGGCGCGGCGCCGGCGCTGGACTGGCTGCTACACGAGCTCAATCACCCGAAAGTGGTGGCGATCGGTGAAACCGGTCTGGATTATCACTACGAACCGGAAGCCGCCGAGCTGCAGCAGGAATCTTTCCGCCTGCATCTGCAAGCCGCACAGCAGACCGGCAAACCGGTGATCATCCACACCCGTGGCGCCCGCGCCGATACCCTCGAGCTACTGCGTGAAGCGGCGTTGCCCCAGGCCGGTGTGCTGCATTGCTTCACCGAAGACTGGGACATGGCCAAAGCCGCGCTGGACATGGGCTATTACATTTCCCTGTCGGGCATCGTCACCTTCCGCAACGCCGACGCCCTACGCGACGTGGCGAGCAAAGTGCCGGCCGATCGCTTGCTGGTGGAGACCGACTCGCCGTATCTGGCGCCGATCCCTTATCGTGGCAAACCGAATCTGCCGCAGTACGTGCGTGAGGTGGCTGGGTTTCTGGCGATGCTGCGTGGGGAGAGTTACGAGCGGTTTGCCGAGCAGACCACCGAGAACTTCAAGCGCCTGTTTCCGCTGGCCTCTGTCAAATCTGCCATGTAGGTCATCGCCAAATCGCAGGCAAAAAAAACCCGGGTTCTGGGGGGTGAATCCGGGTTAAGACCATTAGGAGTAAAACAAAGGCACGCGGTCCCTTGGTACCTTTACCGGCACGGCACTTGGGGGAGATGCCGCCCGACAGTTCAAGTATTGATCAGTCTGGCGTTCAGTCCAGTTAGCCGGTCGGGGTTTTTAAACAAATTTGGAATACGTGCGCTTCAGTTGAGTTCTCATTGCACCCCTGGCGTTCGCAAAATGAACAAGAAACGCAGATATGGTCGGATGATCCGTGCATTTTTGTGCAAGTTAGGCATAATACGCGGCTTCGAATTTTGACCCCTACAGACCTTTTCTTATGCACAAAGAACCTCGTAAGGTCCGTGAGTTTCGTCGCCGCGAGCAAGAAATTCTCGATACCGCGCTCAAGCTGTTCCTCGAACAAGGTGAAGACAGCGTCACCGTCGAGATGATTGCTGATGCCGTGGGTATCGGCAAAGGCACGATCTACAAGCATTTCAAATCCAAGGCCGAAATTTATCTGCGCCTGATGCTCGATTACGAGCGTGATTTGAACGAGCTGCTGCATTCGGCCGATGTCGACAAGGACAAGGAAGCGCTGTCCCGTGCCTACTTCGAATTCCGCATGCGCGACCCGCAGCGCTACCGCCTGTTCGACCGTCTCGAAGAGAAGGTGGTAAAAGGCAATCAGGTGCCGGAAATGGTCGAGGAGCTGCACAAGATCCGTGCCTCGAACTTCGAACGCCTGACCCTGCTCATCAAGGGCCGGATCAGCGAAGGCAAGCTCGAAGACGTGCCGCCGTATTTCCACTACTGCGCGTCCTGGGCGCTGGTGCACGGCGCGGTGGCGCTGTATCACTCGCCGTTCTGGAGCAATGTTCTGGAAGATCAGGAAGGTTTCTTCCAGTTCCTGATGGACATCGGCGTGCGCATGGGCAACAAGCGCAAGCGCGACCCGGAAACACCGAGCAGCTGAATCATTCAGCGGCCTTATTGCCCCATGATTTCGCTACATGACGCAGTACCGCAGGAATATACTCAGGCATAGGGCTTGCTAAAACTTGATTTGTGAGTCAAGTTTTAGCGGCTCGAAATTCTATCGCCGGAGTGATCATGATCGTTGACCGTCAAGGCAGGCGTTTTCGCAATTTGCGCATCAGCCTGACTTCAGCCTGCAATTACGCCTGTACCTACTGCGTGCCCAACGGCAAGCGGTTGGTGGCTGCGCAGGATGAACTGTCGGCCGAGGCCATGGCCCGTGGCGTGGCTTATCTGATCGAAGCCGCCGGCATCGAGCGCTTGCGCATCACCGGTGGCGAACCGCTGGTCAGCCCCAAACTCGAATCTTTCATGAGCGCCGTCGGCAAGATGGGCCTGGAAGACATCAGCCTGACCACCAATGGTCAACTCCTGGCGAAGAAGCTGCCGCTGCTGGTGGACGCCGGTCTGCGCCGGATCAACGTATCCCTCGATACCCTGGATGCCGACGCGTTCCGCAGTATCGCCCGTGGCGGCGATCTGGCGACCGTGCTCGATGGCATGGACCAGGCGAAAGCGGCGGGACTGAAGATCAAGGTCAACATGGTGCCGTTGCGTGGGCAGAACCTGGATCAGGTGATGCCGCTGCTCGATTACTGCCTGGAACGGGGCTATGAATTGCGTTTCATCGAGTTGATGCGCATGGGCCACCTCGCCACCGACTCCAACGCCTTCCTGCAACAGTTCGTCAGCCTGCAGCAACTGCTGAGCCTGATCGGCGAGCGCTACGAGTACGCCCAGGCAGATGCGCCGGTGGATGCCACGGCCGTGCGCTATGCGATACCGGGCCGCGGCCATTTCGGCGTGATCGCCAACGAAAGCGTGCCGTTCTGCAGAACCTGTTCGCGCTTGCGTCTGTCGTCGACCGGTTGGCTGCATGGCTGCCTGTCGTCGAGCAACCGCCACTATGTCGGTGATCTGCTCGACAAGCCGCGCCATCAGGCGTTGCCGGCGTTGCAGCGTCTGTTGGTCAAGGCGTTGGGCGACAAGCAGGAAGTGGCATTCTCCGGTGGCGCTACGGTCATGAAGATTATCGGCGGCTGAACAACCGCTTTCGCGAGCAAGCTCGCTCCCACATTTCGAATGCATTCTCCTGTGGGAGCGAGCTTGCTCGCGAATACGATCTTACGATCAACGAATTTCCTGAGCTGGCGCAAAAGCTGCATCCAACGGCCATTCGCCGGTTTTCCGTCACCGGCTTCTGGAGGATGAGGATGCGTAGCCTGGTTTTGCTGCTGGCCGTTTTGGCGCTTGGCGGCTGTATGACTGTCAGCGATATGGCCGAAGGCACTCGCTATCAGATGAGCGACGCGGGGCTGCTGGATCACAGCGACAGCCGTCGGGTGAACAACTTCCGCATTCAGCCGGATTCGTTCATCTACATCGCTCAGGGCGCATTCGCACCGCCGGGTGGCTCCTACCCACGGCCGAACGTGGTGGCTGAAGAAGCGTTCAAGGGCTTTGTCGAATACTTCCCGATGGTCCGCCGCGCCCGTGCCCCTGAAGGCCTCGATCAGGCGATGGGCGAAGCGCGCGATGCTGGCGCGCACTACCTGCTGTACACCCGTTTCGCCAAGGCTGACGACCGTATCGGCAACTCTGACGAATGGCTCGATCAGGAAGCCGTGGATCGCCTCGGCATCGACGGTGGGGTGATTCAGATCATGTTGATCGAGACCAGCACCCAGTATTTGATTGATACTGCACGGATCAAGAGTCGTGGCGGTTTACTGACGTTCCACGATAACAAGCCGGAAGACCTGATCGGCCCGCCGCTGGCGCAATACGCGCGCAGCCTGCTGGGAGTCGGCGACCAATAAACCAAGGAGTACGCCATGAGTGGACCGCAAAAAGCCAATGACCTGTTGGGACAGATCCCCAAAACCAAAGGCCTGCCGCCGGTGCACTTGTGGAACCCGGACTTCTGCGGCGACATCGATATGCGCATCGCCCGCGACGGCACCTGGTATTACCTGGGCACGCCGATCGGGCGCAAGCCGATGGTCAAGCTGTTCTCCACCATCATCCGCCGCGACGGCGATGATTACTTCCTGATTACCCCGGTCGAAAAGGTCGGGATCAAGGTCGACGACGCGCCGTTCGTGGCGATTGCCGTGGAAGCCGAAGGCGAGGGCGAAGCGCAGGTCTTGCGTTTCACTACCAACGTTGAAGAGACTGCTGAGGCCGGGCCGGAACATCCGATCCGCGTCGAGATCGACCCAACAACCCAGGAACCTGCGCCTTATGTGCACGTGCGCACCAACCTCGAAGCGCTGATTCATCGCAATGTGTTTTACCAACTGGTGGAACTGGCGGTCAGTCGTGAGATCGATGGGCAGCGCTGGTTGGGCGTATGGAGCGGCGGCGAGTTCTTCCGGATCGGCCTCGAACCCTGACAATGAATCAAATGTGGGAGGGGGCTTGCTCCCGAAGGCGGTGTGACAGTCACCCTATGTATTGACTGCTGCACTGCCTTCGGGAGCAAGCCCCCTCCCACATTGATTGATGGACAACCTGAAAATCTGATTTGACACCCAATCATATGATCATTAGCGTGGACACCCATCGCCAAGCGCTTTGAGGTGTCCATGTCCAGCAGCTTTCATGCATCAACGGTCGATTGGCTGGGCAGCTGGATTGCCGCTGGCCAGGTCAAGCCGGGGCAGGCGATCAAGGTCGAGGCGGATCTCGGCCAGCAGCTAGGTGTCAGCCGCACGGTGATTCGCGAAGCGATCAAGACCCTCGTCGCCAAAGGCATGCTCGAAGTCGGGCCTAAGGTTGGCACTCGCGTGTTACCGGTACGGCGCTGGAACCTGTTCGATCCGCAAGTGGTTGGCTGGCTGTCGCGCAACGGCCTGCCGGAAAACTTTGTTGATGACCTGCTCGACCTGCGCCGCACCATCGAACCGATGGCCGTGCGCTGGGCCTGCGAGCGCGCCAGCCTGGAGCAGATTCACGCGGTGCAACTGGCCTACAACGCGCTGGAGCGGGCTGTCGACAGCGGCATCGATTACAACCGCGCCGACCAGTCCTTCCACGAATGCATTCTGGCGGCCAGCCACAACCAGTTCATCGAGCAAATGGTCCCGGCCCTCGGCGCCTTGCTCGCCGTGTCGTTTGAAGTCTCCGCTGCCGACCCCGATGAACTACGGCGCACCTTGCCGATCCACAAAGACATGGCCGACGCCATTGCTGCCCGTGATTCAGCACGCGGGGTCTGGGCCTGCATGACCTTGATCGACAACGCCGACCTGGCGATCAAACGCTTTTACCCGCAGGTGATGGCCGACAAAAAAGCCAGCTGAGAACACAAATCCCCCTGTAGGAGTGAGCCTGCTCGCGATAGCGGTGGGTCAGTCACAATCGTCGTCACTGACCCACCGCTATCGCGAGCAGGCTCACTCCTACAGTTAGAACAACAACATGAAGGATTCAATATGCCGTTGACCGCCGTAACCCAACACCGCGCCAGGCTCGGTGAAGGGCCATTCTGGGACGCCCCGACCCAGGCGCTGTACTGGGTCGATATCGCCGGCAAGCAGGCGCTGCGGCTGATCGGCAACAACGTGCAGATCTGGCAGATGCCCGAGCACGTTTCCGCGTTCATCCCCTGTGCCAGTGGCGACGCATTGGTGACATTGAGCAGCGGCGTGTACCGCCTGGACCTCGATTCCCCCGGTCTCGAACCACGCCTGACGCTGTTCTGCATCGCCGACCCGCAACCCGGCAACCGGCCCAACGAAGCACGCTGCGACGCCCAAGGCCGACTGTGGCTCGGCACCATGCAGAACAACATAGGTGACAACGGCGAAGACCTGCCGATCGAGCGTCGTTCCGGTGGCTTGTTCCGCATTGACCCCGACCAGCGTGTCACGCCATTGCTGCTCGGTCTCGGCATTCCCAACACACTGCTGTGGAGTGATGACGGCACCACGCTGCTGTTCGGCGACAGTCTCGACGGGGCGCTCAATCGCTATTTCATTCACACCGACGGCAATCTGGATAACGCCGAGATCTGGTATGGCCCTGACCAGAATGGTGGCCCGGACGGATCGGCAGTCGACGCCGAGGGCTATGTCTGGAACGCCCGTTGGGACGGCAGCTGCCTGTTGCGCCTGACGCCGGACGGCAAGGTCGATCGCAGAATCGACCTGCCCGTCAGCCGGCCAACCAGTTGCGTATTCGGCGGCGAAGACCTGAAAACCCTGTACATCACCAGCGCCCAGAGTCCGCGCAACCATCCACTGGATGGCGCAGTCCTGTCGATGAGGATCGATGTGCCGGGCAAACTCTGCACACGCTTCGCTGGCTAAATCCCAAAATATGGGATGCAAAATTATATATTGAGATTATTTGGCAGTCGGGTTTATAGTCGGCTCCAGCAGTAACACGCACTCACACTTAAAAAGAACAAAACAGGTGAAGTGATGCAGCGAACCTCTATCGCACTCCTCAGCGGAGTCAGCGTCTCGCAGCGGCCCGGCGTCGCTCGCCGCGCCTGCCTGTTTCGTTTTCACAGTTTTCCAGACCGGACATCGGCAGATGCCCGGTTTTTTTGTGCTGACGAACAGGAGTCCTGATCCATGGCTGAACCTCTTTCCTTGCCGCCGGTGCCCGCGCCGCCGAAGGGTGAGCGTTTGAAAAACAAAGTGGTGCTGCTGACCGGTGCCGCTCAAGGCATCGGCGAAGCCATCGTTGCCAGCTTCGCCTCGCAGCAGGCCAGACTGGTGATCAGCGATATTCAGGCGGAGAAAGTCGAGAAGGTTGCTGCTCACTGGCGCGACAAGGGCTACGACGTGCAGGCGATCAAGGCTGACGTCTCGCGCCAGCAAGACCTGCATGCCATGGCCAGGCGGGCTATCGAGCTGCACGGGCGCATCGACGTGCTGGTCAACTGCGCCGGGGTCAACGTGTTCCGCGACCCGCTGCAAATGACCGAAGAAGACTGGCGTCGTTGCTTCGCCATCGATCTGGACGGCGCCTGGTACGGTTGCAAAGCCGTGCTGCCGCAGATGATCGAGCAGGGTGTCGGTAGCATCATCAACATCGCCTCGACCCATTCCAGCCACATCATTCCCGGCTGTTTCCCGTATCCGGTGGCCAAGCACGGCCTGCTTGGGCTGACCCGAGCGCTGGGCATCGAATATGCGGCGAAGGGCGTTCGGGTCAACGCTATCGCCCCGGGCTACATCGAGACGCAACTCAACGTCGATTACTGGAACGGCTTTGCCGATCCCCACGCCGAGCGTCAACGCGCATTCGATCTGCACCCGCCGAAACGCATTGGCCAGCCGCTCGAAGTGGCGATGACCGCAGTGTTCCTGGCCAGTGATGAAGCGCCGTTCATCAACGCCTCGTGCATCACCATCGATGGTGGGCGCTCGGTGATGTACCACGACTGAGTGGATCGTGTTTCAGGCGGTGAACTCCGCTTGAAATCCAATCATCATACGATATGACTATTTTCAACAGGCTTTGCAGCAGTACGTGTCACGCCACCACACCTGTGGCGAGGGAGCTTGCTCCCGCTCGGCTGCGCAGCAGTCGTAAATTCGGGCTGCGCGGTGTGTTTGATTGACCGAGGTAACCGGTTTTAGGGCCGCTTCGCAGCCCAGCGGGAGCAAGCTCCCTCGCCACAAGCTGTTTAATTTGCTCAAGAAAAATAACAAGGAGTCAGCTTATGAAACGTCGTTTCGGGATTCGTACCCTGTGCAGTGCCGCCCTGGCGGTCACCGCGTTCAGTCTGAGCAGTACGCTGCTCGCTGCCGATGCCGTGAAAATCGGTTTCCTGGTCAAACAGGCTGAAGAGCCGTGGTTCCAGACCGAGTGGGCCTTCGCCGAGAAAGCCGCCAAGGACAAAGGCTTCGAACTGATCAAGATCGCCGTGCCAGACGGTGAGAAAACCCTCTCGGCCATCGACAGCCTCGCGGCCAACGGTGCCAAAGGCTTCGTGATCTGCCCGCCGGACGTCTCGCTCGGCCCGGCGATCATGGCCAAAGCCAAACTCAATGACCTGAAAGTGATTGCCGTGGACGATCGTTTCGTCGACGCCAGCGGCAAGTTCATGGAGGACGTGCCGTACCTCGGCATGGCCGCGTTCGAAGTCGGCCAGAAGCAGGGCAACGCGATGGTCGCCGAAGCGAAGAAGCGCAACTGGGACTGGAAAGACACCTACGCGGTGGTCAACACCTACAACGAACTCGACACCGGCAAGAAGCGCACCGACGGTTCGATGAAGGCGCTCGAAGACGCCGGCCTGCCGAAAGACCACATCCTGACCGCCGCACTGAAAACCCTCGACGTGCCAGGCAGCATGGACGCCACCAACTCGGCGCTGGTCAAGCTACCCAGCGCAGCGAAGAACCTGATCATTGGCGGCATGAACGACAACACCGTGCTCGGCGGCGTGCGCGCCACCGAAGCCGCCGGGTTCGCTGCGGCCAACGTGATCGGTATCGGCATCAATGGCACCGACGCCATCGGCGAGCTGAAAAAGCCCAACAGCGGTTTCTTCGGTTCGATGCTGCCAAGCCCGCACATCGAAGGCTACAAGACTGCCGAGATGATGTACGAGTGGGTCACCACCGGCAAAGAGCCGCCGAAGTACACGGCGATGGACGACGTCACCCTGATCACCCGCGAGAACTTCAAGCAAGAGCTGGAAAAAATCGGCCTGTGGAATTGATGGCTGCTCGATCGGTGTGAAGAGGTGACTCAGATGCACGCGCAAGTACAGACACATGCAAGCAGCGCCGGCGGCAGCCTGCGCTTCAACGGGATCGGCAAGACCTTCCCCGGGGTCAAGGCGCTGGACGCCATCAGCTTCGTCGCCCATCCAGGGCAGGTGCACGCCTTGATGGGCGAGAACGGCGCCGGCAAATCGACCCTGCTGAAAATCCTCGGCGGCGCCTACATCCCTAGCAGCGGCGAGTTGCAGATCGGCGAGCAGACCATGGCGTTCAAGTCGACCGCCGACAGCATCGGCAGCGGCGTCGCGGTGATTCACCAGGAGCTGCATCTGGTGCCGGAAATGAGCGTGGCCGAGAACCTGTTTCTCGGTCATCTGCCGGCCAGTTTCGGCCTGATCAATCGTGGCGTCCTGCGCCAGAATGCCTTGGCCTGCCTCAAGGGCCTGGCCGATGAAATCGATCCGCAGACCAAGGTCGGGCGCCTGTCGCTCGGTCAGCGGCAATTGGTGGAAATCGCCAAGGCGCTGTCCCGTGGCGCGCATGTGATCGCCTTCGATGAGCCGACCAGCAGCCTCTCGGCGCGCGAAATCGACCGTTTGATGGCGATCATCAGCCGCCTGCGCGATGAGGGCAAAGTGGTGCTCTACGTCTCGCATCGCATGGAAGAAGTGTTTCGCATTTGCGATGCGGTGACGGTGTTCAAGGACGGCCGTTACGTGCGCACCTTCGATGACATGAGCCAGTTGACCCACGATCAACTGGTGACCTGCATGGTCGGCCGCGACATTCAGGACATCTACGATTACCGCAGTCGTCCACGCGGCGCGGTGGCGCTGAAGGTCGATGGTTTGCTGGGCCCGGGGCTGCGTGAGCCGGTGAGTTTCGAGGCGCACAAGGGCGAGATTCTCGGGCTGTTCGGCCTGGTCGGGGCCGGGCGCACCGAGCTGTTTCGCTTGCTCAGCGGGCTTGAACGCAACACCGCCGGACGCCTCGAATTGCGCGGGCATGAATTGAAGTTGCGCTCGCCGCGCGACGCGATTGCCGCCGGGATCCTGCTGTGCCCCGAGGACCGGAAAAAAGAGGGGATCATCCCGCTGGCCAGCGTTGCCGAGAACATCAACATCAGCGCGCGCGGTGCCAATGCCAGCCTCGGCTGCCTGCTGCGCGGGCTGTGGGAGAAGGGCAACGCCGACAAGCAGATCAAGGCGCTGAAAGTCAAAACCCCGCACGCCGGTCAGCAGATCAAATTCCTGTCCGGCGGCAATCAGCAGAAGGCCATTCTCGGCCGCTGGCTGTCGATGCCGATGAAGGTGCTGCTGCTCGACGAGCCGACTCGCGGCATCGACATCGGCGCCAAGGCCGAGATCTACCAGATCATCCATAACCTGGCCGCCGACGGTATTTCGGTGATCGTGGTGTCCAGCGACCTGATGGAGGTGATGGGCATTTCCGACCGCATTCTGGTGCTCTGCGAAGGCGCGCTGCGCGGCGAAGTCAGCCGCGACCAGGCCAATGAATCCAACCTGCTGCAACTGGCTTTGCCGCGCCATCGCGCTGACGGCGTGGCGAACTGAGAGGTGACTATGATGACCATCCAAAACAAGGCGCTGCCGACTCCCCGCAAACCGCTGGACCTGCGGCGCTTCCTCGACGACTGGGTCATGCTGCTGGCGGCGATCGGTATCTTCGTCGCCTGCACGCTGCTGATCGATAACTTCCTCTCGCCGCTGAACATGCGCGGGCTGGGTCTGGCGATTTCCACCACCGGCATTGCCGCGTGCACCATGCTGTATTGCCTGGCGTCGGGTCACTTCGACTTGTCGGTGGGCTCGGTGATCGCCTGCGCGGGGGTCGTTGCGGCGGTGGTGATGCGCGACACCAACAGCGTGTTCCTCGGCGTCAGTGCGGCGCTGGTGATGGGCCTGATTGTCGGGCTGATCAACGGCATCGTGATCGCCAAGTTGCGGGTCAACGCGTTGATCACCACGCTGGCGACCATGCAGATCGTTCGCGGCCTGGCGTACATTTTTGCCAACGGCAAAGCGGTGGGCGTGTCGCAGGAATCGTTCTTCGTCTTCGGCAACGGCCAGCTGTTCGGCGTGCCGGTGCCGATCCTGATCACCATCGTCTGCTTCCTGTTTTTCGGCTGGCTGCTGAACTACACCACCTACGGGCGCAACACCATGGCCATCGGTGGCAACCAGGAGGCGGCATTGCTCGCCGGGGTCAACGTTGACCGGACCAAGATCATCATCTTCGCCGTGCACGGCGTGATCGGTGCGCTGGCCGGGGTGATTCTGGCGTCGCGCATGACCTCCGGGCAGCCGATGATCGGCCAGGGTTTCGAGCTGACGGTGATCTCGGCGTGTGTGCTCGGCGGCGTGTCGCTGAGCGGCGGGATCGGCATGATCCGGCATGTGATTGCCGGGGTGCTGATTCTGGCGATCATCGAGAACGCGATGAACCTGAAGAACATCGATACGTTTTATCAGTATGTGATTCGTGGTTCGATTCTGTTGCTGGCCGTCGTCATCGACCGCCTGAAACAACGCTGAGATCAAAAGCTCCCCCTCACCCTGGCCCTCTCCCAGAGGGAGAGGGGACTGATTGGGGGATCTTTCAGAGATACATCGACCTGAAAGTGCTTTGCTGAATCCATAATCGACTGGATTTTTCAGGTCGATGTAGAGCGTGAAACTGCTCGGTCAGTCCCCTCTCCCTCCGGGAGAGGGCTAGGGTGAGGGGCTTTTGATTCTCCCGCCTTCTGTCACCTTCCCTAAATTTCCCTTGCCCGCCCGCACCCGTTTCGGGTATCACTTTGTACATGATTAGACAGGTACGATTTGACAAGAAACAACGGGTGGTCGACGAACTCGTCCGGCGCATTGAAAGCGGCCTCATGGAGGACGGCTTTCTGTTGCCCGGCGAGCATCAGTTGGCTCAGGAATTCAACGTTAGCCGTGGCACGTTGCGCGAAGCGCTGGCCGAACTGAAGCGGCGCAATTACATCGCCACGCAAAGCGGGGTCGGCTCGATCGTCACCTTCGATGGTGTCGCGCTCGATCAGCGCAGCGGCTGGGCGCAGGCGTTGGCCGACAGCGGGGCGCTGATCAACACCGAAGTGCTGCGCCTGGAAGCGGTGACGCGGCCTGATCTGCTTTCGCGCTTCGGCACCGACCAATTCATCACCCTCGATCGCCGTCGTCGTTCCAACGACGGCACGCTGGTGTCCCTTGAACGTTCTTTGATGCCGGCCACCGGCGGCCTGGAAAGCCTGCCGCGGGTCGGTCTGATCGACAACTCGCTGACCATCACCCTCGCTGCCTACGGCTACATCGGCGAGCGCGGCGATCAGTGGATCGGCGCCGAACCACTCAATGCCGAAGACGCCGAACTGCTCGGGCGCCCGGTCGGCACCGTGTTCCTCAAGGCCCTGCGTACCACCTACGACCGGCAGAACCGTTTCATGGAGCAGGTCGAAAGCCTGCTCGACCCGGTGCATTTCCGCCTGCACCTGCAATTTGGAGAATCGAAATGACCGCGCTCAACCGTGCCCTCGGTGCGTTTTATGGCCTGGCCCTCGGTGATGCGCTGGGCATGCCGACGCAATCGTTGAACCGCGAAACGATCAAGACCCGCTTTGGCCGGATCACCGATCTGCAGGATGCCGGTCCTCTGCAACCGATCGCCGCCAACATGCCCAAAGGCTCGATCACCGACGACACCGAACAGGCGATTCTGGTCGGTCAGTTGCTGGTCGAAGGCAAGGGTCAGATCGAGCCGGCAGTCCTCGCTCAACGGCTGATCGAGTGGGAAGCCGAGATGCAGGCCAAGGGGTCGCAGGACCTGCTCGGCCCGTCGACCAAACGCGCCATTGAAATGATCCTCGCCGGGCATTCGCCGGAGGAGGCCGGGCGTTACGGCACCACCAACGGCGCGGCCATGCGCATCACTCCGGTGGGCATCGCGGCAGACGTCGCCGATCCTGAGCGTTTCATCGCAGCCGTGGTCCAGGCCTGTCAGGTCACCCACAACACCACGCTGGGGATTTCCAGTGCGGCGGCGGTGGCGGCGGTGGTTTCGGCCGGGATCAACGGCATGGATCTGGGCGAGGCATTGAACCTTGGCCAGCAGATTGCGCAGCAGGCCGAGGCGCATGGGCACTGGGTGGCCGGCGGGCGCATCGCTTCGCGCATCAGTTGGGCGCGAACCATCAGCGTCGACAGCGACAAGGCGCTGCTGGCGGATCTGCTGTACGACGTGATCGGCACTTCGGTGGCCTCGCAGGAATCGGTCGTAGTGTCGTTCGCCCTGGCGCAGCAAGTGGCCGTTGGCGAGATGAGCGCATTCGATGCGTTGTGCATGGCCGCCAGTCTTGGCGGTGACACTGACACCATCGCGGCGATTCTCGGCGCCATGCTCGGGGCCTGCCTGGGTCTTGAGAGTTGGCCGGCGCCGATGATTGCCACGGTCAAAGCGGTCAATCATCTGGAGCTTGAACCGTTGGTGCAGGGGCTGTTGACCCTGCGTTGACTGAGCTGACGCCTTCGCGAGCAAGCCCGCTCCCACAGGGGATTTGAGCCGTTCACAAATCTCCTGTGGGAGCGGGCTTGCTCGCGAATGGCGCGCTGCGGATTACGGATTTTTACCCCGCAATGGATCGCACAGACAGGCCGAGGATGGCCGGGATGTCTTGTCGTTTTGCGTCATTGCCACAACCACAATAAAGGCAAACAGGAGCACTGTTCATGAGTTCAACAAACGCCGGGCCAAGCGCCGGGCAACTGGAAACCCGCGGCATTGAGCCGGTGCCGGAAGCCGAGTGCAACGGTCATCCGCTGCAACTGTTCTGGGTCTGGTTCGCCGCCAACATTTCCATTCTCGGCCTGCCATTGGGCGCCACGCTGGTGGCGTTTCGCGGGCTGGCGATCTGGCAGGCGATCATCGTTGCCATCGTCGGCGCCGCCGGTTCATTCGCCGTGGTCGGGATCATCTCGATTGCCGGCCGCCGTGGCCGCGCGCCGAGTCTGACCCTGTCGCGGGCGATCTTCGGCGTGCGTGGCAATATCGGCCCGACGCTGGTCTCGCTGATGTCACGTCTGGGCTGGGAAACGGTCAACACCACCACCGCGGCGTTCGTGCTGCTGTCGCTGTGTTCGATCCTGTTCGGCTCGCCGGTTGAAGCGAAAAGTGCGCCAGTGCTGACGCTGATCTTAATCGCCATTTTCGTCCTGCTGACTCTGTCGGTTTCCGGCCTCGGTCACGCCACCTTGCTGGTGATCCAGAAGTGGGCGACCTACGTGTTCGGCGCGCTGAACATTCTGGTCGGCGGCTTCCTCTGCGCGACCATCGACTGGAGCGCGGTGTTCAACGCCACGCCAGCGCCGCTGAGCGCGATGATCATCGGCATCGGCACCATGGCCGCCGGCACCGGGATTGGCTGGGCTAACGCCGGTGCGGACATGTCGCGCTATCAGCACCGCAGCGTCAAGGCTGTACGGCTGGTCGCCTCGGCGGCGTTCGGTGCGGGGATTCCGCTGGTGCTGCTGATCACCCTCGGCGGCCTGCTGTCGGTGGGCAACAACGATCTGGCATCGGCGACTGACCCGATCGTGGCCATCCGCGACATGCTGCCGACCTGGATGGCCGTGCCGTACCTGATCACCGCGTTCGGTGGCTTGCTGCTGTCGAACAACCTGTCGGTGTACTCCGCCGGTCTGACCACGCTGACCCTCGGTCTGAAGGTCAAACGCGTCTACGCGGTGGTGGTCGACATCGTGGCGATCTTCGCCGGCTCGATCTACTTCATGCTGATTGCCGACAGCTTCTACGGCCCGTTTATCACCTTCATTTCGCTGCTGGCGGTGCCGATCACCGCATGGGTCGGGATCTTCGTGGTCGACCTGATTCACCGTCACTACTACAGCCCCAAAGACCTGCTCGATGTCAGCCCGAGCAGCGCCTATTGGTATCGCGGCGGCATCGAGTGGCGCGCGTTCGGCGCGTGGGCGATTGCCATCGTGCTCGGCTTCAGTTTTACCACCATCGGCACCACCGCCGAGAACGTCTGGTTCAAGGGCTTTTTGTCCGACTCGTGGCTGGGCCACAACGGCCTCGGCTGGATCGTGACCTTCGTGGTGGCCGGTGGCATTTACTTCGTCCTTGGCGGGGCGAAAGATCGCCGTGCCGCGCAAGTCGAGAATGCTCATGCCTAAGATGTTGCACACCGGCCAGGTCATCATCGACCTGGTCATGGCCGTGGATCAGCTGCCGCAAATCGGCGGCGATGTGCTGGCGCAGTCTGCCGCTTTCGAGGCTGGCGGCGGCTTCAACGTGATGGCCGCAGCCGTGCGCAATGGTTTGCCGGTGGTCTATCTCGGTCGCCACGGCACCGGGCGTTTCGGCGATCTGGCGCGTCAGGCGATGAAGGATGAAGGCATTCACATCGGCATCCAGATGCCTGCACAACGCGATACCGGGATATGCGTGGCGCTGACCGATGCGTCGGCCGAGCGCAGTTTCATTTCCTACATCGGCGCTGAAGGTGAGGTGACCGGAGAGGACTTGAACAGCGTAGCGGCCGAGGCGGGCGACTACGTTTATGTAAGCGGTTACAGCCTGCTGCACGCAGGCAAGGCGCAGGCGCTGCTGGACTGGACGCTGGCGCTGCCGCAGTCAATCAACGTGGTGTTTGATCCGGGGCCATTGGTCGAGTCGCCGGACTCGCCGTTGATGCGGGCGCTGCTGCCGCGCATTGATGTGTGGACCAGCAATAGCGTCGAGGCGTTGCGCTTTACCGAGGCTGCAGACATTGCTCAAGCGCTGGATCGGCTGGCGGATCATCTGCCTAAGGATGTGCTGATGGTGGTGCGCGATGGACCACAGGGTTGCTGGATTCAGCAGCGTGGCGAGCGACGGCATGTACCGGGGTTTGCGGTAAAGGCCGTGGACAGCAACGGGGCGGGTGATGCCCATGCCGGGGTGTTCGTCGCCGGGTTGGCGCAGGGTTTGCCCGCCCATGAGGCGGCGCGGCGGGCGAATGCGGCGGCGGCTTTGGCAGTGACACGATGGGGGCCGGCGACTGCGCCGGGCGCGGCTGAAGTGGATGGGTTTATCCGCGAGTCCTGCGGCGACTGATCAACCGCCTTCGCGAGCAAGCCCGCTCCCACAGGGGGGATTTGCGTCTTTCACAACTCCAATGTGGGAGCGGGCTTGCTCGCGAAGAGGCCATACGGCTCAGCACAAAATATGGATCAGCCGGCCTTGCGCAACGCCGCAATCAACTCATCCTTGCGCATCGAAGAGCGCCCGGCAATGTTCTTCGCCCGCGCCTCTTTCCTCAGACTGTCCACGGTCTGCGTCTCGCGCGACGCCTTGCTGTCGCGCGCATGTTCCCCGCGACTGGCCACCGCTCGCCGCGATGATTCTTTGCGGTCTTCGGACTTGGCACTCGCCGGTTTCTTGCGTCCGGAACCGCCAGCCTTTTCGCCGCCGCCCGACTGTTTGTTGACCGTCGCCCAGGCACGCGCCTCGGCTGCATCCTTCGACAAGCCTTTTTTCTCATAGCTGTCTTCGATGTGTTCGGCCTTGCGCTTCTGTTCGGCGGTGTATTTGTCTTTGCTTCCACGAGGCATGGGATTTCTCCTCTTGTGTGCAGATTCGGCCGCTCGCCGCACCGGCAGCGAGCGGCCTGAGGTCTACTGCAGATCCAGCTTGCGCGCCGCTTCGACGCCCGCCGCACTGAGCTTGATCGGCAGATTCAACGAGTGTTCGCCGGCCTCGTTGCAGGTCACATGACCATGGTGGATCAGTCCGCGATCCTGCAGGGAGGCGAGGGCGCTGGCCACCACTTTCTCGCCGCGATAATTGTCCAGCACCTCTTTGCCCAGTCCGCTCGGATGGGCATGCAGCAGGCGGGTGAGGACTTCTTTTTCCAGGTTTTTATCGACGTTCATGGTTACCTCTTCATGGATGTGAATAGGACGCTCGCGTCGGCGAACTACTGGCCGCCGCCCTCGGAGCCCGAGCCACCGGTGGTGGTTTTCGAGCCGATGCCGGGGCCGGCGTTATCGGGTGTGGCGGGGGAGTCAGGGGTGTTCATGCCACCCTGGCGACCGGGGTCACCGCCTTGGGTGCGTGGGTCGGTGCCAGTGGCAGGTGGCTGGTTGATCAAGGGTACGCCGGAGCCATCGGTGTTCATGCCTGGGGCACTGTTAATGGCAGGGGCGCGCGGTGATGGAACCGGATCGGTGGGGCCTGTGCCCGCTGCGGTGGTGGACGCGGCGAACACCGCTGGGCAGAGCAGGGCGCTGAATACGAGGGCAGTCAACCTTGACGGGATCATAGGGCTTCTCCAGTGATTGAATTCCTTACCTGTGTTTGGTCTGCCGTTGAATCGGATTGGTGCCTGATGAGCGACGAACGGTCGAGACACAGGACTATCAGTCGAGGCCGATTTCTTCCTTGAACTGCTCCATGAAACCCTTCAGGCGTTGATGGCGGATCTGCGCCAGACGCTGACCGGCGCCAGTCTGGAAACCATCGGCCAGGTGCAGCAGCTTGGTCTGGAAGTGATCGAGGCAGAAGCGGGTGTCGTCGTAGTCGCGCTCCTTGGCTTCAGGGTCGAGCGGGTCATACAACGCACTGCCCATGCGCCCGGCGACGTAGAAGGTGCGGGCAACGCCGAGCATGCCCAGCGAGTCGAGCCGGTCGGCGTCCTGGACCAGTTTCGCTTCGAGGGTCAGCGGGGTGATGTTGGCGGAAAAACTGTGGGCTTCGATGGCGTGGGTGACGCCACTGATTTTGCTTTCGGGCCAGTCCAGATCGGCCAGCACGCTGGCGGCTTTTTCTGCGGCGAGACGCGAAGCCTGCGAGCGCAGCGGCGAGTTTTTTTCCACGGTCACGCAATCGTGCAGCAGCACGGCAGCGAGCAACACTTCCAGGTCGCCACCTTCCTCGGCCTGCAAGGTGCGCGCGTTGTGCCAGACCCGTTGCAGGTGGGCGAGGTCGTGGGCACCGTCGTCGCCGGGTTCGAGGGCGTGGGGCAGCAGTGCTGCTGCAAGCGACTCCACGGGCATAAAAATCTCAGTGTTCATGAGCATCCTTTCAGACTGGCGAAGTTCCTGTGGGAGCGGGCTTGCTCGCGAAGGCGTCAATCCAGTCACCATCATTGTTGATTGTCAGACCGCTTGCGCGAGCAAGCCCGCTCCCACATTGCAATATCGGCGCAGGATATTCTCTGTGTTGCCATGTGACGAGCGCCGCATCCGGCCTTAGTATGGCGCTTTCCCTTTTCCGACAAGGCCCGTTCATGACGATCGAAATCCGCCCGGCGACCCCCAGCGATGCACCGCAAATCCTCGCCTTCATCACCGAACTGGCAGATTTCGAAAAGGCTCGCCACGAAGTGATCGCCAGCGTCACCGACATCGAGCGCAGCCTGTTCAGCGAAGGCGCGACCGCCCACGGCCTGATCTGCCTGCGTGACGGTGTGCCGATCGGTTTTGCGGTGTTCTTTTTCAGCTATTCGACGTGGCTCGGCAGCAACTGCCTGTACCTCGAAGACCTCTACATCACCCCCGAACAACGCGGCGGTGGGGCCGGCAAAACCCTGTTGCGGCATCTGGCGAAAATTGCCTGTGCCAATGACTGCGGGCGCTTCGAATGGAGCGTGCTGGACTGGAACACCCCGGCCATCGAATTCTACAAATCCCTCGGTGCGCAGCCGCAGGAAGAGTGGGTGCGCTATCGCATGGATGGCAAGGTGTTGCGTGAGTTTGCCGAAGGCTGAGGAGATGATGGCAATCCGATGTTGAAGTGATTGCCGCCACCGCTCTAGTCCGGCATTCTACGCGCCATTTTTGCGCGCTCACGGACGACACCTGCAATGCTTCTGGCAAAACTTCTCCACGCCCGTGGGGCCTTCGCTGTGTCTCTGAGTGACCGGCGATGAGCGGATTGCGGGCGTCAATGCGCCTGTATGGCCTGGTGAAAAACTCAGGCTGCTCTGACAACCCTCAGCGTCAACCGGTAGACATCCTGTGCATCGTCAATCGCACGGGCGGCAAAGCCATTCGTGCGTTTGTGTCGCGGCTCGACGCCGAACTCATGACACGCAGCGCCGGCCTGGGTGACTACCGTGTGATCGCGTTACGCCACTTCGAGCCGAATGCGTTTATCGACGCGCATCAGGGCTGGCTGACGCTGCACATCTGTTGCGGTTTCGTCGCCCCCGCCAGCCATTCGTTGCTCAAGGACGGCGCGTTGATGCCGATGGGCTGGTACGTCTATTCCGAGATCGGCCAGTGGACCGCCGAACATCATCTGGACCTCGGCGTGCAAATGGCCGATCTGCTGCAAACGGCTTACGAGCGTAATCAACTGCGCAATTACAACGCCTGGCTCAACGAGCTCGACGACGCCGCGCCGGCCGAACTGGCCTGGCAAACCGACCAAGCCTGGCGACATCTGCAAACTGCCACATCCCCCGACAGCCGTGAGCACTGCCACGCACTGTTCGACCCTGTCGACAACCGCTGGCGCTTCGCCGCGACCGACATCGACATCCATCAGCCGCACCCGGAACCTCTGAAGCAAGGAGCTTTGAATTGAGTGGTAAACCCGCCGCCCGCGTCACCGACCCGACCGCCTGCCCATTGCCAGGCCATGGCACCAACCCGATCGTTTCCGGCTCGCCCGACGTCTTCTTCGACGGCCTCGCCGCTGCGCGCATGACCGACAAATCAGCCTGTGGCAGCCCGATCACCGGCGCTGTTTCCGGCACCGTATTCATCAACGGCCTGAACGCCGCAACCCTCGACAGCACCGGTGGCCACGGCAATGTCGTGGTCGGTGGTTCGGGCACGGTGATTATTGGACAAAGTGGCGGAGGGGCAGCGTTTAGTGGGTTGTTGCCGATGCCGGTGCATTTCAATGATCGGATGCAGGTCGTTAATGAAGCCACGGGCGAACCTATTCCCGACCACCCTTATGCGATTCAGCGAGGCGATGGGCGTGTTGAGCATGGCATCACCGATGAACAGGGCTTTACCCATATGGTCAGTTCGCATTTGGCCGAAACTATTAACCTGTTCGTAGAGTGATCGAAATGGAAGTCGAAAATCCCGCACTCAACGATTGTAAAACTGAAGTGGCTGGTCATGAGTTGACCTGCAAGACTGATCAGAGCGTAAAACAGGCTGCGGTTAAAGTAAAAAAGGTTGCAGTGTTTTTTATTGGCGGTGCTGGGGATAAGGAAGAATACTATCAAAATGAACCGCCGCATCATAACGTGATGAATGCATGGAAGCAGTTAGAGAAACGTCTCACTAATGAGCAGAAAGTTGAGGTTAATCTGCCGTACATAAGTTACAAAGACGTTCGCGGTGAAAAAGATATTAAAAAGTACGTCGAGCGTCCTTTGAAAGGTGATAAGTCGGTCTATATTGTCGTTGTAGGTCATAGTTTGGGTGGTTGGAATGGTGCACATCTGACTTCGATTTTGAAAGAGCGCGGTTACACCGTAAAGGTATTGGTAACGCTTGATCCTGTTGGCGGTGGCACAGGTGTCTGGATGGTGTCTGATATATATTTCACGACACCGAAGCCCTCGGCAGATTATTGGGTCAATGTATTGGCTTCGCCCAAAGTGACGGATTCATCTGATAACGTTGCCAGCATGGGCGAGCGTTGGGTTATGACATCTGGGCCAGCTATCAACGAAGCGGTAGACGCCAACCATCGTCAGGCAGGTGTCATGTTTGGCGCTACGCTACAGGGTGGTAAATCGGCATGCGATATTGTGTATGAACGTTTGAGTCAATATTTGGAATCTTCGAAATGAAGTCGTTGTTTGTTTTTCTGACACTGCTACTGTGCAGTTCTTGCACTAAGCAACCGGTTCTTCCGGTCATTGATATTGACTTGATTTCTGTCAGTGGTGGAGATGATCACTCATCTTTAGGTATTAAGTTTGGTTCGAAAACCGATCTGTTGAATTTTTTTCAGGATGTGACCGGGGAAAGTCAGTTGGGCGAGTCTTTGTTCTGCTCGCTGGATAAGGATGTCGAGTTTAAGGATTTTGACAAGTTGACTCAGTATTTGGTGGGGGATTTTGTGGAGCTTGATAGTTCTGGATCTAAAGCGGAGCATATTTATATGGCCAAATTGTCCTCGTTTAAAAAAGAGGATGAGGGCGTATCAAATATTTTTATGCCTGCCAGTGAATTATTGCAGGTATTAGATCAGCGTAATGTCATCTCTTGTAAGGTGTTCACTTCTGCTTATTCATTCGGTGGATATTATTCGAAGTCAATGCTCATCCCAGCAACTGACATCGTGCGTGCGATTCAAGAGAAGCGCGATTGATGGGGCTGAGAGGATTCCGGCTGCTACTGATTGCTGGTTTTTTAACGTGTCGTCCTGCCTGCACCTGAACGGACGTCGTTCAGCGTTGGACAAAATGGACTTATTTAATCCCAAAATATGGGATGTAAAATTACATATTGAGATTTCGCGCTTGAAAGGTCTATAGTCCGTCGCACTCACTGCCAAAAACAAAACAGGTGAAGCGATGCAGGCGCAATTGATCGCGCTCGACTGGGGGACGACCTCATTACGTGCTTACAAACTCGCGGCGGGCGGGGTGGTGCTGGAGCAGCGTGCGCTGTCGTCCGGGATCATGCAGTTACCGAAGACGCCGCGAGTCATCCACGGTGGTGAATGCGCCGACGGCTTTGAACTGGCCTTCGAAGAGGCGTGTGGCGACTGGCTCGAGGCGCAGCCGGATCTGCCAGTGATCGCCTGCGGCATGGTCGGCAGCGCCCAGGGCTGGCGCGAAGCGGCCTACTGCGAGACGCCGGCGAACGTCGCCAATCTCGGAAATTCCTTACAAACACTGGTCAGTCTGCGCGGCACGCGGGTACATATCGTGCCGGGGGTGATCCAGCGTTCGCGTCTGCCCAATGTGATGCGCGGCGAAGAAACTCAGGTCCTCGGCGTACTGCAGAACCTGCCGGCCGAGGCGGGCGGCGATCTGTTGATCGGTCTGCCGGGTAGCCACTCCAAGTGGGTGGAGGTGATCGAGGGCCGCATCACTCATTTCGACACCTTCATGACCGGCGAAGTGTTCGCTGTGCTCAGTGAGCACAGCATTCTCGGGCGTACCCAGCAACAGGGTGCGGCGTTCGACGGGTTGGCGTTCGACCGTGGCGTGCAAGTGGCGCTGTCGGCGGACGGCGAACTGGGTGTGCTCTCCACATTATTCAGTGCGCGTACTTTGGGCCTGACCGGCGAACTGGCGCCGACGGCGCAAGCGGACTACCTGTCCGGTTTGATGATCGGTCATGAGCTGGCGGCACTCGCCACCGTTCAGCGGCGCCGACGCAACAGCGTGCATCTGCCGTCGATCATCCTCATCGGCAACGCGCAACTCTGCGCCCGTTACGGCCGTGCCCTCGATGCCTGCGGTTTCGCGCGCGTCACGCTGGCCGAGCAGGCCACCGAGCGTGGCCTGTGGCAACTGGCGCTGGCCGCCGGGCTGCTCGATTCCTTATCCCGTTAACCCTGACTGGAGGCCTGACATGCTCAAGCAAGCATTGGCACAAAACGGTCTGATCGCAATCCTGCGTGGCCTGCATCCGCAGGAAGCCGCTGCTGTCGGAGAAGTCCTGTATGCCGCCGGATTTCGCGTCATCGAAGTACCGCTCAATTCCCCGTCGCCGTACGAAAGTATCCGCATCCTGCGTCAGACCTTGCCCGCCGATTGCCTGATCGGTGCCGGCACGGTGTTGACCCCGGAGCAGGTCGAGCTGGTGAAAGAGGCCGGCGGCCAGGTGATCGTGATGCCACACAGCGACGCCAAGGTGCTGCGCGCAGCGAAAGCGGCGGGGCTGTACCTGTCGCCGGGAGTAGCGACGCCGACCGAAGCGTTCGCGGCGCTGGAGGAGGGCGCGGACATTCTCAAGCTGTTCCCGGCCGAGCAGATGAGCCCGGCGGTGGTCAAGGCATGGCTCGCGGTGTTGCCTTCCGGGACGGTGCTGGCGCCGGTCGGCGGGATCACCCCGGACAACATGCAAGCGTTCATCGACGCTGGTGTGAAAGGTTTCGGCCTCGGTTCCGGCCTGTTCAAACCGGGCATGACGGTTGAACAAGTGGCGGCCAATGCCAAGGCCTACGTGGCTGCCTGGAAGGCCCTTCGCTGAGATTTATCCGGCGCTGCGTGCGCTGCATCTAACAAGAGAGACAAACAGATGAAAATCACCAAACTCACCACCTTCATCGTCCCGCCGCGCTGGTGCTTCCTCAAGGTCGAAACCGATGAGGGTGTGACCGGTTGGGGCGAGCCTGTGGTCGAAGGCCGCGCACACACCGTCGCCGCTGCCGTTGAAGAATTGTCCGACTACCTGATCGGCAAAGACCCACGCAACATCGAGGACATCTGGACTGTGTTGTACCGCGGTGGCTTCTACCGTGGTGGCGCGATCCACATGAGTGCGCTGGCCGGTATCGATCAGGCGCTATGGGACATCAAGGGCAAGGCCCTTGGCGTGTCGGTCAGCGATCTGCTCGGCGGTCAGGTGCGCGACAAGATTCGTGTGTATTCATGGATCGGCGGCGATCGTCCGGCCGACACCGCGCGTGCCGCGAAAGAGGCGGTGAGCCGGGGTTTTACTGCGGTGAAAATGAACGGCACTGAAGAGCTGCAGTTCCTCGACTCCTTCGAGAAAGTCGATCTGGCCCTGGCCAACGTTGCCGCCGTGCGCGATGCGGTCGGGCCGAACGTCGGTATCGGCGTCGACTTCCACGGTCGGGTACACAAGCCGATGGCCAAGGTGCTGATGAAGGAGCTCGACCCGTACAAACTGATGTTCATCGAAGAGCCGGTGCTCAGTGAAAACTACGAAGCGCTGAAAGAGCTGGCACCGTTGACCAGCACGCCGATCGCCCTTGGCGAGCGGCTGTTCTCGCGCTGGGATTTCAAGCGGGTGCTGAGCGAAGGCTACGTCGACATCATCCAGCCGGATGCCTCGCATGCCGGCGGTATCACCGAGACCCGCAAGATCGCCAACATGGCCGAAGCCTACGACGTGGCGCTGGCGCTGCATTGTCCGCTGGGGCCGATTGCGCTGGCGGCGTGCCTGCAACTGGACGCGGCTTGTTACAACGCGTTTATCCAGGAGCAGAGTCTGGGTATCCATTACAACGAGAGCAACGATCTGCTCGACTACGTGAAGGATCCGCGAGTGTTCGACTACGACCAGGGCTTCGTGAAGATTCCGAACGGGCCAGGGCTGGGCATCGAGATCAACGAGGAATACGTGATCGAACGCGCGGCGGTCGGCCACCGCTGGCGCAACCCGATCTGGCGCCATGCCGATGGCAGTTTTGCCGAGTGGTGAGTGCCTTCTGACTCACCACAAATCCTTGTGGGAGGGGGCTTGCTCCCGAATGCGGCATGTCAGCTAAAGAGATGTCGACTGACACTCCGCATTCGGGAGCAAGCCCCCTCCCACAATTGATCTCCATGGATGGGGGATGGCGTCAATGAGCTCAAATAATCATAAGAAGAGGCACCCCCCATGCCAACGCAAACCCTCACCGGGCAGGCGTCTTTAGTCACGCCCAGCCGCAAGCGGTTTTTCATCATGGTGTTGCTGTTCATCACCGTGGTCATCAACTACCTCGACCGCAGCAACCTGTCGATTGCCGCGCCCGCGCTGACCAGTGAACTGGGCATCGACCCGGTTCACGTCGGGCTGATTTTCTCCGCATTCGGCTGGACCTACGCTGCGATGCAGATTCCCGGCGGCTGGCTGGTGGATCGGGTGCCGCCGCGCATCCTCTACAGTGTCGCGCTGCTGCTGTGGTCGCTGGCCACGGTGCTGCTCGGTTTCGCTGCGAGTTTCATTGCGCTGTTTGTGCTGCGCATGGCGGTCGGCGCGCTGGAAGCACCGGCCTATCCGATCAACAGCCGCGTGGTGACCACCTGGTTTCCCGAGCGTGAGCGGGCCACGGCGATTGGTTTTTACACCTCCGGGCAGTTTGTCGGCCTGGCGTTTCTGACCCCGGTGCTGGCCTGGCTGCAACATGAATTCGGCTGGCACATGGTGTTCGTCGCAACCGGTGCGGCTGGCATCATCTGGGCAGCGATCTGGTACGCGGTGTATCGCGAACCGCGAGATTTCAAGGGCGCCAACGACGCGGAGATCGACCTGATCCGCGAGGGTGGCGGACTCGTAGACATTCAAGCGCAAACGGCCAAGGCCTCGTTCAGTTGGACCGACCTCGGCATCGTCCTGAGCAAACGCAAATTGTGGGGCATCTACCTCGGCCAGTTCTGCCTGAACTCGACGCTGTGGTTCTTCCTGACGTGGTTCCCGACCTACCTGGTGAAATATCGCGGCATGGACTTCATCAAGTCCGGCCTGTTGGCATCGCTGCCGTTTCTCGCGGCCTTTGTCGGCGTGCTGTGCTCGGGGTTCTTTTCCGACCTGTTGATCCGCCGTGGCTGCAGCGTGGGCTTCGCGCGCAAGTTGCCGATCATTGGCGGGCTGCTGATTTCCACCTCGATCATCGGCGCCAATTTCGTTGAATCGACACCGCTGGTGATTGCCTTCCTAGCGCTGGCGTTTTTCGGCAACGGTCTGGCCTCGATCACCTGGTCGCTGGTCTCGACCCTGGCTCCGGCGCGTTTGCTCGGCTTGACCGGTGGGGTGTTCAACTTCATCGGCAACCTGTCGGCGATTGCCACGCCGATTGTCATCGGGTTCCTCGCCAGCGGTGATTCGTTCGCCCCGGCGATCACCTACATCGCGGTGCTGGCGCTGATCGGTGCATTGTCCTACGTGCTGCTGGTGGGCAAGGTCGAACGTATCGAGTTGTAGTCGTCTGCGTCGGGCGACCATAATGCCGCCCGTTCCCTCGCTCAACGGTAAAGGCTGGATATGCAGGAAGACGCCCCGGAAAAAACCAAGGACGCCGCGCCCACCGGCACCCAGACCCTGCTTCGCGGACTGGGTGTGGTGCAGGCGGTGGCCAGTGGCGCCCGCGATCTGAAAGAGATCGCCCGGCTGATCGGCACCACGCGCAGCACCACCCATCGTCTGGCCAGTTGCCTGGTCGACGAGCGCTACCTGCGCGTGGTGCCACAAATCGGCTATCTGCTGGGGCCGAAGCTGATCGAGCTGGGGTTTCAGGCGCGCGAAGAGTTGCCGCTGGTGAGTCTGGCCGGGCCGTACCTGGACGAGTTGTCGGCGCTGACCGGCGACACCGTGCACCTGGGCATTCGTGAGGGCGACGAGGTCTTGTATCTGCTGAAGAATCCGGGGCGTAACGGCCCGGAAATGCGCTCGCGGGTCGGCCATCGCATGCCGTTGGCACGCACCGGGATCGGCAAGGCCTTGATGCTCGACGATGCACCGCAGGATTGGCAGCGGCTGTACGACATCAGCCTGCCGGCGGGTGGGAAAAGTCAGTTCTGGCCGCAGCATCCCCAGCAATCGTGGGAACAGCTCGAACAACGCATGACCGAGTACGTGGCCGGCGGCTACGCCTTCGATCTGGAAGACAACGAACCGTCGATCCGCTGCGTGGCGGCGCCGATTCGCGATGCGAGCAAGCGCATTGTGGCGGCGATCAGCATCGCCAGCACCGTGCCGTACATGCCGCTGGAAAAAATGGCCGAGCTGATTCCCCTGATCAAAGGGGTCACAGCCCGGCTCTCGGCAGAACTCGGTCTGAAGGTTTAAAGCTTCAACGTCGCCATGTCGATCACGAAGCGATACTTCACGTCACCGGCAATCATTCGGGCGTAAGCCTCGTTGATCTGGCGGATGTCGAGCATTTCGATGTCGCAGGTGATGTTGTGCTCGGCGCAGAAATCCAGCACTTCCTGGGTTTCGGCGATGCCGCCGATCAACGAGCCGGCCAGCACGCGGCGCCCCAGCACCAGATTGGCGGCGTGCACGGGCGGGTCGATCGGTTCGATCAGGCCGACCAGAATGTGCACGCCATCAAAGCGCAGGGTTTGCAGGTACGGGTTGAGGTCGTGCTGCACCGGAATGGTGTCCAGCAGGAAGTCGAACCGGCCTGCAGCGGCAGCCATCTGTTCGGCATCGGTGGAGACGATCACATGATCGGCGCCCTGACGACGACCTTCTTCGGCCTTGCTCGCCGAACGGGTGAACAGCGTGACTTCCGCGCCCATGGCCTTGGCGAATTTGATGCCCATGTGGCCGAGGCCGCCCATGCCGAGAATCCCGACCTTGTCACCGGCCTTGACCCCGTAGTGCTTGAGCGGTGAGTAGGTGGTGATGCCGGCGCAGAGGATCGGCGCGGCGCTGGCCAGATCCAGCTTTTCCGGAATGCGCACGACGAAGTGCTCGCTGACCACGATGCTGTCCGAATAACCGCCCATGGTGTTGCTGCCGTCGACCCGGTCCGGGGTGGCGTAGGTCATGGTCGGGCCTTCGAGGCAGTATTGCTCGAGGTTCTGCTGGCAGGCAGCGCAGGTGCGGCAGGAGTCGACCATGCAACCGACACCGACCAGATCGCCGACTTTATGTTGAGTGACGTTCGCACCAACGGCGGTGACTTTGCCGACGATCTCATGGCCGGGCATCAACGGATAAACCGCGATGCCCCATTCGTTGCGGGCCTGGTGGATGTCGGAGTGGCAGACGCCGCAGTACAGGATCTCGATCGCCACGTCGTCAGCGCGTGGGCTGCGGCGTTCGAATTTCATCGGGGCGAGGGGAGTGGTGGCCGATTGGGCGGCATAACCGATAGCGGTGTACATGAGAAACCTCGCAGAAGCAGTGACAGGTGAGGTGGCGCATTTTGGGCGCCGTCTGCCGCTGCGGCCATGACGATTCCTCCGGGTCTCATGCCTAATCCTCCGGCATGCAGGTCTGGGCAAGCGCATTGGCAAAAGGATCTGCGATGATGCTTTCATGCCTTTTTCCGTGAATTTTTTGAAGACCCCTCCGATGCAGTTGACCCGTCACCTTGATGCCAATGCCACGCTGGTTTCGCTGATCGAGCCGCTGGCGCTCTGCGATGGTTACAGCCAGACCGGGTTGCCCGGCGTGCAGGTGTTGCGCGCCAGTTGCGACGTGGCGCGTGGCCCGCACATTTACGAGCCGAGCCTGATGATCATCGCTCAGGGCAGCAAACTGGCGTTTCTCGGCCCGCGCACCATGGAGTATGGCGCCGGGCACTACCTGATTCAGGCGCTGCCAGTGCCGTTCGAGTGCGAAACCTTTGCCTTGCCGGATGCGCCGTTGCTGGGGGTGTCGGTAGCGATCGATCGGGTGCTGCTCGGTGAATTAGTGCTGGCCATGGGGCTGGCGCCGGGGCGGCACATTCCGGCGCAGACACCGGAGTCGATGACCTCGGTGGTCCTCGACGATGACATGCGTGGCTGCGTCGAACGCTTGTTGCGCTGCCTGCACGATCCGCTGGAGCGGCAGATTCTCGGGCCGGCGCGGGTGCGTGAATTGCTGTTCACCGCGCTGCGCGGGCCACAGGCCGATGTGTTGCGCGCGCTGGTGGAACAGCAGGGGCAGTTCGCCCGGGTGGCGGCGTCGATCAGTCATCTGCATGCGCATTACACCGAGCCGCTGAACGTCGAGACTCTGGCCAGTTGCGCGAACATGAGCGTTTCATCCTTCCACGAGCACTTCAAGCGCAGCACGCTGTTGTCGCCGGTGCAGTACCTGAAGCGTTTACGCCTGCTCAAGGCGCAGACCTTGCTGGTCGCCGAAGGGCTGGGCGTGGCGCAGGTGGCGCATCGGGTGGGCTATCAGAGTACGTCGCAGTTCAGTCGCGAGTACAAGCGCTACTTCGAGCGTAGCCCTGGCGACGAACGCGTAGCCTGATTCGACGATGATTCCCTGTGGGAGCGGGCTTGCTCGCGAATGCGGTGTGTCAGTTGACGGATAGGTTGCCTGACCCGCAGCCTTCGCGAGCAAGCCCGCTCCCACATGAGTCATGCGCTGTGGAAAAAACCTGGGCAACAAAAAGGCCCCCGTTTCGGGAGCCTCGTTGTTCAGCGATACGGCTTACATGTTCGGGTAAGTCGGGCCGCCAGCGCCTTCCGGCGTGACCCAGGTGATGTTCTGCGAAGGGTCCTTGATGTCACAGGTCTTGCAGTGCACGCAGTTCTGGGCGTTGATCTGGAAGCGTTTTTCGCCGTCTTCCTTGGTGATCACTTCGTAGACGCCGGCCGGGCAGTAGCGCTGCGCCGGTTCGTCGTACAGCGGCAGGTTCTTGCTGATCGGGATGCTCGGGTCGGTCAGCTTCAGGTGGCACGGCTGTTCTTCTTCGTGGTTGGTACCGGAGATGAACACCGAGCTCAGTTTGTCGAAGCTGAGTTTGCCGTCCGGCTTCGGATAGTCGATCTTCTTGCAGTCGGCCGCCAGTTTCAGGCAGGCGTAGTCCGGCTTGGTGTCATGCAGGGTGAACGGCAGTTTGCCGCCGAAGATGTTCTGGTCCAGCCAGTTGAAACCACCACCGACGATCGCGCCGAACTTGTGGATCGCCGGGCCGAAGTTGCGGCTGGCGAACAGTTCGTCGTAGAGCCAGCTCTTCTTGAACGCCTCGACGTAGGAGGTCAGCTCTTCAGTGCCATCCTTCTCGGCGAACAGTGCGTCGGCCACCGATTCAGCGGCGAGCATGCCGGACTTCATCGCGGTGTGGCTGCCTTTGATCTTGGCGAAGTTCAGGGTGCCGAGGTCGCAACCGATCAGCGCGCCGCCCTTGAAGACCATTTTCGGCAGCGAGTTCAGGCCACCTTTGCAGATCGCACGGGCGCCGTAGCTGACGCGCTTGCCGCCTTCCAGGTACTGGGCCAGCACCGGGTGATGCTTGAGGCGCTGGAACTCGTCGAACGGCGACAGGTAAGTGTTGCTGTAAGACAGGTCAACGATCAGACCGACCACTACCTGGTTGTTTTCCAGGTGATAGAGGAACGAGCCGCCGGTGTTTTCGGTGCCCATGATGTCCAGCGGCCAACCGGCGGTGTGCACCACCAGACCTGGCTGGTGTTTGGCCGGGTCGATTTCCCAGATTTCCTTCAGGCCGATGCCGTAGTGCTGGGCGTCGGCATCGCTGTCGAGGTTGTAACGCTTGATCAGTTGCTTGCCGATGTGGCCACGGCAGCCCTCGGCGAACAGCGTGTACTTGCCACGCAGTTCCATGCCCGGGGTGTACAGGCCTTCTTTCGGGTTGCCTTCGCGGTCGACGCCCAGATCACCGGTGATGATCCCGCGCACGATGCCGTTTTCGTCGATCAGCGCTTCCTGAGCGGCGAAGCCCGGGTAGATTTCCACGCCCAGGTTCTCGGCCTGCTGCGCCAGCCAGCGGCACAGGTTGCCGAGGGAAATAATATAGTTGCCTTCGTTGTGCATGGTTTTGGGCACAAAGAAGTCAGGAATTTTCTGCGCGCTGTCGGCGTTTTTCAGCACGAAAATGTCATCGCGGGTGACTGGCGTGTTCAGCGGGGCGCCGAGTTCTTTCCAGTCCGGGAACAGTTCGTTCAGAGCGCGTGGTTCGAACACGGCACCGGAAAGGATGTGTGCGCCGACTTCGGAGCCTTTTTCGACCACGCAGACGCTGATTTCCTTACCGGCTTCGGCGGCCTTCTGCTTCAGACGGCAGGCGGCGGACAGGCCAGCGGGGCCGGCACCGACGATGACCACGTCGAATTCCATGTATTCGCGTTCCACAGGCTATCTCCTACTCAAGGCTCAACAGTTTTTTTTCTAATTTGGAGGTTCGGTGTCGCATCCGTTATTGCCTTTACGTTAACGTCAAGGGTAATAATGGGCAAACCACCTTTCTCTCTAGGCGGCGCATTATATCTACACCACTCCGAGCGTCCAATACAAACGTTTGTTTGAATCGGCTCCAGCCCAGAGAAATCAAAGAAGCGCGGCTTATGAACGGCCATTTTGCCGTATTGACCGGAATAGGCGTTCCGGTCAAGATACGGGCGGTTTTGCGCTCGCCGTAGGCAGACTGGCGGTTTCAAGAGCACCTCTAAAGACAGGGCACAGGCAGTACAAGGTGATGCGCAGCGCAAGTCCGGCGCGCAGTTTACACACCGTGCGATTCAATGACCCGTTGGTCACCACTGACGAACGGTCATCGCCCCCAGCCGGCGTTTTTAGAGGTGCCCTTGTGCCCGATGAGCATCAACCGCCAGGTTCGCCTAGGCGACTTTCTTTTCACCGGAGAGTAACGAGGAATCCATGAAGGTTCTTGTAGCTGTCAAACGCGTTGTGGATTACAACGTCAAGGTCCGCGTCAAGGCGGACAATTCCGGCGTAGACCTCGCCAACGTCAAGATGTCGATGAACCCGTTCTGCGAAATCGCAGTGGAAGAAGCCGTACGCCTGAAAGAGAAAGGTGTTGCGACTGAGATCGTCGTCGTCTCCATCGGCCCGTCCACCGCTCAGGAACAGCTGCGTACCGCACTGGCTCTGGGTGCCGACCGCGCCATCCTCGTCGAATCCGCTGAAGACCTGACTTCGCTGGCCGTGGCCAAGCTGCTCAAGGCCGTGGTCGACAAGGAACAGCCTCAGCTGGTGATCCTGGGCAAACAGGCGATCGACAGCGACAACAACCAGACCGGCCAGATGCTCGCTGCACTGAGCGGCTACGGTCAGGGCACTTTCGCCTCGAAAGTCGAAGTCTCCGGCGACAGCGTTGCCGTGACCCGCGAAATCGACGGCGGCGCGCAGACCGTTTCGCTGAAACTGCCAGCCATCGTCACCACCGACCTGCGTTTGAACGAGCCGCGCTACGCGTCTCTGCCAAACATCATGAAAGCCAAGAAGAAGCCTCTCGAAGTGCTGACTCCGGACGCTTTGGGCGTTTCCACCGCCTCCACCAACAAGACCCTGAAAGTCGAAGCGCCGGCTGCACGCAGCGCAGGCATCAAGGTCAAGTCGGTGGCTGAACTGGTCGAGAAACTGAAAAACGAAGCGAAGGTAATCTAAAAATGACTATCTTGGTAATCGCTGAACACGACAACAAAGTGCTGGCCCCGGCCACACTGAATACCGTGGCTGCTGCTGCCAAAATCGGCGGCGACATCCATGTGCTGGTTGCAGGTCAGGGCGCTGGCGCCGTGGCTGAAGCCGCTGCGAAAATCGCTTGCGTGAGCAAAGTCCTGAACGCTGACAATGCCGCCTACGCGCATCAGCTGCCGGAAAACGTCGCTCCGCTGGTAGCAGAGCTGGGCAAGGGCTACAGCCACATCCTGGCTGCCGCCACGTCCAACGGCAAAAACATCCTGCCGCGCGTTGCCGCTGCACTGGACGTTGACCAGATCTCCGAGATCATCTCGGTAGAAAGCGCCGATACTTTCAAGCGTCCGATCTACGCCGGTAACGCTATCGCTACCGTGCAATCGACCGCTGCGATCAAAGTGATCACCGTGCGTGCCACCGGTTTCGACCCGGTTGCCGCTGAAGGTGGTTCGGCAGCTGTTGAAGCCGTAGCGGCTGCGCACGACGCCGGCACTTCCAGCTTCGTCAGCGAAGAACTGGCCAAGTCCGATCGTCCAGAGCTGACCGCTGCCAAGATCGTCGTTTCCGGCGGCCGCGGCATGCAGAACGGTGACAACTTCAAACACCTGTACGCTCTGGCCGACAAGCTGGGCGCTGCCGTGGGTGCTTCGCGCGCCGCGGTCGACGCAGGTTTCGTACCGAATGACATGCAGGTCGGTCAGACCGGCAAGATCGTTGCGCCACAGCTGTACATCGCCGTCGGTATCTCCGGCGCGATCCAGCACCTGGCCGGCATGAAAGACTCCAAAGTGATCGTTGCGATCAACAAGGACGAAGAAGCGCCGATCTTCCAGGTGGCCGATTACGGTCTGGTGGCGGATCTGTTCGAAGCGGTACCTGAGCTGGAGAAGCTGGTCTAATCCGGCAGCTTCACTTATAAAGAGCCCGGCCTTATGGTCGGGCTTTTTTTTGTCTCGAATTTGCGTGGGAGTGTTTTGCCATGGATCTGCGCCGCGGGTTGTTATTGGGATTGATCCTGTTACCGGGGATGGCTGCGGCCGCCGGTAAATGCGAGCGCCTTGTCGTCACCGGCAGCCCGGATGCGCCGCCGTACCTGTGGCAGGACCCGCAGAATCCCAAGCACTTGATCGGCGCCAGTGCCGACCTGTTGCAGCAAGTGGCCAAGGATCTGGGGATCAAGGTCGAGCTGCTCTACGCCGGCAAACGCGCGCAGGCCCTTGATGAAGTACGCAGCGGGCGCATGGACATGCTGGCCGACACGCCGCTGATGTTCAACGAGCTGGAAAACCTCGACTACATCTATCCGCCGTTGCTGGAAAACGACTATCTGGTGTGGACGCGCAAAGGCTCGACGCTGGTCTACAGCGAAGCCAGGGACCTGCACGGGCACACCGGCGGGCTGTCGGAAAAGTCTCGAATGACCCAGGCATTCGGCACTTTCGCCGAGCAGAATCTGACCCTGACCCGGACGGCAAACATCACTCAAGCTTTTCAGAAACTTCTGCTGGGTGAAGTCGAATATGTACTCGCCGGTCGCTACTCGGGCATGGCCGCCGCGCAGGCATTGGGCATGGCCAATGATCTGCTGGCGTTCGAGCAACCGATCGACCGACCGGGACTGTTCCTCGCGGTTTCGCACAACTCGGCCTGCAACGATCCGTGGTTGCGCGGACAGCTCGCTAAAAAGATGACAGAATTGCCCGCGTCCGGACTGACCGAAGCCGCGCTGCAACGCAACATCGAGCGCTGGAAGGCTCAGCAGCAACAGCCGCAGCCACCTGTCAGTGCCCCAAAACAGTAGGGATTCTTAGTGAGTATTCGACCTCTTTTCGCGGCCATGGCCGTTCTGGCCCTGGCCGGCTGTGCCAACGATCCTGCGCCCAATGAGCAAATGCGTTTGACCGAGCAGGCCATCACCCAGGCCAAAGCTGTCGGTGCGACCGCCGATGAACTGCCGGAAATGAAACTGGCCGAAGACAAGTTCAACCGGGCCAAGGGCAACATGACCGACGAGTCTTTCAAGAACGCCCGCATGCGCGCCGAACAGGCCGAGCTGGACGCACGTCTGGCAGAAGCCAAGGTGTTGACGCAAAAGAGCGAAGAGCAACTGAACGTGCTCAACACCCGCATCATCCGTCTGCGCAAGCAACTGGGAGATGCCCAATGAGCCTCAAGTCCAAAGCCCTCGGCGGGTTGATTCTGGCCGGTTGTGCAAGCCTCTACGGTTGCGCCGGTCAACACAGCGAAGCCGCCTTGCAGCAGGCCAGCAGCGACTTCCAGAAGGTCAAGGAAGATTCCAATGTGCTGCGTATCGCGCCCAAGGACGTGATCCGCGCCGGTGAATCGCTGGCCCGTGCCGATCGCCTGTCGACCTATTGGGGCAGCGGCTGGGATGTCGCGCATTACGCCTACCTGAGTCAGCGTTACAGCGAAATCGCCCGCGAACACACCAATCTGGTGCTCAACGAAGAGCGTGCGGCGAAGCTTGAGCTGGAGCGTCAACGCCTGCAACTGGCCCTGCGCGAGTCCAAACTGCTGAGCGTGCAGCAGCAGGGCAAGTGGCTCGAGGAGCAGATCGTTGCGCTGGCCACCACGCAAACCGATCGCGGTCTGGTCATGACCTTGGGCGACGTGCTGTTCGACACCGGCGAAGCGGAGCTGAAGAACTCGGCCAACCGTGTAGTGCTGAAGATCGTGCAGTTTCTGCAGCTCAACCCGAAACGCGTGGTGCGCATCGAGGGCTATACCGACAGCACCGGCGGCAAGCAGGAAAACCTCAAGCTGTCGCGTGATCGTGCGCAGGCGGTGGCCGATGTGCTGATGGACCTGGGTATCGAGGACAAGCGGATTCAGGTCGAAGGTTACGGCGACGAATACCCGGTGGACGTCAACGCTTCCGAGCGTGGGCGAGCACAGAACCGTCGGGTGGAAATTGTGTTCTCCGACGAAAAAGGCCAGCTCGGCGCCGCCCGCTGAGGGCTGCGTCTCTGGAAAGCCCGGCCTGTCATGCAGCGCCGGGCTTTTTTACGTCTGTCGAATAGCACGCAAATCCGTACAGCTGTAGCTGACACTGCACTGTACGGTCGACTATGGTGGCAACTGTCCCAGTACACTTCTAAACTGTTCCGGTATTGTTTCACACAAGAATAAAATGCCCGTGAAATCGAGTGCTGCGTCATGACCAACCTCTTGCTCTACCAACGTATTGCTCAACAGCTGGCGGAAGACATCCGGCGCGGTGTCTATCAGCCCGGAGAACGCGTGCCGTCGGTGCGCAAGATGAGTTCGCAGCTCAATGTCAGCCATGCAACGGTGTTGCAGGCTTACGCCAACCTCGAAGATCAGGGCCTGATCCGTGCACGGCCGCAGTCCGGTTACTACGTGCACCAGACCCCGGCACTGACAGCGCCGACCCCGGACATCGCCCGGGTCGAGCGGCCAGGACTGGTCACCCGCGCCAGCATCATTCAGCAAGTGTTGGTCGAATCCCGGCGCGAAGGGGTGTTCCCGTTGGGCGCTGCGGTGCCGAGTGTCGATTACCTCCCGGTGCGCGCGCTGCATCAACAACTGGCCAAGGTCACCCGATTCCATAGTCCGCGCGCGTTCAGTTACATGTTCAGCCCGGGTTTCGAACCGCTGCGTCGGCAAGTGGCGATCCGCATGCGCGATGCCGGGGTCGTCGTCGATCCGTCAGAAGTGGTGATTACCCACGGGTGTGTCGATGCGCTGCAGATGTCGCTGCGGGTGCTGACTCGTCCGGGCGACCTGATCGCCGCCGAATCGCCAACCTATTACGGTCTGCTGCAACTGGCCGACCTGCTGGGCCTGAAAGTGATCGAGATCCCCAGCGATCCGGCCACCGGCATGAGCCTCGAAGCCTTGCAACTGGCGGCGAACCAATGGTCAATCAAGGCGCTGGTTCTGACCACTCGCCTGAGCAATCCACTGGGCGGCACCATGCCGGAAGAGCGGCAGAAACAATTGCTGCGCCTGGCCTCGGACTTCGATATCCAGATCGTCGAAGACGACATCTATGGCGAGTTGATGTTCGAACAGGGCCGCACCAAAGCCCTCAAGGCCTACGATCGACTGGATCGGGTGATCTACTGCTCGAGCTTTTCCAAGACGTTGTCGCCGGGTGTGCGGGTCGGCTGGATGATCGCCGGCAAGTATCAGCAGGAAATCCAGCGTCTGCAGACCTTCACCACGCATTCGGCGTGCAGCGTCACGCAAATGGCGATTGCCGCTTATCTGGAAAATGGCGGTTATGACCGGCATTTACGGTACATCCGCCAGGAATACCGAAAAAACCTCAGCGCATTTCAGCTGGCGGTGCAGCAGTACTTCCCCGAAGGCACGCAAATGACCCGGCCCACGGGCGGTTTCATCCTCTGGGTGAGTCTGCCGGGCAGGGTCAATACCCAGGAATTGCACGTCCGCGCCTTGCAGCAGGGCATCAGTATTGCGCCGGGGCTGATCTTCAGTAATACCGAGCAGTTCAACCACTGCATCCGCCTGAATTGCGGCACGCCGTGGAATCGCGAGGCGGAAAGGGCGCTGATGACCCTCGGTTTGCTGGCGACTCAACTGTGTCAGGAAACCGCAGGCGGTTTCTGAACGAGTGGCGCACCGTGCTTGTCTTGTGACACTCAACAGGCGAGCATATGGCCCTCTGCCGTTAGTGTTGTGGGGCTCATGAAAGCGATTTTGCCTGCTGTCTGGATTTTGCTTGGTGTGTTGACGATGGGCCATGCGCCCGGTGTCATGGCAGCTGCCGTTCAGGAAAAGCCCGCAACGTCCACCCCGGCAAGCAAATCGGCCGCGAGCAAAAAAGCCGTTGCGGATAAAAAAGCACCGGCTAAGAAAGCCTCACAGAAGAAAGCCGCCCCGGTGAAGAAGCGTCCCCCGGTCGCTTCCAAGTCGAAATCGGCCAGTGAGGTGGCTAAAACCAGACTGCCGCCGGCCAAACTGGACCTGAGCCTGCCCAAAGACATGGTTCAGCAACTCAAACCTGCCGGTACTGTGTCGATGCCCAAACACGAGGCGATCCTGCCGCAGATGTTCGGCGAGAAGAACAGCGGCTTCCAGCTCAACGGCCGCCTGCTCAGCAACGAAATGCAGTTGCAACTGCGCAACGAAGAGCGCCGCGATATTGAAGGCGCTGCGCTGGATTTCGAGTTCAAGCAATAAATTCAATCGAGCCGTGACCCGCGAACCAGACGCTTTGTCGGAGACTGGTCAGTCACATTCAGTTATTGGTAAAAACCCCGGTCCAGGGAATTTGAAACAACCGTTTTAGCGGTTACTCTGTCCGTGTCTCTTTAACACATTGCCCGTCGCGAGGACTTGCTCGTCATGAAATGCCGTGAAGGCTGTGGCGCTTGCTGCATTGCCCCGTCCATCAGCTCTGCCATTCCGGGCATGCCCAACGGCAAACCTGCCGGCGAACGTTGCGTGCAACTCTCGGTCGAAAACCTGTGCAGCATTTTCGGTCAGCCGGAGCGTCCGGCGGTCTGTTCAGGATTTGCCGCCGATGTCGAAGTCTGTGGCAGCAGCTCCGAGGAAGCGATCAAACTGATCGGCTGGTGGGAGCAGATGACGGCGGCGTGATGTGTCAAACGAACGGAACTTCAACAATAAGGAATAAGACTATGGGTTCGCTGCATCGTATCGCTGTGTTGTGTGGTTTGACCGCTGTGCTGGCTACTTCGATGGCTCAGGCCGAAGACTGGAAGGTCGCCAAGGAACAGGACGGGATCAAGGTCTCGCTGGCCGAAGTGCCGGGTTCCGATTACAAGTCCTATCAGGGTGTTGCCCTGATGAAGACCACCGTTGCCAAACTGCGTGCCTTGCAGGAAGACGTGGCCGGAGCCTGCGCCTGGATTCACGAATGCAAAACCCAGAAACTGCTCAAGCACGAGGGCGATCAGAGCTGGACCTATACCCAATTCAATACGCCGTGGCCAGTGACCCCACGTGATTCGGTGTTGCACATCACCACCGTTGAGGGCGCCGATGGCAGCCTGACCCGCAACCTCGAAGGCGTGCCGAAGTACCTTCCCGAAGAGAAAGGCTTTGTCCGTGTCGCTCAGGTCAAAGGGTTCTGGAAGTTCGTACCCAAAGGTGATCAAGTCGAAGTGACCTATCAGGTGCACACTGAGCCCGGCGGCAGCGTGCCGAGCGTGATCGCCAACAAGTTCGTGGTCGATGCGCCGTTCAATACGCTGAAGTCCCTGAAAGAACGCGCCGAGAAGTAATTCTTCGCGCTGACAGCAAAACGCCCCGACCGAATCGGGGCGTTTTGTTTTGTCGTTATATTGTGTTTCCAGATATGCGTTGAACGAAATTTTCACAAAGTGTTCCAGACAATTCGCCCGCGCAACTCGGTTTGTCCCCCGTCCGAATGCTTGTATGAAAGAGTCGGGCAATGGGGCAGTAATCAATGGCAATGCTGCCGTTGATCGTGCAACATTTGCGCACCGCGCACGCCCCGGGGCCTGGAATGGCCAAAAGAGGGCATGGCGCCGCTGTATTTTGCAACTTCAACTTCCAATGGGTCCTAAAACGACATGGCAAACCCGGACGCCCTGAATCAGCAGCGATCTTCCACTCGCCTGCTGCAACCGACCGTCAAATCGCATCTGGCCTACACGCTGCTGTGTGCCCTGGTCATGATGGTGATGTTTTCCGTGCTGCGCCTCGCGCTGCTGGTCTACAACCGCGAGATGATCCTCGATACCCCGGCTTCGACCTTCCTCGAAGCCTTCGCCAACGGCCTGCGTTTCGACCTGCGCCTGGTGGTCTACGTCTGCGTTCCGCTGCTGCTGGCACTGTTCAGTGCGCGGGCGATGGCTGCGCGTGGCTTCTTCCGTCTGTGGCTGACTGTGGCGTCGAGCATCGCGCTGTTCCTCGGCCTGATGGAAATGGACTTCTACCGCGAGTTCCACCAGCGCCTCAACGGCCTGGTGTTCCAGTACGTGAAGGAAGACCCGAAAACCGTAATGAGCATGCTCTGGTACGGTTTCCCGGTAGTGCGTTACCTGCTGGCGTGGGTCATCGGCACCGTGATCCTGACCCTGGCCTTCAAGGGCGCCGACCGTGCGACCCGTCCACGCGGCCCGTTCAGCGGTGGCAACGTCGGCACCCGTCAGGTGGCGCCGTGGTACACCCGCCTGGCAGTGTTCGTGGTCTGCCTGCTGATCTGCGTCGTAGCCGCACGTGGCACCCTGCGTCAGGGCCCGCCGCTGCGTTGGGGTGACGTGTACACTACCGAATCGAACTTCGCCAACCAGCTCGGCCTCAACGGTACGCTGTCGCTGATCGCCGCTGCCAAGGACCGCATGGGCGAGGATCGCAACAACATCTGGAAAGCCACGCTGCCGCAGGAACAGGCGCAGAAAGTGGTGCGCGAGATGCTGGTGATGCCGGACGACAAACTGGTCGACGCCGACATTGCCGCCGTGCGTCGTGACTACACGCCACCGGCCGACAAGACCCTGCCGATCAAGAACGTAGTCGTGATCCTGATGGAAAGCATGGCCGGTCACTCGGTCGGCGCCCTGGGCGCACCGGGCAACATCACACCTTACCTCGACAAACTGTCGAAGGAAGGCCTGCTGTTCGACCGCTTCTTCTCCAACGGCACCCATACCCACCAGGGCATGTTCGCGACCATGGCGTGCTTCCCGAACCTGCCAGGTTTCGAATACCTGATGCAGACCCCGGAAGGCAGCCACAAGCTGTCCGGTCTGCCGCAGCTGCTCAGCGCGCGCAAGTATGACGACGTGTATGTCTACAACGGCGACTTCGCCTGGGACAACCAGTCGGGCTTCTTCAGTAACCAGGGCATGACCAACTTCGTGGGTCGTAACGACTTCGTCAATCCGGTGTTCTCCGATCCGACCTGGGGCGTGTCCGACCAGGACATGTTCGACCGTGGTCTGCAGGAGCTGAAGGCACGGGAAAACGGCAAGCCGTTCTACGCGCTGCTGCAAACCCTGTCCAACCACACGCCGTACGCCTTGCCGACGCCATTGCCGGTCGAGCGCGTGACCGATCGCGGTAGCCTCAACGAACACCTGACCGCCATGCGTTACGCCGACTGGGCGCTGGGTCAGTTCTTCGAGAAGGCGCGTAAAGAGCCGTACTTCAAGGAAACCCTGTTCGTCATCGTCGGTGACCACGGTTTCGGCAACGAGCGCCAGATCACTGAAATGGACCTGGGCCGCTTCAACGTGCCGATGCTGATGATCGCCCCGGGCATTCAGGAAAAATTCGGCACCCGTGACCACACCGTGGGTACCCAGATCGACATCGTGCCGACCATCATGGGCCGTCTGGGTGGCGAAGTGCGTCACCAGTGCTGGGGCCGCGACCTGCTCAACCTGCCGGCCGGCGACACCGGTTTCGGTGTGATCAAGCCGTCGGGTAGCGAGCAGACCACTGCCATCGTCACCGCCGACCAGATCCTGGTGCTGCCGAAAGAGAAGGAAATGGCGCCGAAAATCTACCAGTACCAACTGGGCGCGAACCCTTCTGCCGAGATCATTCCGGACGCACCGCGTACCGCCGAACTGAAGTTCAAGCTGGAAGCGTTCTTGCAAACGGCGACCAAGAGCCTGATGGACAACACCGCCGGTGTGATCAACGGCAAGCCGGACTGATAAAACCGCTGCATAAAAAAGAGGCCCCTGAGGGCCTCTTTTTTTTGTCTTGGGGTTTTATATCCTGCCAAGTAACAGCAAGACCAGCAGCACCACCAACACCACGCCGATAATGCCCGAAGGACCATAACCCCAACTTCTGGAGTGCGGGAAGACCGGCAGACCACCGATCAGCAACAGGATCAGGATAATGATAAGAATTGTGCCCATGTCGATTTCCTTGTTTATAGCGTTCGAGAAGACTTGGTGTTCAAGGGCGACTGGAGGCTAACTAATTCCAGACGGCTTACAAATTCCGACTGGTGCGAATGAAAGAAAATTCAATGTTTTTTTAATGTATTTGGATTACTCGTTTATTTCCTTTAAAGCGCGAGATCAAAAGATCGCAGCCTTCGGCAGCTCCTACAGGGAATTCATGTAGGCGCTGCCGCAGGCTGCGATCTTTTGATCCTGTATTCAGCAATCTGATGGAGCGTGGGTGGCCAGTGTTCCTTCGCTACACTCCGTGCATCTCCTACGGAACAACAAGGCTGTCTGCTATGCAAAATCGCATGATGATCACGGGTGCGGGCTCAGGTTTGGGTCGCGAAATCGCGCTGCGCTGGGCGCGTGAAGGCTGGCAGCTGGCCTTGTCCGACGTCAGCGAACCTGGCCTGCAGGAAACCCTGAAGCGGGTGCGCGAGGCCGGTGGTGACGGTTTCACCCAACGTTGCGATGTGCGTGACTACAGCCAGCTCACCGCGTTTGCCCAGGCTTGCGAAGTGAAGCTCGGCGGTATCGATGTCATCGTCAACAACGCCGGTGTGGCGTCCGGCGGGTTCTTCAGCGAGCTGTCGCTGGAGGATTGGGACTGGCAGATCGCGATCAACCTGATGGGGGTGGTCAAGGGCTGCAAGGCGTTCCTGCCGCTGCTGGAGCAGAGCAAAGGCAAGATCATCAACATCGCTTCGATGGCTGCACTGATGCAGGGCCCGGCGATGAGCAACTACAACGTGGCCAAGGCCGGTGTAGTAGCGCTGTCGGAAAGTTTGCTGATCGAACTGGCGCAGCAGGAAGTCAGCGTGCATGTGGTCTGCCCGTCGTTCTTCCAGACCAACTTGCTCGACTCGTTCCGTGGTCCGACCCCGGCCATGAAAGCCCAGGTCGGCAAGTTGCTGGAAAGTTCGCCGATCACGGCTGCCGACATTGCAGACTATATCTACCAGCAAGTGGCCGCCAGCGAATTCATGATCCTGCCGCACGAGCAGGGGCGCATGGCCTGGGCGATCAAACAGAAGAATCCGCAACTGATCTACAACGAAATGACCACCATGGCCGATAAAATGCGCGCCAAGGCCAGACAAACCAACGGCTGAACTTGCCCCGAGGATGTTGCGTCGTTAGGGTGGCCGCAATGGTCACCCTGTCGAGACGCATCAATGCTCAATTACCTGTGGTTCTTCCTCGCGGCGCTGTTTGAAATCGCCGGTTGTTTCGCCTTTTTCATGTGGCTGCGTCAGGGCAAAAGTGCCTTGTGGGTGATCCCGGCGCTGCTCAGCCTGACCCTGTTCGCGCTGTTGTTGACCCGCGTCGAAGCGGCTTATGCCGGGCGCGCCTATGCCGCCTATGGCGGGATCTACATCGTCGCGTCGATCGGCTGGCTGGCGGTGGTCGAGCGTGTGCGCCCGCTGGGTTCGGACTGGATCGGCGTGGCGCTGTGCGTGATCGGCGCCAGCGTGATCCTGTTCGGGCCGCGATTTTCCGCGGCTTGAGGCGAGACTGTTTAGCCATTTGCAGGAAACGTCTGACGGGCGCAGCGCTTGTGGGTGTAGGGCAAGACTGAATTGCTCACGACGTATTGTCGAGCGCGCGCCCACCGCGCATCTTCAGGGCTGGCTAACCCTGAAGGATAAATTCCATGCTTGTACTCAGCCGTGTAGTGGGCGAGTTGATTTCCATCGGTGACGACATATCCGTGCGCGTGTTGTCAGTCAACGGCTCCAGTGTGCGCTTTGGTGTCGAGGCGCCGCAGAAGGTCAATGTGCACCGTTCTGAAGTCTATCAGCGGATCCAGCGCAAACAGGTCACCGAAAAGGTCCGCTAGTCGAACAGATGCTTGGGCACATCGTGTTTGAGCATCAACTGGCATTGTTCGCTTTCCGGGTCGAAGACGATCAGCGCCTGGCCTTTGGTCAGCGCCTGGCGCACGCGCAGCACGCGGGTTTCCAGCGGTGTGTCATCACCGTTGTCGGTGCCGTCGCGGGTGACGAAGTCCTCGATCAGGCGGGTGAGGGTGTCGACTTCAAGAGCGTCGTAGGGAATCAGCATGGGCACCTCGGCTAAATCAATGGCGGGATGCTACGGCGATTGGTGGCTGGCTGCCAGTTTTGTGTGGTTTGTACCGGCCTCATCGCGAGCAGGCTCACTCCTACAAGGAAATGCATTCCAACTGTAGGAGTGAGCCTGCTCGCGATAGCCATAGTTCAGATAACAAGGATTCAGCTGTCCGAGCGCTGCCCCACCAGACTGTCCACCGACGGCACTCGCGTATCGCTCTCCATCTGTGTCTCATGTTCGATCTGGTGACTGAAGCGATCCAGCGAAGCATTGGCCGGCGCCGCATCGCTGGCAAATACCGGCGGACTCAGAATGTACGCCCCGAGCAAACGACTGAGCGCCGCCAGACTGTCGATGTGCGTACGTTCATAACCATGGGTCGCGTCGCAGCCAAAGGCGAGCAGGGCGGTGCGGATATCGTGCCCGGCAGTCACCGCCGAATGCGCGTCGCTGAAGTAATAGCGGAACAGGTCGCGCCGCACCGGCAGTTCGTTTTCACCGGCCAGACGCAGCAAATGCCGCGACAGGTGATAGTCGTAAGGGCCACCGGAATCCTGCATCGCCACGCTCACCGCGTGTTCGCTGGAGTGCTGGCCGGGTGCGACTGGCGCGATGTCGATACCGACGAATTCGCTGACGTCCCATGGCAATGCCGCCGCCGCACCGCTACCGGTTTCTTCAGTGATGGTGAACAGTGGGTGACAGTCGATCATCAACTCCTGACCGCTCTCGACGATGGCTTTGAGCGCAGCGAGCAATGCCGCGACCCCGGCCTTGTCGTCGAGGTGACGGGCGCTGATGTGGCCGCTGTCGGTGAACTCCGGCAGCGGGTCGAACGCCACCACGTCGCCGACGCTGATGCCCAGCGAGTCGCAATCGGCCTTGGTCGCGCAGTAGGCGTCCAGACGCAGCTCGACGTGATCCCAGCTGATCGGCATCTCGTCTACGGCAGTGTTAAACGCGTGCCCGGAGGCCATCAGCGGCAACACGCTGCCGCGTATCACGCCATTGTCGGTGAACAGGCTGACCCGGCTGCCCTCGGCAAAGCGGCTCGACCAGCAACCGACCGGGGCCAGGGTCAGACGACCGTTGTCTTTCACTGCACGCACTGCGGCGCCAATGGTGTCGAGGTGCGCGGAGACGGCGCGGTCGGGGCTGTTTTTCTTGCCCTTGAGGGTGGCGCGAATGGTGCCGCGACGGGTCATTTCGAAAGGGATGCCAAGTTCTTCCAGACGCTCGGCGACGTAGCGCACGATGGTGTCGGTGAACCCGGTAGGGCTGGGAATGGCGAGCATTTCCAGCAGGACTTTTTGCAGGTAGTTCAGATCCGGTTCAGGGATTTGAGTGGTCATGGAAACTCCTGATGAGTTGAGGCGCATCGATGGTTTCGATGAGGGGAAAGATTTGTAGTGCCTGATCCGGCCCCTTCGCGAGCAAGCCCGCTCCCACATTTGGAATGCGTTCAACCTGTGGGAGCGGGCTTGCTCGCGAAGGCGTCAGTCCAGACGCCTCGGAATCAAGAAACAGCCGGCTGACTGTGCGGAAACAACAAATCGACAAAGCGCTCCGCCGTCGGCTGCGGCTCATGATTGGCCAGCCCCGCGCGTTCGTTGGCTTCGATAAACACGTACTCCGGTTGATCCGCCGCCGGCACCATCAGGTCGAGGCCGACCATCGGAATGTCCAGCGCTCGCGCTGCACGGACGGCGGCATCGACCAGGGTCGGGTGCAGAATTGCCGTGACATCCTCCAGCGTGCCACCGGTGTGCAGATTGGCCGTGCGACGCACGAACAGGTGCTCGCCCGCCGGCAGGATGCTGCTGTAGTCATACCCGGCCGCGTGCAGGGTGCGTTGGGTTTCGTGATCCAGCGGGATCTTGCTCTCGCCACTGGTAGCGGCTTGCCGACGCCGGCTCTGCGCCTCGATCAATGCACCGATCGAATGATGGCCGTCACCCACCACCTCGGCGGGACGACGAATCGCTGCCGCCACCACCTCAAAACCGATCACCAGAATCCGCAGGTCGAGGCCTTGGTGGAAGCTTTCCAGCAGTACGCGGCTGTCGAAACGCTTGGCGGCTTCGATGGCCTGCTGCACCTCTTCGATGCTCTGCAGATCCACCGCCACGCCCTGGCCTTGTTCACCGTCGAGCGGCTTGACCACCACACGCTGATGCTCGTCAAGAAACGCCAGGTTGTCGTCGGCGTTGCCCGCCAGTTGCTGCGAAGGCAGCTTCAGGCCGGCGCCTTTCAACACTTTGTGGGTCAGGCTTTTGTCCTGGCACAGACTCATGCTGATCGCGCTGGTCAGGTCGCTCAACGATTCGCGGCAACGTACCCGGCGCCCGCCATGGCTGAGGGTGAACAGCCCGGCTTCGGCATCGTCCACTTGCACATCGATGCCGCGCCGGTGCGCTTCCTCGACGATGATCCGCGCATAAGGGTTGAAGTTGGCTTCCGGCCCGGGCCCGAGGAACAGCGTCTGATTGATGCCGTTCTTGCGCTTGATGGCGAAGGTCGAGAGGTTGCGAAAACCGAGCTTGGCGTAAAGATTTTTGGCCTGACGGTTGTCATGCAGCACCGACAGATCCAGATAACTCAGGCCGCGACTCATGAAGTGCTCGACCAAGTGCCGCACCAGTACTTCGCCGACACCGGGCCGCGAGCACTGCGGATCCACCGCCAGGCACCACAGGCTGCTGCCATGTTCCGGATCGTTGAAGGCTTTCTGGTGATTGAGGCCCATGACGCTGCCGATTACCGCGCCACTGTCTTCATCTTCGGCCAGCCAGTACACCGGGCCGCCCTGATGATGCGGGGTCAGCCGCGTGGCATCGATCGGCAACATGCCGCGTGCCTGATACAGCAGATTGATCGCTTGCCAGTCCGCTTCGCTTTGCGCCCGACGAATACGGAAACCACGAAACACGCGGGTGGCCTGGCGGTAATCGCTGAACCACAGGCGCAAAGTATCGGATGGGTCGAGAAACAGTTGCGTCGGTTCCAGCCCGAGAATCTGCTGCGGTGCGGCGACATAAAGGGCGATATCGCGTTCGCCGGGCTGCTCGTTCAGCAGTTCCTGCGCCAGCGTCGCCGGGTCAGGGAAAGTGTGGCCGATCAGCAGCCGACCCCAACCGCAATGTACGGCGATGGGGGCGGCGCCGAGTTCGCTGCCGTCTTCGGCCAGACGCGCCTGCAAGCGTTCATACGACGGTGTCTGACCGCGTATCAGGCGCTGATTGATCGCTGTGGCGTGAGGTTTCATCAATCAGATTCCTTGTTCACTGAGCCACAGGTTCAGGGCCGCCAGTTGCCACAGTTTCGAGCCGCGCAATGGCGTCAGTTGGCCTTGCGGATCAGTCAGCAATTTGTCGAGCATGGCCGGGTTGAACAGGCCACGATCCTGGCTCGGATCCAGCAGCAGTTCACGCACCCAGTTCAGGGTGTCGCCTTGCAAGTGCTTGAGGCCCGGCACCGGGAAGTAACCTTTCTTGCGGTCGATCACTTCGCTTGGAATCACCAGACGTGCAGCTTCTTTGAGTACCTGTTTGCCGCCGTCCGGCAGCTTGAACTGGCCGGGAATCCGCGCCGAGAGTTCCACCAGGCGATAGTCGAGAAATGGCGTGCGAGCCTCCAGGCCCCAGGCCATGGTCATGTTGTCGACACGTTTGACCGGGTCATCCACCAGCATCACCGTGCTGTCCAGACGCAAGGCTTTATCGACTGCGGCATCGGCGCCGGGTTGGGCGAAGTGTTCTTTCACGAAGTCGCCGGCCGCGTCATTCGCGGTCAACCATTTCGGTTGCACGGTGGCGGCGTAGTCGTCGTAGCTGCGGTCGAAGAACGCCGCGCGATAGGCTGCGTATGGATCCGCCGCACCGTCGACTTGCGGGTACCAGTGATAACCGGCGAACAACTCGTCCGCACCCTGGCCGCTTTGCACCACTTTGCAGTGCTTGGCCACTTCGCGCGACAGCAGGTAGAAGGCGATGCAGTCGTGGCTGACCATCGGCTCGCTCATCGCACGGAACGCAGCGGGCAGTTGCTCGATGATCTCTTTTTCGTCGATGCGCAATTGATGATGTTGAGTGCCGTAGTGCTTGGCGATCAGATCGGAATACTGGAATTCATCGCCACGCTCGCCGCCGGCATCCTGAAAACCGATGGAAAAGGTCGACAGGTTCTCCACCCCGACTTCTCGCAGCAGGCCGACGAGCATGCTCGAATCGACACCGCCGGACAGCAGCACACCGACATCCACCGCTGCGCGTTGACGAATCGCCACCGCCTCACGGGTGCTGTCGAGCACGCGGTCGCGCCAGTCTTCGAGGGTCAGGTTTTTCTCGTCGTCATGTGGGCCGTAGGGCAGGGTCCACCAGGTTTTCTGCTCGGTGCGGCCATCGGCTTCGACGCGCATCCAGGTCGCTGGCGGCAGCTTTTCGATGCCCGCGAGCAAGGTGCGTGGAGCGGGCACCACCGCGTGGAAATTCAGGTAGTGATTGAGCGCCACCGGATCGAGGATCGGGTTGATGTCGCCGCCTTTGAGCAGCGCCGGCAGGGCCGAGGCAAAGCGCAAACGCTGGCCGGTGCGCGACAGGTACAAAGGCTTCACGCCGAGACGGTCGCGAGCGATGAACAGGCGCTGGGCATCACGCTCCCAGATGGCGAACGCGAACATGCCGTTGAGTTTCGGCAGCAGCGCTTCGCCCCAGGCGTGGTAGCCCTTGAGCAGCACTTCGGTGTCGCCACCGGAATAGAAGGCGTAGCCCAGCGCTTCGAGTTCGGCGCGCAGTTCCGGGAAGTTGTAGATCGCGCCGTTGAAGGCCAGGGACAAACCGAGCTGGCTGTCGATCATCGGCTGCGCCGAGCCGTCCGACAGGTCCATGATTTTCAGGCGACGATGGCCCAGGGCAATCGGCCCTTGGGCATGGAAGCCCCACGCATCGGGGCCGCGAGGGGCCAGGTGATGGGTGATTCGCTCTACCGCTGCAAGGTCTGCAGGTTGATGATCAAAACGTAACTCGCCAGCTAATCCGCACATAAAGTCCTTACCGGTTTTTCCGTTGGGGAGGGGTCATTCAAGTCAGGCCAAAATGGCCGGTACTCAGAAACTGACCCGCTGCAGATGTGGGAGTTTTAGAACGATGAGTTATAAGAGGGGGCGACTGACCAGCGGCCAGTCGCGATTTTTCATTTGCCGCGAATCAACGTGCGCAGTGCAAAACGATTGGGATGGCAGGCCTCGGCGACACTTCTGGGCAGTGGCAGCGGCTCGTTGTCCAGCCACGCCGCGAGCAGTTCGCCCGACAGCGGCGCGGTGATCAGCCCGCGTGAACCGTGGCCACTGTTGACGTACAGGCCATCGAGCCACGGGCAGGCGATGTCCGGCACTTGTCGCGCGTCCTTGCTCAACGCGGCGTAGGCCTTAGCGAAGGCTGTGCGGTCGGCGAGGGGGCCGACGATCGGCAGATAGTCGGGACTGGTGCAGCGGAATGCGGCGCGTCCCTCCAGAGTTTCCGGGGGCAGTTGATTGATGTGCAGGCGCGCCACCAGATCGCTGGAGATCTCTTCGAGCATCGCCAGATTGCCCAGGTGTTCGGCGGTGGTCGGGGTCAGGTCGTCGCTGTTGAAGTCGAAACTCGCACCCAGCGTGTGTTCGCCCAAGCGTGCAGGGGCGACATAACCTTCGGCGCAGACCACGGTGCGCAGTGTCTGGCTCTCGGTGGTTTGCGGCAGGCGCGTGATCTGCCCGCGAATGCGCTTGAGCGGCAACTCGGCACTTTGCGCAAAGCGTTTGATCTCCGCCGCGCCGGCCAATATCACCACCGGCGCGCTGGCGAGCACGCGGTCGCCGTCGAGGGCTTGCCACTGACCCTCGACCTTGCGTAGTTCCAGCGCATCGTGATGCTTGAGCAGTTCGATTTTTGCTTGCGCGGCTTGCGCCTGGCACAGCGCGGGTGGATGCACCCAGCCCCCTTCGGGGTAGAACAGCCCGCCGTGTGCCAGCGCAATCCCGGCTTGGATTTCGGCTTGCGGCTGATCAAGCCAGTGCACCAGATCTTCCGGGAATGCCGCGGCCAGTTGCGCCTGACGCTCGGCTTCCTTGGCGTTGAAAGCCAGTTGCAGCACGCCGCAATCGTCCCAGTCGGTGCCGCGTTGCAAGGTTTCCAGCAGACGGCGGGTGTAGCCGAAGCCGCTGACGATCAGTTGCGACAACGCGGTGCCGTGGGCTGATAACTTCAGGTACAGCACGCCCTGCGGATTGCCCGACGCCTCCTGCGCCACGGCCTCGTGACGCTCCAGCAGACTGACTTGCCAACCGCGCGCGGCGAGGCTGGCAGCGGTCGCACAACCGGCCAGCCCGGCGCCGATCACCAGCGCCCGACGTTCACCGGTTTGCGGGGCAGGGCGGGCGAACCACGGTTTGTCCGGCAGCGGTGGCGCGACGTCCTGCGGCCAGCCGAGAAACTCGCCGCGCAGGATCTCCCACTTGTGGCCGATGCCCGGCGTGCGTTTCATCTTGAACCCGGCCGCGTTGAGCAGACGCCGCACCCAACCGGTGCTGGTGAAGGTGCTGATGGTCGAACCCGGCGCGGCCAGTCGAGCCAGTTCGACGAACAGTTCAGCGGTCCACATGTCGGGGTTTTTCGCCGGGGCGAAACCGTCGAGAAACCACGCGTCGATTTGCGCATCGAGTTGCGGCAGTTGTTCCAGCGCATCGCCGATCAACAGCGTCAGCGTCACGCGGCCATTACCGAGAACGATCCGCTGAAAGCCCTGATGGATCGCCACGTACTGCGTCAGCAGTTGATCGGCCAGTGGCTTGAGCTGCGGCCACAAGGCCAGCGCCCGTTGCAGATCGGCCGGGCTCAACGGGTATTTTTCGACGCTGACGAAATGCAGCCGCGCACCGGCCACCGCGTGCTGTTCGAACAACTGCCAGGCGCAAAGGAAATTCAGCCCGGTGCCGAAGCCGGTTTCGCCGATCACCAGTCGCCCGTGCGCCGGCAGCGCGGCAAAGCGCTCGGCCAGACGGTTCTGTTCGAGGAACACGTAACGGGTTTCATCCAGCCCCGACTGGTCGGAAAAATACACATCATCGAACACCCGCGAGCGCGGACGTCCGTGGTCATCCCAGTCGAGTTGGGCGTGGGGCAATACAGGTTTCATGGCAGGCTCGGCAACGACAAGGCGGCCATTCTAGCCGATCGGGCGGAGGGTGCTTGATCCATGGCAAGGCCTGGCTGTGCAGCCTCGAAGACAATTAACGATTTGGGCGCGGATCAGAGCAACCTGTGGCGAGGGGATTTATCCCCGATCGGCTGCGTAGCAGTCGCAATCCCGCTACCAGCGTGCATCTGGCGTTGAATGGCTTTGGGGCCGCTGCGCTGCCCATCGGGGATAAATCCCCTCACCACAGAGTTTTTCTTGAAGCCAAAAGGAGCGGAATTTCTCCGCCGCGCCCATGCCCAATCCGCTAGTCTTGCTGAATCCTGGAAGGAGCCGTCCCCATGTTTGAATCCGCCGAAATCGGCCATGCCATCGACAAAGAGACTTACGACGCGGCTGTGCCTGCATTGCGTGAAGCACTGCTGGAAGCGCAATTCGAGTTGCAGCAGCAGAAGCGTTTTCCGGTGATCATTCTGATCAACGGCATCGAGGGCGCAGGCAAGGGCGAGACCGTCAAGTTGCTCAACGAGTGGATGGACCCGCGTCTGATCGAGGTGCGTACTTTCGATCAGCAGACCGATGAAGAACTGGCGCGGCCACCGGCCTGGCGCTACTGGCGAATGCTCCCGGCCAAGGGACGGATGGGCGTGTTCTTCGGCAACTGGTACAGCCAGATGCTTCAGGGCCGGGTTCACGGTCTGTTCAAGGATCCGCGTCTGGATCAGGCGATCAACGCCGCCGAGCGTCTGGAAAAAATGCTCTGCGATGAAGGCGCGCTGATCTTCAAGTTCTGGTTCCACCTGTCCAAGAAGCAGATGAAAGCGCGGCTCAAGGCGCTGGCCGACGACCCGCTGCACAGCTGGCGCATCAGCCCGCTGGACTGGCAGCAATCGCAGACCTACGACAAGTTCGTCAAATACGGCGAGCGCGTGTTGCGCCGCACCAGCCGCGACTACGCGCCATGGCACATCATCGAAGGCATGGACGCCAATTATCGCAGTCTTGCCGTCGGCAAAATCCTGCTGGAAGGCCTGCAGAATGCGCTCAAGCGTCCAGAGGTGCATACCGAAGAGGTCAACGCCGCCCCGTTGGGCACGGCGGTCGATCAACTCAACCTGCTCGACAGCCTCGACCTGAACCAGCGGCTGGAAAAGAAAGACTACGAAGAACAACTGATCACCGAGCAGGCGCGGCTGTCCGGGCTGATGCGTGACAAGCGCATGCGCCGCCATGCATTGGTGGCGGTGTTCGAAGGCAACGATGCGGCGGGCAAGGGCGGGGCGATTCGTCGGGTCGCGGCGGCGCTCGATCCGCGTCAGTACAGCATCGTGCCGATTGCCGCGCCGACCGAAGAGGAGCGCGCGCAGCCGTATCTGTGGCGCTTCTGGCGGCACCTGCCGGCGCGGGGCAAGTTCACCGTGTTCGACCGCTCCTGGTATGGCCGGGTGCTGGTGGAGCGGGTCGAGGGCTTTTGCAGTCCGGCCGACTGGCTGCGGGCCTACAGCGAGATCAACGATTTCGAAGAGCAGATCGCCGACGCCGGAGTCATCGTCGTCAAGTTCTGGCTGGCGATCGACAAGGACACGCAGATGGAGCGCTTCCAGGCCCGCGAGCAGATTCCGTTCAAGCGCTTCAAGATCACCGAGGACGACTGGCGCAACCGCGACAAGTGGGACGCCTACCGCGCCGCCGTGGGCGACATGGTCGACCGCACCAGCACCGAGATTTCGCCGTGGACGCTGGTCGAGGCCAATGACAAACGCTGGGCCCGGGTCAAGGTCCTGCGCACGATCAACCGAGCGCTTGAGGAAGCATTCGCGAAGTCCGACAAACGCGCGAAAAAACACAAGGACTGAGCCGATGGACACGCATACGCGGGGTGAATGATTGTCGCGGTCGGCGGCAGGGTGGACTTATGCTCGTTTCACTCTCCTCCGACAACAACAATTGAGGTATGCCATGCGTGAAGTGGTGATCGTCGACAGCGTGCGGACCGGCCTGGCCAAGTCCTTTCGCGGCAAGTTCAACCAGACCCGCCCCGACGACATGGCGGCCCATTGCGTCAACGCGCTGCTGTCGCGCAATGACATCGACCCGGCCAGCGTCGAGGACTGCATTGTCGGCGCCGGCTCCAACGAGGGCGCGCAGGGTTACAACATCGGCCGCAACGTGGCGGTGCTGTCGCGGCTGGGCACCGGCGTGGCCGGCATGACCCTCAACCGTTTCTGTTCTTCGGGGTTGCAGGCGATTGCGATTGCCGCCAACCAGATCGCCTCCGGTTGCAGCGACATCATTGTCGCCGGCGGCGTCGAATCAATCAGTCTGACCCTGAAAAGCGTCAACACCGACCACCTGATCAACCCGTTGCTCAAGCAGCAGGTGCCGGGCATCTACTACACCATGGGCCAGACCGCCGAAGTGGTCGCGCGCCGTTATGACGTCAGCCGCGAGGCCCAGGATCGTTACGCGCTGCAAAGCCAGCTGCGCACTGCCCAGGCACAGGCGGCGGGGCTGTTCAATGATGAAATTGTGCCGATGGCGGTCAAGTACCGGGTCGAGGACAAGAACAGTGGCGAAGTGCAGATCCTCGACGGCATCGTTGATCGCGACGACTGCAACCGTCCGGACACCACTTACGAAAGTCTCGCCGGACTGAAACCGGTGTTTGCCGAGGACGGTTCAGTGACGGCCGGTAACTCATCGCAGTTGTCCGACGGCGCGTCGATGACCCTGGTGATGAGCCTGGAAAAAGCCCTGCAACTGGGGCTCAAGCCGAAGGCGTTTTTCCGTGGTTTCACCGTCGCCGGTTGCGAGCCGGACGAAATGGGCATCGGCCCGGTGTTCTCGGTGCCGAAACTGCTCAAGGCCAAAGGCTTGCAGGTGGCGGATATCGATCTGTGGGAGCTGAACGAGGCGTTTGCTTCGCAATGCCTGTATGCCCGGGATCGATTGGAGATCGACAACGACAAATACAACGTCAACGGCGGCTCGATTTCCATCGGCCACCCGTTCGGCATGACCGGTTCGCGGCAGGTCGGGCATCTGGTGCGTGAGTTGCAGCGGCGTAATTTGCGTTACGGCATTGTGACCATGTGCGTGGGAGGCGGGATGGGGGCGACGGGGTTGTTTGAGGCGGTGCGCTGACCCTGGAAGGTGGGGTGGTTGATCTACCGCTTTCGCGAGCAAGCTCGCTCCCACAGGTGACCGCGTTCTCCTGTGGGAGCGAGCTTGCTCGCGAAGGCATCAACTCGGTTCATCGGTTGGAATCCAGAAGCTGCATCCGCGCGATATACGCCTGAATTTCCTGCTCTGCCTTCACCGGGGAATCGAACGGCCCCTCAAGGGTGTTCTCCCGCGTGCTGAAAAACAGTTCGCCATTGACCCGGCACAACCGGTCGCTGCGAAAGTGCGTGGCGGGGGCGCTGTCATCGGCGCGCATTCCGTACATGATCCGGCTCCTTGATTGATCCGTTGCAGGGATCCAATCAGCTTATGCCTGAAGCACTTGGCGCGCCTCGCCAGCCGATCAACGGCAAAGCGTCAATTTAATGCTGCGACCTGCACAGTTTCATTCGCGGCCTGGCCCGAACTGTCCCTGTGTTGCGTCTGTCGGCGGGCCTAGAATGACCGCTCTCGTCAGCAGGCATTGGGGTTCGCATGCACATTTCATCCGGTCGCTGGGTCTACGGTCTGTTCCTGGCGCTGCTGACGGCGTTTTTGTGGGGCATCCTGCCGATCAAACTCAAGCAGGTGCTGCTGGTGATGGACCCGATCACGGTGACCTGGTTTCGCCTGTTGGTCTCCGGCGGCTGCCTGTTCATCTACCTGGCGGCCACGCGCCGCCTGCCGAGCCGCAAGGTGCTCGGCCCCCGGGGTGGCTGGCTGGTGCTGATGGCGGTGCTCGGGCTGGTGGGCAACTACGTGCTGTACCTGATGGGCCTTAACCTGCTCAGCCCCGGCACCGCGCAGTTGGTGGTGCAGATGGGGCCGATCATGTTGCTGATCGCCAGCCTGTTTGTGTTCAAGGAGCGCTTCAGCATCGGTCAGGGCATTGGCCTGGCGGTGCTGCTGATCGGCTTTGTGCTGTTCTTCAATCAGCGTCTGGCTGAACTGCTCACCTCATTGTCGGACTACACCGCCGGCGTGTTGCTGGTGCTGCTGGCCTCGACGGTCTGGACCTTCTACGCACTGGGGCAGAAGCAATTGCTCACGGTGTGGAATTCGTTGCAGGTGATGATGGTGATCTACCTGTTCTGCGCGCTGTTGCTGACACCGTGGGTGCATCCGCTCGAAGCACTGGAACTGAGCCCGGTGCAGGGTTGGCTGTTGCTGGCGTGCTGCATGAACACGCTGATTGCCTACGGTGCCTTTGCTGAAGCACTGGCGCACTGGGAGGCCTCACGGGTCAGTGCGACGCTGGCGATCACGCCGTTGGTGACCTTTGGCGCGGTGGCGATTGCCGCCGGGGTGTGGCCGGAATATGTGCATGCCGAGCAGATCAATGGGCTGGGTTATGGCGGGGCGGTGCTGGTGGTGCTGGGGTCGGCGCTGGTGGCGTTGGGGCCGTCGCTGATTGCCGGGTTGAAGGCGCGGCGGATGCGGATTGCAGCCAGTTAGACCGCGTTATCGTTCTTCGCGAGCAAGCCCGCTCCCACATTTTGATCGGTGTATGCCGTACCAATGTGGGAGCGGGCTTGCTCGCGAAGGCGGCCTGTCAGGCGCTACAGGACTCAGCCCTTGGCGCCGGCCTCGATCATGTTCTCCGGCCGCACCCAGGCATCGAACTCTTCATCGGTCAGATACCCCAGCTGCAGCGCCGCCTCGCGCAAGGTCAGACCCTCACCGTAAGCCTTCTTGGCGATTTCCGCCGACTTGTCGTAACCGATGTGCGGATTCAGCGCGGTCACCAGCATCAGGCCGCGTTCCAGATGCTGGGCCATGACCTGCGCATCCGGTTCAAGACCGGCGATGCAGTGCTGCTGGAAGTTGCTGCAGCCGTCGGCGAGCAGGCGGATCGATTGCAGCACATTGTGGATGATCACCGGTTTGTAGACGTTCAGTTGCAGGTGACCCTGACTCGCCGCGATGCCGATGGTGACGTCGTTGCCCAACACCTGGCAGGCGAGCATCGACAGCGCTTCGCACTGGGTCGGGTTGACCTTGCCGGGCATGATCGAACTGCCCGGTTCGTTGGCCGGCAGCCTCACTTCGGCCAAACCTGCGCGAGGGCCGGAGCCGAGCAGGCGCAGGTCGTTGGCGATTTTCATCAGCGCCACGGCGAGGGTCTTCAGGGCGCCGGACAGGCTGGTCAGCGGCTCATGCCCGGCCAGCGCGGCAAACTTGTTCGGCGCGGTGACGAACGGCAGACCGGACAGCGCGGCGAGTTCCGCAGCAATCGCTTCGCCAAAGCCGTGCGGCGAATTCAGGCCGGTGCCGACGGCAGTGCCGCCCTGCGCCAGTTCACACACCGCCGGCAGTGCTGCGCGAATCGCCCGTTCGGCGTAATCCAGCTGCGCTATAAAGCCCGACAGCTCCTGACCGAAGGTGATCGGCGTCGCGTCCATCATGTGCGTGCGACCGGTCTTCACCAGTTTCATATGGCGTGCGGTCAGTTCGGCCAGACCGCCGGACAGCTCGGCGATCGCCGGCAGCAATTGCTCCTGCACGGCTTTGGCAGTGGCGATGCTCATGGCGGTAGGGAAGCAGTCGTTGGAGCTTTGCGAGCGGTTGACGTGATCGTTGGGGTGCACCGGCGTTTTGCCGCCGCGCGGATTGCCGGCCAGTTCGTTGGCGCGACCGGCGATCACTTCGTTGACGTTCATGTTGCTCTGGGTGCCGCTGCCAGTCTGCCAGACCACCAGCGGAAACTGGTCGTCGTGCTGGCCGTCGAGGACTTCGTCGGCGGCTTGTTCGATCAGGCGAGCAATGTCGGCGGGCAGGTCGCCGTTGCGGTCGTTGACCCGGGCGGCGGCTTTCTTGATCAGGGCCAGGGCGTGCAGTACCGGCAGCGGCATGCGTTCCTGACCAATGGCGAAGTTGATCAGCGAGCGTTGCGTCTGAGCACCCCAGTAGGCGTCGTCCGGGACTTCGATCTGGCCCAGGCTGTCGGTTTCGATACGGCTCATCGTGCACACTCCTGTTGGTCTGTTTGCGCAGTTTAGGCCCGGTCAGGCCCAGGTGGTTCCCTCGAACCGATTGTTGACCGGTAAAACCCGGGCAATCAAGCGCGGCAAGGCTCGGGGGTTGAGCCACGAGGTTTTTTAGGCGCAGAATGGTCGCCCTTGGGGTTTTACCTCGCCTAGCTGAAAAGGAAACTCGATGACTCGTCTTCGTGCCATCTGCACCGCGGTTGCACTGGTTTGCGCCAGCGGCCAGGTGCTTGCCGATACCGCCAGCCACAACGCCAGTGCTGAAGCTTTCCTGACCCTGGCGCACGCTGACAAGCTGGGCACTCCGGTGTACATGCAAGTGCAGCAAATGTTCGCTCAGCGTTTTGAACAGACCAAAGCCCCGGAATCCAAGAAAGCCGTACTGGAAACCTACCAGGCCAAGGCCAACGCCGCCCTGGACCAGGCCATCGGCTGGAGCAAGCTCAAGCCTGACATGGTCAAGCTCTACACCAGCAACTTCAGCGAATCGGAGCTCAAAGACCTGGTCGCGTTCTACCAGTCGCCACTGGGCAAGAAAGTCCTGGAGAAAATGCCGCAGCTGACCCAGCAATCGGCCCAGATGACTCAGGCCAAGCTGGAAAGCGCCGTGCCTGTCGTCAACAAGTTGCTCGACGACATGACCAACGAGCTGGCACCGAAAGGCGCTGCGCCGGCCAAGAAGAAGTAAGCGGAGTTCGTGATGACCATGCAACAACGCATCGAATCGACGCTGGGCCTGCTGCAGCCTGAGCATCTGCAAGTGCTGGACGAAAGCCACATGCACAGTCGCGGGTTACAGACGCACTTCAAGGCAGTGGTGGTCAGCGCGCAGTTCGAAGGCCTGAACCGGGTCAAGCGCCACCAGAAAGTCTACGGCACGCTCGGCGAGCTGATGGGCGAGTTCCATGCGTTGGCGCTGCACACCTACACCCCGCAGGAATGGGCAGAAGTGGGCGCCGCCCCGGCGTCGCCGACCTGTGCCGGCGGTAGCAAACACTGACTTTGGATGTAACGGGCTTTTTGTGGTGTGGGAGCTTTTGTGGCGAGGTGATTTAGCGAAACGTCGCACCGCCTCGATCGGCTGCGCAGCAGTCGTAAACCCACAGAATGCGGTATCCCTGAGAGACTGCATTCGCGGGTTTTGGGGCCGCTTCGCAGCCCATCGGGGATAAATCCCCTCGCCACAGAGTTCTCGGCACATCCTATAACGATCCTGTTTTTGCTAGAATCCGCAACGCGCCGCTCACCCGGCGCGTTTTTTTTGAATCCGGTTCACCCTTTGCGAGGGTAGCCACCTGGAGAAATACCCATGACACAACCGATTGTCGTGGCGGCACTGTATAAGTTCGTCACCCTCGAAGATTACGTTGACCTGCGCGAGCCCCTGCTGCAAGCGATGGTCGACAATGGCATCAAAGGCACTCTGCTGATCGCCGAAGAAGGCATCAACGGCACCGTGTCCGGCAGCCGCGAAGGCATCGACGGCCTGCTCGCCTGGCTGAAGAACGACCCGCGCATGATCGACATCGACCACAAAGAGTCGTACTGCGACGAGCAGCCGTTCTACCGCACCAAGGTCAAGTTGAAGAAAGAGATCGTCACCCTTGGCGTCGAAGGCGTGGACCCGAACAAAAAGGTCGGCACCTACGTTGAGCCGCAGGACTGGAACGCGCTGATCAGCGACCCGGAAGTGCTGCTGATCGACACCCGCAACGACTACGAAGTGGCGATCGGCACCTTCGAAGGCGCCATCGATCCGAAAACCACCAGTTTTCGCGAATTCCCCGACTACATCAAAGAACACTTCGACCCGGCCGTGCACAAGAAGGTCGCGATGTTCTGCACCGGCGGCATTCGCTGCGAGAAAGCCTCCAGTTACATGCTGGGCGAGGGGTTCGAAGAGGTTTACCACCTCAAGGGCGGCATCCTGAAGTACCTCGAAGAGGTGCCGCAGGAAGAAACCAAGTGGCAGGGTGACTGCTTCGTGTTCGACAACCGCGTGACCGTGCGTCACGACCTCAGCGAAGGCGACTACGATCAATGTCATGCCTGCCGCACACCGGTCAGTGTTGAAGATCGCGCCTCCGAGCACTACGTGGCCGGCATCAGCTGCCCGCATTGCTGGGACAAGCTGAGCGAGAAAACCCGCCGCAGCGCCATCGATCGGCAGAAGCAGATCGAACTGGCCAAGGCGCGCAACATGCCGCACCCGATCGGCTACAACTATAAACAAGCATCCACCGAGGCCTGATCATGACTGCGCGCCTGCTCTATGTGATGGATCCGATGTGTTCCTGGTGCTGGGGGTTCGCTCCGGTTGCCAAGGCATTGGTCGAGCAGGCGCAGGCAGCCGGGGTGGAGTTGCACCTGGTGGTCGGCGGGTTGCGCACCGGTAGCGGTGCGGCGCTGGAACCGACTACGCGGCGCTACATCCTCGAGCACTGGCAAGCGGTCAACGAGGCTACCGGTCAGCCGTTCAAGTTCGACGGGGCGTTGCCCGACGGTTTTGTCTACGACACCGAGCCGGCCTGTCGGGCAATCGTCACCGCGCGCAGCCTGGCGCCGGATTGCGCGTGGACGCTGGTCGGCCTGATCCAGCAGGCGTTTTACGCTGAAGGCCGCGATGTCACCCAGGCCAGTGTGTTGGTCGAACTGGCCGAACAGGCCGGCGTGCCGCGTATCGAGTTTGCCGCGCTGTTCGATCATGCCGATCAGCACAAGGCGACTCAGGCTGATTTCAGCTGGGTGCAGGATCTGGGCATCGCCGGGTTCCCGACCCTGCTCGCCGAGCGCAACGGCCAACTGGCGCTGTTGACCAACGGCTATCAACCGCTCAGCGAACTCTCGCCGCTGCTTGGTCGCTGGCTGGAGCGCGCCGCCTGTGCCTGACCTGGCCGATGACACGCCAGCCGTAAAGCGTGTTGACCGGCTGAGCTGGGCAGAAGTCCGGCGCCTGGCACTGCATCACAAAAAATCCCTGTGGATCGCCAACGGCGTGGCCGTGCTGGCGACGCTGTGCAGTGTGCCGATTCCGTTGCTGTTGCCTTTGCTGGTGGACGAGGTCTTGCTCGGGCATGGCGATGCCGCGCTGAAAGTCATGAACCACGTGCTGCCGTCGATGTGGCAACAAGCGGCGGGTTACATCGGCCTGATGCTGGTGGTCACCCTGACTCTGCGTTGCAGCGCCCTGTGTTTTGGCGTGTTGCAGGCGCGGCTGTTTGCCCGGCTGGCCAAGGACATCGTCTACCGCATTCGCGTGCGGCTGATCGAGCGCCTGAAAAGGATTTCCCTCGGCGAATACGAAAGCCTCGGCAGCGGCACCGTGACCACCCATCTGGTCACCGATCTGGACACCCTCGACAAGTTTGTCGGCGAAACCCTCAGCCGGTTTCTGGTGGCGATGCTGACGCTGGTCGGCACCGCGAGCATCCTGATGTGGATGCACTGGAAGCTGGCGCTGCTGATCCTGCTGTTCAATCCATTGGTGATCTACGCCACGGTGCAACTGGGCAAGCGGGTCAAGCACCTGAAGAAACTGGAGAACGACAGCACCTCGCGTTTCACTCAAGCCTTGAGCGAAACCCTCGATGCGATCCAGGAAGTGCGCGCCGGCAACCGTCAGGGTTTCTTCCTCGGGCGACTCGGCTTGCGCGCGCAGGAAGTGCGTAACTATGCGGTCAACTCGCAGTGGAAGACCGATGCGTCGAACCGCGCCAGTGGTCTGCTGTTCCAGTTCGGCATCGATATCTTCCGCGCGGCGGCGATGCTCACGGTGCTGTTCTCCGACCTGTCGATCGGCCAGATGCTCGCGGTGTTCAGCTACCTGTGGTTCATGATCGGCCCGGTCGAACAACTGCTCAATCTGCAATACGCCTACTACGCGGCGGGTGGCGCACTGGCGCGGATCAACGAACTGCTGGCGCGGGCTGACGAGCCGCAATACCCGGGCGGCGTCGATCCGTTCAAGGGTCGCGAAACCGTGGGTATCGAGGTGCAGGGGCTGAGCTTCGGTTACGGCGATGAGCTGGTGGTGGATCAGATGAACCTGTCCATTGCCCCCGGTGAGAAAGTCGCGATTGTCGGCGCCAGCGGCGGCGGCAAAAGCACTTTGGTGCAACTGTTGTTAGGGCTGTACACGCCGTTGTCCGGGACTATCCGTTTCGGCGGTTCGACCCAACAGGAAATCGGTCTGGAGCTGATTCGTGAAAACGTCGCGGTGGTGCTGCAGCATCCGGCGCTGTTCAACGACACCGTCCGCGCCAACTTGACCATGGGCCGCACCCGCAGTGACGAAGCCTGCTGGCAGGCGCTGGAAATCGCTCAGTTGGAGGCGACCATCCGGGCGTTGCCGGACGGACTCGACAGCATCGTCGGACGTTCCGGCGTGCGCCTGTCCGGTGGTCAGCGTCAGCGTCTGGCGATTGCGCGGATGATCCTCGCCGAGCCGAAAGTGGTGATTCTCGACGAAGCCACTTCAGCCCTCGACGCTGCCACCGAATACAACCTGCATCAGGCCATGGCGCGCTTCCTCAATGGCCGCACCACGCTGATCATTGCCCATCGCCTGTCGGCGGTGAAGCAGGCGGATCGGGTGCTGGTGTTCGATGGCGGGCAAGTGGCCGAGGATGGCGACCACCAGCAACTGATCGCCGATGGCGGCCTCTACGCCAAGCTCTACGGCCACCTGCAGCGCCTGTAATCAGCCCCACAGCACCTGCAACGCCGCCTCGCCGCCGTCATGGCCGAACTGCTTCATCACCACCGAACAGGATTCGCACGGGCGCATCGTTGTTGCGATGTCGACCGCGCGGATCTCTGTCGGGTCGGGATATTTCTCGCGCAGCACGCTGATCAGTTTGCTTTCGCTGTCCAGCGAGGTCGGCCGGCTGGTTTGCGTCGGCTGATAGGTTTTCAGCTCCTTGATGGTCAGCGGCACGGCCAGCAGTTGCCCTTGCTCGGTGACCTCCAGCGAGGTGCGCGGGAAGCTTGGGTTGTAGTCGATGTTGACGTAAGTGGTGTCGCCGATCCGCACGTGATTGGCACCCATGTGGCGAAACAGCGGCAGGCGCTGGGTGCTGCCTTGCGCGCCGGACACGCTGACGTAGATCTCCCGTTTGCCACTGGTCGTGGTGACTTCGGCATAGGCGATGTTACGTGCGTTGACCGGCCGCTCACGCACGGGCAACAGGTTGTGCAGTTTCTGCATGGCACTGTCAATGCGCAGGGCCGCGTTGCTGTTGGCCGGGTTGATTGTTGGCGACAGAAACAACGTGTCGAAAATCTCTGCGGTTTTCTGCCGAAAGGCTTCCGGCGCTTCCTTGCTGCGCGCCCAGGTGACGGCGCCTTCGGGCAGGCGGGTGACGATCATCCGTGTCGAGTGATCGAACATCAGTGCTTCGCCCGGGCTGGTGTCAACCTTCAGCCATTTCATGTTGTTTGCAGGAATGGCCGTGGTGCCGATGGGGATCGCGATCTGTTCCATGGTCTGCATCGCGCGCTGCACCGATTCCAGACCATGGATGCGCACCATGTTGTTGGCATGCAGCGAGCCGGTGTAGACGGTCAGCAGTTCAGCGCCGAGGGTGCCGTCGGCCAGTTCGGCGGGTGCCAGGCGCTTGAACGTCAGCTGCTTGCCGGGGATTTCGCCTTTGGCGAAGGTTGCCAGGTAGTACTCGTGGTGGTTGACCCGGAAAAACACATGGGTGGCAGAGTCGTCGATGGCCGGCATCAGCACGGCGCCGACCTGATGTGAATCGTTGATGTCGTCGTAGGTGCCGCCGGTTTTTATCCGCGCATAAATGCCTTTGCGAAACTGCAGCGTGGCTTGAATCTGCTGTCTTGGTACCAGCCTGCCTTGATTGAAGCCCAGGCGACGCAGGTCGCCGTTGAACAGCCTCGGGCGGTTATCGATGATCTGATAAAGCCTGGCTTCGACCGCCAGGAACGTTCCGTCACGCCGGGGCAGGGTGGCCGGCTCCGAAACCCGCTCGCCGAACCATGGCGCGTAACCCTTTTCCTTGTCGATGGTGCCGACGGCGGGCGTCGGGGCGGGTTCTGCGGTGATGTAGCTGACGCGGCAGTCGCCCGCGCCCGGTGCGCGACGGATCCGGCACGGCAGCAGCGTCCAGTGCTGACTGTCATCGAGCAGCTCGACGCGGCGCAGTTCATCGCCGTCGAGTCGATAGGGCACATCATCGATCAAGACCGTGGTGCGTCCGCCAGCCTCGGGGACAAGCTCGACGCGGGTGTTCGGCGCTACTTCGATATCGATCTGATCGTCGGTTTTTTTCACGGTGCGGTAGTGCGAACGCCCCAGCGAAAAATCATGCTCGTGTGCGAGCAACTGCGGCCCATAAGGGCGGTCGGACAGCGGATCGAGCAAGTGATGCCGCGAGCCGCCGACGTTGCGCACCGGCACATCGTCAATGCCTCTGACCACGGCCAGGTGATCGGCAGGGTTCAGCGCTTTCCAGCGCCCGGCATCCAGTGCCTGGGGCAGACTGTGCAGCAGGTCATAGTCAGCGCTTCTGCCGGCCAGCCTTTTCAGACGTGCAACCGCGCGGTGTTCCAGATGCGCCACGGCCCGCACTGCGCCGATCGCACCTCGGCCGCCGAGCTTGAGCAAAGCAGGCGCAGCGTCCAGCGGATTGAGGTTTCTCAAGCTCGAAACCAGCAGGTTTTTCGACAATTGCGCCATGCGTGGCAGGGCGACGCGAATCGCCATTTTCCCGGCCACGGCCGCGAGGCGAATGCTGCCGGCGACGAATTTGCCCAAGGGAATCGCGAACGAGACGATATCGAGGAGCAGGCCGAGTACGCCCATTGCGCGTTTGCCCGGGCTGTCCGACTGCAGGTCTTCGAGACTGCCCCAGAACGGGATAAAGCCCTTGAGGGCATGAGTCCAGTGCTGTTTGCGGCTGTCGCGCTCGAAACGGGTATCACCCCAGGCCTCACTGCGCAGCGCCTGCTCATCGGCATAGAACAACCGGGTCGCGATGAACGAGGCGATGTGCGCCGTGCGCGGTGAGCTGAAGGTCAGGTTCGGCGAACTGTCGTGATGGGCCGCCGGGATCATCGAAACCGGGAGGGAGTCGCCCAGCGGTTCGAGGATCGCGACGCATTTGGCGTCGGGGGCGGGTGTCGAACCGTCCCAGTGTGCTTTTCGATCGAACGGCAGGCGGCGGGCGACGATGCGGCTGATGCTCTGGCCCTTGGTCCGTCCACGTTTGGGCGGCAGGGGTGGCAATAACAGACCGCCAACATGTGTGCCATCCAGATCCGGGCGTTTACGAATGATGCCGGCACGAGGCAGGCATTCGTAGAATTGTGGCGGGCCCTGATACGTCGCCTGCAACACGAAGCCCATGCGGGCCCGGTGCGGCAGGATGTTTTCCGCTGTCTCCAGGTGAGCTTCGATGTGCCGTGTCGGATCCCTGAGGCTGTGAATCCGCACTTCGCCGTGCTCCAGTGCCCGGCGGTCGGGCCACGGCAGTGTGACCAGCAGCGACTTGATCAGATATTCATAGGCTTCGCGGGTCTCGCTCAGATAGTCATCGAACTGCTGCTCGAACAAGGGCCTGATCTCGGGCAAGGTGCAGTTGCTCGGAAACCGTGAAAGGCGTCGGCCTGGATGTCCGGTGTCGACAAAACCGCTTTGCAGTTTGCCTGCTGCGTTGAGGCTGATCCATTCGCTGGCACTGCGGCCATCGTTGCTGACGTACCAGCGCGTGTCGGGGCTCAACCCGCCAGCGGCATAGACCTCCAGCAACGGCCAGGTCGGCAATGCCACATCCGGGGTGTCGATAATGCTGCGTCGGCTACGGTTGGGCGTTGAAGGATGGTGGCGTTTGAGGCGAATCGTCGTGTGATCGTACAGCTCGTTGGCCAGCGCCTTGTCCAGTTGCTGTTTTGCCAATGCGAGTCGCCGTGGCGGCTCGATGTCCAGTTGCAGGATCGCTGCGTTCATTTGCTTCTTGTGGTCTTCCAGCGCTTGCAGGGCAGTGTCATCGCCGAATGTCTCGTTCGCTGCGGCCTGGGCTCCGGTGGCCAGTGTCCAGGTCTGTGCGGCAGTCACTCGGGTCATGGCGATCAGGGTTTGCAGGTCGGTGCTGGCGTTTTCACTTTTGTGCAGCGGCAGATCGACCAGTTGCTGAAAGCTCAGATATTCCAGCAACTGTGGATCGAGGGCGTGGGCGAGGTGCACGCCATGCACGAAATTGACCCAGACCACCGAGCTGGCGTACGGCAGGTCGTCAGGAATGTCGCGTACTTGGAAATCCAGTCCGAACTGCGTCAGGCATACCCATCCCAGCAGATGTTTTTCGGTCGGGGTCGAGGTTCGGTGAGAATCCTCCAGGTGCTGTAAAAAGTCCCGGCGAATGCTGGCGTAGCTGGCGCCGTAGTGAGCGCGCTGTTCCAGCGCAAAACCGGCCACTTCGGTCGAGCTGCCTTCGCCGGGCAAGTCGTACCACAGGCACAACGCTTCGAGCAGTAAACGCAGGCCGATATCGGGGACGGTCAGTTCATCGGGCCGCGCGCCATACCATTGCAGTTTCTGCAGCAGGCGCTGGCCCAGGTCACGCGCCTTGGGGGTGTCGAGCAGGCGTTCCAGGCAGGCGGCAGGCTGCTGTTCCAGTTGCTGGCGGGTGAAGGCAGGCGTTACTTCGCTGGCCAGGCTGTCGATGGCCGACAGGGTTTTGCCGGTAAGCCAGTCGCCAATCAGGTCGTGAATCGCCGCTTTGTCATCGTCGCTCATCAGTCCCGTCAGCGCCGGGTGATGTCGCAGATTCAGTCGGTGGCAGGCGCGTTGTTCTTCGACCTTGCCGATCAACCGGGCCAGTGCCGTGGCGTCCTGTGCATCCGTAAATGTGAACCCGGACTCACGCAGCAGTTGTGACAGCGGCAGCAGCCTGTCGGAACGCAGGTGTGCGCCTATACTCAGCAACGCTCGCTGAAATTCTTGAATTGTGCTGGAGGCCAGGGTGACATCCTCGATGGTGAAGCGGGCGCAGCTGCCATCGGGACGGTTGAAGGAAAAGCTGCAGTGACCGGCTGCGGCGTCGACTTGCAGCAATGATCCTCTGGACGTTTGCAGGTAGGCCGCCAATTGTGGCTCGCCGCTGTCATCGAACAGTGCTTGCAGAAGGTTTTGCGCCTGGTCGTGGGCTGCACCCAGGCGTGAATGTGTCTGGGGTGTGAGGTAGTAAGTCTGCAGTGAGGTCGATGCGTCGAGCACGGCGCGCAGGGCAGAGATCATTGCGCGGTATTCGCTCTGTTGGGCAGTATGGCGTTGCAGCGTGGCGGAAGGTGACTGCATGGAAAACGGCTCTGGAATGATTGAAAGCCGTCAGTGTCGAAGCATGGCGAACAGCGGGTGCGGTACATACGTATCGCCGGTTGAAAATGTCCTGGTTTGCTGGAAGGGGTCGCTCCCTTGTCTGGCTCTGGCGATCTCCCCTTGAAGATGACAGTGCGTGCGCAAAGGACCTCATGAAGCATAAAAGGACTCTCGGAACGCCACGGTTGTTGGGCATCGTCTGGCCATTTATCGCCGTCGTGTTATTTCAGGCGTTATTGGGGGGCGTGAGTCTTTACGTCTTGTCGGCCGTTCGCGGCTATGTCGCCGGCGAGAGTCTCTGGTCCAAGGGCCAGAAAGACGCCATCTATTACCTGAACCTGTATGCCGACAGCCGCGACGAGGCGATCTTCCTCAAATACAAGCAAGCGATTGCCGTGCCGCAGGGCGGTCACCAGTTGCGTCTGGCGCTGGATCGTCAGCCGCCGGATCTGCAGGCGGCACGGGAGGGGATCCTCAAGGGCGGCAACCATCCCGATGATGTGTCGAGCCTGATCTGGCTGTACCTCAATTTCCGTCATTTCAGCTATCTGGAAACCGCGATCGACCGCTGGACCATCGGTGACGCCTATCTGGTGCAACTGGACAATGTCGCGCGCGAGATGCATCAGGGCATCAGCGAAAACATCGCGACGCCAGCTGATATCCAGCACTGGAAAGCGCAGATCTTTGCCATCAACGACGGTGTGACGCCGGCGGCCAAGGCGTTCAGCGATGCCTTGGGCGAAGGTTCGCGGATGATCCTGCGCCTGCTGCTGTTCACCAACCTGGCTACGGCGCTGGGGTTGATCGTGCTGGCCCTGTTGCGCACCCACAAACTGCTCAAGCAGCGGCATGCCTTCGCCCAGGCGCTGCAGCTGGAGAAGGATCGGGCACACATCACCCTGCAATCGATTGGCGACGGGGTGATCACCACCGACGTCAACGGCGCGATCGATTACATGAACCCGGCGGCGGAGGCGATGACGCACTGGAAGTCCGAGCACGCGGCGGGTCTTCCGTTGGCAGCGCTGTTCAATCTGCTCGATGACAATGCGCAGACCGAAGGGCTGACGCTGATCGAGCACATTCTCAGCGGGCAACTGATCGGTGGCAGCGAGCACTCCAAACTGATTCAGCGCCTGGATGGCAGTACGGTCTCGGTGACGCTGGTGGGCGCGCCGATCCGCAACGCCGAGAAGGTTATCGGTACGGTGCTGGTGCTGCATGACATGACTCAGGAACGGCAATACATCGCCAACCTGTCGTGGCAGGCGACCCACGATGCCCTGACCGGTCTGGCCAACCGCCGCGAGTTCGAATATCGCCTGGAACAGGCCCTGCACAACCTGACGCGCCAGCCCGGTCGGCATGCGCTGATGTTTCTCGATCTGGACCAGTTCAAACTGGTCAACGACACCTGCGGTCACGCCGCCGGCGATGAGTTGCTGCGGCACATTTGCACGCTGTTGCAATCGGGCTTGCGCGAGAGCGACACCCTCGCGCGGCTGGGCGGCGACGAGTTCGGCATTCTGCTGGAGAACTGCGCCCCGGATGCCGCCGAGAAAATCGCCGAGAGCCTGCGCCAGACCGTGCAGAACCTGCATTTCGTGTGGAAGGGGCGGCCGTTTTTGACCACTGTGAGCATTGGCCTGGTGCACATCGCCCAGACCCCGACCACCCTCGAAGCGTCATTGCGCGCCGCCGACATGGCTTGCTACATGGCCAAGGAAAAGGGCCGCAACCGGGTGCAGGTCTATCATGCCGACGACTCCGAACTGTCGCTGCGCTTCGGCGAAATGGCCTGGGTGCAGCGCCTGCACATGGCGCTGGAGGAAAACCGCTTCTGCCTTTATGCCCAGGAAATTGCTCCGCTGGGCGCTACAGCCCATGGCGGGGGGCACATCGAAATACTCTTGCGTCTGCATGACGAAGCCGGACGGATGATCCTGCCGGACAGTTTCATTCCGGCGGCCGAACGTTATGGTCTGATGAGTCAACTGGATCGTTGGGTCGTCGAGAATGTTTTTAAAGTGATTGCCCAATGTATTACCGAACAACATGAAGGTCCGTTGGCAATGTGTGCGATTAATCTTTCAGGCATTACTATCGGAGATGACGCGTTCTTGCACTTTCTGCGTGAACAGTTTGTTAATTACGCTATACCCCCTGAAATGATTTGTTTTGAAATTACTGAAACCAGCGCCATTGCCAATCTCGGCAGCGCAATTAGATTTATTAATGAACTCAAGGGCTTAGGTTGTTACTTCTCACTTGATGATTTTTGTGCCGGAATGTCTTCATTCGCTTATCTGAAACATTTGCCTGTAGACTTCCTGAAGATCGACGGGAGTTTCGTAAAGGATATGCTGGACGACCCGATTAACCGTGCAATGGTCGAGGTGATCAATCACATCGGGCATGTCATGGGTAAGCAGACAATTGCCGAGTTTGTTGAAACAACCCAGATCGAGCAGGCATTGCTTGAAATCGGGGTGGATTACGCTCAGGGTTATGTCATCGAACGCCCGCAGTTGTTTACCTGCGACAGTTTGCAAAGTCGGCCCGCCAGACCGCAGCCGCTGTTGTTCAAGGCGCCTGGCACGTTCCGTTGAAATATCTTGCCGATCCTTACAATCACAAATCAAAAGGAGCCGAACAGTGATCGACACATTCAACCGAACCGGACCACTCATGGAAGCTGCAAGTTATCCTGCCTGGGCACAACAGCTCATTGCAGATTGCAGCGAGAGCAAGCGCCGGGTTGTCGAACATGAACTGTACCTGCGCATGCGCGATAACAAGCTCAGCGCCAAAACCATGCGCCAGTACTTGATCGGGGGCTGGCCAGTAGTTGAACAGTTTGCGTTGTATATGGCGCAGAACCTGACCAAAACCAAGTTTGCCCGCCATCCTGGGGAGGACATGGCGCGCCGCTGGCTGATGCGCAACATCCGCGTCGAACTCAATCATGCCGACTACTGGCTGAACTGGAGTCGCGCGCATGGCGTCAGCCTGGAGGATCTGCAGGCCCAGCAAGTACCGCCGGAACTGCATGCGCTGAGTCACTGGTGCTGGCATACGAGTTCGGCGGATTCGCTGATCGTCGCCATCGCTGCGACCAACTACGCCATCGAGGGCGCGACCGGGGAGTGGTCAGCGCTGGTTTGTTCCACTGGCGTGTACGCGGCGGCGTTCCCGGAAGAAGACCGCAAGCGTGCAATGAAGTGGCTGAAGATGCATGCCCAGTACGACGACGCTCACCCATGGGAAGCGCTGGAAATCATCTGCACGCTGGCGGGCATGAACCCGAGCAAGGCTCTGCAGACCGAACTGCGTCAGGCGGTGTGCAAGAGCTACGACTACATGTACCTGTTCCTGGAGCGTTGCATGCAATTGGAAACTGCCGAGCGGGCGTTGCACGGGCGTGAACGCCGGGCACTTGTAGAGAGCTGATTTTCGGCAAAACGCCAAAGCAAATGTGGGAGCGGGCTTGCTCGCGAAAGCGGTGTTTCAGTCAGCAATTGTTTGACTGGCACACCGCTTTCGCGAGCAAGCCCGCTCCCACAGTGGTTTTTGGGTATCTGCAAGGATTCAGCCCGCCATCGCCAACCGATTACGTCCTTCGCGCTTGGCCACGTACAGCGCACTGTCGGCCCGGCGCAGCAGGCTGTCAGCTGACTCTCCCGGCAACAGAGTCGAGCAGCCAAGGCTCACGGTCAGGTCGATCAGTTTGCCGTCCGCGAAATATTCTGCAGTCTGCGCGGCGTGGCGCAGACGCTCGCCGACCATCCCTGCCGCTTCCCGGCCGGTGTTGCACAGCAAGATCAGAAATTCTTCCCCGCCATAGCGAAACACCATGTCGACGTTGCGTAGCTGGCCCTTGATTGACGCTGCCACCCCTTTGAGTACGTCATCCCCGGCGCTGTGGCCATGACTGTCGTTGACCCGTTTGAAGTGGTCGATGTCGAGCATCAGCACCGACAACGGTTGCAGGTGCCGGCGGGACATGTCGATCTCGCGTTGCAGGGTCTGCTCCATGGCGATCCGGTTGCCGGTTCCGGTCAACGGGTCGCGCAGCGCACTTTGTGTTGCCGCGCGGTAGAGCAGGGCATTGCGCATCGGGAACAGCAGCGACGACAGCAGCGATTCGAGGTTGCCCTGATCCTGCTCGCTGAAGCGCTGGTTGCGGCGGAAGACCAGTTCACCCAGGTGCTCGCCTTCGTGGCTGAGGCTGTAGCTGACCGAATGGTGACCGCGGGCACCGAACTCCAGGCGCAAGTCGCTGCCCGAATGCACGTAGCTCAAGGCATCCAGCGGCACAAGACGCTGAACTTCGCGGAAAAACAGACCGAGGATTCGTTGCGGCTCAAGACTGGTTTGCAGTTGCAGGCTCATTTGCTGGCGCAATTGCGCCAGGCTGGCCGGGCGTTCCAGAAGCGGAGGCAGCTGACCAAAGCCCAGGCGTTGCAATTTGGCACTGTCAAAGTCAATTGCATTGGTCTGGGAAGGTGATTTCATATGGCGTGAGCCCCTAAGCAGTAAGTCTGTCTTACAGGCTGGGTGAGAGCGGCTATGGGCTGCGCGTCATACTGATCCATCAGTCCCGTAGGACATTTGGCGTAAGTTTAGTCTGCCTGATGACGATTAGTCAGCTATCGAAATCGGCCTTGCCCCAGTGCCTTCACACGGCATGCTTTGAGGAAAATTAGAGCGAAAGTCGTGCCATTCGGTTCAGGTTTATTAAAACCTTTATGAATCAACAGGATGGCTTTTTGCTTTGAGGGCGGGTGGCGGATATTTGACTGAAGTGTGACGGTGGGAAGCGGCAATTGCGTGCCGCGACGGTAATCCGCCACGGCAACAAAAGCGACGTATGGCAGTTATTGCGCGTTGAATGCCTGGCCATTGATGCCTGCGCTGTCCGGGCCCATCAGGTACAGGTACACCGGCATGATCTCTTCCGGGGTCGGATTGTTCAGCGGGTTTTCTCCCGGATAGGCCTGTGCACGCATGCTGGTGCGCGTGCCGCCCGGGTTGATGCTGTTGGAGCGCACGGGTGCCACGCCATCGACTTCATCGGCCAGGGTTTGCATCAGGCCTTCGGTGGCGAACTTCGATACTCCGTAAGCGCCCCAGTAGGCCCGGCCCTTGCGCCCGACACTGCTGGAGGTGAACACCACCGAGGCATCCTGCGACAGCTTGAGCAGCGGCAGCAGGGTGCTGGTCAGCATGAACATGGCATTGACGTTGACTTGCATGACACGCATGAAGTTTTCGCCCGACAGCTGCTCGATCGGCGTGCGCGGCCCGATGATCGAGGCATTGTGCAGCAGGCCGTCGAGGTGGCCGAACTCGGTTTCGATCATTGCCGCCAGCTCATCGTATTGATGGGGCAGGGCGGTCTCGAGGTTGAACGGGATCACTGCCGGTTGTGGATGCCCCGCCGCTTCAATCTCGTCGTAGACCTGAGTCAGATTGGCTTCGGTCTTGCCCAGCAGCAGCACGGTGGCGCCGTGAGCGGCGTAGGTTTTCGCGGCAGCCGCACCGATGCCACGACCGGCACCGGTGACCAGAATGACCCGATCCTTGAGCAATTCGGGACGGGCGGTGTAATCGAACATAAAAACCTCACAATCCATTCATGAAGACCTGCTTCCTTGTGGTGAGGGGATTTATCCCCGACCGGCTGCGAAGCAGTCGTAAACCTGCATATCGAATCGACCTGAAAGATTGCGGGGGCTGCTTCGCAACCCATCGGGGATAAATCCCCTCGCCACAAAGGCCGTTTTCAGCAGCTGCACAGCGCGCTGTCGAGCACCTTGCGCAATTCCAGCGGATGATCCACCACCACGTCCGCGCCCCAGTGCCGCGGGTTGTCGTCCGGGTGGATATAGCCGTAGGTCACGGCGCAGGTCTTGGTGCCGGCATCGCGGCCCGACTCGATATCGCGCAGATCATCGCCCACAAACAAAACCGTCGACGGATCCAGATCAAGCATCTTGCACGCGAGGATCAGCGGCTCCGGATCCGGCTTGCTGTTTTTCACGTGATCCGGGCAGATCAGCAGCGCCGAGCGCTCGGCCAACCCCAGTTGCTGCATGATCGGCTCGGCAAACCGTACCGGTTTGTTGGTGACCACGCCCCAGATCAGGTTGGCCCGCTCGATGTCGGCCAGCAGCTCGCCCATGCCGTCGAACAGCTTGCTGTGCACAGCGCAACCGGCCAGATAACGCTCGAGGAATTCCTGACGCAGCTCCTCGAAGCCCGGCGATTCCGGATCCATCGAGAACGTCACCGCGACCATCGCTTTGGCGCCGCCGGAGATTTCGTCGCGGATGTGCTTGTCGTTCAACGGCGGCAAGCCGCGATCCGCGCGCATCGCCTGACAGATGGCGATGAAATCCGGCGCGGTGTCGAGCAGGGTGCCGTCCATATCGAAAAGGACTGCTCTGATGGCCATCGGCTTACTCCTCGCGCAGGGTCTGGATCATGTAGTTGACGTCAACGTCGCTGGCCAGCTTGTAGTGCTTGGTCAGCGGGTTGTAGGTCAGGCCGATGATGTCCTTGACGGTCAGGCCGGCGATGCGGCTCCAGGCGCCCAGCTCGGACGGGCGGATGAATTTCTTGAAGTCGTGGGTGCCACGCGGCAGCAGCTTCATGATGTATTCGGCGCCGATGATGGCGAACAGGTACGCCTTCGGGTTGCGGTTGATGGTCGAAAAGAACACCTGGCCGCCCGGCTTGACCATGCGGTAGCAGGCACGGATCACCGACGACGGGTCCGGTACGTGCTCCAGCATTTCCAGGCAGGTTACGACGTCGAACTGCTCGGGCATTTCTTCAGCCAGGGCTTCGGCGGTGATCTGCCGGTATTCGACGCTGACCCCGGACTCCAGTTGATGCAGTTGCGCAACCGCCAGTGGCGCTTCGCCCATGTCGATGCCCATGACAGTGGCGCCGCGCTGGGCCATGGCTTCGCTGAGGATGCCGCCGCCGCAACCGACGTCGAGAACTTTCTTGCCGGCCAGATTGACCCGCTCGTCAATCCAGTTGACGCGCAGCGGGTTGATGTCGTGCAGCGGTTTGAATTCGCTTTCACGGTCCCACCAGCGATGGGCCAGGGCTTCGAATTTGGCGATTTCGGCGTGGTCGACGTTGCTCATGATCTATTCCTCGAAAAACTTGAAAAGGGCTGTAGCCGCGGAGTCTGCTCCGCGGTGTTTACGATTCGGTGTGGCCGCTGATGCGCTGGCCCCAGGCCCGGGCGGTGGCGCCCAGCTGTTGTTCGTCCAGACGGGTCAGACGCCGGTCGTCGAGTAACTGTTTGCCGGCGACCCACAGGTGTTTCACGCAGTCGCGGCCGGTGGCATAAATAAGCTGCGACACCGGGTCATAGACCGGTTGCTGAGCCAGGCCGGACAGGTCGAAAGCGACAATGTCCGCAGCCTTGCCGATCTCCAGCGAACCGACCTGCGCCTCGATGCCCAAGGCCCGTGCGCCGTTGAGCGTGGCCATGCGCAGCGCACGATGGGCGTCCAGCGCGGTGGCCGAGCCGGCGACGGCTTTGGCCAGCAGCGCGGCGGTGCGGGTTTCGCCGAGCAGGTCGAGGTCGTTGTTGCTGGCGGCGCCATCGGTGCCGACGGCGACGTTCACGCCAGCCTGCCACAGGCGCTCCACCGGGCAGAACCCGCTGGCCAGCTTCAGATTCGATTCCGGGCAGTGGATCACGCTGGTGTTGCTTTCTACCAGCAATGCCAGATCGTCATCGCTGATCTGGGTCATGTGCACCGCCTGGAAGCGCGGGCCGAGCAGGCCGAGACGACCGAGGCGGGCCAGTGGCCGCTCGCCGCGATGCTCCAGCGATTGCTGGACTTCGAAGGCGGTCTCGTGGACGTGCATATGGATCGACGCGTCCAGCTCTTCGGCGATCACGCGGATTTTTTCCAGGTTCTCGTCGCCCACGGTGTAGGGTGCATGCGGGCCGAAGGTGATCTTGATCCGTTCGTGATGCTTCAGATCGCCGAACAGCTCGACGCCCTGACGAATCGCCTCATCGGCGCTGCTGGCGCCGGGGATCGGGAAATCGAGGATCGGAATCGCGATCTGCGCGCGAATGCCGCTGTTGTGCACGCGCTCACTGGCGACTTTCGGGAAGAAATACATATCCGAGAAACAGCTGATGCCACCCTTGATCTGCTCGGCAATCGCCAAGTCAGTGCCATCACGGACGAACTCTTCATCGACCCATTTGGCTTCGGCCGGCCAGATGTGGTTTTCCAGCCAGGTCATCAGCGGCAGATCGTCGGCCAGACCGCGGAACAGGGTCATCGCCGCATGCCCGTGAGCGTTGATCAGGCCAGGGGCGAGCAGCACGTCCGGCAATTCGCGGACTTCAGTGGCGTTACACTTCAATGCTTCGGCGCGCGGGCCGATAAACACGATGCGACCGTCGCGAATGCCCAGGCCATGCTCCTTGAGCACAACGCCTGCGGGTTCGACGGGTACCAGCCAGGTCGGCAGCAATAATAAGTCGAGCGCAATGGCAGGTTTCGGCATCGAGGGTCGGTTCCAGTGCTTTTGTAAAGGATGGCGAAGTATACCCGAGCGTCTTCGCGGGGGGATCGCTATAATCGGCGGCTTTTGTTCATGAGTGCGGGGTGAGGGATGCGCGATCGACTGTTGGCTGCGGAGAAAGTAAAGGCCATCGATTGGCGAGATGGCGCGCTCCACCTGCTGGATCAGCGTGTTTTGCCGTTCGAGGAAACCTGGATTGCCTACACCAGCGCTGCCGGCGTGGCTGAGGCGATTCGTTCGATGGTGGTGCGTGGCGCACCGGCCATCGGCATCAGCGCGGCCTACGGCATTGTGCTGGCGGCCCGCGCCCGCGTGGCTGAAGGCGGCGACTGGTACGCGGCGCTGGAAGAGGATTTCGCCCTGCTGGCGGATTCCCGCCCGACGGCGGTCAACCTGTTCTGGGCGTTGAATCGCATGCACGATCGGCTCGATCGTCTGAAGGACAATGCCGATCCGCTGGTGGCGCTGGAAGCCGAAGCCATTGCCATTCATGAAAGCGACCGCGAAGCCAACCTGACCATGGCCCAGCTCGGCGTCGATCTCATCCGCAAACATCAGGGCAATGCTCAGGCGATCCTGACCCACTGCAACACTGGTGCTCTGGCCACCGGCGGTTTCGGTACTGCGCTGGGGGTAATTCGTGCGGCGTATCTGGAAGGCATGGTCGAGCGGGTGTATGCCGATGAAACCCGGCCATGGCTGCAGGGTTCGCGCCTGACCGCGTGGGAACTGGCGAACGAAGGCATTCCGGTGACGCTGAATGCCGACTCGGCGGCTGCGCACATCATGAAAACCAAAGGCGTGACCTGGGTGATCGTCGGCGCTGACCGCATCACTGCCAATGGCGACGTGGCGAACAAGATCGGCACCTATCAACTGGCGGTTAACGCCATGCACCACGGCGTGCGTTTCATGGTGGTGGCGCCGAGTTCGACCATCGACATGCACCTGGCCAGTGGCGACGACATTCCGATCGAGGAGCGTGACGGCGCCGAGCTGCTGGAGGTGGGTGGCAAGCGCGTGGGGGCGGACGTCGAGGCGTTCAACCCGGTGTTCGACGTGACGCCGGCGGATCTGATCGATGCGATCGTCACTGAAAAAGGCATCGTCGAGCGGCCGGATACGGCGAAAATGGCTCAGTTGATGTGCCGCAAGCGCCTGCATTGATTGGCTTGATGTCTGCGTCGTCCTCTTCGCGAGCAGGCTCGCTCCCACAGATTTTGTGATCACCACAGAACAATGTGGGAGCGAGCTTGCTCGCGAAGGGGCCCTAAAAGTCAATAAACATCGCAAAACCTGACCTCAAAACTGTATTCAAAGAGGCTCTGAGCCTCTCTCGTCCCCTTTACGCCTGTCATCGGTCAACTAACTATGCTCCATGCGCATCTGGGGGATAGGTGCGTGGCGGCTCTTGTGATAACATCCGGCGTTTTCCGAGGCAGCTTCACGGAGCTGTCTTTACTGCGCAAATCCACGGTTCGATTTGTTGATTTGTCGTAAGTCGGCGCATGGCACTCAGCCTGCCCCGACGAGCTTCGTTCATCCCATATGGATATGACGAAGTTTCACCAGAAAAAGGAATCAGGCTTCTCATGGGCGAACTGGCCAAAGAAATCCTCCCGGTCAATATCGAAGACGAGCTGAAACAGTCCTACCTCGACTACGCGATGAGCGTAATCGTCGGCCGTGCACTGCCGGATGCGCGCGATGGCCTCAAGCCCGTGCACCGTCGCGTACTGTTCGCGATGAGCGAGCTGGGCAACGACTTCAACAAGCCGTACAAGAAATCTGCCCGTGTTGTCGGTGACGTGATCGGTAAGTATCACCCGCACGGTGATACCGCGGTGTACGACACCATCGTCCGCATGGCTCAGCCTTTCTCCCTGCGCTACCTGCTGGTTGACGGTCAGGGCAACTTCGGTTCGGTGGACGGCGACAACGCCGCGGCCATGCGATACACCGAAGTGCGCATGACCAAGCTGGCGCACGAGCTGCTGGCCGACCTGCATAAGGAAACCGTGGACTGGGTGCCGAACTACGACGGCACCGAAATGATCCCGGCGGTGATGCCGACGCGCATCCCCAACCTGCTGGTCAACGGTTCCAGCGGTATCGCCGTGGGCATGGCGACCAACATTCCGCCGCACAACCTCGGTGAAGTCATCGACGGTTGCCTGGCCCTCATCGACAACCCAGAGCTGACCGTCGATGAGCTGATGCAATACATCCCCGGTCCGGACTTCCCGACGGCCGCGATCATCAATGGTCGCGCCGGCATCATCGAAGCCTACCGTACCGGTCGCGGCCGCATTTACATGCGTGCCCGATCGATCATCGAAGACATCGACAAGGTCGGTGGTCGTCAGCAGATCGTCATCACCGAACTCCCGTATCAGCTGAACAAGGCGCGTCTGATCGAGAAGATCGCCGAGCTGGTCAAAGAGAAGAAGCTTGAAGGCATCACCGAGCTGCGCGACGAGTCCGACAAGGACGGTATGCGCGTCGTGATCGAGCTGCGTCGCGGCGAAGTGCCTGAGGTGATCCTCAACAACCTCTACGCCCAGACCCAGCTGCAATCGGTATTCGGCATCAACATCGTGGCGCTGATCGACGGCCGTCCGCGCATCCTGAACCTCAAGGATCTGCTGGAAGCCTTCGTCCGTCACCGTCGTGAAGTGGTCACCCGTCGTACCGTATTCGAACTGCGCAAGGCCCGCGAGCGTGGTCACATCCTCGAAGGTCAGGCCGTTGCCCTGTCGAACATCGACCCGGTGATCGCCTTGATCAAGGCCTCGCCGACTCCGTCGGAAGCGAAAGAAGCGCTGGTCAGCACCCCTTGGGAATCCAGCGCCGTAGTCGCGATGGTTGAACGTGCAGGCGCCGATTCGTGCCGTCCGGAGAACCTCGATCCGCAATACGGTCTGCGTGAAGGCAAGTACTTCCTGTCGCCAGAGCAGGCGCAAGCCATTCTGGAGCTGCGTCTGCACCGTCTGACCGGTCTGGAGCACGAGAAGCTGCTGGCCGAGTATCAAGAGATTCTCAACCAGATCGGCGAGCTGATCCGCATCCTCAACAGCGCCGTGCGCCTGATGGAAGTGATCCGCGAAGAGCTGGAAGTGATCCGCGCCGAATACGGCGACGTGCGCCGCACCGAGATTCTCGATGCGCGTCTCGATCTGACCCTGGGTGACATGATCCCGGAAGAAGAGCGCGTTGTGACCATCTCCCACGGTGGCTACGCCAAGACCCAGCCGCTGGCTGCGTACCAGGCACAGCGCCGTGGCGGCAAAGGCAAATCGGCGACCGGCGTCAAGGATGAGGACTACATTGCTCACCTGCTGGTGGCCAACAGTCACACCACGCTGCTGCTGTTCTCCAGCAAGGGCAAGGTGTACTGGCTGAAGACTTACGAAATTCCGGAAGCGTCCCGTGCAGCCCGTGGTCGCCCGCTGGTCAACCTGCTGCCGCTGGATGATGGTGAATACATCACCACCATGCTGCCGGTCGAGGAATACACCGAAGGTCACTACATCTTCATGGCGACCGCCAACGGCACCGTGAAGAAGACCCCGCTGGAATCCTTCAGCCGTCAGCGCAGCGTCGGTCTGATCGCGCTGGAGCTGGACGAAGGCGACGTGCTGATCTCCGCAGCCATCACCGATGGCGAGCGTGAAGTGATGCTGTTCTCCGACGGCGGCAAAGTCACGCGCTTCAAAGAGTCTGACGTGCGTGCCATGGGCCGGACCGCCCGCGGTGTACGCGGCATGCGTCTGCCGGAAGGGCAGAAGCTGATTTCGATGCTGATCCCGGAAGAAGGCAGCCAGATCCTCACCGCTTCCGAGCGTGGTTATGGCAAGCGTACCGCGATCACCGAGTTCCCTGAGTACAAGCGTGGCGGCCAGGGCGTAATCGCCATGGTCAGCAACGAGCGTAACGGCCGTCTGGTCGGTGCGGTTCAGGTGCTCGACGGCGAAGAAATCATGCTGATCTCCGATCAGGGCACTCTGGTGCGCACCCGTGTCGACGAAGTGTCGAGCCTGGGTCGTAACACCCAGGGCGTGACCCTGATCAAACTGGCCAAGGATGAAACCCTGGTCGGTCTGGAGCGGGTTCAGGAGCCATCGGAAGTCGAAGGTGATGAGCTTGAAGGTGAAGAGGGTGCCGGGTTCGAGGGGGATGTCGTGATCGACGACGTTGCCGAGGACCAGCAACTCGACGCCGCAGCTGACGAAGAGCCGCAGGAATAAGCGGACAAGCGAGGGGGCGGATGAAAATTCGCCCCCTTGTTATTTGTCCGGTATGAAATATCGGCGCCCATGACGAACCCTGTGGGAGCGAGCTTGCTCGCGAAGAGGGACTGACATTCAATGACGATGTCGCCAGTCCAACCGCTTTCGCGAGCAAGCCCGCTCCCACATTCGATTTGTGTCGGCTGATGATGTAATGCGTGATACCACCAAATCAGAGCGAGATTGGATGTGAGCAAGCGAGCCTATAACTTCTGTGCCGGTCCTGCGGCGCTTCCTGAAGCTGTCCTGCAACGTGCCCAGGGTGAACTCCTTGATTGGCATGGCAAGGGTCTGTCGGTCATGGAAATGAGCCATCGCAGCGATGAGTTCGTGTCTATTGCCACCCAGGCCGAGCAGGACCTGCGTGACCTGCTGAATATCCCGTCGAACTATAAAGTGCTGTTTCTGCAAGGCGGCGCCAGCCAGCAGTTTGCGCAGATTCCGCTGAACCTGCTGCCTGAAGGCGGCAGCGCCGACTATATCGACACCGGTATCTGGTCGCAGAAAGCCATCGAAGAAGCCTCGCGCTACGGCCACGTCAACGTTGCCGCCACCGCCAAGCCTTACGACTATTTCGCCATTCCGGGCCAGAACGAGTGGAATCTGTCGAAAGACGCCGCTTACGTTCACTACGCGCCGAACGAAACCATCGGCGGTCTGGAATTCCAGTGGATCCCGGAAACCGGTGATGTGCCGCTGGTGGCCGACATGTCTTCGGACATCCTCTCGCGTCCGGTCGACATCTCGCGTTTCGGCATGATCTACGCCGGCGCACAGAAGAACATCGGCCCGAGCGGCATCGTCGTCAACATCATCCGCGAAGACCTGCTGGGCAAGGCGCGTTCGCTGTGCCCGACCATGCTCGACTACAAGGTTGCGGCCGATAACGGCTCGATGTACAACACCCCGCCGACCCTGGCCTGGTACCTGTCCGGCCTAGTGTTCCAGTGGCTGAAAGAGCAGGGCGGCGTCGAAGCGATCGCCAAGCTCAATGACGTCAAGCAGCGCACGCTGTACGACTTCATCGACGCCAGCGGCCTCTACAGCAACCCGATCAACAAGTCGGACCGCTCGTGGATGAACGTGCCATTCCGTCTGGCTGACGATCGCCTGGACAAGCCGTTCCTCGCCGGTGCTGACGAACGTGGCCTGCTCAACCTCAAGGGCCACCGCTCCGTGGGCGGCATGCGCGCCTCCATCTACAACGCCGTCGACATCAACGCCGTCAACGCGCTGGTGGCGTACATGGCTGAATTCGAGAAGGAACACGGCTGATGTCCGAGCAAGAACTCAAGGCACTGCGCGTTCGCATCGACGCTCTGGACAGCAAGGTCCTCGAGCTGATCAGCGAACGCGCCCGCTGCGCCCAGGAAGTTGCGCGAGTAAAGATGGCCTCGCTGGCCGAAGGCGAAGTGCCGGTGTTCTATCGTCCCGAGCGTGAAGCTCAGGTGCTCAAGCGGGTGATGGAGCGCAATCAGGGGCCGCTGGGTAACGAAGAGATGGCGCGGTTGTTCCGCGAAATCATGTCCTCGTGCCTGGCGCTCGAGCAGCCGCTAAAAGTGGCTTACCTCGGCCCTGAGGGCACCTTCACCCAGGCAGCGGCCATGAAGCACTTCGGCCACGCGGTGATCAGCAAGCCGATGGCGGCGATCGACGAAGTGTTCCGTGAAGTGGCTGCGGGTGCGGTGAACTTCGGCGTGGTGCCGGTGGAGAACTCCACCGAAGGCGCGGTCAACCACACCCTCGACAGCTTCCTCGAACACGACATGGTGATCTGCGGTGAAGTTGAGCTGCGCATCCACCATCACCTGTTGGTCGGTGAAAACACCAAGACCGACAGCATCAGCCGCATCTACTCCCACGCCCAGTCGCTGGCCCAGTGCCGCAAGTGGCTGGACGCACATTATCCGAATGTCGAGCGCGTGGCGGTGTCGAGCAATGCTGAAGCGGCGAAGCGGGTCAAGGGTGAGTGGAATTCGGCAGCGATTGCCGGTGACATGGCCGCAGGCTTGTACGGCCTGACGCGTCTGGCCGAGAAGATCGAAGACCGTCCGGACAACTCGACGCGCTTCCTGATGATCGGTAACCAGGAAGTGCCGCCGACCGGCGACGACAAGACTTCGATCATCGTCTCGATGAGCAACAAGCCTGGCGCGCTTCACGAGCTGCTGGTGCCGTTCCATGACAACGGGATCGACCTGACCCGGATCGAAACCCGTCCGTCGCGCAGCGGCAAATGGACCTACGTGTTCTTCATCGACTTTGTCGGCCATCACCGTGATCCGCTGATCAAAGGTGTGCTGGAAAAGATCAGTCAGGAAGCAGTAGCACTCAAAGTGCTGGGTTCCTACCCGAAAGCAGTTCTCTAAGGGGCGGTAGCAAATGAGTGGCAACTTCCTCGCTCTGGCACAGCCGGGCGTGCAACAACTTTCGCCGTACGTTCCGGGCAAGCCTGTGGACGAACTGGCGCGCGAGCTGGATCTGGATCCGGCAAAGATCGTCAAACTGGCAAGCAATGAAAACCCGCTCGGTGCCAGCCCGAAAGCGCTGGCGGCGATCCGCGAAGAGCTGGCCGAGCTGACCCGCTATCCGGACGGCAACGGCTTCGCGCTGAAATCGCTGTTGGCCGAGCAGTGCCGCGTCGAGCTGAACCAGGTGACCCTGGGCAACGGCTCCAACGACATTCTCGAGCTGGTGGCGCGCGCCTATCTGGCGCCGGGCCTGAACGCCGTGTTCAGTGAGCACGCGTTCGCTGTCTACCCGATCGCTACCCAGGCTGTCGGTGCGCAGGCCAAAGTGGTTCCGGCCAAGGATTGGGGGCACGACTTGCCTGCGATGCTCGCAGCCATCGACGCCAACACCCGCGTGGTGTTCATCGCCAATCCGAACAACCCGACCGGTACCTGGTTCGGCGCCGAAGCGCTGGACGAGTTCCTGCAGGACGTGCCGGAGCACGTGCTGGTGGTGCTGGACGAGGCGTACATCGAATACGCCGAAGGCAGCGATCTGCCGGACGGTCTGGATTTCCTCGCGGCGTACCCGAATCTGCTGGTATCGCGCACGTTCTCCAAGGCCTACGGTCTGGCGGCGCTGCGCGTCGGTTATGGCCTGTCCACTGCGGTAGTAGCGGACGTGCTGAATCGCGTGCGCCAGCCGTTCAACGTCAACAGCCTGGCCCTGGCCGCGGCCTGTGCGGCGCTGAAAGACGAAGAGTATCTGGCGCAAAGCCGTCAGCTCAACGAATCCGGCATGCAGCAGTTGCAGGCGGGTTTCCGTGAGTTGGGTCTGAGCTGGATCGAGTCCAAAGGCAACTTCATCTGCGTCGATCTCGGTCAGGTTGCTGCGCCGATTTTCCAGGGGCTGCTGCGTGAAGGCGTGATTGTGCGTCCGGTGGCCAACTACGGCATGCCGAACCACCTGCGGGTGACCATCGGTCTGCCGGCGGAAAACAGCCGCTTCCTCGAAGCGCTGCGTAAGGTTCTGGCTCGTGGGTGATGTCACTGCTCTGCAATCTGCTGCACCTATGATCGGTCGCCTTGTGGTGGTCGGTCTGGGATTGATCGGTGGTTCGTTTGCCAAAGGTTTGCGTGAAAGCGGTATCTGCCGTGAGGTGGTCGGGGTCGATCTCGACCCGCAATCGCGCAAGCTGGCGGTCGAGTTGGGCGTGGTGGATCGTTGCGAGGATGACCTGATCGCTGCGTGTCAGGGCGCCGACGTGATTCAACTGGCAGTGCCGATTCTGGCCATGGAGAAAGTCCTGGCTCGTCTGGCGAGCGTTGATCTGGGGCAGGCGATTCTGACCGATGTCGGCAGCGCCAAGGGCAATGTGGTGCGCGCGGCGACCGAGGCGTTCGGCGGTATGCCAGCGCGCTTCGTGCCGGGCCATCCAATTGCCGGCTCCGAGCAGAGCGGGGTGGAAGCTTCCAACTCTGAGCTGTTCCGTCGGCACAAGGTGATTCTGACGCCGCTCGAGCAGACCGACCCGGCCGCACTGGCGGTGGTCGATCGCTTGTGGCGCGAACTGGGTGCCGACGTCGAGCACATGCAGGTCGAGCGCCACGATGAAGTGCTGGCTGCGACCAGTCATCTGCCGCACCTGCTGGCCTTCGGTCTGGTCGACTCGTTGGCCAAACGCAATGAAAACCTTGAGATCTTCCGTTACGCTGCGGGCGGTTTCCGCGATTTCACAAGAATCGCCGGAAGCGACCCGGTGATGTGGCACGACATCTTCCTCGCCAACCGCGAGGCTGTCCTGCGCACACTCGATACATTTCGCAGCGACCTCGACGCCTTGCGCGGCGCGGTCGATGCAGGGGATGGGCACCAATTGTTGGGCGTCTTCACGCGCGCCCGGGTTGCCCGCGAGCATTTCAGTAAAATCCTGGCCCGCAGGGCCTATGTGGACGCTATGAATTCCAACGATCTGATTTTCCTGGCTCAACCTGGTGGCCGCCTGTCCGGTCGGATTCGCGTACCAGGTGACAAATCGATTTCCCACCGCTCGATCATGCTCGGCTCGCTGGCCGAAGGTGTGACCGAGGTTGAAGGTTTCCTCGAGGGCGAAGATGCCCTGGCGACCTTGCAGGCATTTCGCGACATGGGCGTGGTCATCGAAGGCCCGCACCACGGTCGTGTGACCATTCACGGCGTCGGCCTGCACGGCCTGAAGCCTGCGCCGGGTCCGATCTATCTGGGCAACTCCGGCACTTCGATGCGTCTGTTGTCCGGCCTGCTGGCCGCGCAGAACTTCGACAGCACCCTGACCGGTGATGCGTCGCTGTCCAAGCGGCCGATGAATCGCGTGGCCAACCCGCTGCGTGAAATGGGCGCCGTGATCGAAACCGCTGCCGAAGGTCGTCCGCCGATGACCATTCGTGGCGGTCACAAGCTCAAGGGGCTGACCTACACCATGCCGATGGCCAGTGCTCAGGTGAAGTCCTGCCTGCTGCTGGCGGGTCTGTACGCCGAAGGCAAGACCACCGTGACCGAGCCGGCGCCGACCCGTGACCATACCGAACGCATGCTGCGTGGTTTCGGCTACCCGGTGAGCGTCGATGGCGCCACCGCGTCGGTCGAGTCCGGCGGCAAGCTGACGGCGACCCATATCGAAGTGCCGGGCGACATCTCGTCGTCGGCGTTCTTCCTGGTGGCGGCCTCGATCGCCGAAGGTTCCGAGCTGGTGCTGGAACACGTCGGCATCAACCCGACCCGTACCGGTGTGATCGACATCCTGCGCCTGATGGGCGCTGATATCACCCTGGAAAACCAGCGTGAAGTTGGCGGCGAGCCAGTGGCTGACCTGCGCGTGCGCGCTGCTAAACTCAAGGGTATCGAGATTCCGGAAGCGTTGGTGCCACTGGCCATCGACGAATTCCCGGTGCTGTTCGTGGCGGCGGCGTGTGCCGAAGGTCGTACCGTGCTGACCGGTGCTGAAGAGCTGCGCGTCAAGGAATCGGATCGCATTCAAGTCATGGCGGACGGCTTGCTGGCGCTGGGCGTCAAATGCCAGCCGACTCCCGACGGCATCATCATTGATGGCGGCCAGATCGGTGGCGGCGAAGTGCATGGTCACGGTGATCACCGTATCGCCATGGCTTTCAGCGTCGCTTCGCTGCGCGCCACTGCACCGATCCGCATCCATGATTGCGCCAACGTCGCGACGTCGTTCCCGAACTTCCTCGCGCTGTGCGCGCAGGTCGGCATTCGCGTGGCTCAAGAGGCTCAGTCGTGAAAAACATTGCACCGGTCATCACCATCGATGGGCCAAGCGGTTCGGGCAAGGGCACGGTCGCCGGGATCCTGGCCAAGCGTCTGGGCTGGAATCTGCTGGATTCCGGTGCGCTGTATCGCCTGCTGGCGTTCGCTGCGCACAACCATGGTGTCGACCTGACCAATGAAGAGCTGCTGAAGAAACTCGCCGCTCATCTGGATGTGCAGTTCATCGCGGCGACCGACGGTCAGCTGCAGCGCATCATTCTGGAAGGCGATGAAGTCAGCGACGTCATCCGTACTGAAAGCGTCGGCTCCGGCGCTTCTCAGGTGGCGGCATTGCCGGCGGTACGCGAGGCGCTGCTGCAGCGCCAGCGTGCTTTCCAGGAAGCGCCGGGCCTGGTGGCCGACGGTCGCGACATGGGCACAGTGGTTTTTCCGGATGCGCCGCTGAAGATTTTCCTCACCGCCAGTGCCGAGGAACGGGCGCGACGCCGATATTTGCAGTTGAAGGGCAAAGTCGAGGGTGTTAGTCTGTCGAGTCTGCTAGATGAGATCCGTGCACGCGACGAGCGTGATACCCAGCGCGCAGTAGCCCCGCTCAAGCCGGCGGCTGATGCGATACAGCTGGATTCCACGGAGTTGTCCATCGATCAGGTGCTTGAACGCATCATGAGCGAGATCGCCATTCGCGATATCGCCGGGTGACCAAGAAGGCCGCAGGGGACCAGTCATAGTCCTGCAGCGCTTCTTTTAAATGAAACTAACCCACACCGTCTGGGGTGTGGAGATGGGCGTATTCTTCGCCCTCATCTACAGGAATTAAAATGAGCGAAAGCTTTGCGGAACTCTTTGAAGAAAGCCTAAAGACCCTGAACCTTCAGGCAGGCTCCATCATCACCGGTGTTATCGTTGATATCGATTACCAGGCTCGCTGGGTAACCGTTCACGCTGGCCTGAAGTCTGAAGCACTCATCCCGCTGGAACAGTTCTACAACGATGCTGGTGACCTGACTATCAATGTCGGTGACGAAGTTCACGTTGCTCTGGATTCGGTTGAAGACGGTTTCGGTGAAACCAAGCTGTCCCGTGAAAAAGCCAAGCGCGCTGAATGCTGGATCGTTCTGGAAGCAGCCTTCGCAGCTGAGGAAGTGGTCAAGGGCGTTATCAACGGTAAGGTTAAAGGCGGCTTCACTGTCGACGTTAACGGCATCCGTGCGTTCCTGCCAGGTTCCCTGGTTGACGTCCGTCCAGTGCGCGACACCACGCACCTGGAAGGCAAAGAGCTGGAATTCAAGGTCATCAAGCTGGACCAGAAGCGCAACAACGTTGTCGTTTCCCGTCGCAGCGTCCTGGAAGCCGAGAACTCCGCCGAGCGTGAAGCTCTGCTGGAATCCCTGCAGGAAGGCCAGCAAGTCAAAGGTATCGTCAAAAACCTCACCGATTACGGCGCATTCGTCGATCTGGGTGGCGTGGACGGCCTGCTGCACATCACCGACATGGCGTGGAAGCGTATCAAGCATCCTTCCGAAATCGTCAACGTTGGTGACGAAATCGACGTCAAGGTTCTGAAATACGATCGCGAACGCAACCGTGTTTCCCTGGGCCTGAAGCAACTGGGCGAAGATCCATGGGTTGCTATCAAAGCCCGTTACCCAGAAGGCACTCGCGTTACCGCTCGTGTAACCAACCTGACCGACTACGGCTGCTTCGCTGAGCTGGAAGAAGGCGTTGAAGGTCTGGTACACGTTTCGGAAATGGACTGGACCAACAAGAACATCCACCCTTCGAAAGTCGTACAAGTCGGCGACGAAGTGGAAGTCATGGTTCTGGACATCGACGAAGAGCGTCGTCGTATCTCCCTGGGCATCAAGCAGTGCAAGTCGAACCCATGGGAAGACTTCTCTGGCCAGTTCAACAAGGGCGACAAGATCTCCGGCACCATCAAGTCGATCACCGATTTCGGTATCTTCATTGGTCTGGACGGCGGCATCGACGGTCTGGTTCACCTGTCCGACATCTCCTGGAACGAAGTGGGCGAAGAAGCCGTACGTCGTTTCAAGAAGGGCGACGAGCTGGACACCGTCATCCTGTCGGTTGACCCAGAGCGCGAGCGCATCTCCCTGGGCATCAAGCAACTGGAAAGCGATCCGTTCTCCGAGTACGTCTCGGTTAACGACAAGGGCGCTATCGTGACCGGTACCGTGAAAGAAGTTGACGCCAAAGGCGCCATCATCGTTCTGGCCGACGACATCGAAGCAACCCTGAAAGCCTCCGAAATCAGCCGTGACCGCGTTGAAGACGCGCGCAACGTTCTGAAAGAAGGCCAGGAAGTTGAAGCCAAGATCATCAGCGTTGATCGCAAGAGCCGCGTAATCCAGCTCTCGATCAAGTCGAAAGACGATGCTGAAGAGAAAGAAGCCATCCAGAGCCTGAAAGCAGCTCCGGAAGGTGAAGCAGCTGACACCACTATGGCGGCACTGCTGCGTCAAGCAATGGCCAAACAGAACTAAGTTCTGCTTGATCATGAAAAAGGGCGACTTCGGTCGCCCTTTTTTGTGCCTGCGATTTGGTGGCGGTACCGTTGGGAGTGGAGTGTTGGTGAAACCAATCCCTTCAGCGGGTTGTCTGTTTCTTTAATCGGATCAATCGCCTATTCGCGACTAAGCTGGGTATTAGTCGTGCAGTAGTCGGGCGTTGCCTGGCATAAGGAAGTGGATGAACAGATTTATTGTCTTGATTGCGGTGTTGGTACTGGCTGGCTGCACCACAAGTGCCAAAACGCATGCTGTGCGTGGCGTCAGCGGTATCGAGATCGACTGCTCTGGTCTGGGTTCGGGGTGGGAGAAATGCCAAAAGCGCGCAGCGAAGGAGTGCAAGGGCGCGGGTTACAGGGTAATCACCCGATCTGATCAGGCCAAGGATGAAGATGAATATCCGTTTGGCTTCAATCCCGCAGGCTACGTCACTCGAACCATGCTGGTCATGTGCCGTTGAGTGTGTGCTGCTTCGGCTTGTGCTTTTGTGCACTGAAAACAGGCGTTTCAGCGCCAAGGAAGATATGTCAATCCCTGGGCTGTTCAAAATCTTCCGGGCGTGCTAAAACCTTTCAAGCGCTGATCTAGCTGCTTGAAAAAGAAGGGAAAAATATGACGAAGTCGGAGTTGATCGAACGAATTGTCACCCATCAAGGGCTACTCTCATCCAAAGATGTGGAGCTGGCCATCAAGACCATGCTTGAACAAATGTCCCAATGTCTGGCCACTGGTGATCGCATCGAGATCCGTGGGTTTGGCAGCTTCTCCCTGCACTATCGTGCGCCGCGCGTCGGTCGCAATCCGAAGACCGGTCAGTCGGTCAGCCTTGACGGCAAGTTTGTTCCGCATTTCAAGCCGGGCAAGGAATTGCGTGACCGGGTGAACGAGGAAGAGGAGGAGGGGGTTTGACAGTCGCTATCTCTACACAGGGAGTAACCCATGCGTAACCTCAAGCGCATACTTCTTGGTGTTTTTATTCTTTTACTGGTGTTGGTGATTCTGGCGTTTGTGCTTGAGAATCAGCAGTCGGTATCGTTGTTGTTTCTGGGTTTGTCTGGTCCGCAGTTGCCGGTATCACTTGTCGTGGTTTTGGCATTGCTCATCGGTATGTTGATTGGCCCAATACTCGGCTGGTTTCTGGGGCGTCCGTCCAAAGCTGCGCGCAAGCGTCTTGTTTGAAAGCGACAGGCGCAGGGCGTCTGTCGAAATTGCGTCACAACCTATCCATATCCATTAGTAAAAGATTCATTAAGCTGTAAAATGCTACCCTTGTTCGATAGTGGCATATTCCCATATCGATTCAGACTGACTCTGACAGAAGCTTCGTTTTCTGCGGCTTTCGCATTCATGGATTAGACAGTGCTCGTCGGTGGCCTGTCTGCAGCTCAAGGGTATTGTTTCGCGTGAAAATTCTAGTAACCGGCGGCGCCGGGTTTATCGGCTCGGCAGTCATCCGTCATATCATTTCCAATACCGCCGACTCTGTCGTTAACGTTGATAAGCTGACTTACGCCGGCAATCTGGAATCTTTGGCGGAAGTCAGCCAAAACTCGCGTTATGCATTTGAGCGTGTCGATATTTGCGATCGTGATCAAATCGACCGCGTGCTACGTGAGCATCAACCGGATGCGATCATGCACCTGGCCGCAGAATCCCATGTGGATCGTTCGATCTCCGGTCCATCCGAGTTTATCCAGACTAATATCATCGGTACCTACACACTGCTTGAAGCGGCGCGCCACTATTGGGCTGCTCTGGATGATGCGCGTAAAGCCAACTTCCGTTTTCACCATATCTCGACTGACGAAGTGTATGGTGATCTGGAAGGTCCGGAAGATCTGTTCACAGAAACCACGCCTTATCAGCCAAGTTCGCCTTATTCGGCCAGCAAAGCCAGTTCCGACCACCTGGTTCGGGCTTGGGCGCGTACCTACGGTTTGCCGACATTGGTCACCAATTGCTCGAACAACTATGGACCGTACCATTTCCCTGAGAAGTTGATCCCGCTGATCATTCTCAACGCACTGGAAGGAAAGCCTCTCCCTGTTTACGGCAAAGGCAATCAGGTTCGTGACTGGCTGTATGTAGAAGATCACGCTCGTGCGTTGTACAAAGTCGTGACGGAAGGTGTAATCGGAGAGACCTACAATATCGGTGGTCATAACGAGAAGCAAAACATCGAGGTAGTGCATGTCCTTTGTGCTTTACTCGATGAAATCCGTCCAGACTCTGCTCATCGACCGCATGCCAATCTGATCACCTACGTTCAGGATCGCCCGGGCCATGATCAGCGTTACGCGATCGATGCCAGTAAAATCCAGCGCGAGCTGGGCTGGACGCCAGAGGAAACCTTCGAAACCGGGATTCGAAAGACTGTTGAATGGTACCTGAGTAATACTGAATGGGTAGCGCATGTGAAAAGTGGAAGCTACCAACAGTGGATAGATCAGAACTATGCAGGTCGTTCGAACAAGGCATGAAAATCCTTCTATTCGGAAAGAATGGGCAGGTTGGCTGGGAGCTTCAACGTTCCCTTGCCCCTTTGGGCGAACTGATTGCCTTGGATAGGCAGTCGGTCAATGGGCTTTCGGGAGGGTTGTCCGATACGGAAGCCTTGCGCTCAACAATCCGTAAGGCTGCGCCGGATTTTATAGTCAATGCTGCAGCTTATAATTCTGTTGATAGAGCTGAAGCCGAGCATGAGCTGGCAGACTTGGTGAATGCTCAGGCAGTAGACGTTATGGCGCAAGAGGCGCGTCGGTGTAATGCCTTGCTGGTCCACTACTCAACAGATTATGTATTCAATGGCTGTGGGTCTACTCCGTGGCGAGAGGCGGATGTAGCTGTGCCGGTCAATCGCTATGGCATCAGCAAGCTCTCCGGAGAGCAGGCTATACTTGCTAGTGGCTGTCGGCATCTTATCTTTCGCACTAGTTGGGTTTATTCGGCGCGGGGCCATAATTTTGCCAAGACTATGTTGCGATTGGCAAAAGAGCGCGAAACGTTGAATGTCGTTGATGATCAGATTGGCGCGCCTACAGGGGCGGAGTTGATCGCTGATGTTACGGCTCAAGCGATTCACCAGGCTATACGACATCCTGCGCTGGAAGGGCTCTATCATTTGACCTCTGCTGGTGAGGTGTCTTGGTATGAGTACGCTTGCCACGTGATCGATTATTCCAGAAGTCAAGGCGAGGTGTTTGCGGTGAAGACGATCAATCCTGTTGATACGGCTGCTTACCCAACACCTGCGCGTCGTCCTCTGAATTCACGGTTAAATACTCAAAAGCTGTGTGAAAATTTTTCTCTACACTTGCCGGATTGGCGAAGTGGTGTAACCCGAATGCTTAGGGAAGTTCTGAACAAATGACCACGACAAATCGTAAAGGCATTATCCTCGCAGGTGGTTCGGGCACTCGTCTGCATCCTTTGACTCTCGGCGTATCGAAGCAGATGTTGCCGATTTACGACAAGCCGATGATATTTTATCCGCTGTCGGTGTTAATGCTTGCAGGCATGCGGGAAATTCTGATTATTTCCACACCGCAGGATCTGCCTTGCTTTCAAAAGCTGTTGGGTGATGGGAGCCAGTATGGCATCAGTTTGATCTATGCCGAACAACCAAGCCCGGACGGTCTTGCACAGGCCTTTCTCATTGGTGAGAAGTTCATTGGCGAAGACCCTTGCTGTCTGATACTTGGTGACAATATTTTTTATGGTCAGCACTTTTCCGACAATTTGCGTTCAGCTAGTGCTAAAGAGCATGGTGCTACTGTTTTCGGTTATCACGTTTCCGATCCGGAGCGTTTTGGCGTCGTCGAGTTCGATGCATCCGGTCGTGCGTTGAGCATTGAAGAAAAGCCACTGACACCTAAGTCCAACTATGCCGTAACGGGGCTATATTTCTACGATAACGACGTGGTCGATATCGCAAAGAGTATTAAGCCGTCGGATCGTGGTGAGCTGGAAATTACCGATGTGAACCGGGCTTATCTGGAGCGGAAGACGCTAAGCGTAGAAATGCTGGGGCGCGGTTTTGCTTGGCTTGATACAGGTACTCATGATTCTTTACTTGAAGCCAGTCACTTCGTACATACCATTGAGCAGCGTCAGGGGCTTAAAGTTGCTTGCCTGGAAGAAATTGCGTACCACAATGGATGGATCAATTCCGAACAGTTGAGTGCACAAGCCGATGCTCTTAAAAAAACAGGCTACGGTCAGTACTTGCAAAAGCTTTTGGATTCGCCTGCCCGATAATTCGAAAGGCAAATCTTTATGCGATAGCAATTAACCGGTGCAAGCAGGAATGGCATGCCAGGAAAACAATTTAAAGTTGCAGTTTTACTGGCAGCCTACAACGGAGCGCAGTGGATCGAAGAGCAATTAAACTCGATCCTTTGCCAGGAAGCAGTTGATGTAACCATCTATCTTAGTATAGACCCGTCCAGCGATGGAACTGAGGCTTTGTGCGAAGCATATGCGAAGCTTCACCCGCAGGTTGTTGTTCTGCCAGTCGCCGGGATTTTCGGAGGTGCTTCGCGCAATTTCTTTCGATTGATGCGCGACGTTGATCTGGATGGATACGATTTTTTTGCGTTTTCGGATCAGGATGACGTGTGGTACGTTGATAAACTTCTGCGCGCAGTTCGTACTATACAAACCTTGAAGGTCGATGGTTACTCCAGTAACGTCACCGCGTTTTGGCCGGATGGTAGGCGGCAGTTATTAAATAAGGCTCAGCCACAAGTCGGCTGGGATTTCCTTTTTGAGGCTGCGGGCCCTGGCTGTACTTATGTGATGACCAAAAAGCTGTTAGAACCTCTAAAAGCCAGTATGTTAGCGAGTTGGGTCGACATTCAAGAGGTTAGTTTGCATGACTGGTATTGCTATGCTTTTGCGCGTAGCCATGGTTTTAATTGGTTTATAGACCCGAACCCCTCAATGGATTATCGACAGCATGATCGCAATCAGGTTGGCGCCAATACGGGGCTGAGTTCGCTCATTCGCCGTTATAAATCTATCCATGATGGATGGTGGTTTTCACAAGTTCAATTGATTGCTTTTTTGGTCGGAAAAGACACGGACCCATTCGTCCAGAAATGGTTGGCGTTGTCTCGCATGCAGCGAATAAAACTCTCCTTTAGCTTTTGGAGTTGCCGTCGGCGGGCGCGAGATAAAGTATTTTTTTTCTTCGTTTGTTGGGCGACTGCATTGACAGGAGGTAGGCTCGAATGAGCTGTCCTAAGGTTTTAGTGACAGGAGCGACCGGGTTTGTCGGAGAGGCCATAGTATTCAGGTTGTTGCTCGACAATCAGTTTATTCCTGTTGCAGCAGCTCGGGCGGGCTCGCGGTTGAACGGGTTGTGTCAAGTTATTCATTTTGACCTCGAGCAGTCGGCAGGATTGCCATCCCTCAAAAGTGTTGATGTTGTCATTCATTGTGCTGCGAGAGTGCACGTGATGCACGAGATTGCCGAAGATAGTCTGGCAGCCTATCGACGAGTCAATGTTGATGGGACTATTAACCTAGCGAAAAGTGCGGTAAGGGCAGGTGTTAGACGCTTTATTTTTATTAGTTCAGTTAAGGTTAATGGCGAACATACAGAACGTAACAATAGGTTCAAGGCTTCCGATGTCCCGGCGCCTGTCGATTCCTATGCGATCTCAAAATTCGAAGCCGAGATTGCCCTGCAAAACATCGGTCGGGAATCGGGGATGGAGGTGGTCATCATTCGTCCTCCATTGGTTTATGGCCCTGGGGTCAAAGCTAATTTCCTTAGTATGATGCGCTGGATCAATTGTGGATTGCCTTTACCACTGGGGAGTATTAGAAATAAGCGAAGTATCGTAGCTTTGGCTAATCTCGTCGACTTGGTGGTGACCTGTATTTCGAAGCCTGCCGCCGCTGGTCAAGTATTTCTGGTAAGTGATGGTGAGGATTTATCTACCACTCAGCTTCTGCGGCGAATGGCGTTTGCGTTGGGTAAAACATCTAAGTTATTACCTGTACCTGTAGTGGTGTTGAAAGTGGCAGCTTATCTACTGGGCAAGTCGAATTTTTATGCGCGTCTGTGCGGCTCGTTACAAGTCGATATCCGGCATACGCAAGATGTACTTGATTGGACTCCACCTCTTAGCGCTGATCAGGCATTACGCCAGACGGCCGACTATTACAGGAGCAGCCTGAAAAAATGATTGTTCTCTTGTTGATAGGGATATTTCTCGGCTCCTGTTTCTTAACTGGCTTCTTCCGTCGATACGCCATAGCTCGGAGTCTGCTCGATATTCCCAATGAACGTAGTTCACATTCGGTCCCAACGCCTCGTGGGGGAGGGGTATCTATCGTAGTGTTTTTTTTGCTCGGGTTGCCAATCTCATTCTTGCAAGGTTGGATCGAGTTGCCAGTAATGCTTGGTTTGATAGGGGCGGGGTTATTAGTCGCACTCATTGGCTTTGCAGATGATCATGGTCATATAGCTGCACGGTGGCGCCTGACGGGGCATTTTGCTGCGTCGGCTTGGGTTTTGTTTTGGTTTAACGGTGTGGCTCCGATCGAGATTATGGGTGTGTCGCTAGCATCCGGTTGGTGGGGGTGGGGCTTGGGAGCGCTGTTTCTGGTTTGGATGCTGAACCTATACAATTTCATGGATGGTATCGATGGCTTGGCAAGTGTCGAAGCAATTAGTGTGTGTCTTAGTGCCTCTCTGATCTATGTTCTACTAGGTTCCGTCGAGTTAGTATCGGGGCCGTTAATGTTGGCGGCCGCGGTGGGGGGCTTCCTGTACTGGAATTTTCCTCCTGCCAGAATTTTCATGGGGGATGCTGGAAGTGGTTTCCTGGGCATTATTCTTGGGGCGCTGGCTCTTCAAGCTGCCTGGCTTGAGCCTGGATTAATTTGGTGTTGGATTATATTGCTTGGGGTTTTCATTGTTGATGCTACATGGACGCTTGGTCGGCGATTGATTCGTGGTGAAAAAGTGTATCAGGCACATAGCACTCATGCTTATCAGTACGCGGCGCGTAGATGGGGCCATAAAAGGGTGGCGATGAGTGTGGTTGTAATTAATATGCTGTTTTTGTTTCCTGTATCCGTATTTGTTGTTCAGGGTTTTTTTAATGCGTTGGTCGGTATATGTATTGCGTATATACCGCTCGCGGGTCTCGCATACTTAATGAGCGCCGGAAAGTCTCAAATTTGAATTGATTTGCTATTCCTGAAGGGGGGCGTGTCCAATTCGATAATTTCTGAGGCCACAAAGTTTTATGGTCTGACTACGGTATTGTGAGGCGCGAGTATTTGCGGGATGTGGTGAACGTTGTTAGCTAAATCTGATGGGGCGGGTGGTCCTTGTTCTCTGGTATCTGGTCGCGACGAGGAGAGACGAGAGCGTCGGTTTCATGACGTTCATCGGGCTACCATTGGTGCATTTTTACCGTGGCCCGAGGAGCCGGTGGGAAACAAGAAGAAATCTTAAGCGGAGGTCTTGTGGAGCCATTGAGGGAGAGGTATAGGGGCGAAAAGACTTGAATTGCTGGCTTTCCATAATGACAACTACCTTGAAAAAAACTGCCGGGCATGCGACCTTACGACGGTTATGTGCGGCTCGCGACACAGTGCATCTGTGGCGTTACTTCAATTGGCCATCTCTGAGCCAGTCCATCAAAACAGCAAGAATTGCTGCTACCGTGTGCCCTAAGCACCCAGAGGTGTTTACCTGATGCAAAAGTTTTCAGCCAGCCCCCGTGAACTGGCAGCTAGTCTTTGGCGTAATCGTGGCTTGATCAATGCCTCTGTAAAGCGTGAAGTTGTGGGGCGATACAGAGGATCATTCATGGGGATCCTGTGGTCATTTTTTAATCCATTATTCATGCTTACAGTATACACGTTTGTATTCAGTATTATTTTCAAAGCTCGTTGGGGGGTGGGCAGCGACTCAAAAACAGAATTTGCACTCATACTTTTTGCCGGGTTGATGGTGTTCAGTCTTTTTTCAGAATGCATCATTCGCGCACCGGGGCTTATTGTCGGTAATCCAAATTATGTGAAAAAGGTCCTTTTTCCTCTAGAGATATTGCCTTGGGTTAATTTAGGTTCTGCTCTGTTTCATTTTTCAGTCAGCATGGTGGTGTGGTTGATCGCATACCTGTGTTTTTTTGGGTGGCCAAATATCACTATGCTTTATCTGCCACTCGTATTACTACCGCTTGTGTTTTTAATAATGGGAATAAGCTGGGCGCTGGCATCGCTCGGAGTTTTTTTGCGAGATGTTTCTCAGTTTATCGGGATTCTCACAACAACGCTTATGTTTCTTTCGCCAGTATTTTATCCAGTTACCGCTATACCAGAGCAGTATAGATCTTTCATTTATATGAATCCTTTAACGCCTGTGATTGAGAGTGTGAGGGGGATTCTATATTGGGGTGTGGCACCGGATTTTGGAATTTTAGGTATCTATATTGTAGTCAGTGTTCTTTTTGCTTGGCTTGGCTTTTTCTGGTTTCAAAAGACTCGTAAAGGATTTGCTGATGTGCTCTGACAATGTAGCAATTCACGTAAAAAATATAAGTAAGCACTATGAGATTTACGAACGATCTCATGATCGCTTGAAGCAGTTTATATTGCCGAAAATCCGACAAGCGTTAGGTCGTGCTCCAGGCCAATATTATCGATCCTTCAGCGCACTTAGTGATGTTTCGTTTGATATTTTGAAGGGGGAGACGGTAGGGATTATCGGCAGGAACGGTAGTGGCAAGTCTACCCTCTTGCAAATGATATGTGGCACATTGAATCCTACCAGTGGTGATATTACCACCAGTGGGCGTATTGCTGCGTTGCTAGAACTTGGGTCGGGATTTAATCCGGAGTTTACTGGCCGAGAAAACGTTTATTTAAACGCTGCGGTTTTGGGTTTGGAAAGAAAGGAAGTTGATCGTCAATTTGACGAAATTGCTAGCTTTGCCGAAATCGGGCAGTTCATGGACCAGCCAATAAAAACTTATTCCAGTGGTATGGTAGTGAGGCTCGCATTTGCGGTGCAGGCTCACCTGCGTCCAGACATCCTTATCGTTGATGAAGCGCTTGCTGTTGGTGATATTTTCTTTCAGCAAAAATGTATTCGATATATGCGCGAAAAGCTTGAAGCCTGCACCAAGCTATTAGTAACGCATGATATGCAGGCAATTTATAATTTTTGTTCTCGTGTGATAGTGCTGAACAAAGGAGCAGTCATTTTCAACGGCGACGTAAAAACAGGCATTGAAACGTTCATGAAAATCAATCATGGCGAGCCAGATGCTGTGTTTAAAGCGAATGTTTCCGATCCCCCTTTGTCTACTGCTATTTCGTCGCTCGAAAAGTCACCAGAGAGAAAACTCGTCCCAATTGAGGCTATGGGTGGCAAACAAACTATCAAATTTGAGAGCTTTTCAACCACAGTCAATGGTGTGGCTGTCGTCTCGGATAGCATGACTGTATTTCCTGGTGATGTGATTCTGATTGATATGGACATTATTGCTGTTGAGGCGGTTGAGGAAGCTATTGTTGGTTATTTGATTGTTGACCGTAATGGAATGTATGTATGTGGTGATAACTCACTCTCTATAGATCGTGGGTTTTCAATCAGCTCGTCTGGAAAGGTGAGTGCCTCCCTAAGCTTCAAGTGGCCAGCGATTGCCAATGGCGCGTACACTTTGACACTGGGGTTGGGTCGAGGTGTTGACCCTATGAATCATATTGTCGAATGCTGGGCGCACAGCCTGATTGCGTTCGAGAGTGTATCGCATACGCCTATTCATGGTTTGTTTACTAATAATCTTGTCAAGTTTGAATACGATGGAGTGGCGAGATGAGCAATATTTGCAATCTCTGTGGTAGTGAGGGTCTCGTATACTCGGAGTCTTTTTGGGGCGCTGATAATGTAGCTATTAATGTTGCTATTTGCAGTTGCTGTCAATCATTTATTCCAGAATATATTGTCGGTTCAGAGCCTGAAGTCAGCGCAACATTGCAGCAAGTGAAGTTTCATGAGGATTGGTGGGACGAAAGCAGTAAAGATGAGCTTGATGAGGTCCTCTCAAATGTCAAGAATCTTGTCGGCGATCTTCAGACATATTTGGGCTCAAATGATCCGGATAATCTTGTTATAGAGCTGGGTTCTGGAAGAGGCAGCTTGCTACGGGCTTTACTGGATGAAGGTTACAACGCTTATGGTTGCGAGCCTGCACCAAAACTCGTCGCACTGGCCCGGCAGCATTACGGGTTGGCTCAAGATAGACTATTCGAAATTCCCGGAGGTCAGTTTCTTGATCATGTGGTGCCGGCGCTTACCGGACATGTTCAAGCAATAGTGCTCTGGCACGTTCTCGAGCATTTGGAAAACCCAATGCAACTGGTTGGTAAGCTATACGAAATGCTCAGAGAGGGAGGGTGCCTTATCTTGCAACTTCCTATGTTCTGTAAGCAGTATGTGTATCCGGAACATTATTTTTTCCCTTCGCAAGCCACTTTCGAATATATGGCGAAAAGTGTGGGCTTTCAAGTCGAAGCTGTTGATTATGATTTGAATAACTTCTTTGTCACTGTTTGTTTTAGAAAAAGCACGCTGTCTGTGTTGAGTAAAACAAACGAGTTGATTGAAAAGATGAGTAACATGACGGCTTTCGCTCAAGCTGTTTTCCTCCGTGACGAGGTAATACAAGAGCGAGAAAAGGCTGTTGCAGCTCAGGCGCAGATCATTAATAGCAATATCCAGGGTATGAAGTTGATGGAGTCGCTCATATTTGAGCGAGATCAAACAGTTCACGCTCAAACCAAAATCATTGATGAGAAGGTTTTGGGGATGAACGTAATGACAACTATGATTGATGAGCGTGAAAAGAATCTCGAAGTTGCATCCGCGGTCGTCATCAGTCAAGAGGCAGAAATCAGTAGCATGGAATCTGTTATCAAGGATATGACATTGACAATTGAAAACACCCGCGAAGAATTGGATGGATATAAAAAATCTTTTTTGTTTAAGGCTGCAAAATTAATTCGTTTGATTAAGTGAGTAAGTGTCCATGAAACAGTTTGCGATTATTTCCCCAGCCCCTATCCGAGGTTCTGGTGGAGTGGCGAGGATTTTTAATTTTGCGGACGCCCTCACAACTGCTGGCTTTAAATGTGATGTATATGTCTTCGATGCAGGTATTAAGACAAAGGATCAGCTTAAGAAAGAGGCGTTCGATTTTTATGGCGCAAAGGGATTTAATATCTACTGTAACGCGAAAATTGATGGTTTTTATGACTATGTAATGGCGACGCGTTGGGATACGGCAAAAATCGTAAGGGACTCGAGCGCGAAGAATAAGCTTTATCTCGTTCAAGATTTTGAAGCGTGTTTCAGTCCTGTTGGTGATGGAACAGTATTTGCGGAGAATTCATACCTTTACGGTTTGCAGACAATTACTTATGGTAAGTGGCTGGCAACGAAACTAAATCGTCAATACGGTAATCAGCCCCATTTTTTGGACTTTTCGTCTGATCTTAATAGCTTTTCTGTGAAACGGAACTACAAGGAAAGGTTAAAAGAACGGCCGGCGATATGCTTTATTTATCAGCATGACAAACCTCGGCGATGCCCTCAGCTCGGTATTGAGGCATTAGGTATTGTCAAAAGTATGAGACCGGATGTAGAAATTATTCTAGTTGGAACGGATCAGAGCCCGCCGCTTTGGTTCGAGTACACCAATGCAGGCTTGTTAAATCTCGAAGGACTGAACGATTTATATAACAAGTGCCACGTAGGCCTGTGCCTTAGTTCCAGTAATCCGTCTTGCAATCCATTTGATATGATGGCTGCAGGGTTGCCTTCTGTCGAACTGTATCGAGATAACAACCTTTATGACCTGCCGGAGGGGGGAGTGCTGCTTGCTCACCAGACACCTGAGTCCATAGCTGAGGCTATCCTGTTTTTATTGTCTGATAATGAAGTACTACAAAGAATGTCGGACTTTGGTGTTAACTTCATGAAGGGCAGAGGAGCTGAGCAGGAAGTTGCTACTTTTCTGTCTATAGTTAATGAAATCGATGCGGGTGTCAGTAGTCGTCAGGTAGCTGGCGGAAAGATACCCACACGTTATTCTTTACCTGCGGTAGTAGCTCCGGCTTGTCAAGGAGCGGCTGTTGAAGCTCATGTTCAGGACCAGTTTAATTGTTTTCGGGACGAGCAAAATCCACACTCCGTGAGTTCTGCACGCGTGAGCACGCACGATATAGTGAAAACGTTAAGCCAGCCTGCTTACGTCGCGCCAGCAGGGAAAGGAATGGTGAGCTTGTTTAAACGAGGGGTGCGCTTCTTAAAGCGGGTTCTTCGCCGTCTTGGTGTTTGACGCATGCATAATATAAAGCTGGTTACTATTGATGTTTGGGATACTCTAATTCGTAGGGTATGTCATCCTGATGCGGTGAAAGTGCACACGTGCCGTTTTTTATTGTTAACTCGTTACTTTGACATTAAAGAAGATTTTAGAAGTGTCAAGGCCCTGCTCAATGCCAGGCGAGGTGCTGAAGCGCATGTTGGCGAAGTTCAAAGGGTTATGGGGTTCGACGATGAGTACCAACTGCGCGAGGTTTATTCCTGTTGGGTTAAGTCAGTTCTTACGGATGCCAGTAATTCTGATTCTATTGTCGATGATTTATTTGATGCAGAGGTTTCGCAGGAACGTAGAGTCTCTTACCAGGACCCTGATATCGCTTATGTACTCAAGCAGTATCCAGATGCCAAAAAGGTATTCGTTTCCGATTTCTACATGGGTGCGATGGAGCTGCAGAGCCTATTGACTCACGTTGGGTATGGTAAGGACATATCTTCGGGATATAGTTCGTGTGATGTTCGTTTGAATAAGCGGAGCGGCAAGCTTTTCCCTCATGTGCTGAATCTTGAGAACATCGAAGCCGAATATGTAATGCATATTGGCGACAACGCACACTCAGATGTGCATTCGCCAAAGCAGTTTGGGATTCAAACAACACACTTTCTTCCTAAAGAGCAGCACGCGTTGCGTTTGAAAAGAGAGTCTGCATTCGAAGATAACCAAGCTCTTATCAGAAGCGTTCTACGTGATCTGTCGAACGACGCATGCTTGGAAACCGATAGCCAACGGGCCAAGGATTTGTATAGAAGCGGTATTGCTAACTCGCCGCTATTGATCGGCTTTGTGCTCGATATTATGGAGCAAGCCTTAAAGCTAGGTCATGAAAAAGTATTCTTTTTCACTCGCGAAGGTGAATTTTTTAAACAGGTTTATGATGCGATTGCCGTTCAAGATCCATTCGGTGTTCCGATACCGGAAGCTGTTCTTCTTGAAGTCAGTCGTGTCGCAACCTTTTCCGCTTCATTGCCTGATGTTTCCCTAGATGCATTGATGCGCATCTGGACACTTTATAGCACCCAGTCAATACAGGCACTATTTCGTAGCCTGGGAATAGATATCGACAGTTTTTCCGATTTGATCAAATCTTATGGGATTCCTTTAGATATCGATGTCCAATATCCTTGGCTGGATAGTCGCTTCAAGGCTCTTTTTGGAGATGAAACGTTTAAAGCGAAGTTGCAAGTAAAGTTGTCTTTGAAAAGAGATGCTTTGCTGGGTTATTTGGCTTCCAAGGGCTTTCCTCGAGAGGGAAAGGCCGCCATTGTTGACATAGGATGGCGTGGAACGATCCAGGATAATTTGGCCTACTTGCTTCCGGAAGTGAGAATTGATGGTTTTTATCTTGGTCTTGATAAATTCCTCAATGTTCAACCTGGCAATACCAAGAAGTACGCTTTTGGACCTGACAGAAATGATTTCTCTCAATCCGATTCGACGCTCTTCGCAAAGGTAGCACCTATTGAAATGCTCTGTAACTCTCCAAACGGGAGCGTTGTAGCTTACAAGTTGGATGCTGGTGTTTTTATTGCTGAAAAATTAGTTCAAAACTCGGAGAATTCAATATTTTTCGACTCTGTTACTTATTTTCAGCAAGGTGTAATAAAAGCTGCTAGTGACGTAGGTAATGTTATTCGCTCTCACGCGGTAATGTCGGACTCTTTCAAAGAATTGGCGGTAGCTTGCTGGGCGGGAATTGTTGATATGCCTCCAGCAGTCATCGCTGATACTTTCTTCAAGCTTAATCATAATGAAAGTTTTGGTTTGGGGCGATTTGATGATAAGAGTGCGGTAATTCCCACGTCGATCTGGGTTAGAGCTTGTATTTCAGTCGGCGGGGTCAAGGCCTTGATCAGAGCGCTGGAAAGTACCGGATGGCCAGAAGGATACCTATCTCAGCGCGGCTTATTATGGATCTGGGGAGCTATTGAAAGAGCACGCCAGATAAAAAGTAAACTGACTAGGAAATCTTGATTCTTATGAAAATTACAGTGTTTGGCGGCGGTGGATTCATCGGTTCTACTATCGTGGACAGGCTGTTGCTTGACGGACATGATATTACGGTTTTCGAACGCCCACGTGTTGCTCGTTATCGGAATTTTACCGAAAGTGAGAGTGTCCGTTGGGTGACTGGTGACCTGCTGAGCAAGACAGACGTTGAGTCTGTAGTTAAGGGGGCGGAGGTGGTCGTGCATTTGGTCTCGACCACATTGCCTAAGAGCTCCAATGATGACCCGATATATGATGTTCAAACTAACTTGGTTGCTAGTTTGCAAATGATCGAAGCGATGACTACGCATCAGGTTGGTCGTATTGTATTTATTTCTTCGGGTGGTACGGTTTACGGACGTCCATGTTACACCCCAATTGATGAGTCACACCCTACTGATCCGGAGGTTTCGTACGGAATTACCAAGTTAGCAATTGAAAAATATTTGCTAATGTATGGCAAACTTCGGAATATCAAGCCTGTGATCCTGCGTGTCGCCAATCCTTATGGGGAAAGGCAGCGCGTTGAAACCGCTCAGGGTGCTGTCGGTGTCTTTATCAGTAAGGTACTAACGGGGCAACCTATCGACATCTGGGGCGATGGTAGTGTTCAAAGGGACTTTCTTCATGTAAGCGATGTTGCTGACGCGTTCGCCAAAGCTGTTACATATACAGGAACTGAAAGTGTTTTTAATATTAGTTCAGGTGTCGGTACCAGTCTTAATGAACTAGTGCAGTTGATCGGTGATGCGTATGGAGCAGTACCCAGTGTTGCCTATACCTCTGGCCGTCAATTTGACGTACCTGTGAGTATTCTAAGTAACAAGCGTGCACAGAAAGAACTGAACTGGACTCCTCAAGTTTCTATTGAAGAAGGGATTTCCAGAACGCTCAAATGGATGAGGGCAGAGCTGGAAAAGCCAGGAAAATGAAGGTTTTATTAACCGTACATCAATTTTTTCCAGATTTCTCGGCGGGTACTGAGGTACTTACCTATTCAGTTGCCAAAGAGCTTATTGGGAGAGGACATCAAGTAAGAGTCTTGACCGGACACCCCGAGAGCTCCGCGCTTCTTGAGAAGGGCAAGGAGGTTGAAGAATATGATTATGACGGCATTCATGTCTATCGTTATAATCACTCGAACGACCATGCCTTGGTTTCCGGGTCGAGGATGCAGCTCGATTATGATAATCCAATTGCTGCGGAAATTTTTGAACGAGTACTAAATGAGTTCGAACCTGATACTGTTCACTTTTTTCACTTGAGTCGATTGGGATCGAGCTTGATAACAAAGGTTTCTGAAAAAGCTATTCCTGCTTTTTTGACGCCCACTGATTTTTGGGTCATTTGTCCGAAAGCACGAATGAGCTACGCAGATGGTCAAGCTTGTTCCGGACCTAGCGCTAATGCCGGTAATTGTGCAATGCACCTTGCTGCTCAACCATTAGGCGCTCAAGCTGAAAGTCTTGTCAAATTTATCCCTTCGGCTGTCGGGGATTTTCTTGTTCGTAGTGTGCAGGACCAAAAATACTTCAATCTACGTAGCTTGAATGAAGTAAAAGCTTTGGGTAAAAGATTGCCTACCAATATCCAGCGACTCAATCGTTTGAATAAAATAGTGGTACCCAATCGTACGCTTGAAAACCTTCTTTTACAGTACGGTGTTGATAGAGAGAGAGTTGTTCTTTCCGCATACGGAATAAAATTTGATCAATCAATTGTGCGCAGCGCGAAAGCAGTAATTAGCTCTGTTTTGAGAATAGGCTTTATAGGGACGCTCGCTTCTCATAAGGGATGCCATGTACTCTTGGAAGCCTTTCAACTTTTGGACAAGGGTTCAGCTACTTTAAAAATATACGGGTCGGAAGCTGAGTTTCCTGAGTACTCACAAGAGTTAAGGGCTCGCTCGGAGGGGAACTCCTTGATTGAGTTTTGCGGCACCTTTCCTAATAGTTCAATTGGCGAGGTGCTCAGTGAGTTGGATGTTTTGGTGGTGCCTTCGATATGGACGGAAAATACGCCACTTGTTATTTATTCAGCTCAGGCTGCTGGCTGTCCGGTTTTGGCATCTGATGTTCCAGGGATAGCGGAGGCCATCGAAGATGATGTTAATGGTTTGTTGTTTCAGCGCGGAAATTCGAAAGCTCTGTACCAATGTTTGCAAACGCTTATACGTGACCAGAAAAAATTAGAGAGGCTCGCCCTAAGTGCACCGGCCCCTAAATCGATTGCGACGTATGTTGATGAGTTGTTGGTGATTTGGGGGCAAAGTCCCAGTTTGTAAAAGTATAATTTGGCTTGAAATATTAAGTGCATCTCTCGACGTGACTGTATTTCGTTTATATGGCTAGTATATCCATGGTCGCCGATCTGCCTGATAATAATCAGGCATGGCGTGAGCCGGTGAACACTGTTCAGTGAATTCTGTGAGTACAGTCATGCAGTCTGACTAAAATTTATTTTTAAATTTTGTTCAGGCAGACTGCAATCATCAGGATGATATTGTCCGTGAAGGTCTGACGGTATATGCCTGATTTTTTCATAAGGCGAATTCTTTTGAGTATGGAGCTTTCCCTACCGGTTTTGAAATTTTTCAAAGTCTTTTGATTTTCTTCAGTCAGCCTGTCCTTGACTACTTCAAGAGCTTTCAGATTTAAATTGCTCCATTTTCTGAAGCGTCCGTCGATCAGCTTGCTGAGACGTATTAGCTTTTTTTTCGCGCCAGAACCGGCACCAATGATGTTGCCACTGTGTTGGCGGTATTCCAATGTTGGTTCGAGATCAAATATAACTTTTCCACCGCAAGCGGAAGTCAGAAGATAGGCTAGCCAATCATGTGCGACAATCTCTTGTGATTCTGGAATCAAGTTTAGCAGGTCGCGCGCTGCGCTGTTCAGCAGCATTGTGTTCGCTCCGGAAATACTCTGTACTAGTGCATTTTTGAAGACGGGAGCTCGTTTGAACTCAGGTGAATATCCGATGATGTTTCTATATTCGTCAATAAGCCTGGTTCTTGAACAATAAAGTGCTGGTACATTGGCAGGGGAAGTAGACAGATGTTGCATGCCTCTTTCCAGCTTGTTACTCACCCAAATATCATCCTGGTCACAAAATGCTATAAAATCTGCATTTATATTTTTGCTTCTTACCAAGGACATAAAGTTTGCTGCGAATCCCTTGCGAGGACCCGGAAAAATAATAATTCGGTCTTCACCGAGCAATAGCTGATATTTTTTCAGTAATTCTATTGTTGTGTCGGTAGAACCATCATCGGAAACGTACAATGTCCATTTCTTATACGTCTGAGCAAGAATGGAGTCTATTTGCTCTTTAAGAAATTCTTGACCGTTATACGTGCAGAGCAGGATGGCTATTTCATGAAAAGAGGGCGATCTGACAATCGGTGCTACGATTTGCGCTGTATCAGATTGATTTGGCCGGGGTGGTTGCTGCTCCATGCGTCCTCGCATTTGGGTAGAAATTGCGTTGGCGTTGCGTAAAAATTAGACTGTCGGCCTATTGACGTCACGTCGACAGTACTGAGCAGCAGATAAAGAGCGTAAGGGTATGTATTTTATCCGCTTGGGAGGTTTAATCTCTACTATTTTGAGCTCTAATGCCGGATGAGTTCTTTCGGGTTGCTCGCTATAAGCCGGCAATTCACATGCCAAAGATGTAAAAAATTTTATGATACGCATGCTTGGTTGGGAGTGACCGGGATCAAAATGGAAGGACGCGGATTGGGCAATTTACGGGCGCTCCTATTGGGATTGCCTCGACAGAAGAAGCGCCTGCTTCAAGTGGTCACTGACGTATTTCTCGTCTGGACGGCGCTTTGGGGCGCTTTTTTGGTGCGTTTGGGGATTGAGGATTTGACAGAGCCTGTCAGAGCGCACTTTTGGCTTTTCGTCTACGCTCCAGTGGTCGCTATTCCGCTTTTCATTCGCTTTGGCATGTATCGTGCTGTCATGCGCTATTTCGGAAACGACGCGCTGATCGCCATCATCAAGGCCGTCAGTCTTTCATCACTGATTCTGGCGCTTGTCGTCTATTGGTATAGCAACCATCAGGCTATTGTCCCCCGCTCAATCATTTTCAATTATTGGTGGCTCAGCCTCGTCATCATAGGCGGCCTGCGCCTTTGCATGCGGCACTATTTCATGGGCGACTGGTTTACTGCTGCCCAGCACGTTCCCTTCACCAGCCGTGATGACGGTCTGACCAAAGTCGCGATCTACGGCGCAGGAGTTGCGGGCAATCAGCTTGTTGCAGCATTGCGGATGGGGCGGGTGATGCGACCTGTGGCATTTATCGATGATGACCCGGGTATTTCTGATCGTTCAATTTCAGGCCTGCAAGTCTACAAACCGAAGCATATCCAGCAAATGATCGATGAGACTGGGGCGCAGGAAATACTGCTCGCTTTGCCTTCTTCCACTCGAGCCCGCCGTAGAGAAATTCTCAATTTGCTGGAGGGTTTCCCACTTCATGTACGTAGCGTCCCCAATTTCACCGATTTGGCCAGTGGTCGGGTCAAGGTGGAAGATATCCAGGAAGTAGATATCGCCGATTTGCTTGGTCGCGATGCAGTGCCAGCTCAGCCTGATCTGCTTGAGCGCTGCATCAAGGGCAAGATCGTGATGGTCACGGGTGCTGGCGGTTCAATTGGTTCTGAGCTTTGCCGACAAATTTTCTCGCTAGGGGCTACGACACTTTTGCTGTTCGAGCACAGTGAGTTCAATCTTTACAGTATTCTCTCAGAGCTGGAGCAACGGAGCATTCGCGAGTCGGCTCCTGTACGATTATTGCCTATCCTCGGTTCGATTCGACATCCGGACAAATTGCTTGATGTCATGAAAACCTGGCAGGTTGATACGGTCTATCATGCTGCGGCTTACAAGCATGTTCCAATGGTTGAGCACAATATTGCCGAAGGATTACTGAACAACGTCATTGGAACACTCAACACTGCTCAGGCTGCGCTCCAGTCCGGCGTCTCGAACTTCGTTCTGATTTCCACTGATAAAGCTGTGCGCCCCACCAATGTCATGGGCAGTACCAAACGCTTGGCGGAACTGACACTTCAGGCCCTCAGTCGGGAGGTTGCACCAGTGTTGTTCGGTGATAATGCCAATGTTTCTCGAGTCAACAAGACTCGGTTCACAATGGTGCGTTTCGGCAATGTGTTGGGTTCTTCAGGTTCTGTTATTCCACTGTTCCATAGTCAAATCAAATCCGGCGGGCCTCTCACGGTCACCCACCCCAAAATTACTCGCTATTTCATGACTATTCCTGAGGCTGCGCAACTGGTTATCCAGGCTGGCTCAATGGGGCAGGGCGGTGATGTCTTTGTGCTGGACATGGGCGAACCTGTAAAAATCGTCGAACTAGCAGAGAAAATGATCCATTTATCGGGGCTGAGCATTCGCTCAGAACGTAACCTGCAGGGCGACATATCCATCGTGTTCACTGGACTTCGTCCGGGAGAGAAACTCTATGAAGAGTTGCTCATTGGCGACAACGTGGCGTCCACAGCACATCCGATGATCATGACGGCCAATGAGGATCATTTGGCCTGGGATGTACTGAAGATCCGCCTTAATGAGCTGCTGGTCGCGGTAGAAAGGGATGACTATTCTAGAGTACGGCAACTCCTGCGCGAAACCGTCAGCGGCTACACCCCCGACGGCGAGATCGTCGACTGGATCCACCAGCAGCGCCGCCTCGAGCCCTGATTGTTTCACATCCTGTAACGGACGCATTTTTGACTTGTCCCGATCATCGCCTAAGTTTGAGGAGCAGCTTCGGAAAAGCTGCTTTCTCAATTGATGATGGAGCGTCACTTATGCGTACCGGTTATTTCTACTCCCTGATTTTTGCTCTGCTGACCAGCGCCTCGATTGCTGCAATCGCTGCGCCTGTGGCGCCGTCCGATACGAGCAAGACCCCTCTGGTGATGGATTCGTCAGCCAATTCCGACGTCCAGAAAATCGATCTCAACGGGGCTGATGCCGCCACCCTTCAAAAAGAGCTGGCGGGCGTTGGAGAGGCCAAGGCTAAGGCGATTGTTGCATATCGTGAAATAAACGGGCCGTTTGCATCCGTGGATGAGTTGCTTGAAGTGAAGGGCATCGGCAAGGCGATCCTGGATCGCAACCGCGACAAGCTGGAAGTGAACTAAGCTGATTATTCAACGCCAAGGGGCCGGTCATTGACCGGCCTTTCTGCTTTCTGGTGGTAGAGATGCGGCAGAGAGAGGGGCGGCGCGTTTGTCGGTGAGCTGAAAATTATGGGTATCATATTGTCTTTGGATTATGCCTATAATAATTTCCGTCACCTCCAGGCCAGCGAGCGTTGGAGGCCTATCTCCCAATATGTTTCAGGAGCGCTCTCATGAGTTCAGTCCAGTCTCAAGGTACCGCTGTCGTCACTGGCGCATCGTCCGGTATCGGTGCCATCTACGCGCAGCGGCTGGCAGCGCGTGGTTTTGATTTGCTGTTGGTGGCACGTGATCAACAGCGTCTGGAAAGCGCAGCGAACCAGTTGCGCGAAGCGTACGGTGTAAAGGTCGAAGTGCTCAAAGCCGACCTGACGCAAAAGAACGATGTCCTCAAACTCCAGCAACGCCTGCGCAGTGATTCGAGCATCAGCCTGTTGGTGAATAACGCAGGGGTCGCAGCCGATGGTTTGCTGGCCAATTCCGACGCCGAGCAACTGGAGCGTCTGATCCAATTGAACGTCACCGCCGTGACGTTGCTGGCCTCGGCAGCCGCCGCCAGTTTCGCCAAGGCTGGACGCGGCACGATCATCAATATCGCCTCGGTAGTGGCGCTGTTTCCAGAACGCTTCAATGCAACCTACAGTGCGAGTAAAGCCTACGTGTTGAGCCTGACTCAGTCGCTCAACGCCGAGCTGGAAGGTACAGGCGTGAAGGTGCAAGCGGTGCTGCCCGGCGTTACCCGCACTGAAATCTGGGAGCGTTCCGGCATCGATGCCAGCGGCATTCCGGCGGAGATGGTGATGGAGGCTGGCGAGATGGTCGATGCGGCACTCGCCGGTCTGGATCAGGGCGAGTTGATTACCATCCCGTCGCTGCCTGACGAGGGTGAATGGCAGGCCTTTGTGCGTGCACGACATGTCATGGCACCGAATCTGTCGCGCAGCTCCGCGGCCCAACGCTACAAAAATTGATCAGAGGTAACTGCGGTATGAGTCAGCGTCGAATTGTTGTCACCGGTATGGGCCTGGTTTCGCCTTTGGGCAGTGATCTCGAGATTGTCTGGCAGCGTTTGCTCGCCGGGCGCTCGGGCTTGCGCAATTTGCCGGAGGCGGTGAGCGCAGATCTGCCGACCCGGGTCGCCGGGATGGTGCCAACGGCGGCGGAGGACGTCGAGGCCGGTTTCGATCCGGACCTTGCCACGCCACCCAAGGAACAGAAAAAGATGGATCGCTTCATCCTGTTTGCCATGGAAGCGGCGCGCCAAGCGTTGGCGCAAGCCGGATGGCAGCCGTCCGAGGCCAAGGATCAGGAGCGCACCGCGACCATCATCGGCTCCGGTGTTGGCGGGTTCGGTGCAATCGCCGACGCCGTACGCACCACCGACAGTCGTGGCCCGCGTCGGCTGTCGCCGTTCACCATTCCATCGTTTCTGGTCAATCTGGCGGCCGGTCATGTGTCGATCCAGCACGCTTTGAAAGGCCCGCTCGGCGCACCGGTGACTGCTTGTGCTGCCGGGGTCCAGGCAATCGGCGATGCTGCGCGGATGATTCGTGCCGGTGAAGCGGATATCGCGGTTTGCGGCGGCGCGGAAGCCTGCATCGATCGGGTCAGCCTGGCCGGTTTTGCCGCGGCGCGAGCGTTGTCCAGCGGTTACAACGACACCCCCGAACGTGCCTCACGACCCTTTGATAGCGGTCGCGATGGTTTCGTAATGGGTGAGGGCGCCGGTCTGCTGGTGATCGAATCGCTGGAGCATGCACTGGCCCGCGGCGCGCAGCCTTTGGCTGAGCTGGTCGGTTACGGCACCACTGCCGACGCCTATCACCTCACCGCCGGGCCGGAGGACGGCAGCGGTGCACGACGCGCGATGCAGTTGGCGCTGGCTCAGGCGGGTGTTGCGCCAGATCAGGTGCAGCATCTCAATGCGCATGCGACCTCGACGCCGGTGGGCGATCTTGGTGAGTTGGCAGCGATCAAGGCGCTGTTCGGTACGGAGAATAAAATCGCCGTGACTTCGACCAAATCCGCCACCGGGCATTTGCTCGGCGCTGCCGGCGGGTTGGAAGCGATCTTCACCTTGTTGGCCATCCGCGATCAGGTCGTCCCGCCGACGCTCAACTTCGACAATCCCGATCCTGCGAGTGCGGGTGTAGATATCGTTCACGGTCAGGCGCGGTCGATGCCAATCGAGTATGCCCTGTCCAACGGTTTCGGTTTTGGCGGAGTGAATGCCAGTGTGCTGTTCAAGCGCTGGCAGGCTTAGTCCTGCGATTGCTTGAGGTAATCGCGCGTGACGTCGAGGATGCGTTGGGCAAGCTCGACGTCAGCGACACTGCGTGACAGCAAGAGCGCGCCGACCAGCGTCGACATGATGACAATGGCCCGGTCGGCGTTGTTGTCGCCCTCGAGGGTGCCTTCGATTTGACTCAGTCGGGCATTGAGTACCGCATCACTGGTCGGGCTCGGCTGGCCGCGCAGACCCAGCTCTGAGGAAATGGTCAGCAGCGGACAGCCTTCGTGCGGGGAGGTCTGATGCCATTCGGACAGGTAGGTGTCGATAAACGCCTGCAGCGGCTGTTCTTGGGCAAAGATCTCGGCGCACAGGCCATCGACTTGATTGCTTGCCTCCTGCAAGGCTTTCTCGACCAGTTCGTCCTTGGATTTGAAGTGTGAGTAAAAGCCGCCGTGGGTCAGCCCCAGTGCTTTCATCAGGGGTTGCAGACCGGTAGCACCGATGCCGTCTTTGCGAAATCGCGCCGAGGCTTCCTTGATGATCCGCTGATGGGTTTGAGCTTTATGATCTTGCGAGTAACGCATGTGGAACTCTCCGCAACAAGACCACCATCTTAACCAAGGTAAATGACATGGTGACTGTACTTCTACTTCTTAAAAGCGCGCCGCTGAGTCCAACACGATCCTTGGAGTTAATACTCCCACAAAAAACAAACCCCGCCGATTCAGGCGGGGTTCTTCGTTCAGCGATCCTGCGCGTCTTTGATGTCCGCTTCGGCGTTGCGCTGCGCAACGCGTTTGCGTTCTTCATCGGTCAGTTCAACCTTGTTGGCGGTGTCGCGCAGCATCATCAATCCGCCAACGATCGAGCCGATTGCAACGACCAGAATCAACCAGGCATACCAGGGCATAACGGCTCTCCTTAATGGCAGCTCGGCGGGCGAGGGTTTCACCAGCGACGCTGCATACCACTTTGAGCGAAGTGAGTTCGCAGTGGTTCCATTCTAGGCCGGTTAAGCCCGGTGTACCCGAAATCCCTCAGCGGCCGGTCAGCATCGCATCGGCCGGAGCGTCAGCGCGCAGTTGCCCGGTCAGCAGGAAGTAGCCGAAGCCGACCGCCATGAAGCCAAGGAAAATCAGCCCGATCAGTGCATTGAACCAGGCCATGGCGATCAGGCACACCACTGCCAGCACCAGTGCGATCAGCGGAATCAGCGGATAGCACGGCGCACGGAAAGTCCGCTCGAGATTGGGTTCGGACTTACGCAATTTGAACAGACTGAGCATGCTCATGATGTACATCACGATCGCGCCGAACACCGCCATGGTGATCATCGCCGCAGTGAGGGTCATGCCGCCGAGGTTGATCAAACCATCGCTGTAGATCGCGGCGATGCCGATGATGCCGCCGGCAATGATCGCGCGGTGCGGGGTCTGGAAGCGCGAGAGTTTCGCCAGCGACGCCGGCAGGTAACCGGCGCGGGCGAGGGCGAAGAACTGCCGCGAGTAGCCGAGGATGATCCCGTGGAAGCTCGCCACCAGACCGAACAGACCGATCCACACCAGCATGTGCAACCAGCCGGAGTTGTCGCCGACCACGGTCTTCATCGCCTGCGGCAACGGATCGTTGATGTTCGCCAGGGTGCGCCAGTCACCGACGCCGCCCGCGAAGAACATCACGCCCATCGCCAGCAACACCAGGGTCAGGATCCCGCTGATGTAGGCCTTGGGGATCGTGCGCTTCGGATCCTTGGCTTCTTCGGCGGCCATCGCCGCGCCTTCGATGGCGAGGAAAAACCAGATCGCAAACGGAATCGCGGCGAACATTCCGGCAATCGCTGGCGGCCCGAACACATCGGAGCCGGCCCAGCCGTTCAACGCAAAGCTACTGAAGCTGAACGCTGGCGCGACCACGCCCATGAACACCAGCAATTCGATCACCGCCAGCACGCAGACGATCAGTTCAAACGTCGCGGCCAGTTTCACCCCGAGGATGTTCAAAGTCATGAACATGATATAGGCGCCGACTGCCGCGTGTTTCGGGTCGAGCGCTGGAAATTGCACATTCAGGTAGGCGCCGATCGCCAGCGCAATCGCCGGAGGTGCGAAAACGAATTCGATCAGCGTGGCCAGCCCGGCGATCAGCCCGCCTTTCTCACCGAACGCACGACGGCTGTAAGCGAACGGCCCGCCGGCATGGGGAATCGCCGTGGTCAGTTCAGTGAAGCTGAAGATGAAACAGGTGTACATCGTGGCGACCATGAACGAGGTCACTAGAAAACCCAGCGTGCCAGCCACGCCCCAGCCGTAACTCCAGCCGAAGTACTCGCCGGAAATCACCAGCCCGACGGCGATGCCCCACAGGTGCAAGGTGCCAAGCGTGGGTTTGAGTTGTGTGTTCATGCGCATGCTCCCGGAACGGTTTGGAAAGCTCGGGGGAGGGCGTGTGCAGCGGGCGTGCCATTGCTGGGAGTCAGGTCGTAATGCGCTGAAAGCTGTCGTATCGGGGATGTTCGCGGCTGGATGAGTGTTTTTTGTGCGCCAGTTGGGTGCGATGTTGTCGGTTATGCCGTCTTCGCGAGCAAGCCCGCTCCCACATTGGATCTGTGGCGTTTACAAATCCCCTGTGGGAGCGAGCTTGCTCGCGAAGAGGCCCGCCAACACGACGCAAAACCCACCTGTAACGAACGCATAAACCCACTCTTTACGCTTTCTTTATGCGCCGCCGCACCCCTCGGTCTCGTTCCTTTACAGCCTCCTTTCCGACAATGCCTCCACACGCGGCAATACGCCGTAAAACGGAGATCTTCCATGAGCGTTCTGGACGGGGTGTCCCTGCTGTTGGCAGCCGGGCTGTTCATTTATCTGTTGGTTGCGCTGTTGCGCGCGGACCGGAACTAGGAGCGGCTATGCACAGTTATGACTATTGGCTGATCCTCGCGTTTTTTGCGGTGGTCTTGCTGCCGGCGCCGTTCCTCGGGCGCTTTTACTACAAGGTGATGGAAGGTCAGCGCACCTGGCTGACGCCGATTCTCGGCCCGGTCGAGCGCGGTTGCTATCGGATTGCCGGGGTTGATCCGCAGGCTGAGCAGAGCTGGCAGAAGTACACGCTGGCCTTGCTCGCGTTCAATCTCGCCGGTTTCCTGCTGTTGTTCGCGATCCTGTTGTTTCAGGATCACCTGCCGCTGAACCCGCAAAACCTGCCGGGCCAGGAATGGACCCAGGCGTTCAACACCGCGGTCAGCTTCATGACCAACACCAACTGGCAGTCCTACAGTGGTGAAGCGACCCTCAGCTATCTGAGCCAGATGGTCGGTCTCACCGTGCAGAACTTTGTCAGCGCCGCCACCGGTCTCGCCGTGCTGGTTGCGCTGTGCCGTGGCATCGGTCGCAAGTCGACCAAGACCCTGGGCAACTTCTGGGTCGACATGACCCGCGCCACTCTCTACGGCCTGCTGCCGCTGTGCCTGCTGCTGGCGCTGTACCTCGTCTGGCAGGGCGTGCCGCAGACCTTCGCGCAATACGTCAATGCCGTAACCATGCAGGGCGTAGATCAGGTCATCCCCCTTGGCCCGGCGGCCAGCCAGATTGCGATCAAGCAACTGGGTACCAACGGCGGTGGCTTCTTCGGTGTCAACTCGGCGCATCCGTTCGAGAACCCGACCGCGTGGAGCAACCTGTTCGAACTCGCGTCGATCATTCTGATTCCGGTAGCGCTGGTGTTCACCTTCGGTCATTACGTGAAAGACCAGCGTCAGAGCCGCGCGATCATCGCCTGCATGCTCGCACTGTTCCTGATCGGCGGCGCGACTTCGCTGTGGGCCGAATATCAGCCCAACCCGGCGCTGAACAATGTCGCGGTCGAACAGACCGCGCCGCTGGAAGGCAAGGAAGCACGCTTCGGTACCACCGCCACCGTGCTGTGGTCGGTGACCACCACCGCAGCGTCGAACGGTTCGGTCAACGGCATGCACGACAGCCTCAACCCGCTTAGCGGCATGGTGGCGCTGGTCAACATGATGGTCGGCGAAGTGATCTTCGGCGGCGTCGGTGCCGGGCTCTACGGCATGTTGCTCAACGTGCTGATCGCGGTGTTCCTCGCCGGCCTGATGATTGGCCGCACCCCGGAATACCTGGGCAAGAAATTGCAGGCGCGGGAAGTGCAATTGCTGGTGGTGACCTTGCTGGTGATGCCGGTGGGCGTGCTGGTACTCGGCGCCATCGCGGCGGCTCTGCCTGGCCCGGCGGCGACCATCAGCAACCCCGGCCCGCACGGTTTCAGCCAGTTGCTCTATGCCTACACCTCGGCCAGCGCGAACAACGGTTCGGCGTTCGGTGGCCTGAGCGCCAACACGCCGTTCCACAACCTGATGCTCGGTCTGGGCATGTTGATCGGTCGCTTCGGTTACATCCTGCCGGTACTGGCCCTGGCCGGCAGCCTGGCGATGAAGAAAACCGCACCGATCGGCCAGAACAGCTTCCCGACCCACGGCCCGCTGTTCGTGACCCTGTTGACCGTGACCATTTTGCTGGTGGGCGGCCTGACCTTCCTGCCGACTCTGGCGCTCGGTCCGATTGCTGAACACTTGAGCATGGGCTTCTAAGGAATCGATCATGAATATGCATGTTCCTGCAAAACCTGCGGTGCCGACCCAGTCGGCAGAAGCACCGAAAACCGCGATCTCGGCCCTGTGGCGTCCGGCGCTGGTGCAAGCCTTCGTCAAGCTCGACCCGCGCCAACTGGTGCGTTCGCCAGTGATGCTGGTGGTCGAACTGACGGCGATTTTCACCACCGTGCTGTGCTTCATCCCGGACAATGTCGTGCCGACGTTCGTCGCCGCGCAGATTGCCCTGTGGCTGTGGTTCACCGTGCTGTTCGCCAACTTCGCCGAGGCCTTGGCCGAAGGTCGCGGCAAGGCCCGCGCCGACAGCCTCAAGGCTGGCAGTGAAGGCCTCAGCGCGCGGCGCAAACTGGCCAACGGCAGCTTCCAGGTGGTGCCTGCCGCCAGCCTGCGCAAAGGTGACGTGGTGCGCGTTGAAGCGGGGGAGATGATCCCCGGTGACGGCGAAGTCATCGAAGGGATTGCTGCGGTCAACGAAGCGGCGATCACCGGTGAATCGGCGCCGGTGATTCGCGAGTCCGGTGGCGATCGCTCGGCGGTCACTGGCAACACGCGCCTGGTGTCCGACTGGTTGTTGGTGAAGATCACCGCCAACCCCGGTGAATCGACCCTCGATCGCATGATCGCCCTGGTCGAAGGCGCCAAGCGCCAGAAGACCCCGAACGAAGTCGCGCTGGATATCCTGCTGATCGGCCTGACCCTGATCTTCCTGCTGGTGGTGGTGACCCTGCAGCCGTTCGCCCACTTCGCCAACGGCAACCTGCCGCTGGTGTTCCTGGTGGCGCTGCTGGTCACGCTGATTCCGACCACCATCGGTGGCCTGTTGTCCGCCATCGGTATTGCCGGGATGGATCGTCTGGTACGCCTGAACGTGATCGCCAAATCCGGTCGCGCCGTGGAGGCGGCCGGTGACGTGCACGTGCTGCTGCTGGACAAGACCGGCACCATCACTTTCGGTAACCGCCGTTGCAGCGCGGTGTATGCGGCGCCGGGTGTGAATGGTCGCGAACTGGCCGAAGGCGCGTTGTTTGCCTCGCTGGCGGACGAAACCGCCGAAGGCAAATCCATCGTCGAGTACCTGCGCGGTCTGCATCCGCAAACCGAGCCGGCACTGGATACGTTGACTGCCGTGCCGTTCAGTGCGGAAACCCGCTTGTCTGGTGTCGACTATCAGGGCCGCGTGTACCGCAAGGGCGCAGTCGATTCGCTGCTGTCGTTCCTCGGTCAACAACGCTCCGATCTGGCCCCGGCGCTGTCGCGGGAAATCGACAAGATCGCGCAGAGCGGCGGCACGCCGTTGCTGGTCTGCGCTGACGGCAAGCTGCTGGGTGCGATTCACTTGAAGGACGTGGTCAAGCCAGGCATTCGCGAGCGTTTCGCCGAGCTGCGCAAACTGGGGATTCGCACGGTGATGGTCACCGGCGACAACCCGTTGACCGCTGCGGCCATCGCGGCTGAAGCGGGCGTCGATGACGTGCTCGCCGAGGCCACCCCGGAGAAAAAACTCGCACGTATCCGTCTCGAACAGAACGACGGTCGTCTGGTCGCCATGTGCGGCGACGGTGCCAACGATGCCCCGGCGCTGGCCCAGGCTGACGTCGGCATGGCGATGAACGACGGCACGCAAGCCGCACGCGAAGCAGCCAACATGGTCGACCTCGACAGCGACCCGACCAAGCTGCTGGACGTGGTACAGATCGGCAAGGAATTGCTGGTGACCCGTGGTGCGCTGACGACTTTCTCCATCGCCAACGACGTCGCCAAGTACTTCGCGATTCTGCCGGCGCTGTTCGCCGCGATCTACCCGCAACTGGGCGTGCTGAACATCATGCACTTGACCAGTCCGCAGAGCGCGATCCTCTCGGCGATCGTCTTCAACGCCTTGATCATCGTCGTGCTGATTCCACTGGCACTGCGTGGCGTACGCGTACAGGCAGCGAGTGCCGCGGCACTGCTGCGGCGCAACCTGCTGATCTACGGACTGGGCGGGATTCTGGTGCCGTTCGTGGGGATCAAGGCGATCGACATGCTGCTCACGGCTTTGCATTTGGTTTGAGGTTGGAAGAGCCCCTCACCCTAACCCTCCCGAAACGTCGGACCGCCCGTAGGGAGAGGGGACTGATCGAGGTGTTTGTAAGAGGCGTACCGACCTGGGATAGCGAGACAAACTCAGGTCTGGAAAAGCGCAGAGATCGGCTCCCTTTCTCCTCGCCCCCTTGGGGGAGAGGGCTGGGGTGAGGGGGAAAAGATCTCCTTGGTACCCCGCAAAAGTTTGCCCAACGAATTCGAGGATTTTGCAATGTCCACAATGATACGTCCGGCCCTGAGCCTGCTGGTGCTGATGACCCTGATCACCGGCGTGGCCTATCCACTGGTGGTGACCGGTGTTGCGCAGGTCGCTTTCCCTGAACAGGCCAACGGCAGCCTGGTGCACGACGCCGATGGCAAGGTGCGCGGCTCGTCGTTGATCGCCCAAGATTTCGTCGGTGATGCGTGGTTCCATCCGCGCCCTTCGGCGGGCGCCTTTGCCACCGTGTCCAGCAGCGCCAGCAACCTCGCGCCGAGCAATCCGGCGCTGGCCACGCGGGTGATCGACGACGCCAACAAGTTGCAGGTGCCCGGCCAGGGGCCGGTGCCCTTGGCGTTGCTGACCACCTCCGGCAGCGGCCTCGATCCGCACTTGCCACCGGCGGCAATTGCCTATCAACTGGCGCGTGTCGCGCAAGCGCGCAACTTGCCGGTGGCGACCTTGCAGCAACTGCTCGATGCGCACATCGAACAGCCGCTGGTGGGGCCGCCGGTGGTGAACGTGCTGGAGCTGAACATGGCGCTGGAAAAACTGTAATTCTGCGGCGCGGCCATTCGCGAGCAAGCTCGCTCCCACAAGAGCAACACTGAACCTGTGGGAGCGAGCTTGCTCGCGAAGAGGCCACAACTGGCAACACATAAACATCTGACTGAAGAGATCAAGCATGAGCGACTCCGGCCGCGCCGACGCGCTGTTAGCAGACCTGCCCCGCGACGGCCGTGGCCGGCTGAAGATTTTCCTCGGCGCCGCCCCCGGGGTCGGCAAGACCTACGCCATGCTCCAGGCCGCGCACACGCAATTGCGCCAGGGCGTGAAAATCATTGCCGGTGTCGTCGAAACCCATGGTCGTGCGGAAACCGAAGCGCTGCTCGGCGGTTTGCCGCAGCAGCCGCTGGTGCGCTCGGAATACCGTGGCGTGATGCTCGAAGAAATGGACCTCGACGGCTTGCTCGCGGCCAAACCCAAGCTGGTGCTGGTGGACGAACTGGCGCACACCAACGCCCCCGGCAGCCGACATGCCAAGCGCTGGCAGGACATTCAGGAACTGCTCGCCGCCGGCATCGACGTCTACACCACGGTCAACGTCCAGCACCTGGAAAGTCTCAACGATCAGGTGCGCGGCATCACCGGCGTGCAGGTGCGCGAAACCCTGCCGGACTGGGTGCTGCAGGAAGCCTACGAACTGCTGCTGATCGACCTGCCGCCGCGTGAATTGCTGGAGCGTCTGCGCGAAGGCAAGGTCTACGTGCCGGAGCAGGCGCGGGCGGCGATCGATGCGTTTTTCACCCAGACCAACCTCACCGCGCTGCGTGAACTGGCAATGCAAACGGCGGCCGCGCAGGTCGATAACGATCTCGCTCAAGGCTATCGCCAACTCGGCCAGGCGGCTCCGGCGGTGCGCGGACGTTTGCTGGTCGGCGTCGATGGCGATGCGCATGCCGAACGCCTGGTGCGTCACGCCAGCCGCGTGGCCCAGCGCCGGCATTTGCCGTGGAGTCTGGTGCATGTCGACAACGGCACAGTGCGCGACGAGCAATCGCGCCTGCGCCTGCAAAATGCCCAGCAACTGGCCGAACGGCTCGGCGGCGAAGTGGTGTTGTTACGCGCCGGTGAAGTGGCGAAAACCCTGATTCAGCATGCTGCCGAACGCCGGGCGAGTCTGCTGCTGGTCGGCCAGTCGCGGCCGAGTCTGCGCCGTCGCCTGTTCGGTGGCGGGCTCGCCGCGCGTTTGCTGCGCCAGGCCCACGGCCTGGAAATCAACGTCCTCGACAACGACCATGAACACCCGCAACAGCGCCTGCGAACCACGCCGACGCTGGTCTGGTTCGACTATCTGTTGGCGCTGGTTGCCACGCTGTTGGCCAGTGCCCTGGCGTGGGCGGTATCGAGTATTTTGCCGCTGCCAAACATCTCGCTGGTGTTCCTCGCGGCGGTGCTGCTGGTGGCGGTGCGCAGCAGTCTGGGCCCGGCGCTGGCCTGCGCGGCATTGTCGTTTCTGACTTACGACTTCCTGTTCATCCCGCCGAATTTTTCCTTCGCCATCCAGCGCGAAGAAGATGTTCTGACCTTGCTGTTCTTCCTGCTGATGGCGGCGCTCACTGGTAACCTCGCGGCGCGTCAGCGGCGGCAGTTGCAGGCGTTGCGCGACACGCAGGAAGAGACCACGGAGCTGCTCGATCTGTCGCGCAAACTGACTGCGGCGACGGATCGTCAGGCGGTGATCAGCGCCGCCGCGCAGCACCTCAACGGCTGGAGCGATCTGCAATTGTGCCTGCTCAACCGCGACGGGCAGGGCGGCTGGAAAGTCGAGACCGGCGGGCCGCTGGAATTCAGCGAATCGGAACGCGCCGCCGCCGACTGGGCCTGGCAGCACGATCAACCGGCGGGCATGAGCACCGGCACGCTGCCATTCGGTCGCTGGTGGTGGTGGCCGCTGTCGGTGGAAGACGGGCCGCTGGCGCTGCTCGGGGTCTGCGCCAAAGAGGGCCAGACCTTGAGCGGCCAGCGTCGACGCCTGCTCACCGCGTTGAGTCAGCCACTGGCTCAGGCACTGGCGCGGGCGCAACTGGCGGACGATCTGGAAGCCGCGCGCCTGCACGGTGAAACCGAGCAGTTGCGCAGTGCGCTGCTGGCCTCGGTATCGCATGATCTGCGCACACCGCTGACCGCCATGCGCGGCAGCATCGACAGCCTGCTGGCCCTCGGCGAAGCCATTCCGCTGGAGGATCGCCGCGAGTTGCTCGAAGGCACCCGCGACGAAGCCGAACGCCTCGACCGCTACATTCAGAACCTGCTGGACATGACCCGCCTCGGCCATGGTGCATTGAAGCTCGCGCGCGACTGGGTAGCGCCGGCGGACATCGTCGGCAGTTCGCTCAATCGCCTGCGTGCGGTGCTCGCGCCGTTGCAGGTCAGCACCGATGTGCCGTCCGAGTTGCCGCTGCTGTTCGTGCATGCGGCGCTGATCGAGCAGGCGTTGGTCAATGTGCTGGAAAACGCCGCACGCTTCTCGCCGCCACACGGGCGTTTGCAATTGAGTGCTGGTGCCAATAACGAAGAGATCTTCTTCACGGTCAGCGACGAAGGCCCGGGGATTCCCGAAGAGGAGCGGGCGAAGATTTTCGACATGTTCTACACCGCCGCTCGTGGCGATCGCGGCGGGCAGGGCACCGGTCTGGGGCTGGCGATCTGTCAGGGCATGGTCGGCGCGCATGGCGGCCGGATCAGCGTCGCCGACGGCATCGACGGGCGCGGCACCAGCATCACCCTGCACCTGCCGTTGCAGACGCAACCGGGGATGGACAATGAAGCCTGATCGCGACTGCGCTACTCTCTTGCCAATCTTTTGTGTTGATGTGAATTCATGAGCCAGACCGCGACCATTTTGGTCATCGATGACGAACCGCAGATCCGTAAATTCCTGCGCATCAGCCTCGCCTCACAAGGCTACAAAGTGCTCGAGGCCGGCACCGGCGCCGAGGGGCTGGCCCAGGCGGCGCTGAACAAGCCCGACTTGCTGGTGCTCGACCTCGGCCTGCCGGACATGGACGGCCAGCAGGTGCTGCGCGAGTTTCGCGAGTGGGCCACCGCGCCGGTGCTGGTGCTTTCGGTGCGCGCCAGCGAAGGGCAGAAAGTCCAGGCGCTGGATGGCGGCGCCAATGATTACGTGACCAAGCCGTTCGGCATTCAGGAATTCCTCGCCCGGGTCCGTGCGCTGTTGCGTCAGGCACCGGCCGGCGAGGCCCAGCAAGCGGCGCTGACGTTCGGCCCGTTGACCGTGGACCTCGCCTATCGACGAGTGCTGCTCGACGGTGCCGAAGTGGCGCTGACCCGCAAGGAATATGCGGTGCTGGCGCAACTGGCACGGCATCCGGGCCGGGTGATCACCCAGCAGCAATTGCTCAAGGATATCTGGGGGCCGACGCATACCGAGGACAGTCACTACTTGCGGATTGTGGTCGGGCATTTGCGTCAGAAGCTGGCGGATGATCCGACGCGGCCGCGGTTTATTGTGACGGAGGCTGGGGTTGGGTATCGGCTGTTGAGTGAGAACAGCCTGTAGGTTTTGGGGTGGCTGAGCTGACGCCTTCGCGAGCAAGCCCGCTCCCACAGGGTTCTTCGGTGTGATTGAAATTTTGTGTTTCACACCGGCCACTGTGGGAGCGGGCTTGCTCGCGAAGAGGCCCTGACAGCCAGCCGTGATTTCAGCCCTGCTCACTCTCATACCGATCCAGCGTATCCCGCGCAATCTCCCGCCCCAGCGCGATCAGTTCCGGCGCCTTGTAGAACTCGAAAAACCGGCACACGCGCTTCGGCACGTTGATCAGGATGTCCGGCGGATAGCCGGCGATCTTGTATTGCGCCAACGAGGTCTGCATCACCTCGAAACTCTGGTTGATCAGGTCCAACAGTGACGCCGGCCCGACGTTGTCGATGATGAAAGAACCGGTGGCGGACTTCGGCGCGCCTTCGCGCTCGGGTGCCGCTGCCGGTTGCTGACTTTCCGGTTCGCTGCCTTCCAGCCATGGGTTGATGTCCGCCGCCTCCGAGCGCAGCGCTTCCTGTTCCAGCAACAGCAACTGTTCGGCCTGTTTGCGGCGGAACGGCATCTTCGAACCCAGCGAACTGAGCAAACTGTCGAAGCGCGAACGAAAGGCTGGCGGGCGCTGAATCACCGGCAATTTGTAGTGGCGCTGGTTGGTCGCGTTGAGGTTGACCGCGATGATCAGGTCGCAGTGGCTGGAGACCACCGGAACGATCGGCAACGGGTTGAGAATGCCGCCGTCCACCAGCATCCGGTTGCCCTGCATCACCGGGGTGAACAGGCTGGGAATCGCCGCCGAGGCGCGCATCGCCTGATGCAGACAGCCTTCCTGAAACCAGATTTCCTGCTGGTTGGTCAGGTCGGCGGCGACGGCGGTGTAGGGAATGCGCAGGTCTTCGATATTGATCTCGCCGACGATCTTGCGGATCTGCCCGAAGACCTTTTCGCCACGTATCGCCCCGAGGCGAAAACTCACGTCTACCAGCCGCAGCACGTCCAGATAATCGAGGGTTTCGATCCAGGTGCGGTACTCGTCGAGTTTGCCTGCGGCATAGATCCCGCCGACCACCGCGCCCATCGAACAACCGGCAATGCAGGCAATGTCGTAACCGCGTCTTTCGATCTCCTCAATGACTCCGATATGGGCGTAGCCCCGGGCGCCTCCGGAGCCCAGCACCAGTGCGACACGCTTTTTCATCAAGCTTCCTCCCCGACAAGGCTTCACAATGCACCCATCCGGGGGCGGGCGACAATCGCCAGGGTCGTTGGGGGCAGCCGGGGCGTCGTTTTTTCGATACTCCGTGACCACTCGGCGCTATGCTCTGGTCACCGCAGATTCATGGGGCGCCAAGGCACTTTTCCCGCGCCGCAACGTCTTACCTGCACGACTGTTGACCTATTTTGAGGTGTGAGTGATGAAAGCCTGGATCTGTGTGCCGTTGATCGCGCTGGCATTGGCCGGTTGCGCTGGCAAGACTGCTTATCGCGACAGCTGCGGCAGTCAGCTCGATGCGGCGTGGCATGAGCTGGACCTGGCCAAGGCCGAAGGTTTCGCCGGCACGGTCAGCTACTCCAAGGCGCTGTCGCTGCTGACGGCGGCCAAGACTCAGCAGCAATTCGAAGGCTTTGAAGGCTGCAGCAACAAGGCCGAGAAAGCCCGTTTCTATATTCGCGAATCCCGCGCCGGACGCTAAGCTGCTGACTTGACGCAAGGATGCGCCTGCCTTCTCACGGCAGACTCATCCTTCAAGCCATGTGAATCAGGAGCAAGGGATGTCTGCGTTGGTGGATCGGTTGGTGGCTCATGTCCTGAGTCTGGAAGTGCGATTGCTGGCCTGTCAGGCGCGCCTGACTGCGCGTACTGACCCCGAGGCGCTGCACGACTTGCGCACCACGGTGCGGCGCTTGCGCAGCCTGTTGCGACCCTTGCGTGGTTTGCCCGGAGTCGAGCAACTGGAAGGTGCCGCCTCGGCGGTCGGTCAGTTGACCACCCCGTGGCGCGATCGCGAGGTACTGGCGGCGTACCTGCTCAAGCATGATCAACCGCAAGCGGCGCAGCGACGCATGGCGCAAATGGACGAAGCCTATCCAGCATTGGCAGCGAGCGCCGAAGTCGCTTCGCTGCTGATCATCCTCGACGCTTTCCCGCGTTTCTTGCGTGCCTCCGAGCGTCAGGGGCTGCTCAAGGGCCTGGGCAAACGCATCGAAAAACGCCTGCACAAACAATGGAAGAAACTCGACGAGGCGCTGCACGATCCGGCCCACGACCGCCATCGTCTGCGCTTGCTGATCAAGCGCGTGCGGTATGGCATCGAAGCCTATCCGGAACTGGATCGCCTGCCTGAGCCGGCGCTGGAGCGGCTGAAGTCGGCGCAGGGCGCGCTGGGTGACTGGCACGATTGCTGGCAGTGGCTGGCGCGGGCCGAACTGGAAAGCGATCTGCAACCCTGCGTCGCGACCTGGCAGGCGGGCCTGATCAAGGCTGAAGCCAAGGCCGATCGGGTGCTGGAAAAACTCAGTTCAAGCTGCTTCAAATCCTGAATCCACTCAGATCCCCTGTGGGAGCTGGCTTGCTCGCGAAAGCGGTGTGTCAGTCACAGATGTGTCTACTGATACACCGCTTTCGCGAGCGAGCCCGCTCCCACATTCGATTATCTTCCTGACCTTAAGGCCTTTCTGTCCGTCCATTTGACCGGAATAGACGCTGCGGCGCTCTGCCATGCTGGTTAAGATCGCTGCATTCCTTTTTTCGCTTGCCGAGGTTGTCATGCGCTTTTCCGATCTGATCGAGGCGGTTCGTCGCCAGCCAGAAGTGACCATTCCTGCCGAGTGGGGTCAGGGTCGGGCCAGTTTTGGTGGCCTGGTGGCGGCGTTGCAATACGAGACCATGCGCGCGAATGTGCCGGCGGAGCGCCCGGTGCGTTCGTTGGCGATCACCTTTGTCGGCCCGGTCGAACCGGAAGTCCCGGTGAGCTTCGAAGTCGATGTGTTGCGCGAAGGCAAAGCGGTCAGCCAAGTGCTGGGCCGGGCTGTGCAGAACGGTCAGGTAGTGACGATCGTGCAGGGCAGCTTTGGTGCTTCGCGACCTTCGGAAGTCGCAGTCGAGGCCTATCCGGCAGCTGAAATGAAACACTGGGAAGAATGCCAGGAGTTGCCGTACATCAAGGGCGTGACCCCGGAGTTCATGCGCCATCTGGCGATGCGCTGGAGTGTCGGCGGCATGCCTTTCACCGGGAACACTTCGCGGCAGATGGGCGGCTGGGTGCGCTTGCGTGGCGATGTGAAGGAAGAGCCGGTCAATGAGGCGCATCTGCTGGCGCTGGTGGATGCGTGGCCACCGGCCTTGTTGCCGTACCTGAAGAAACCGGCACCGGGCAGCACGCTGACCTGGACTATTGAATTCGTGCAGCCGTTACGCGAGTTGAGCACGCTGGACTGGTGCAAATACTTGGCAGACATCGAATACGCCGCCGACGGCTATGGCCATGTCGCCGCCAAGCTGTGGAGCGCGGAGGGAGAGTTGATCGCCATGAGTCGGCAGACCGTGACGATTTTTGTCTGAGTCACTCAATGCCGACGGTGGCGCTCCCGCCAGGCGCGCCACCAGCCGCCGCTGAGAAAGAACCGCGGAAAGGTCAGAAACTGCTCGACCAGCAAGCGCGACACGGCATCTTTACGATCACTGAACGGCTCGGAGGCTTGCGCCTCCAGGCTGTGGCCGTGGCGCTGCAGACCCAGCGCCGCGACGATACCGATCACACCGATGGCAATACTGGCCAGACTCAAGCTGAACACGCCGGACACGATCAACAGAAATGCAACGATGAACAGCGGCACGGCAATCAGGTGCAGCACCAGATTGGTCGGATGCTGGTGATTGTTCGGGTACGCGCGCCATTGCCACGCGGGAAGATTGGGGTGACGTTTGCCCATGTTGACTACTCCTCGATCCATGTTGAACACATGCTTGAAGAATAGTCCGGGGCGGGTGGGGCGGCGAATCAAGGTTGGCTATGGTGGTGATAGGCGTCATCGCCGGACTCGATGTTGATTCGGCTGACGCTTTCGCGAGCAAGCCCGCTCCCACAAGGGATTGGTGTACGCCACGGATCCCCTGTGGGAGCGAGCTTGCTCGCGAAGGCGTCGTTAGAGTTTCAACTGACCAATGGCCTTGTTGAGTTCCCCGGCCAATGTCGCCAACTCATTGCTGGTAGTCGCCGAATCCACGGTCTGTTGCACGGTGTTTTCGGTCACATCACGAATGCTCACCACCGCCCGATTCATCTCTTCCGCGACCTGACTCTGCTGCTCGGCCGCCACGGCGATCTGGGTGTTGCTTTCACGCATCTGCGCCACCGCGCCGGTGATTTCCGCCAGCGCCTCGCCCGCCTCCTGCGCCTGCTGCACGCAGTCGTCGGCCTTGTACGAACTCTCCTGCATGAAGTCCACCGCATCGCGGGTGCCGGCCTGCAGCGCCGAAACCATGGTGGTGATTTCATCGGTGGAGGTCTGCACGCGCTTGGCGAGATTGCGCACCTCGTCGGCGACCACCGCAAAACCGCGGCCCATCTCGCCGGCACGGGCTGCTTCGATGGCGGCGTTCAGCGCCAGCAGGTTGGTTTGCTCGGCGATGCTGTGAATCACACTGACTACGCCGTTGATCTTCTGGCTGTCTTCGGCCAGGCGCTGGATCATTTCCGCAGTCTGCTGCACGCCGCTGGAGAGTCCGGCAATCGACTGCTGCACGCGGCTGACCACTTGCTGGCCGCTGCCCGCGAGGCCATCGGCAGTCTGCGACAGATCGCGGGTGGCGCCGGCGTGCTGGGCGATGTGATAAACCGTGGCAGTCATTTCATTGATTGCGGTGGCGGCCTGATCGGTCTCGCTCTGTTGACCGAGCATGCCGTGGCGCACTTCGTTCATGCTTGCTGCCAGACGCGCAGCGCCGACGTCGAGTTGCCGCGCGGTGTTGGCGACCGTGGTGACCACGCGCTGATAACCGGCCTGCATCGCGTTGAACGCATTGGCCATTTGCCCGACTTCGTCCTTGCAGGCCAGCGGCACGCGGGCCGAGAGATCACCGCTCTTCTCGACATGCAGCATCACGTCTTTCAAGGTGTTGAGCTGACTGAGCAGGAAGCGGATCAGCAGTTGCGAAGCGCCGAGCATGGCCAGCATCAGGATGAACACCGCCACCGCGTAGTTGGCAAAACGATCACTGAACACTTGCGCCAGACTTGGGCCATAGGCGATGACCGCGACTTGCTCGCCGTCGCCACGACTGAACACTTCAGCGCCCAGCAGCGGGTTGCTGCCGAACAGCGGCAGATGATTGATCTCGTTCCAGCCGTTGCTATCGCTGATCTCCAGCAGCGGTTGATCTTTGAGGCGCGGCGCTTCCCCGCGTTTGAAGGTCAGCACCTGATCGGCCTTGGGCAGCGCCTGCCCAGCCGGCCACGCCTTGAGCAATTGTGCCTGGGCCTGAGCGGAAGCCTGTGAGGCGTGACTGCGGGCCTGCTGCTCAAGCTGCACGGCATACAGCACCAGCAGCAGGGTGGTGACGAAAGCGACCGCATTGACCGCCCAGAATTTGTATTTCAGCGAGATATTGCTAAGCCAGGCACCCATGGAGGTCTTCTCTGATAGCGGAAACAGTTTTGGCAAGGTGCCAGCATTGTGCCGCTATGCAGATCTGAAGATCTTGATACAGGTCAACAGGTTCTACGCTGAGCCCCTTTGTGGGAGCGGGCTTGCTCGCGAATGCGGTGGTTCAGTTAATTAACAATGACTGACACACCGCCTTCGCGAGCAAGCCCGCTCCCACAGGGGGATTCTGGCGTGTCAGGGCAGGGCGGGGAGGTTGAAGAACGCGCGGGCACACGCCGTTGTGTGCGCAGCCAGATCTTCCTCGGTCTCGCCCCGATGCAGCGCCACTTCGCGCAGCACCTCGGTCAGATACGCTGGCTCATTACGGCCGTTCTTCGGCTTTGGGCGCAAGGTGCGCGGTAGCAGGTACGGCGCGTCGCTTTCGAGCATCAGTCGTCCGCGCTTGATCTCCTTGACCAGCGGGTGCAGATGCGTGCCACGGCGCTCGTCGCAGATCCAGCCGGTGATGCCGATGTGCAGGTCCAGATCCAGGTAGCTGAACAAGGCTTTTTGCTCGCCGGTAAAGCAGTGCACCACGGCGGCGGGCAGTTGATCGCGGAAGTCCCTGAGGATTTCCAGCAGACGCTGACTGGCATCCCGCTCATGCAGGAACACCGGCAATTGCAGTTCTACTGCCAGCGCCAGATGTTCTTCGAGGACTTTTTCCTGTTGCGGGCGCGGCGAGAAATCACGGTTGAAATCCAGTCCGCATTCACCCACTGCGACCACGTTTTGCTCTTGCAGCAGGCTGCGCAAACGGCGCGCGCTGTCCGCGTTCCAGTCACTGGCCGAATGCGGGTGAATGCCAGCGGTGGCAAACAGCCGCTGGCCGCTTTGATCCAGTTGCCGGCAGAGCTCCAGCGCCTGCTCGCTACTCTCGACGCTGGTGCCGGTCAGCACCAGTTGGCAGACCCCTGCAGCGTAGGCGCGGTCGAGCACGGCCTGATGTTTTTCGGCGAAACTGGGGTTGGTCAGGTTGACGCCGATATCGATGAGTTGCATGGTTCTACCTCGGGCCGAAGGCCGGAAAGCATACCAGAGCTGTAGATTTATAAGAAAAGCCAAGAACTACAACGAGTTATAGCTGTCTTTTGATGCCGTGACGTAGCCCGGGTTGGCAGCAAAGCCATCACTGTGCCAGTCTCTCGCACTTTGCCAGCGCTCCAGGCGCTCTGTTTTCGTCGGCGATTTCGACCGTTCAGCGGTGAAATCACCCCGCATTCTTTCCGGAGAGTGGATGCATCGTCCCTCGGTTTTGCTCCTGTTGTGCGCGTCACTGCTGCTGCCGATAACGGCGGTTGCGCGCTTGCCCGGGCCACAGCAAGCCGTGCCGGCCGCCAAGGTTCGTGACCTGTCGGAGATCCGCAGCAGTCGAGTGTTGCGCGTGCTGGTCAATCAGAGTCGCAACAGTTCCGGTGAAGTCCAGGGTCAGGCCATCGGCGTCGAATACCATCGCCTGCGTGCCTTCGAGCAATACCTCAATGGCCACGCCCGCGATGGTCAGGAAATTACCCTCAAGATCATTCCCAAAGCCAAGGATCAGCTGCTCGGCGCGTTGCAGCGTGGTGAAGGAGATCTGGTCGCGCCCGGCGAGCTGCTTGATCTGCAACCCGGCCACGCGGTGGCCAGCAGTGAGCCGATCGCCAGCAACGTGCCGCTGGTGCTGGTCGGCATCAAAGGCGAGCGCCGTTACACCAAGGTCGAGCAGCTTTCCGGCAAAACCCTGGCCTTGCCCACCGGCAGCGCGGCGGGGGAGGCGGTCAGCCAGCTCAATCAGAAACTGGCGTTGCACAAACTGGCGCCGATCAAGATCGAATGGGTCGATCCGACGCTGGCGGTCGAGGACGTGCTGGAGATGGTGCAGGGCGGGATTTTCCACCTGACCGTCGTCGAGCAACCGATCGCCGAGCGTTGGGGCAAGATCCTGCCCAAGCTGCGTTTCGACCGACAATTGATGATCAGCGAGCCGGGTGAGGAATACTGGTTCGTGCGCCGTGATGCCTCGATGCTGCGGGCGAGCATCGATCGTTTCCTGGGCGGCTACAGGAAGCCGGCGAACGAGGATGCAGAGTTTCTGCGGATTTATCGACGGCTCTATCAAGTGCATTATCCGTTGGCCAAGGCTGACCGCCAGCGTCTGGAGAAACTGCGCCCGACCCTGCAAAAACACGCCGACGCGCAGAGCATGGACTGGCTGAATCTGGCGGCGCTGGCCTTCAAGGAGTCAGCCCTGCAACCCAGCGCCCGCAGCGGCAGTGGTCCGACCGGGTTGATGCAGATTACCCCGTCCGCGGCGCAGCGAGTCGGTGTGAGCAACATCCAGAATCTCGATGCGAATGTGCAGGCCGGGGCCAAGTACCTGGCGATGATTCGCCGCAAGTTTTTCAACAGTCCGAAACTCAATGAGCGCGAGCGCATGGCGTTCACCCTGGCGGCCTACAACATCGGCCCGGAGCGGGTGCAAGGCATGCGCGCCGAGGCGCGCCGGCGCGGGCTGAATCCGAACCAGTGGTTCTTTCAGGTCGAGCGCATCGCCATGGAGCAGGTGGGCATGGGCCCCGTCAGCTATGTTAATAGCGTGAACAAGTATTACCTGGCGTTCGACCGGGAGCGGGAGTCGCTGGAGCCCCGGGGACAGAAAGTCGCTTCACGGAAATGATCTAATAAGTTGATTGTTATGGCGGAATAATTGCGCTTTTAACATGAATTTAACTGATTAATATAGCGGCCAATCCCAACACACTTCTCGCAAAACAAGGAATGCCCCATGAGCTCTCTGATCAACAAGGTTCTGTTCACTCGTGCCGGTTACGGCCTGACCATTCTGCGTATCGCGGTCGGCGTGATCTTCGCCGCCCACGGTTCGCAAAAACTGTTTGGTCTGTTCGGTGGTTACGGTCTGGCGGGCACCGCGCAATACATGGACAGCATCGGTCTGCACCCGGGTTATCTGATGGCCACGCTGGCCGGCGGTACCGAGTTCTTCGCCGGTCTGGCGCTGATCATCGGCCTGCTGGTGCGCCCGGCGGCGCTGGGTCTGACCTTCCTGTCGCTGGTGGCGATCTTCACCGTACACATCAGCAACGGTCTGTTCATGGCCAACAACGGTTACGAGTTCGCCCTGGCGCTGCTCGGTGGCAGCCTCGCGGTGATGATCGAAGGCGCCGGCAAGCTGTCGGTGGATCGCGCCATCGCCGGTTGAGCGCTCTGGCTCAAGCAAAAGGCCCGCATTGTGCGGGCCTTTTTTGTTGCGGCCGATTCTTGACACTCATCGGTCACGTTATCTAGGATGTTGCTCATGCGCCGATTTAAACAGCTACTTGCGGGGCGCCAGGTGACTCAGACAGTTGCCGTCAGAAGCCGGAACAGGGCTTCGAAATACCGCTAAAGCGCTGGTTCGGTGTTGCCTCTCACCTGCCATGCAGACTTTTGAGGCAGAGACACGACACGATGAATGCACTACGCCCTCCAGCACGTCCCGCGCCGATCACGGCACATATCACCCAGCGCAACCCGAAAATCCTGCTTGGCGGCAAACATCAGCCGACGCTGTTGCGTTATCTCGATGGCTGGCCACGTCGCAGCGGCGGTCCTGCCGCGTTCCTGATCCAGTTCGTTGAAGATGGCGAGTCGCTGGCGCGGTTTGCCAGTGACAGTTTTGACCTGGCGGTGATTCAGGCACCGAGCGCTGAAGACGCTCCGGAAATGATCAAGCAACTGACCCGCGTTGCGCGGCAGGGTTTGATCACCCGCCGCTGAAACGCTCAGGGATATTCGATCGCCACGATATAGACAAACTGCTCACCGGTTGGCGTCTGTACCCGGACTTCGGCGTCCAGCGCCTTGCCGATCAAGGCGCGGGCCAGTGGTGAGTCGATGCTGATCAGACCCAGTTTCAGATCCAGTTCATCCGGACCGACGATGCGGTAGCGCGACTGCTTGCCGTCTTCGTCCTCGATGGTGACCCAGGCGCCGAAGTAGACCTTGTTCGGATCGCTGGGTTTTTCGCTGACGACCTTCAGTGCTTCGAGACGCTTGGTGAGAAATCGCACGCGGCTGTCGATCTCGCGCAGCATTTTCTTGCCGTAGGTGTACTCGGCGTTTTCCGAACGATCACCCTGCGCCGCTGCTTCGCTGACCGCTTGCGTTACCTGCGGGCGGCGCACATGCCACAGCTCATGGAATTCGGCGCGCATCCGCGCTTCACCTTCAGGGGTGATCAGCGCGGTGCCGGCGGTGCGGGGAGGGCGATAACGGCTCATGGCAACTTCTTGTGGTGACTAAGGCTGGAGTCTATCAACCCTCGCGCAAGACTGTCAGCGGGCTCGCATTCAATGCCCGACGCGTGCCGAACACGCCGGCACCACCAATCAGCGCGGCGCCAATCAATGGCAGCATCAGCAACCACGGATGCGGATGCCATGGCAGATCGAATGCATAGCGATACAACACCAGACTCACCACTTCCGAACCGATGGCCGCGAGCCAGCCGCTGACCGCACCGAGCAAGCCGAACTCGATGCGCCGCGCCTTGATCAGCAACTGCCGTTGCGCGCCCAGCGCACGCAGCAGCGCACCTTGGCGAATGCGTTCATCCAGGGTTGCCTGCAAGCCGGAGAACAGCACGGCCATCCCCGCCGCCAACACAAACAACAACACGTATTCCACCGCCAGGGTGACCTGGGCGAGGATGCTGCGCAGCTGTTCGAGCAGGGCTTCGACCTGAAGGATGGTCACCGCCGGGAATGCCCGCGACAGCTCGACGATCTGCTGATCGTGACCGGGGGCCAGATAGAAACTGGTCAGGTAAGTCGCCGGCAGATCCTTCAGGGTGCCGGGCTGGAAGATCATGAAGAAGTTCGGCTGGAAGTTGTCCCAGTTGATCTCGCGCAGGCTGGTGACTTTCGCTTCACGATTGACCCCGCCGACGCTGAACACCATGTGATCGCCGAGTTTGAGCTTGAGGCTTTCGGCGACTTTACCTTCAACCGACACGCCCGGTACGTCGTCCGAGGGTTGCCCGGTCCACCACGTACCGGCGGTGAGCTTGTTACCGGCCGGCAGGTCGGCGGCCCAGGTCAGGCTCAAGTCACGTTGCACGGCACGGTCGCCGGCCGAATCCTTGCTGACGATCTGCTGCACCGGTTCGCCGTTGATGCTGATCAGCCGTCCCGGCACCACCGGGTACAGCGGCGCCGCCTGCGCGGACACCTTGATCAAGTGATCGGTGAAGGCCTGTTTGTCCGCCGGCAGGATGTTCAGGGCGAAGTAGTTGGGGGCGTTTTTCGGTAACTGGTTTTGCCAGGTGTCGAGCAGCTCGCCACGCAGCAGGGCGATCAGCGCCATCGACAGCAGGATCAAACCGAACGCCAGCGCCTGACCGGCAGCGGCCAGTGGATGACGCAGCAGCTGCCCCAGGCCGAGACGCCACGGCAGCGGCGCGCGGGCGAGCATTCGGCGCAGGCTGTTGAGCAACAACAGCAGCAAGCCACCCAGCACCAGCGCAGCGACCACGCCACCGCCAAGCAGAGCGAAGGTCAGCAGCAGATCCAGACTCAGGCGCCACATGATCAGGCCCAGCGCACCCAGCGCTGCGCCATAAACCATCCAGGTGCTCGACGGAATCGGCAGCATGTCGCGACGCAATACGCGCAGCGGTGGCACCCGGCCCAGCGCGGCAAGCGGTGGAAGGGCGAAACCGGCCAGTGCCACCAGCCCGGTGCCGATCCCGGCGAGCGCCGGAAACAGGCCGCCCGGTGGCACATCGGCGGGTAGCAGATCATGCAACAGAGCGAACAGTCCCAGTTGCGCCAGCCAGCCGAGCACGGCACCACTGAAGGCGGCGAACAGGCCCAGCACGGTCAGCTGAATACTGAACAGCGCCATGGTTTCCCGGCGCGACAGCCCGAGGCAGCGCAACAGCGCACTGGCATCGAAGCGGCGGCTGGCGAAGCGGTTGGCCGATAACGCTACGGCCACGCCGGCCAGCAACACCGCGACCAGACTGGCCATGTTCAGATAACGCTCGGCCTTGCCCAGTGCACCGCCAATCTGCCGGTTGCCGTCGCGCGCATCCTGTATGCGCTGATTGGCGGCCAGACCGGGTTTGAGCAGTTGTCGGTAGGTTTCCAGCGCCTGCGGTTCGCCGCGCCACAGTTCGCGATAACTCACGCGGCTGCCGGGTTGCACTACGCCGGTGGCGGCGAGGTCGTCGAGGTTGATCATCACCCGAGGCGTGAGGCTGTAGAAGTTGCCGGCGCGATCCGGCTCGTAAGTCAGCACGCGGGTCAGCTTCAAGGTTTTCATGCCGACGTCGATGCTGTCGCCGATCTTCAGATCCAGCGCAGTCAGCAGACGAGCTTCAACCCACGCTTCACCGGGTTGCGGCTCGCCGCCCGAGGTTTCAGCGGCAAACGGGGCCGGGGCACTTTTCAGCTCGCCGCGCAGCGGGTAGGCGCGGTCGACGGCTTTGATGCTCGATAACTGAATGCCATTGTCGGTGGCAATGACGCTGGAAAACTCCACCACCTGCGCATGATTCAAGCGCAGCTCGGTGCCGCTGCGGATCTGTTCGTCGCGGGCCGGCGAGCTGCCCTCAAGCACCAGGTCGGCGCCAAGGAACTCGGTGGCGCGCAGCATCATCGCACCGTTGAGGCGGGCGCCGAAGTAGCCGATGGCAGTACTCGCCGCGACCGCCACGACCAAGGCAAAAAACAACACGCGCAATTCGCCGGCGCGGGCATCGCGCATGAGTTGACGTAGGGCGAGACTGAACAGACGCAACAGCGGCAGACGTGCCATCAAGGCTCCAGAGGGGCAACCAGCAGCCCGGCTTCAAGTCGGATCAGGCGCCGGCAGCGATGGGCCAGGCGTTCGTCGTGGGTCACCAGCACGAGGGTGGTGCCGCGTTCCTTGTTCAGTTCGAACAGCAAGTCGCTGATGCGCTCGCCGGTGTGGCTGTCGAGGTTGCCGGTGGGTTCGTCGGCGAACAGCACGTCCGGCTCGGCAGCGAAAGCCCGGGCAATCGCCACGCGCTGTTGTTCGCCGCCGGAGAGCTGGCGCGGCGAGTGCGTCAGGCGCTGGCCGAGACCGACCCGTTGCAGCAGTTCGGTGGCGCGTTCGCGGGCGTCTTTGCGGCCATCGAGTTCCAGCGGCAGCATGACGTTTTCCAGGGCGTTGAGGCTGTCCAGCAACTGGAAGGACTGAAAGACGAAACCCACGTGTTCGGCACGGATTCGCGCGCGCTGGTCTTCGTCGAGATTGCTCAGGCCTTGCCCCGCGAGGATGACTTCGCCGCTGCTTGGCAGGTCGAGGCCGGCGAGCAGGCCGAGCAGGGTGGATTTGCCGGAACCGGACGCGCCGACGATGGCCAGGCTGTCGCCCTGGTTCAGTTCCAGGCTGAGTTCGTGCAGGATAGTCAGTTCACCTTCCGCGCTGGGAACCACTTTGCTGAGGTTCTTCGCGGTGAGAATGCTTGCGCCCATGGAGAATCCGATGCGTGTTTGGTTTTTGAGTGCTGGCCTGGCCTTGATGTGCATGGCCCAGAACGCAGCGGCGGGTACTGTCCTGATCGTTGGCGATAGTATCAGCGCCGGTTTCGGACTGGATACCCGCCTGGGGTGGGTATCGCTGCTCGAGCAACGGCTCAAGCAGGAGGGTTTTGACGACAAAGTGGTCAATGCCTCCATCAGCGGCGACACCAGTGCCGGAGGCCAGGCACGCCTGCCGGCGCTGCTTGCAGAGCACAAGCCGGAACTGGTGATCCTCGAATTGGGGGGCAACGACGGCCTGCGCGGAATGCCGCCAACGCAATTGCAACAAAACCTTGCGGCGATGATCGACAGCTCGCGTCAGAGTGGCGCCAAGGTGTTGCTGCTGGGCATGCAATTGCCGCCCAACTACGGCAAGCGTTACTCCGATGCCTTTGCCGAGGTCTACGGCAAACTCGCCGACGATAAAAAAATCCCGCTGGTGCCGTTTTTCCTCGACGGCGTGGGTGGGCATCCCGAGCTGATGCAGGCCGATGGTCTGCACCCGGCCGCCGGGGCTCAGGGCAAGTTGCTGGAAAATGTCTGGCCGACGCTAAAACCGCTGTTATGAGGCTTTTCTAGTGGCAGGCTTTCGGCTAATGTGGCGCCCCCTTATTTGGAGCCCCCGATGCCGCGTCCTGCCTGGTCCCTGTTTGCCTACCAACTGATCGAGCCTGACGAACAGCTGGATCTGTTCGCCTGCCAGGAAGTGCGGGTGCATCTGGTGACCCGTCAGCTCGAACTCGGTGGCTCGGCAGATCGCACGTTGTGTGGCAGTCTGCTGCCGGCACAACCGCGTTGGTCGAGTGTGGATCGTCGGGTGTTTCAGGATCAGCGTCTGTGTTCGTTGTGCCGGGCGATTCTCGAGTCGCAAAAGCGCGGCACCTCGCCGATCTGGCCTGAGTTGCGTTTCGAACTCTAGGATCAACAAATCGCAGCCTGCGACAGCTCCTACATGAAGACTTCTGGCTGGCCATCGGCGCATCTCCCCGAATTCCCGAGGTGCGGTGTACAATCGCGCTCTTATACCCTTGTTGATCATGCGAAGGATTTTCCGGATGTTGCCGCGCTTTCCTGCCGTCACCCGCTGCCTGTCACTTGCCGCCCTGTGTGTGGCCGGTCCCGTTGCTGCATTGGAGTTTCCCCTGCCACCACCCGGTGAGGACATCATCGGCCAGGTGCAGGTGATCAAGGCCAAATACGAAGACACCTTCGCTGACCTGGGCACCAAGTACGACCTGGGCTATTCGGAAATGGTCGCGGCCAACCCGGGCGTCGATGCCTGGCTGCCGGGCGCCGGTACTGAAATCGTCCTGCCGACCCGGTTCATTCTGCCGCCGGGTCCACGCGAAGGCATCGTGATCAACCTCGCCGAGTACCGCCTCTACTACTACCCGAAAGGCCGGAACGTGGTGTACACCTTCCCGCTGGGGATCGGGCGTGAAGGTTGGGGCTCGCCAATCGCGCACACCTCGATCACAGCCAAGACGCCGAACCCGACCTGGACCCCTCCGGCGTCGATCAAGGCCGAGCACGCCGCCGACGGTGATCCGCTGCCGAACGTGGTACCGGCCGGCCCGGACAACCCGCTGGGGCCGTTCAAGTTCACCCTGGGCACTCCGGGCTACCTGATCCACGGTTCGAACAAGAAGTTCGGCATCGGCATGCGCACCAGCCACGGCTGCTTCCGCATGTTCAACAACAACGTGCTGGAAATGGCGGCCATGGTGCCGGTCGGCACTTCGGTGCGCATTCTCAACGATGCGTACAAGTTCGGCAGCAGTGGCGGCAAGGTCTATCTGGAAGCGCACACACCCATCGATGACAAGGGCAACCCGTCGGTGGTCGACAAGCACACTGCAGTGATCAATGCGATGCTCAAGCGCGAAGATGTCACCAACAACCTGCGCGTGAACTGGGATGTCGTGCGTGATGTGGTAGCGGCCGAAGATGGCCTGCCAACTGAAATCGGCACACCGAATACCTCGGCGCCGATGGTCTCGAACACCCCGATCGACCTGCAGCAGTAAGTCGATCAAAACCCGCAGGCGCGTGCAGCGTCGGCGGGTTTTTTATTGCCCGGGGGAAAGTACCGGCAATAAAAAAGCCGACCCAAAAAATGGGTCGGCTTGATAACAATCCCGAGGGATTATTACTTGCGGCTAGCTTTGTCCAGCATACGCAGAGCACGCTCGTTAGCTTCGTCAGCAGTCTGTTGTGCTTTTTGAGCAGCAGCCAGAGCTTCATCAGCTTTACGGTATGCTTCGTCTGCACGAGCTTGAGCGCGAGCAGCTGCGTCTTCAGTAGCGGTCAGACGTGCTTCGGTTTCTTTCGATGCGCTGCTGCAACCGGTAGCCAGAACTGCGGCCAGAGCCAGAGCAGAGAATTTCAGAACGTTGTTCATCGTGTTCCCCTTCAAGGACTTTCAATTAAGTGGCTTTCTCCTCCGATTGAGGAAATAGCCGGCGTACATACTACCCATTACTTGTAGTAAGTAAACTGACGGAGCGCAAGAAGCAAAAAAAATTGTAGGCGTTGATTCTTTTTCGAGCAACTTTTAACCGGGCTGTATAAAAAATATCCAGCTGCAGGCCCCGGCCTGAGCGTGTTAATGAGAAAAAGTTCCCGTTGTCCGGTGCTGTTTCTGCGTCTTGCACCAAGTCTGCCTAGATGAATTCGTCTACACTTTTGTTCCGATTTTGCATGACACCTCACATATCTTTGTCGCTCTTGAGGTGACTTTAAAGAAGAGGCTGCGTCTTAAGTCTCGACATCCGGCAATGTTCAGGCGAGTGCCTGGGGAAGATCGTCCCCGCGCCTGCCACTACGCCCATCGGAGTCACCCGTTCAACGAGCATGATGACGAGCGCACCTTGAGCATTTTCGCCAATGGTGCCTACTATTTATGACGTGCTCGATTGCGCGAGACCGGTGTGGTTTTTCTCGGTGTCCATCAGGCACGGGGTGGCGTAGATGTTCCTTCGCCGGAAAAACATCGGTAAGGTAGGGGTCAGAATTCGAGACCCGCGAGGAGTAGTGATGAGCGAGGCGTTGTCCATCCACCATGACCAGGCTGGTCATCAGTTCGAGACCAATGTGGACGGTCATCGTGCCTACCTGACCTATATGGATCTGGGGAAACAGACCCTGGATATCTATCGCACCTTCGTGCCCAACGCCTTGCGCGGCCGTGGCATTGCCGCAGCGCTGACCGAAAGCGCGCTGCAGTACGCCGAAGAAATGGGCTACACGGTGATCCCGTCATGCTCCTACGTCGAGCGCTACATGGAACGTCATCAGCGCCGCGCCGCCAAGATCTGAATCGCACACACGAAAACGCCGGGCAATGCCCGGCGTTTTTTTATGCCCGTGAAACGCTGATCAGCTGCGCTGACGTTTCGGCAGAACATCCTTGAGCTTGGCGTGCATGCCGCGCAGGGTGTTCTCGGTGGCGGACCAGTCGATGCAGGCATCGGTGATCGACACGCCGTATTGCAGGTCGGCGAGGTCTTTCGGGATGGCCTGGCAGCCCCAGTTCAGGTGACTCTCGACCATCAGGCCGATGATCGACTGGTTGCCTTCGAGGATCTGGTTGGCGACGTTCTCCATCACCAGCGGTTGCAAGGCCGGGTCCTTGTTGGAGTTGGCGTGGCTGCAATCAACCATGATGTTCGGTTTGATCTTCGCCTTGTTCAGCGCCTGCTCGCACAGGGCGACGCTGACCGAATCGTAGTTCGGCTTGCCGTTGCCGCCACGCAGCACCACGTGACCGTAGGCGTTGCCCTTGGTGGTGACGATCGACACGCCACCTTCCTGGTTGATCCCCAGGAAACGGTGCGGGCTGGACACCGACTGCAGGGCGTTGATCGCCACGGTCAGGCCGCCGTCGGTACCGTTCTTGAAGCCGACAGCCGAGGACAGACCGGAAGCCATTTCACGGTGGGTCTGGGATTCGGTAGTGCGTGCGCCGATGGCCGACCAGCTGATCAGGTCCTGCAGATACTGCGGGGAGATCGGGTCGAGGGCTTCGGTGGCGGTCGGCAGGCCTTTCTCGGCCAGGTCCAGCAGCAACTGGCGACCGATATGCAGACCGTCTTGAATCTTGAACGAGTCATCCAGGTACGGATCGTTGATCAGGCCTTTCCAGCCAACGGTGGTTCGTGGCTTCTCGAAATACACGCGCATGACCAGATACAGGGTGTCGGAGACTTCCTCCGCCAGCACCTTGAGGCGATCGGCGTATTCGTGGGCAGCCTTGATATCGTGGATCGAGCACGGGCCGATCACTACGAACAGACGGTGGTCGGTGCCATCAAGAATGTTGCGAATGACTTCGCGGCCCTTGGTGACGGTGCGCAGCGCAGCATCGCTCAGAGGGATATCACGCTTGAGCTGATCGGGAGTGATCAGGGTCTCGTTAGAGGCGACGTTTAGGTCGTTGATCGGTAAATCAGCCATCGTTTACTCGTCAGGTCACGGGTGCCGGCCGCCAGCGATCCCCGCGCGGCGGAGCACAGCAGATTTAAGCGCGTCGGGGAGCCGAACCTTAGCGCGTCAGACGCGGCTCGACAATGGGCAAACGCCGCTTTAATCCAGCACTGGCTGGGCAAAAGCCTTGCGCACGCTGTCGTGGGAGAACTCGTCGGCGTGTTGTTCGACCCATTGCAGGGCCAGCGCCTGAATATCCTGCAGATCGTCGTGGGCCTCGTTCATGCGGCAATAACGTTCGATCTGGCACACCTGTTCGCCCATCCGGGCACTGAACAGCGTCTGCTCATCGGTGAACGCGATCCCCACCAGATAGCCCTTTTTGCGCCGCAGACACCACGCGACATAGCCCGGATAACAGATCTCGGCGTTGAGTGTCGGCATGCGCACCTGCAGCGCCGTGCCGTGGCGCCAGGCGCGGTGATAATTGCAAGCGATCCCGCCGAGGCTGATAGTGTGCAGCTGTTGCCTGGAAATACACTCGGGCTTGAGCAAGGTTAATTCAACCGGCACTTCGTCCGGATGAGGAATGAAACGTCCCATGAGCACAGACTCCCTGTGTCGGCCATTTGACATTGTTTCACCCAGTATAGTGGTCGAATCCGAGCTGACCGATTTCGACGCCGACCAGCGGCTGCTGGCGATGAGCGGCGTTTCGCTGGTGATTTTCACCAGCGTCGGCTGTTCCAGCTGCCGCTATGCCAGAGAGGTGTTGCCCGGGTTCGAGCTGGCGGTGGATCGCCTGTGCTGGATCGATGCCGGCGACAACGGCGGGTTGGTGGAGCGTTATCAGGTCTTTCATTTGCCGGCGCTGTTTGTGGTGCGCGACGGCGAGTTCTTTGGGGCATTGCACACGCGTCTGACCGCCGTTGCGCTGAACGCGGCAGTGGCGCAGGCGCTGGGTCGAATTGCAGAGGAGTTGCCATAGATGGTGGGAGCAGACAGCAAACCGGTGATCGGGATTATCGGCACCGGGGCCATTGGCGGGTTTTACGGTCTGATGCTGGCGCGGGCCGGTTTCGATGTGCACTTTTTACTGCGCAGTGAATTCTCGGCGGTGGCCGAACGTGGTTTGCAGGTGGACAGTGCCGTGCATGGCACCCTGACGCTGAACCCGGTGCAGGCGTATGCGAAGGCCGAGGACATGCCGGCTTGCGACTGGTTGCTGGTCGGCGCCAAGACCACCAGCAGCGCGGGTCTGGCCCCGGCGATCATTGCTGCGGCCAGGCCCGGCGCGAAAGTGCTGGTGCTGCAGAACGGTCTGGACGTCGAAGACAGCTTGCGCGAGTTGCTACCCGATTCCCTGCATCTGCTCGGTGGTCTGTGCCTGATCTGCGTGCATCGCGAAGGGCCGGGACACATCACCCATCAGGCCTTGGGTGCGGTGAATGTCGGCTATCACAGTGGCCCGGCGGCGGATGAAGCGGCGCGCATGGCGCTGGTTGAGGAGGGTGCCGGTCTGTTCCGCGCCGCTGGCATCGATTCGCAGGCGATGCCCAATCTGCAACAGGCGCGCTGGCAGAAACTGGTGTGGAATATTCCCTACAACGGTCTCTCGGTGTTGCTCGGCGCCGGCACCACGCCGCTGATGGCCGACGCGGACAGTCGCGCGCTGATCCAGGCGTTGATGGCCGAAGTGGTGCAGGGCGCCAGGGCCTGCGGTCACGACGTTCCGCCCGGTTACGCCGAGTACCTGTTCATGATGACCGAGAAAATGCCCGACTATTGGCCGAGCATGTACCACGATTTCCTGCATAAACGGCCGCTGGAGCTGGAAGCGATTTACGCCCGGCCATTGGCCGCAGCCAAAGCGGCAGGCTGTGAGTTGCCACGGATCGAAGCGCTGTATCGCACATTGAGTTTTATCGACCGACGCAACACTTGAGTCGGTTTTCGGGGGAGTGGGGGAAGGCATGGCCAAGAACATCGATGACAAACTGGTGCTGGCGATTTCGTCTCGCGCCTTGTTCGACCTGAGCGAGAGTCATAAGGTCTATCTGGCGAGCGGCGTCGAAGCCTATCGGCAATACCAGATTGAACACGAAGACGAAATTCTCGCGCCCGGCGATGCGTTCCCGCTGGTGGAAAAACTCCTGAGCCTCAACAGTCGCCTCGACCGCGCCCGGGTCGAGGTGATTCTGGTTTCGCGCAACAGTGCCGACACCGGGCTGCGCGCGTTCAACTCGATCGATCATTATGGGCTGGACATCTCGCGGGCGGCCTTCGTCGGCGGGCGCAGTCCGTATCCCTATCTCAAAGCGTTTGGCTGTGACTTGTTTCTGTCCACCCACGCCGAGGATGTGCGCGCCGCGCTGGACGCCGGGTTTGCCGCGGCGACGATTCTCTCCGGCGGCGCCAGTCGCGCGGCCAGTGATGAGTTGCGCATCGCCTTCGACGGTGACGCGGTGTTGTTCTCCGACGAATCCGAGCGCGTTTATCAGGCCGGCGGGCTGCTGGCGTTTCAGGCCAAGGAACGCGAGTCGGCGCGCGAGCCATTGCGCGGTGGGCCTTTCAAGGGCTTTCTGGCGGCACTCAATGCGCTGCAACGCGAGTTCCCCGAAGACGACTGCCCGATCCGCACGGCGCTGGTTACCGCGCGTTCGGCACCGGCCCATGAGCGGGTGATCCGCACCTTGCGCGAGTGGGACATCCGCCTCGACGAGTCGCTGTTTCTCGGCGGGCTGACCAAATCGGCGTTTCTCGAAGCCTTCGCTGCCGATGTGTTCTTCGACGATCAGACCGGCCACTGCGAGGCGGCCCGCGAAGTGGTCGCCACCGGTCACGTACCGCATGGCATCAGTAACGAACCGTCGATCTAAAGCCTCAGTGCTTCAAGACGTTGCGTCGCACGTCGTACTCGCCAAGGCACTGCTAAGCTGAATCAAATCTCCGCCATGTTGGCACGCGAGGAGGTCATATGATTCGTTCGATGCTGTATGCCACTGACCTCGGTCTTTACGCACCTTTAGTGATGCAGCATGCCTTGGCGCTGGCGCGGACATTCAATGCCGACTTGTATGTGGTGCATGCAGTGGAACCCATGGGGCTGTTTGCCGAGTCGGTGTTGCAGAGTTATCTCGACGAACAGGCATTGAACGAATTTCACAGTCAGGGTCTGAAAACTGTCATCGCCAATATCGAGCAACGGGTGCTGGACAGTTTTCGCGAAGAGCTGGGCGACGAGGGCGAGCAGGATCTGCAGCGGATTTGCGCGGTTCGTGTGGTGCAGGGCGATCCGGCGCAGGTGATTCTCGACCAGGTGCAGAAACTCTCTGTGGATTTGCTGATCGTAGGCACTCACAGCCACGGCGTAGGGGCGGAAACGCCTTTGGGGCGCACGGCGACCCGGGTCCTGCAATTGGCCAAGGTGCCGGTTTATCTGGTGCCATTGGTGGAGCGCCGGCGCCGGGGGGATCGCTGAAGCGGGAATAATGGCCTTTTGATAAAAAAGTTCTAGATTTATTCATCAAACCATTAATATAGTTATATACCGTCGCTGATGCCCGTGGCGTCTACCTGCTTTGAGGGATACATATGAAGCTTCAACAATTGCGCTACATCTGGGAAGTGGCGCACCACGACCTCAACGTTTCCGCTACCGCCCAAAGCCTTTACACCTCGCAACCGGGTATCAGTAAACAGATCCGCCTGCTGGAAGACGAACTTGGCGTTGAAGTGTTTGCCCGCAGTGGCAAGCACCTGACCCGCGTCACCCCGGCCGGCGAGCGCATCATCACCACCGCAGGCGAAATCCTGCGCAAGGTCGAAAGCATCAAGCAGATTGCCCAGGAATTCTCCAACGAGAAAAAAGGCACCCTGTCGATCGCCACCACCCATACCCAGGCGCGTTATGCATTGCCGCCGGTGATCAGCAATTTCATCAAACAATACCCGGACGTGGCGCTGCACATGCACCAGGGTTCGCCAATGCAGATCGCCGAGATGGCCGCTGACGGCACCGTCGATTTCGCCATCGCCACCGAAGCGCTGGAGCTGTTCGGCGATCTGGTGATGATGCCGTGCTATCGCTGGAACCGTTGCGTGGTCGTGCCGCAGGGCCACCCGCTGACCAAGCTGCCGAAGCTGACCCTTGAAGCGCTGGCCGAATACCCGATCGTGACGTACGTGTTCGGTTTCACTGGTCGTTCGAAACTCGACGAAGCCTTCAGCCATCGCGGCCTGACGCCGAAAGTGGTGTTCACCGCTGCCGACGCCGACGTGATCAAAACTTACGTGCGCCTGGGCCTGGGTGTGGGCATCGTCGCCAAGATGGCGGTCGACACCAAGCTCGATAACGACCTGGTGGTGCTGGATGCCAGCGAACTGTTCGAGTCGAGCATCACCAAGATCGGTTTCCGTCGCGGTACTTTCCTGCGAGGTTTCATGTGCGACTTCATCGAGAAGTTCGCCCCGCACCTGACCCGCGAAGTGATGGCCAAAGCCATCCAGTGCCACAACAAGCAGGAACTGGAAGAGCTGTTCGACGGCGTCGAACTGCCGGTCCACTAAGACCCTGCCTCAAAGCACCTCGGTGACAGCAAACTGTTGCCGGGTGCCCGCCACCAGAATCTCCACTTCATCGCCCTCGAACTTGCCCAGCAGGCTTTTGCCCAGCGGCGAGCGCGGGGTGATGACGGTAATCGGCTGACCCACCACATCGACTTTCAGGCCCGCCGCATCCGGGGCTAGAAACAGCCATTGCTCGCGACCCTTTTCGTCCTTCAGACCGAGCAGGGCGCCAATCTCGATGCCGCGATTTTCGTCGTAGGCGCGCAGCGTCAGGTTCTGACACAGCGCCAGTGACTGGCGAATTTCCTCGACCCGTTTCGCCTGACCCGCCGCCAGATAGGAAGCCTCAAGCCCTAGCGTGTCGTATTTGTTCTCGGCGATGTTCTCTTCGTGGGTCGCGGTTTCGTAAGCGGTCTGCGCGGCGCGTTCGGCGATGTCGAGGTCGACGCGCAGTTTGTCGAGGATCAGTTGGTGGACGGTGTGTTTGTTCATGATCAATCGCAGAATTGCAAAACGTTGGCGCGGCTCTTTTCGCTCGGCGCGGTCTGGTCCTGTTGCAGCCAGAACTGGCATTTCGGATTTGACTGGTTGCGACTGCTGCCGCGAGCCTGATCCAGGCGCGCCTGCTGCTCGTTCTTGCGCAGGTTTTCTTCGTACTGTTCGAACAGCGGGCTCTGTGGCGGAATGTCCGGTTGTACCTGAACGGCCGCTGGCGGCTTGGCCAGTTGCTGCACCGCCTGAGCAACCGGTGCCAGTTGCTCGGTCAACACAAAACGCGAAATCAGCCAGCAAGTCAGGGCAATGGCCAGAAAGCCCAGCCACATGCCCAGGGCAATGCTGCCGGTCAGTTGCAGCGCGCTAAGCTGAACGGGCAACGGGCGACGCGGATTGGGACGATAGGGCATGGCTGCCTCCTGGCGGATGATTGCGGGCAAGTGGCGATTGTCGCACGAAGATTAATCGCCGTCGGCTCTTCTGCGCGAGGTCATTTATGCGGACAATCAGCGCTTTTGCCAACGGGAGTCTTGCATGCCGATACCGAAAACCCGCTGGGATATTTTTTGCACCGTGGTCGACAACTATGGCGACATCGGCGTGACCTGGCGTCTGGCCCGGCAACTGGTAGCCGAGCATGGGCTGGCGGTGCGCCTGTGGGTCGATGACCTGCGCGCCTTTGAACGTATCTGCCCCGAGATCGACATCCACCTGGCGCAGCAATCGCAGCAGGGCGTCGAGGTGCGGCATTGGCCGAGCGACTGGCCGCAGACGGAGGCGGCGGACGTGGTGATCGCCGCGTTCGCTTGTCAGTTGCCAACCGCCTATATGGACGCCATGGCCGAGCGGCAACAGCCACCGCTGTGGATGAACCTCGATTACCTCAGCGCCGAAGACTGGGTCACCGGTTGTCACGGTTTGCCGTCGGTGAAGTACAAGTCGGTACAGAAATTCTTTTTCTTTCCCGGATTTCAACCGGGGACGGGCGGCTTGCTGCGTGAAAACGGTCTGCTTGAGCGGCGTCGGCGATTTCAGCAGGACGCGGCTGCGCAGCGACAATTCCTGCACGGCCTGGGCGTAGATCGCGCAGCTGACGCACAGCTGATCTCGTTGTTTGCCTACGAAAATGCCGGGCTGGCCAGTTGGCTGGATGCGTTGGCGGCCGATAGCACGCCGACCCATCTGCTGGTGCCGGAAGGGCGGATCCTCGGTGACGTTGCGCGCTGGCTCGGGGTCGATGCGTTGGCTGTCGGCGATCTGGACGTGCGTCAGGCGCTGACGGTGCAGGTGCTGCCGTTCGTCCGTCAGGATCAATACGATCAGTTGCTGTGGTGCTGCGACTTCAACGCGGTGCGCGGTGAAGACTCGTTCGTCCGTGCACAGTGGGCCGGGCGACCGATGCTCTGGCACATCTATCAGCAGGACGAAGACATTCACCTGGACAAGCTCGATGCCTTTCTCGCGCTCTACACCAAAGGGCTTTCCCCGGCCGCTGCCGAGGCGATGAGCGGTCTGTGGCGGGCCTGGAGTGCCGGGAAACCGATCGGCGAGCACTGGCTCCAGGTCCGTAAACACTGGCCAGAACTGCAGGAAAACGCCGAGCAATGGTGTCTGGAACAAGGCTTGCAGGCGGATCTTGCCGCAGCGCTGGTACAGTTTTACCTAAATTGGATATGATACGCGGCCTAGATTTTTGTAAATCCCATCCAAATTCGGATATTCGCAATGAAAACTGGTAAAGAACTCAAACCCGGTACCGTGATCCGTATCGACAACGATCCTTGGTTGGTTCAGAAAGCTGAATTCACCAAGTCGGGCCGTAACAGCGCGATCATGAAGACCAAGCTGAAGAACCTGCTGACCGGTTACAAGACCGAAACCGTTTACGGTGCGGACGACAAGCTGGACGACGTGATCCTCGACCGCAAAGAAGCGACCCTGTCCTTCATCAGCGGCGACACCTACACGTTCATGGACACCACTGACTACACCATGTACGAACTGAACGCCGAAGACATCGAAAGCGTTCTGCCTTTCGTTGAAGAAGGCATGACCGACGTTTGCGAAGCCGTGTTCTTCGAAGAGCGTCTGGTTTCCGTAGAACTGCCGACCACCATCGTGCGTCAGGTTGACTACACCGAAGGTTCCGCTCGCGGTGACACTTCCGGCAAGGTGATGAAGCCTGCCAAACTGAAGAACGGTACCGAGCTGTCGGTTGCTGACTTCATCGAAATCGGCGACATGATCGAGATCGATACCCGCGAAGGCGGTTCCTACAAAGGCCGTGCCAAATAAGCACTGCTTTTTACGGAAAGAAAAAGCCCGACCATTGAGTCGGGCTTTTTTGTGCCTGCGATTCCACGTCTACCACCGGACCCTGTGGGAGCGAGCTTGCTCGCGAATAGGCCCGGTCAGACAACCTGTGTGTTGAATGACACACCGCATTCGCGAGCAAGCCCGCTCCCACAGTGGATTGGTGTTGTTCTCAAACGGTGGTGTGCAGGCGTACGTCAACGTTGCCACGGGTGGCGTTGGAGTACGGGCAGACCTGATGCGCCGCTTCAACCAGGCTTTGTGCGTCAGCCTGTTCCAGGCCCGGCAGATTGATGTGCAGGTCGATGTCCAGACCGAAACCGCCAGGAATCTGGCCGATACCGACGTGAGCGGTGATCGAGGCGTCGTCCGGGATTTTGCGTTTGGTCTGACTGGCAACGAATTTCAGCGCGCCGATGAAGCAGGCCGAGTAGCCGGCAGCGAACAGTTGCTCAGGGTTGGTCGCTGCGCCGCCGGCACCGCCGAGTTCTTTCGGGGTAGCGAGTTTGACGTCGAGGATGTTGTCGCTGGAGATCGCACGACCGTCACGGCCGCCAGTGGAGGTTGCGATTGCAGTGTAGAGAGTTTGCATGGTGTGGGCCTCGTTGGGTGTCTGTTTTTGCGCTAATTGTTTGCGCGCTAAGTAAGTGCGAGGTGAATGTAGCTCGCTAATGTTTAGTGCGCAAGATAATTTTTTGAGAAAGCTGAATCTCGGTCCTTTAAAGGCACTGTCGATCAGCTTGAAAGTGAAGATTTAGAGCGGATGGTGGGGGCGCGGGCTGAAGAATATTTTCCTGGTGAACCGATCCTTTGTAGGAGTGAGCCTGCTCGCGATAGCGGTGGAGCAGGCAATACGGGGGCCGACTGAACCACCGCTATCGCGAGCAGGCTCACTCCTACAAGAGGGCAGCGCTGTTATCCGGTCAGGCTTTCTTGCAGATGGCTGCGCAGGGCTTGCAGCTCAGATTGAAGATTCTGCAGGCGTTCGAGGGTGAAACCACTGGCGCCCAAGATGCATTGCGGAACGCTCTTGGCCTGCTCACGAAGAGCTCGGCCCTGCGCGGTCAGTTCGACGATCACCACCCGTTCGTCTTCACGGCTGCGGGTTCTGCTGAGCAGACCTTCACCTTCTAGCCGTTTGAGCAACGGTGTCAGCGAGCCGGGATCGGTCAGCAACCGCGTGCTGATTTCACCCACGGTCAAACCATCCTTTTCCCACAGAACCATCATCGCCAGATACTGCGGATAGGTCAGGCCCAGCGCTTGCAGCAGCGGCTTGTAGACCTTGGTCATCATCAGTGAAGTGGAATGCAGGGCGAAGCACGCCTGATTGTCGAGCAGCAGGTCGTCGCAGGTGTCGCGTTCGGTGGTCATGGCAAAGCCTTGTTCGGTGATGGGCTTGAATCTAGCGCCCGAATGTTTAATGCGCCAGATAATTATCCAGGATCTAGTGTCGGCCCAGCTCGCGTTGCAGCGCCAGATCCCACGGTGGCACCGGGCTGAAGCGGGTCTTGAGGTATTCCAAAAGCAGACGGCTGCGCGAGTGGGTCTGTTGTTCCATGCGCAGTGCATAGATGCCGGTACTCTCTGGTTGCGGCAGGCCGTTCTCGCAGAACAGCGGCAGCAGTTCGCCACGCAGCAGGTACTCACTGGCCAGCCAGGTCGGCAAATGCGCGATGCCCAGCCCGGCCAGAGCACCGCACACCAGCGCTTCGGCATTGTTGGCGCTCATGCGGATGCGCGCGGGGCGATGCAGTTGCATTTGCCCGTCCATTTCGAAGCGCCAGGCGAAGGGCGGGGCGAGACCTTCCCAATCCAGCCCGTCATGTTCACTCAACTGCGCGGGATGGCGCGGTGCGCCACGGCGTTTCAGGTAGTCGGGGCTGGCGCAGGCAATGCGCACCATGCTCGCCAGGGGCGTGGCGACCAGCCGCGTATCGGCCATTTGCCCGGCGCGCAGCACCAGATCGACTTTGCCCAGGTTCGAGCCGTGCATATCGATGAAGCTGTCGATCAGGTGCAATTGCACGTCGAGGCCCGGGTACAGCACCAGAAAGTCAGCGATGACCGGCGCGAGATGGCGGCGACCAAAAGCGGCTGGGGCATCGATGCGGATCAAGCCTTCCGGCGCACTGCTCAACGACACTGCCTCGGCGCGGGCCAGTTGCAGTTCGCTGACGATGCGCCGTGCTCGCTCGGCAAACGCCAGACCCGCCGGGGTCGCCCGCACGGCGTGGGTGCTGCGGATGAACAACTGGCTGCCGACCGCGTTTTCCAGGCTGTCGATGCGCCGCGCCACGGCGGAAGGCGTCAGCGGATGACGACGGGAAGCTGCAGAAAAACTGCCGCTTTCCAGCACATCGAGAAACAGCCCGAGCTGTTCGGTCAACTGATTGGGATTCATGAGTGTTTCGATGCTTGTGCGAAATTGGCATAGCCATTGTGCGTTGCTGTGCGTTTCCCCGCCAGCCTCGACTGCGTAGGATGAATCGCCTGACGGATGAGGACATCGCTGTGATCGAGTTTTTGTTGTACCTGCTGTTTGGCGCCGCCCTTGGCACATTGGGCGGGATCTTCGGCATCGGCGGTGGTTTGATCGCCATCCCGCTGCTGGGCGTATGGTTTGGCCTCGATCAGCAGATCGCCCAAGGCACGGCGCTGGTGATGGTGGTGCCCAACGTGATGCTGGCGCTGTGGCGCTATCATCAGCGCAATCGCATCGAGCTGCGTCATGCGCTGCCGCTGGCGACCATGGGTTTTTGCTTTGCGTGGATCGGTTCGATCTGGGCGGTGGGCATCGATGCGCAAACCATGCGCATCGGTTTTGTCGCGTTCCTCGTGGTGCTCTCGGCGTACAACCTGCTGAAGATGTTCGGCAAGAAAACCGCAGTGACCTCCGAAATGCGTTACTCATGGCCATGGCTGGGTGTTCTCGGCGCAGCGTCCGGGACCATGGGCGGTTTGTTCGGTGTCGGCGGGGCCGTGGTGGCGACGCCCGTGCTGACCAGTCTGTTCGGCACCAGCCAAGTGGTTGCCCAGGGCCTGTCGCTGGCGTTGGCATTGCCGAGCACCGGCGTGACCTTGGTGACGTACGCGGTGCATCACGAAGTGGACTGGATGATCGGCTTGCCGCTGGCCATCGGCGGTCTGGCCAGCATCAGTTGGGGGGTAAAAGTCGCCCACGCCATGCCGGAACGGCTCCTGCGCGGGCTGTTCTGCGGTTTTCTGGTGCTGTGCGCGGTGATGCTCGCGTTTAAAGTTTGAAGCCTTCGACGATGTGCTCGGCCAGGCATTCGGTGATCGGCGACGGATTGTTCAGGTTGCGGATCAGCATGATGCTGGCCTCGGGCAACAGCGGCAGATCTTCGGCGGCGCCAAGAATGCGCATGTCCGGGGTGATCAGGCTTTCCAGTTGCGCGGTGATCGCCAGACCCGCGCTCACTACCGCCATCAGCGCCGACAGGCTGGTGCTGTTGTAGGCGATGCGGTAGTCGCGGCCCATCGCGTCCAGCGCATTGCAGGCCCACAAGCGGCAGAAACAATCACTGTTGAACATCGCCAGCGGCAACGGCGTCTGCTCGTGGGCGCTGAAATTCTGCGCCTCGGCCCAGACGAAACGCTCCTTGCGCAGCAACTGACCGATCTCGTTGCCCGGCTCGCGGGTGACAATCGACAAGTCCAGATCGGTGCGCTGCAACAGCTGTTTGCTGGATTCGCAATGCACTTCGATCTGGATCAGCGGGTAGAACTGAGCGAACCGCGAGAGGATCCCCGGCAGAAACCGCATCACGTAATCGTCCGGCGTACCGATGCGCACGGTGCCGACCATGTGCGGCTCGCGCAGCGTGTTGAACACTTCGCTGTGCAATTTCAGGATGCGCCGCGCATAACCCAGCAGCACCTGGCCCTCGGCGGTCAGGCGCACCTGGCGGCCGTCACGCTCGAACAACTGTCGCTGCAGCACGTCTTCTTCGAGGCGCTTCATCTGCATGCTCACGGCCGATTGCGTGCGGTTGACCATTTCGCCGGCGCGGGTAAAACCGCCCTGATCGGCAATCGCAACGAAAGTGCGCAGGACATCGGTATCGATACTGGGGTAGGCCGACAATTGATGAATCTCCGTGATGAATGCCATCAGAAACATTCGTTGGATTGATCTTAGCGCCAGCGCGAGACTTGAGCCATCCACAAGGAGGGCAACACGATGAAAGGTCAAAGAGAGTATGTAGACGACACAAAATTTTCCGGCCACGGCCATATCGTTTCCGACCTGCTGCACAAGTTTAGCCGCTGGTACGAATTGCACCGAGAACGCGAGTTGCTTGCCAGCCTGAGCGACGAAGCGCTGAAGGACATCGGGGTCAGCCGTGCCGACGTCGAACACGAGGCCATCCGGCCGTTCTGGGATGATCCGATGCATAAATGATCAAGGCCTTACTACACAAACCACTTTCAGGTGAGGTAGGTTGCGAGCAGACAAGGAGATGTTCATGCCCGCGACTCTGGCCTTTTCTCTCAAACAGGCGCGACGACTGGCGCTGGCTGCCCAAGGGTTCAACGGGCGCCAGCCGCCGACCGTCAAGGCGCCGCAACTCAACCGGCTGATCGAACGGCTGGGGCTGTTGCAGATCGACTCCGTCAACGCCGTGGTGCGCTCGCACTACCTGCCGCTGTTTTCCCGTCTGGGTTCCTATTCTTCCGATCTGCTCGACCAGGCTGCCTGGAGTTCGGGCCGTCGGCGCACGCTGTTCGAATACTGGGGCCACGAAGCGTCGTTGCTGCCGCTGGCGATGTATCCGTTGATGGGGTGGCGGATGCAGCGGGCCAGAACTGGCAGAGACATCTATCAGCAACTGGCGAAGTTTGGTCTTGAGCAGCAGGACGTCGTGCGCCGGGTTTTAAGCGCGGTTGAGGCGCGCGGTGCATTGGGCGCCGGCAGTCTGTCGACCCGCGAGGACAAGGCCGGGCAATGGTGGGACTGGAGCGCGGAAAAGCATGCGCTGGAATGGTTGTTCGCCGCCGGTGAAGTGACCGTCGCCGGCCGCCGCGGTTTTGAGCGTTTGTATGATTTGCCGGAGCGGGTGATCCCGACGTCGATTTTGCAGCAGCCGTTGCCGGATGAAGCCGAAGCACAACGTGGTTTGCTGCTGCACGCGGCCCAGGCATTGGGCGTCGGCACGGAAAAGGATCTGCGCGATTATTTCCGCTTGAACCCTGGCGATGCGCGCCCGCGTCTGGCGGAGCTGGTCGAGGACGGGCAATTGCAGACCTGCGAAGTCGCTGGCTGGCGACAGATCGCCTACTGCCTGCCGCAGCCGAAAGTCCCGCGCAAAGTCTTCGCCAGTGCGCTGTTGTCACCGTTCGATTCGCTGATCTGGGAGCGCAGTCGCACCGAGCGCTTGTTTGACTTCCGCTATCGGCTGGAGATTTATACGCCGCAGGACAAGCGGGTCTACGGCTATTACGTGTTGCCGTTTCTGCACAACGAGCGGATTGCCGCGCGGGTCGATCTGCGCGCCGAGCGGGCGTCGGGACGATTGGCGGTGCATGCAGTGCACGAGGAAGAGCCGGGGCTGGACGAAGAGGGGATGCTGGCGCTGGCGTTGAATTTGCGGCAGATGGCCGATTGGCTGGGGCTGGAGCGAGTGCAGCTTAATTGTCAGCGTGAGAGTGCGGGGCGGTTGCGGGTGGCATTGGCGCAGATCGGCTGTGACTGAGCGGGCCTCTTCGCGAGCAAGCCCGCTCCCACACTGGATCTGTGTCGTACACAAAACCCATGTGGGAGCGAGCTTGCTCGCGAAAGCAGCGATGCGGTCTAGCGGCGGACTTGTTTCAGGGTTTCCGCGATCAAAAACGCCAGCTCCAGCGACTGATCGGCATTCATCCGCGGGTCACAGTGGGTGTGATAACGATCCGACAACCCGTCTTCAGTGATCGGCCGCGCACCACCGATGCACTCGGTGACATTCTGCCCGGTCATCTCGATATGAATCCCGCCGGCATAAGTGCCCTCGGCTTCGTGCACCTGGAAGAACTGCTTCACCTCACCCAGGATCTGCGCGAAGTCGCGGGTCTTGTAGCCGCTGCTGGCCTTGATGGTGTTGCCATGCATCGGGTCGGAGCTCCACAGCACCTGTTTGCCCTCACGCTGCACCGCACGGATCAGCGCCGGCAGGTGATCGCCGACCTTGTTCGCACCCATCCGCGCAATCAGGTTCAGGCGTCCCGGATCGTTGTCCGGGTTGAGCACGTCGATCAGGCGAATCAGATCATCCGGGTTCATGCTCGGGCCGACTTTCACCCCGATCGGGTTGTTCACCCCGCGCAGAAATTCGACGTGAGCGCCGTCGAGCTGACGGGTGCGGTCGCCGATCCACAGCATGTGCGCCGAGCAATCGTAGTAATCGTTGGTCAGGCTGTCGCGACGCACGAAGGCTTCTTCGTAGTTCAGCAGCAGCGCTTCGTGGGCAGTGAAGAAACTGGTTTCGCGCAGTTGCGGCGAACTGTCCATGCCGCAGGCGCGCATGAACGCCAGGGTTTCATCGATGCGATCGGCGAGGTGGCTGTATTTTTCGGCCAGTGCCGAGTTGGCGATGAAGTCCAGGTTCCACTTGTGCACCTGATGCAGGTCGGCGAAACCGCCCTGGGCGAAGGCGCGCAACAGGTTCAGGGTGGCGGTGGACTGGTGGTACGACTGCAACAGGCGCTCCGGATCCGGCACGCGGCTTTTTTCATCGAAACCGATGCCGTTGACGATGTCGCCCCGGTAGGCGGGCAGGGTCACGCCGTCGATGGTTTCATCGTTGGCCGAGCGCGGTTTGGCGAACTGGCCGGCCATGCGCCCGACCTTGACCACCGGGCAACCGGCGGCGAAGGTCATGACGATCGCCATTTGCAGCAGCACTTTAAAAGTGTCGCGAATCTTCGCCGCCGAGAACTCGGCAAAGCTTTCCGCGCAATCGCCGCCCTGCAGCAGGAACGCCCGGCCCTGAGTCACTTCGGCAAATTGACGGCGCAGCTCGCGCGCTTCGCCGGCAAACACCAGCGGCGGATAACTGGCCAGGGTCTGCTCGACCTGGCGCAGATGCGCCGCGTCAGGGTATTGGGGTTGTTGCTGGATCGGCAGGGCGCGCCAGCTGTCAGGGCTCCACGGTTGGCTCATCACGGTCTCTAATTGGTTCTACGCACGGGAAGCCCATGGTAGCAGCAATTAGTGCGTGACCTGCTCCCGCCCCATCACCGACAATCGCCGCTTTGCCACGGCGCCGCAGCGGTGCCATCGCGTCACCGCGCCCGGTGACCATCAGGAGACGAAATGACTGAGGAGCGCGTCGAGCTGTTGCTCGCCGAGGTACAGGATGAGTTCGGCGTGATTCGCGTGCTGGAAGTGGCCGATTACCGCTTTCTGGAATTTGGCGATGCCATCGAGCAGAGCTGCGTGTTCACCGCCGATCCGAGCTGGCTCGAATATGACTACACCCGGGCGATGCTGATTGGCGCGTTGTGCCATGAGCAACCGGAGAGCGCGCTGTTTCTCGGCCTCGGTGCCGGCACGCTGACCCAGGCCTGCCTCAAGTTCCTGCCGCTGGAAGACGTCGAAGCCATCGAACTGCGCCCGGACGTGCCGCGTCTGGCGATCGAGTACCTGGGGCTGGATGACGATCCGCGCTTGTACATTCGGGTCGGCGATGCGCTGGAACTGCTACCGACGGCCGAGCCTGCGGATCTGATCTTTGTCGATCTGTACACCGATGTCGGCCCGGGTGTCGGGCACCTGGCCTGGAGTTTTCTCGGCGACTGTCAGAAGCGTCTGAACCCGGGCGGCTGGCTGGTGATCAACCAGTGGGCCACCGATGACGGCAAACCGTTGGGCGCGGCGTTGTTGCGCGGGCTCTATCACCGGCATTACTGGGAGCTGCCGGTGAAGGAGGGCAATGTGATTCTGATTGTGCCGGCGGATCTCGATCAGGAGCTGGACATGCAGGCGCTGACCGCCCGCGCCGAAGTGCTGGCGCCACGGCTGGGGTATTCGTTGCAGTCGTTGATCAAGGCGATTCGCCCGGCGACTTGAGTGGTCAGTGATGGCCCCTTCGCGAGCAAGCCCGCTCCCACACTTGAAATGCATTCCAAATGTGGGAGCGGGCTTGCTCGCGAAGAGGGCCTGAAGAGCACCCGTTTTCTCAGATCCCTTTGAAGATTCCAGGGCGCCGCTCAACCAGCGACCTCACCCCCTCCTTGGCATCCTCACTCCCCAGCAACTTCTTCACCAGCGCCGGCAGTCCCTGCGCCGCCGCCGTCTCGCCTTCATACCGCGCCTGGCGCGCCGACATCAGCGTCGCCTGCACCCCCAACGGTGCCTGCCGGGCAATCCGTTCGGCCAGTTCGATCGCCCGCGGCAACAGATCCTCACTGGCCATCACTTCCTGCACCAAACCCAGACGCAACGCATCGTGGGCATCAAACTCATCGCCGGTCAGCAACCAGCGCATCGCGTTGCCCCAACCGGCCACCTGGTGAAAGCGCAATGTCGCGCCCCCAAACGGAAATATCCCCCGCTGCACTTCCATTTGCGCGAAGCGGGTATTACTCGCGCACAGGTTGATATCCGCGGCCAGCATCAACTCGATACCGATGGTCAGGCAGTAGCCCTGCGCGGCGACAATGACCGGTTTGCTGACCCGTGGACCAACGAAAACACCCCATGGGTCGCAACCACCGGTCGGAACCTGCCAGCCTTCGGCGAGGGCGGCGCTGGCGTTGAGCAGATCCAGACCGGCGGTAAAGTGTTCGCCATGCCCGAACACCACCGCCACCCGCGCCTCGCTGTCGGCCTCGAACTCGCCGTAGGCCAGGCTCAAGTCATTGAGCAGATCGAGGTCGAAGGCGTTGCGTTTGGCGGCCCGGTCGAGGCCGATCAAGTGGATATGACCTCGACGTTCACGGCTGACGCGGCCGGGGCAGGGCTGATTCATGGAGAAATCCTCGGGCGGGAAGGGCGGGTGCAGCGACGGTATGCCGCACATCGGTGAATCGTTTAAGCGTCATCACCCGAAGGGCCGGGCCTTTGCAAAATAGACCTTTGCACGATTATCCGCAAAACCCCGTTACACAGCGGTGACACACCGATTCAGGCGATAAAAAAAGCTCCCTTTTCGGGCAAATTCCGGTATAGTGCGCGCCGGCCTTTAACCGGGCCGCGTTTAGGTAGCGCAATTCCCCGAAGTCAGCTTCGGCTGCATGTCCGCACTGCGGGCTCTTCCTTGACGATTCTTTTTCATTCATACGTTTTCGCAAATCCCCGCCGACAAAGCTGCCAGGGCGACTCTTGAGTCTCAACACGGCATGTGCAGCTTTGGAGCATGGGTCTTTGCGGATGCACTTAGAGGCAGACCCATGACCCAGGAAATCGGCGGCTTCGCCGCTCTTGAACTTCATCCCAATATTGTCGCTGCAGTAGTCGCTACCGGCTATGAAGAGCCTTCGGCCATTCAGCAGCAGTCGATCCCGATCATCCTCGCCGGTCACGATATGATTGGTCAGGCGCAAACCGGTACCGGTAAAACCGCTGCCTTTGCCCTGCCTATCCTGCACCGCATTGATCCGTCCAAGCGCGAGCCGCAAGCTCTGATCCTGGCCCCAACTCGTGAGTTGGCGCTACAAGTTGCAACCGCTTTCGAAACTTACGCCAAGCAAATGCCGGGCGTAACTGTTGTGGCTGTCTACGGCGGCGCGCCGATGGGCCCACAATTGAAAGCAATCCGTAATGGCGCACAGATCGTTGTCGCCACTCCGGGCCGTCTGTGCGACCACCTGCGTCGCGACGAAAAAGTCCTCGCTACCGTGAACCACCTGGTTCTGGACGAAGCAGACGAAATGCTCAAACTCGGTTTCATGGACGACCTGGAAGTGATCTTCAAGGCCATGCCGGAAACCCGTCAGACCGTATTGTTCTCGGCAACCCTGCCGCAGTCGATCCGTGCCATCGCCGAGCGCCACCTGCGCGATCCGAAGCACGTGAAGATCCAGAGCAAGACCCAGACCGTTACCGCGATCGAGCAGGCTCACCTGTTGGTTCACGCTGACCAGAAGACCTCCGCCGTTCTCAGCTTGCTGGAAGTGGAAGACTTCGACGCGCTGATCATGTTCGTGCGCACCAAGCAAGCGACCCTGGATCTGGCCAGTGCCCTCGACGCCAAAGGCTACAAGGCCGCTGCGCTGAACGGTGACATCGCCCAGAACCAGCGTGAACGCGTCATCGACTCGCTGAAAGATGGCCGCCTGGACATCGTTGTCGCGACCGACGTAGCTGCCCGTGGTCTGGACGTTCCGCGCATCACCCACGTATTCAACGTGGACATGCCGTACGACCCGGAATCCTACGTGCACCGTATCGGCCGTACCGGCCGTGCCGGTCGCGAAGGTCGCGCACTGCTGCTGGTGACTCCACGTGAGCGCCGCATGCTGCAAGTGATCGAGCGTGTCACCGGTCAGAAGGTTGCCGAAGTGCGTCTGCCGGACGCTCAGGCTGTTCTCGATGCACGCATCAAGAAACTGACCAACAGCCTGTCGCCGCTGGTCGCTGATGCTGAGTCGACTCACGGCGAACTGCTGGATCGCCTGACCGCTGACATCGGTTGCACCCCGCGTGCCCTGGCTGCAGCTCTGCTGCGCAAGGCGACCAACGGTCAAGCGCTGAACCTGGCGGCGATCGAGAAGGAACGCCCACTGGTGCCGAACAATGCACCGCGTGGCGACCGTCCTGAGCGTTCCGGTGATCGTCCTGAGCGTGGTGACCGCGAGCGTCGCGCGCCAATGCCGCTGGGCGAAGGTCGTGCCCGTTGCCGTACCGCGCTGGGTGCGCGTGACGGTATCGCCGCCAAGAACCTGCTGGGCGCCATCCTCAACGAAGGTGGTCTGGCCCGCGAAGCGATCGGTCGCATCCAGGTGCGTGACAGCTTCAGCCTCGTCGAGCTGCCGGAAGATGGTCTGGACAAACTCCTGACCAAGCTGAAGGACACTCGCGTCGCTGGCAAGCAGCTGAAACTGCGTCGCTACCGCGAAGATTGATCCGCCCTTGGGCTGATTGATCGAACATGAAAAATCCCCGACTGGTTCGGGGATTTTTTTTGCCTGCTTTTTGCCTCGCTCCACAACCCTGTGGGAGCTGGCTTGCCAGCGATGACGTCAGCCGAAGCGATAGATATCCATACCCAGTGCACCCATCGTGAAGCCTTTATGCGCTACGCGGAACTCACCTCCCGCACCACGGGCAAAATACAGCGGCAGCAAATGCTCATCACTCGGATGGCTGCGCACCGCATTGGGCGCCTGCTGACGATAATCATGCAGTGCCGCCTCATCGTCGGCCGCCAGCTTGTCGATCATCCAGTCACGGAAGTCCCGTGCCCACGGCTCGACGCTTTCCGGGCCGGCGTGCCAGTCCAGTTCGCGCAGGTTGTGGGTGATGCTGCCGGAGCCGATCAGCAGAATGCCCTGCTCGCGCAGACTCGCCAGCGCTTGTCCGACACGGGTTTGCAACACCGGGCCGCCGCGACTCGGCAGCGACACCTGCACCACCGGAATATCCGCCTGCGGGTACATCAGCGACAGCGGCACCCAGACGCCGTGATCGAACGGTCGTTGCGGATCGAGGCGTGCCGGCAGATGCGCGGCGTCAAGCAATTCAGCCACTTCGGCTGCCAGTTGCGGATTGCCCGGTGCCGGGTACTGCACTTCGAAAAGGGCACGCGGGAAGCCGCCGAAGTCATGCCAGGTTTCCGGACGAGGATTGCTGCTGACCAGCAGTTCCTGGCTTTCCCAGTGGGCAGAGACGATCACGATGGCTTTAGGCCGCGGCAGTTCGGCCGCCAGACGCGCCAGCGCCGGGCCACTGGCACCGGGTTCCAGGGCCAGCATCGGTGAGCCGTGGGAGATAAACAGGCTGGGAAACATGGAAAGGTTCCTGAGCGGTAAGATGGCCTCATCTTCAGTCAGATCATTGATCTAAATCTAATATAAGTTTTAACGCCTTTTGATCGAATTTTTTGGGGTGATGCATGCAGCCTGAGTTTTGGCACAAGAAGTGGGAATCCAATCAGATCGGCTTTCATTTGCCTGAGGTGAACCCGTATCTGCAGCGGCACTGGGCGCAACTGGCGATCCCGGCCCAGACCCGGGTGCTGGTGCCGCTGTGCGGGAAAAGCCTGGATCTGCTGTGGCTGGCCGGGCGCGGGCATCTGGTGCTCGGAGTCGAGCTGTCGCTGAAGGCCGTCGAGGATTTTTTCAGTGAGCATCAGGTAAAGCCGCAGGTCAGTGCCAAGGGGCCGTTCAAGGTCTATCGCGCCGATTCCATCGAGTTGTGGTGCGGTGATTTCTTTGCGCTGACGGCAGACGATGTAGCGGACTGTGCTGCGTTGTACGACCGGGCAGCGCTGATTGCCTTGCCGGCTCCGATGCGTGAGCGTTATGCGGCGCATTTGCAGCAGATCCTGCCGCAAAGTGTGCAAGGGTTGTTGATCACCCTGGATTACGATCAAGCGCAGATGTCCGGGCCACCGTTTGCGGTGAGCGATGATGAGGTGCAGCGCTTGCTGGGCGAAGTCTGGCAGGTGCAGGTGCTTGAGGAGCAGGATGTGCTGGCGGAGAGTGTCAGGTTCTTGCAGGCGGGGGTAACGCGGCTGGAGGAGCGGGTGTATCGGGTTTCTGGCCGATAGTTTTGTATCGGCATTAACGGCCTCTTCGCGAGCAAGCCCGCTCCCACAGGGAGCGTCGGTGTTATAGCAATCTCGAATACACCAGAAAACACTGTGGGAGGGGGCTTGCTCCCGAAGAGGCCAGAACAGGCAACCCATAATCCCGCGCACAAAAAAAGGCCCGCATCGCTGCGGGCCTTTTCGTTACTGCGCCAAACCGATCAACCGCGACGACGCAGCGCGTCGATACGCTCTTCCAGCGGCGGGTGGCTCATGAACATGCGGGCAAAGCCCTGTTTGATGCCGCCGTTGATGCCGAAGGCGTTCAGGGTGTCCGGCATGTGCACCGGCAGGCCCTGTTCGGCGCGCAGGCGTTGCAATGCACCGATCATCGCATTGGTACCGGCCAGACGTGCGCCGGCTTCATCGGCACGGAATTCGCGTTTGCGCGAGAACCACATGACGATGGCGCTGGCGAGAATGCCCAGTACCAGTTCGGCGAAGATCGTCGCCACGTAGTAGGCGATGCCCTGGCCTTCTTCGTTCTTGAAAATCACCTTGTCGACGAAGTTGCCGATGATCCGCGCGAAGAACATCACGAAGGTGTTCACCACGCCCTGGATCAGTGCCAGGGTGACCATGTCACCGTTGGCCACGTGACCGATTTCGTGGGCCAGAACGGCTTTCACTTCATCTGGCGAAAAACGTTCGAGCAGGCCCTGACTGACCGCGACCAGCGCGTCGTTCTTGTTCCAGCCGGTGGCGAAGGCGTTTGCTTCGTAGGCCGGGAAAATACCGACTTCGGGCATCTTGATCCCGGCTTCGCGGGACAGTTGCTCGACGGTTTGCAGCAGCCATTGCTCATGCCGGGTACGTGGCTGGCTGATGATCTGGGTGCTGGTGCTCATCTTCGCCATCCACTTGGAGATGAACAGCGAGAACAGCGAACCGGCGAAACCAAAGACCGCACAGAAAACCAGCAGCTGACTGAGGTTGAGATCAACCCCGTTGGCCGCCATGAACCCGTTGAAGCCGAACAGGCTCAGGGTGATGCTGGCTATCAGCACGACCGCCAGGTTAGTGGCCAAAAACAGCAGGATGCGCATCATGGTTGTAGAAATCTCCTCAAGCTAAAGATGTAGCGTACTGCGGGGTATATAAGGTGCGGCACCGGGTGATTCAACCGAGTGACTATTTCAAACTGTGTCCTACAGCGGATTCCCGAGTCTGCAGGTCATTGCCCACGGCCAAAACCGAAAGGGATGACAGCCAGCCGCTACCCGCCGCCACTGCGCCAGAGGCGGGTGGGCCCTATGAATCGCAAGTGTAGAAGGCGCAGCGAGGCGGGGAGAGCAGAAGTGTTGCTGAATCAGACAGTGCGCAACGTTCGGGCCGTTGCGCACCGTTGACCGGTTACTGGCGGTAGGACTTGAGGAAGTTGCCGATGCGGCCGATGGCCATCTCGAGATCGTCGACGCGGGGCAGGGTTACCACGCGGAAGTGATCCGGCCACGGCCAGTTGAAGGCCGTGCCTTGCACCACCAGCAGCTTCTCGGAGAGCAGCAGGTCGAGGACGAATTTCTCGTCGTTGTGGATCGGGCAGACTTTCGGGTCGATCCGCGGGAACGCATACAGCGCGCCCATCGGCTTGACGCAGCTGACGCCCGGAATGTCGTTGAGCAGCTCCCAGGTACGGTTGCGCTGCTCCAGCAGGCGGCCCTGCGGCAGAACCAGATCGTTGATGCTCTGATAACCGCCGAGGGCGGTCTGGATCGCATGCTGACTCGGGACGTTGGCACACAGGCGCATGTTGGCCAGCATGTCGATGCCTTCGATGTAGCTCTGGGCATTATGTTTCGGCCCGGAGATGGCGATCCAGCCGGAGCGGAAACCCGCCACGCGGTAGGATTTCGACAGACCGTTGAAGGTCAGGCACAGCAGGTCCGGCGCCAGCGAAGCGGTGCAGATGTGCACGGCGTCGTCGTAAAGGATCTTGTCGTAGATCTCGTCGGAAAACACCACCAGGTTGTGCGCGCGGGCGATTTCCAGCATGCCCAGCAGCACTTCCTTCGAATACACCGCGCCAGTCGGGTTGTTCGGGTTGATGATCACCATGGCTTTGGTGTTCGGGGTGATCTTGGCCTTGATGTCGGCCAGATCAGGGAACCAGTCGGCGCCCTCGTCGCACAGGTAGTGCACGGCGTTACCGCCGGCCAGGCTCACGGCGGCGGTCCACAGCGGGTAGTCCGGTGCCGGCACCAGCACTTCGTCACCGTTGTTGAGCAGCGCCTGCAACGACATCACGATCAGCTCGGACACGCCGTTGCCCAGGTAGATGTCTTCGATGCCGACACCTTCGACATTCTTCTGCTGGTAGTACTGCATCACCGCCTTACGGGCGCTGAACAGGCCTTTTGAGTCGCTGTAGCCTTGGGCGGTCGGCAGGTTGCGGATCACATCCTGAAGAATTTCGTCCGGCGCTTCGAAACCAAACGGCGCCGGGTTGCCGATGTTCAGCTTGAGGATGCGCTGGCCTTCCTCCTCCAGACGTTTGGCGTGCTTGAGCACCGGGCCGCGAATGTCGTAGCAGACGTTGGCGAGCTTGTTCGATTTGCTGAACTGCATGGCGATGTGATCCCGAAATTGAACGATCCAGACGGCGGATGGCCAACCGTACTGGGATTCCTGCGTCTTCGCACAGGCGGAGTCTTGCGCCATGGCGCCGAGAATCCGTTTGAATGCGCCCGGTCTGGCTGCCAGACTGGCGTGTGACGAGGCGCAATCATACGTGCCACCCGATCCGTGGAAAAGGTACAGATCGGGCTTTTTCAGCCGCTGAGGTGTGATGATGGAAAAGTTGCAAAAAACCCTGGAAGAATGGCGGGCGATGCTCGACCCCGAGCAGTACAACGTGTGCCGTCTCAGTGCGACCGAACGGCCGTTTTCCGGCAAATACAACGACACCAAAACCGACGGTGTCTATCACTGCGTCTGCTGCAATGAGCCGCTGTTCGACTCCACGACCAAATTCGATTCCGGCTGCGGCTGGCCGAGCTTCTACGCGCCGATCGGCAAAAGCGCCATGACCGAGATTCGCGATACCAGCCACGGCATGATCCGCACCGAGGTCAAATGCGCCCGCTGCGACGCGCATCTGGGCCACGTGTTCCCCGATGGCCCGCCACCGACCGGCCTGCGTTATTGCATCAACTCGGTGTGCCTGAATCTCGAGCCGCGCGAGTAAGCGGACAGGCGACCTGCGGGTCGCCATTCGGATAATTAAATTGCACACAATTTAATTGCTCGCTATGTTTGGCCTTTCCCGATAACCCGTGGAGCCGTCTCATGAGCGACAACCTGCTGAATATCCCCGTCACCACCATCAAGGGTGAGCAAAAGACCCTGGCCGATTTTGCCGGCAAAGCGGTGTTGGTGGTCAACACCGCCAGCAAATGCGGCTTCACCCCTCAATACAAAGGCCTGGAAGAGCTGTGGCAGACCTACAAGGATCAGGGCCTGGTGGTATTGGGATTCCCGTGCAATCAGTTCGGCAAGCAGGAGCCGGGTAACGAGGGCGCGATCAGCGAGTTCTGTGAGCTGAATTACGGCGTGAGCTTCCCGCTGTTCAAGAAGATCGACGTCAACGGGTCTGATGCGCATCCGCTGTTCGTGCAGTTGAAAAAGCGCGCTCCGGGTTTGCTCGGCTCCGAAGGCATCAAGTGGAACTTCACCAAGTTCCTGATCGGCAAGGATGGGCAACTGGTCAAGCGTTTCGCCCCGACCACCAAGCCGCAGGACATCAGCGGCGAGATCGAAGCCCTGCTCAAATGAACAGCCTGCCCGACGATTCGCTGAAGCTCGACAGTCAGTTGTGCTTCAAGTTGTACGCCGCGTCCCGGGCGGTGATTCGCGCTTACAAGCCGATGCTCGATCAACTCGGCCTGACCTACCCGCAGTACCTGGCGATGCTGGTGCTGTGGGAGTGGCAGGACAGTGCACCGGAGCAACCGACGGTCAAGGCGTTGGGCGAGCGCCTGGCGCTGGACTCCGGCACCCTGACGCCGTTGCTCAAGCGGCTTGAACAATTGCAGTGGGTGCAGCGCCAGCGTTCGGCGCGCGACGAGCGTGAAGTGCATCTGAGCCTGACCGCGCAAGGCCAAGCGCTGCGCGAGCAGGTCGGGCCGCTCAAGGCCCGATTGTTGTGCGACAGCGGGGTGGATCTTGATCGGCTCAACGATTTGCGCAATGGCCTCGATCACTTGCTGGGGCAGATCAAAGCGCTGACGTAGCCGGCATCCACTGGTCGAGCAGGGCCGCCAGCTCTTCGCGGCGGAACGGCTTGGCCAGGTAATCGCTCATGCCGGCCGCACGGCAGCGCTCGCGTTCCTCGGACATGGCGTTGGCGGTCAGCGCGACGATCGGCAAATGCGGCCAGCGCCCGCTCTGGCGGATCTGCCGGCTCGCTTCGTAGCCGTCCATCACCGGCATGTTGCAGTCCATCAGCACCAGATCGAACTCATCGTGCTCCAGTTGATCCAGCGCCTCGGCACCGTGGGCGGCGACCACCACGTCGCAACCGAGCTTGCCGAGCATGCCTTTGGCCACCAGTTGATTGACCGGATTGTCCTCCACCAGCAGCACCTTTCCGCGCCGCCGGACCGGCTGGCTCTCGAGGCGCGCATCGTTGCTCGTGGTGACATCGGCCAGCAGAATGCGCCGCAGGATCTGGTACAGCGCGTTGCGTGCCAGCGGTCGGGCTTGTTGCTGCAATGGCGCCAGCGCGGCGGCTTCTTCGCCGGGCATGAAACTGCCATAAGCGGTTACGACGAGGATCGGTGCGCTGATGGTCGGGCGCAGACTGAACAGGCATTCCGGGCAATCGGTGATCAGCAGATCGGGTGACAGGCCCAGCAACGGGTCATCCATGGTGCGCTGTTCATAGCTCACCCCCCACACTGGCAACAATGTCTTGAGCAGTTCTGCCAAGCCGCTGCTGGCCGCGGTGATCGCCAGCACCTTGCCGTGCAGTGGCGGCGGCATGACCGCCCGGGTGTGACACGGCAGTGGCAGGTCGGCACAGAACTGACTGCCGAAACCGGCCTCGGAACTGATGGTCAGCCGGCCTTGCATGGCCTCGCACAGGTTGTAGGTCAACGCCAGACCGAGACCGGTGCCGCCGTACTGCCGGGTGATGCCGGCACCGGCCTGGGTGAACGGCTGGAAGATTTTCACCTGGGCATCCTGAGCGATGCCGATGCCGGTGTCGCAGACTTCGATGCGCACCCCGTCCTTGTGGGCGGACAGGCGCACATCGACCCGGCCGAAGCGGGTGAACTTCAGGGCATTGGACAGCAGGTTGCTGACGATCTGCCGTACCCGGGTCGGATCCCCCAGCACCAGCGCGGGGAAGTGCGGGTCGATCAGGCAAGTCAGCTCGACGCTCGGCGCGGCGTTCTGCGACAGCAGGTTGGCGGTGTCCTCGATCAGCGAGCCGAGGTCGAACGGGATGTGTTCGAGCTCCAGTTGCCCGGCATCGAACTTGGACAGGTCGAGAATATCGTTAAGCAGCTCGACCAGCACCTTGCCCGAGTCATGGGCAATCGACAGTTGCTGTTGCTGCTCGGCATTCAGCGGCCCGTCGAGGGACAGGGCGATCATCCCCAGCAGGCCGTTGAGCGGGGTGCGGATCTCGTGGCTCATGTTGGCGAGGAATGCCGAGCGCGCTTCGGCCATGTCCAGTGCGGTGCTGCGAGCGACTTCCAGTTCTTCGTTGGACTGGCTGAGCCGGGTGTTGATGGCCTTGAGCTCGGCGGTGCGGGCCGAGACGATGTGCTCCAGTTGCCCGAGGTAATCGGTGAGGCGGTTTTCCGCGTTGCGCCGTTGCTGGATTTCCGTGGCGATATTGTCGAACTGCTGGTTGGCGACTTTGACCAGTACGCCGATCTCGTCATTGGCGTGGCCGGCCGGACATTCCAGGGTCGTCGGTTCTGCACTGCGTGCGTCACGCGCGCTGAGTTCCCGGATCAGGCGCACCAGTGGCTTGGTCAGCATCACGTAGAACAGCGCCAACAGGATCCCGGTGAGAATCAGGCTGCGGGCAAAGCCGTTGAGCAGGGTGACTTCGGCGCGGCGCAGAAACCGGCTGCCGAACGCGTAGGTATCGACCTCCAGGCTCAGCGTGCCCAGTGATTCCTCGGGCAGGTGATCGAGGTACAGGCGGTCTTCGAACTGGCGCTTGGCACCGAACAGGAAGTCGCTGATCACCCGGTAACCGCTTTGCAGCTCCGGGCGCTTGACGTTGGCCAGGACGTTGCCGTTGTTGTCGGTCAGTTGCGCCGAGATGATCGCCGGCGAACGCAACAGGCCCAGGGTCAGTTCCTGCGCCAGTTCCGCATCGATGTTGTAGGCGATTCGCGACGCCGGATTGTGGCTGATTTCCAGCAAAGACAGGATTTCACGGTTGATGGAGGCGTCTTCACTGGCATAATCGATGCCGATTTGCAGCAGGCTGAGCAGCGTGCCCAGAACGAACCCGACCAGCACCGTGAATCTGGCTTGCTTGTATGACAGCCGGTGGGTGAATTTGATATCCATGGGGTGTTGAACCACTTCCGTTTCCCTTCGCTGCTCAAGCATAGTCGATCATGTATGGATACCGAGGTTCCCGAAGCGCCTTGTAACAAGGCTTGAACGGGGATTGAGATCTGTCTGTCGTCGCTGGATCGACATCATCACTGTGAACGTGCCCGAGGAGAAGACGTGGATTCCCGATTGAATGCTTTTCTTGAACGCGCCGAGTCGGTTCTGGCGCGGATCGAACCTTTGCTGCCGGCGCCGCGTCCGCTGATCGACTGGGAAACCTGCTTGGCGGCGCGCTGGCAGCGTGACGGGCGCAGCGGCTATTTGCTGCCACTGGAAGTCAGCCTCGACATGCGCCTGTCCGACTTGATTGGTGTCGACCGTCAGGTAGAACAACTGGGCCGCAACACTCAACAGTTTCTCGACGGCATGCCGGCCAACCATGCGCTGCTCTGGGGCTCGCGCGGCACCGGTAAATCGTCGCTGGTGCGCGCGCTGCTGGCCGAACACGCCAAGGCCGGCCTGCGTTTGATCGAAATCGAGCGCGACCATCTGGCCGACCTGCCGCGGGTGGTCGAGCAGATCGGCAAACTGCCGCAACGCTTCGTGCTGTTCTGCGATGACCTGTCGTTCGAATCCGGCGAAGGCGATTATCGCGTGCTGAAAAGCGTGCTCGACGGCTCGCTCGAACAGGCCCCGGACAACGTTCTGCTGTACGCCACTTCCAACCGCCGCCATCTGGTGCCGGAAAAGGAAAGCGACAACGAAAACTGGAAACGCGTCGACGGCGAGCTGCATCCGAGTGAGGCGGTGGAAGACAAGATCGCCTTGTCCGACCGTTTCGGCCTGTGGCTGTCGTTTTATCCGTTTACCCAGGAACATTTCCTCAACGTCGTCGAGCACTGGATCGGCCAGTTGGCCGCCAAGGCCGGCTTGAGCTGGCAGCGCGACGAAGAGCTCGACATCCTCGCCGTGCGCTGGGCAACCGGGCGCGGCAATCGCAACGGACGTTGCGCGTACCAATTCGCCCGTTACTGGGTGGGACTGAAATTGCTGGAGCACAAGGCATGATTGATTTGCAACAAAGCGGCCAGGGCCTCGAAGGCTATGGCATGTTGGCCGCACAACTGGAATCGCTGCTGGCGGACGAGCGCGATTTCATCGCTAACGCCGCGCAGTTTTCGGCGTTCCTGTTCAATCAACTCGACGATTTGAACTGGGCCGGTTTCTACCTCAATCGCAACGAAGAACTGGTGCTTGGCCCGTTTCAGGGGCAGATCGCCTGCGTGCGCATTCCGTTCGGTCGCGGTGTGTGTGGCGCGGCAGCGGCCAGTCGACAGACCCAGCGCGTTGAAGACGTGCATGCGTTCCCCGGTCATATCGCTTGCGACAGCGCCTCCAACAGCGAGCTGGTGGTGCCACTGGTCAAGGACGGTCGGTTGATCGGCGTACTTGATCTCGACAGCCCGAAACTCGCACGTTTCGGCACCGCCGATCAGTCCGGAATCGAGCAACTGGCGGCGATTTTCCTGCGTCTGACCGACTGCTGATCAGGCACTCAGGCCAGCCTTGCGCAGCAGGCTGGCCGGATCCACCACATCGATCTGGCGCGGATCGAGAAACCGTGCGGCGTACTGCATGTACACCCCATCGTTGATGAACAGCGCAAACAGCTCGGGGTCGATGTGCGCCTCGCGGGACATGGTGGCCATGATCCCCAGCGCCTCGTTCAAGGATTTGGCCTTCTTGTACGGTCGATCCGCCGCTGTCAGTGCCTCGAAAATATCGGCAATCGCCATCATCCGTGCCGGCAGGCTCATGTCCTCGCGCTTCAGGCGTTTGGGATAACCGCTGCCGTCCATCTTTTCGTGATGCCCACCGGCGATTTCCGCAACGCTGTCCAGGTGCCCGGGGAAGGGCAGGTGGCTGAGCATCAGGATCGTCTGCACCATGTGGTGATTGATGATGTAGCGCTCTTCGCGGGTCAGCGTGCCCCGGGCAATGCTCAGGTTGTACAGTTCGCCGCGATTGTATTTGTAACGCGGCACATCCAGTTTGAACCCCCACGGATTGTCTTCCGGAATCAGTTCGCTGTCGGCGCGTTCGATCAGATGTTCGGGCTTGTCCGCCAGCAGTGGCTCGCTGACTGGCAGATTCGCCGCCGGCGTTTGCGCCTGGCGGCGGTTTTCCTCCCATGACACCCCCAGGCGATCATCGAGGGTGCGCATCCAGCGGCGCTCGGCAATGCGTTCAAGACGTTGCAGATCGGCGGGCGCCATGGCCTCACCGCCCAGATTGCAACGGGCAACGAAGGCAAAGTCGTCATCCAGTTGCGTCAGCGTGGCGTCACGCAGTTCGCTCAGTTGCGCCGCGTTGCCGCCCAGTGCGATCGCCTGCCAGTAACTGATCCAGGCATCGCGCTTGAGCACTTCGAAACGGGTGCGGATTTCGTGGATGCGATCGTTGAGGGTTTCCAGTTTGGTCGCCTTGTCGACGACATACTCCGGCGTCGTGACTTTGCCGCAATCGTGCAGCCAGGCCGCAATGTGCAGGGCTTCCCATTCGTCTTCGCTCGGTTGGTAGCTCTGGAACGCCGGCGCCTGGCTGGCGGCCGCGGCCTGCGCGAGCATCAGGGTCAGTTCCGGCACGCGCTGGCAGTGGCCACCGGTGTACGGGCTCTTGGCGTCGATGGCGCCGGCCAGTAACTGGATGAACGCATCGAGTAACTGTTTCTGCTTCGCTTGCAGGCGCTGACTTTCGATACTCACCGCCGCCGCACCAGACACGGCTTGCAGGAAGGCGATGCGGTCCGGGCGCAGTTTTTCCAGGTCCTGAGCGCTGCCGCTGTCGTTGATCAGCAGAAGCAACAGGCCGATGGTTTCGTTGTGCCGATTACGCAGGCGGATGCCGATCAGGTGGATGCGCGGCGACTGCATGGCCAACAGGACTTTCTGCAAGTCCCCGGCCTGCTCGAAGCCAAGGCTGCTGACCACGTTGTCAGCGTTGATCAGTTGCTGGAACCATGCCGGCCCTTGATCTGCCAGCAGATCCTGGCCGAGCACGCTGAATTCACTCGGCTCCTGCGAAGCGCCGTCAATAACCAGTCCGTAAGGCTCCATCCGGTTGCCATCGCTTTCGCGCAGATAGATCAACCCCGCCTGTGCCTGGGCGATCTGCGCCGTTTCGAACAGCACCCGTTGCAGCAGCGGGGCGAAGCGGGTTTCGGCGCAGAGGCTGTCGGTGATGCGGAAGAAACTGGCGAGCGTGTCCTTCATGCGCGCCATCGACAGGCTCAACTGGTCAACCTCCAGCACCGGCGAGCGGCGGGTGACCGGAAAGTTGAAATCGAAACTGCGGATCGCGTCGGCTTCCTTGACCAACGCGTGCAACGGTTTGACCAGAATCCGCGAGATCAGCCAGCCCAGCGGCAGGCACAGCAGCAAGATCGCCAAGGTGATCAGCGCGCCTTGCCAGCGCATGCGGTAGGCATCGGCAAGCAGTTCGTCCTCGGGCACCAGCAGGGCCATCTGCAAACCTTTCGGCCCGCCTTCCTGCAGGGTGCTGCGGGCGACGATCCAGTGGCGGCCATTGACATCGAGCCGTTTGCCCGGATGGGCGGTGGACAGCAACGCGTGCAGATTCGGACTAAGGTCGGCCGCTTTGGCCAGGCGTGCGCTGCTGCCGTCGACGATCAGCCGGCTGCTGTCCGGATAGGCCACGGCATTGCCATCGGCATCGAACAACACGATTTCGGTCGAGGGGGTGACCACATGCTTGGTCAAGGTGGCCGAGAGTGCCTCCAAAGTCAGATCGGCACCGATCACACTGGTTGCGCTGCTGCGTCGGGCCAGGGTGGTGCCCACATTGTGCGTGGAGAAAAATACATAGGGTTCGGTGGTGATCTGATCGCCCTGTTGCAGGGCGTTGCTGTACCAGTTGCGGGTACGCGGGTCGTAGCGGTCGTCGGGATTGGTGTCGCGTCCGACAGGCGTCAGCGTCTGGTCGAAGAACAGTGACTGCGACAATACGGTGCCGCTGGCGTCGTGCTCGATGCTCCAGACCTGATAGGCCGCTGTTGGTGGTGCCTTGAGCAGGGTTTTCAGCGCGCTGGTGCGCAAGGGCCGGACCATGAAGAAATCGCCGTTGCCGTACCCCAGATACAGCGAGGCGAGGTCGGTGTTGTCCTTGAGCGACTGACTGAACGGCTTGAGCAGCGCCAGACGCTGTTGCAGGTTCGGCGCCTCGGCCGCCTGATTGTCGGCCAGCAGGCTCAGCAGGTGCCGGATCGGTTCGTAGGTTGAATGCAGGTCCAGGCGCACGTCCTGTTCGATGCGATTGAACAGGTTTTCACTGCTCGACAGGATGATCCGGGTGGTCTGGCGATAATTGAACAGCCCCAGCACCACGCCTGTGAGCAACAGCAGAAAGGTGAACATGACGCTGATGTGCACGTGCAACGGGAACCGGCGTTGATCCGGGCGCAGTGGGCTGGGCATTGCTGACTCTCCATTGAAGTAAACACACTGCTCAGCGTCCAAGCATAGTTAAGGCTCGGTCATTGTGCTTTCTGCGAACGGTTCCAGTTGTTGCCGCAACGCCTGCTCCAGTTCGAGCATGGCTGCGTCGGTGGCCTCGACGCAGCGCACGATGGTCGGTGCGGGCGTTGTCTGCATGCAGGCCTGTTCCAGCGCATCGCAACAGGCGATCAGACGCGAGGCCTGGGCGATCCGGGCGGCGCCTTTGATCTTGTGGGCGACCAGCGCCACTGCCTGACGATCATTGCAGGGGGCCAGGGCTAATAATTCCTCGCGATCGAGACGGCTGCTCTTGAGCAATTGCGTGAGCAGACGCCGGACTTGCAGCGGGTTGCCGCCAGTCAACTGACTCAACCCGTCAAGATTGAACGCCGGTTCAAGCGTCGCGGGCTGCAGACCATTGATCCAGTGGCTCAGTGCGCTGAGGCTCAACGGCTTGAACAGGCAGTCATTCATGCCGGCCTGTTTGCAGCGCTGTACTTCTTCAGGCTGCGCGTTGGCCGTGAAGCCCAGCACGGTACACGGAGGGCGGCCAGTGCGTTGTTCCTGTTGGCGGATCGCCTCGGTCAGTTCGTAGCCGTTCATCAACGGCATGTTGCAGTCAGCGATAACCAGGTCGAATGCACCGGTCTGCCATTTCTCGAATCCACTCCGACCCTCTTCGGCGAGGGTGAATCGGTGCCCGAGGAACTCCAGTTGCTGGCACATCAGCAGGCGATTGGCCGGATGATCGTCGACCACCAGAATGTTCAGTGGTGCAGAGGTTTGCAGCACAGGCTCGGTTTTTGCCGTGGTCACCTGGCGCGGCAGCGTCTGCAGCGGCAGCGACAGGCAGACCTGGGTGCCGATCCCCGGCTGGCTGCTCAACTGCAGCTGCCCACCCATCATTTCACACAGGTTGCGACAGATCACCAGCCCCAGGCCTGCGCCGCTGCGAGCTTGCTGCCGGCCACTCTCGGTCTGGGCGAACGGCTCGAACAGGCGTTGTTGATCTTCGATGCTGATGCCGACCCCGGTGTCCTGGATCGTCAACTGAACGAGCGAGCATTGGCCCGGCCCGTTGGGCAGCACATCCAGATTGATCCGCACCTGCCCGGACTCAGTGAATTTGATGGCATTGCTGATCAGGTTCGACAGGATCTGCTTGAAGCGCAACGGATCCAGTTCCACGTCGACCTGCAGCCCGGGCGGATTGATGATCAGCGGCAGGAGGAGGTTTTTCTGGCGGGCGAGGCCGTCGAAGATCCTGACCACCGACGCCACTGTTTCGACCAGATTGACCCGTTCGGGGCTCAGGCTCAGGTGCCCGGACTCGATCCGCGCGATATCGAGAATGTCGCCGATCAGGCCCAGCAGATCCTTGGCCGAGCAGTAGGCGGTTTCAATGGAGGAGCGATCCGGAGCCTGATCATTCATGCGTTTGAGCGTCAGTTCGAGCATGCCGATAATGGCATTCATCGGCGTGCGGATTTCGTGGCTCATGGTGGCCAGAAAGGTACTTTTGGCGCGGTTGGCGTTGTCCGCCTGTTCCTTGGCCCGGCGCAGTTCATCGAACAATTGGCGACGTTCACTGATGTCGATCCAGCCGCCGATGATCCCTTGCACATCGCCACTGGAGTCGCGGTACGGCAGGATCCAGTGGTAGATCGTCAAACGCCGGCCACCGATGTGCAGCGGTCGATCGAGCAGCAGAGGCGTGCCTTCGGCCACCACCCGCTGGTAATCCGCCTGGTAGGCCTGGGCTTCGAAGGCGTTGCTCAGGGTGCCCTGCATGACACTTTTGCCGATCACGTCTTCGCGTTTGGCGTTAAAGGCTTCGAGGTAGCTGTCGTTGCAGCTTTGCAGCAGACCCTGGCGATCGCGCACGTAGATCGGGTGAGGGGTGCCGTTGACCAGTGAACGCATGAATTCGAACTGATCGTTGAGTGCCCGTTCGGCGGCCTGGCGTTGCTTGATCTGGCGACGCATGTAGGCGTTCCACAACAGCGACAGCAACAGCAGCAGGCAGGCCGCGCCGATCAATTGGTAAAACAGGCGCTTGTAGTGATGCCAGTTGCTTTGAGCCGCATTGGAGAAACCGCGCCAGCGACTGTTGATGACCCCCAGTTCCTCCGGTGTGATGCTCAGCAGCGCCTTGTCGAGGATCGAGCCCAGTTCGGCATTGTCACGGGCGCTGGCCAGCGAGAAGGCCGCCTGACGTGTGCCCAGGGTGGTGGTGATCTGCAACTGATGTTCGAAGATCCGCGACGAAATCAGATAATTGGCAATCACCAGCGAGGCGACGGCGCCATCGGCCTTGCCTTCGGCGAGCAAGGTTGCGGCACCGAAAGTGTCGGAGGTTTCGATCAGGTGGATGTTGGGGAATTCGCGGCGCAGGTAATCAGCCATGGGACTGCCTTGGGCAATCGCCAGGTATCGGTTCTTGAGCTGGGTGGGATGTGTCGGGCTGTCAGCGGATTTGCGCGTCAGCAGGACGAAGGAGTTTTCCAGATAGGGACGGCTGAATTGCAGGGTCTTTTCCCGTTGGGGGCTGGGTAGCAATGCGGCGATCAGATCCGCCCGATGCTGATTGATCTGCTCGATCATTTCACCATCACTGCGGCTGCGGACCAGTTCGAAGCGCAGGCCGGTGCGCAGGCGCAGCAGTTCGAGCAGGTCGGCGGTGATGCCCCGCAGGTTGCCGTCGCTGTCGAAGAATGTCAGCGGCGCGAACGCCTCGTTGACGACGACGCGCAGCACCGGGTGCTGTTTGAGCCACTGTTCTTCGTGGTGGGTCAATTGCAGCTTCTGGTCGGTCAGCAGAATGTCGCTGCCGGCGCTCCAGCGCTTGGCGATGTTGTCCCGTTCGCTGGCCGGTATGGCTTGCAGCACGGTGTTGATGATCGCCAGCAGTTGCGGGTTGTCGGCGTGAACGGCAAAGCTGAAACCGTGGGCTTCCTGTTTGCCGAAATTGGCCATGCGAATGTTGTTCAGATAACCCTTGTTGATCATGTAGTGGGTGGAAATGGTGTCACCCAGAAACACGTCAGCCTGATCGAAAGCCACCGCGTTGATTGCGTTTTGATAGGAGGGATAGGACGTCAGGATGGCTTTGGGATACTGCGCCTTGACCTCATCCTGGGGCAGATAGTGATAGACCATGCTCAGCCGCAGACCGGCCAGGCCTTCAGTCAGCGAGCGGGTCTCGCCTTCGCGGGTAACCAGAACCGGCTGATCGATGGCGTAGGGCGTTGAAAGCAGGATATTTGCGTTACTGGCCTCGAAACCGTTGGCCGTACCGAGCATGTCGACCTGACCTGCAATCAACGCCTGCAAGGCGGCTTCCCGTGAGGCAAAGCGCTGGACCCGGATTGGCAACCCGACAGCCTGTTCGAGCAGACCGGCGTAGTCGGCGGTAAAACCTTCGTAATCACGACCGCTGGCGGTCATGTCGAACGGCGGATAGTCCGGCGCGGAAGTGCCCAGTACCAGTTCGCGGCGACTCTCCAGCCATTGCCGTTGCGCGGGTTCAAGGGACACGGATGGCGCTTCGTGGCCCGAGCGGCTGCGCAGCACATAATCTTGCGCGGTGACGAAGCTGGCATGCACCTGAGTAGTCAGGCACAGGCTGACGCAACATAGGGCGAGACAGATCTTTAAACGACTGGGCATTCAGGCTCTCACACTAGCGCGTTGCGTTTGGCCATCTCGATCAGTTCCACCAGAGATCTGGCCTTGAGTTTTTGCATCAGGCGTTTTTTGTAGGTACTGACTGTCTTGTTACTGAGAAACATGCCCTTGGCTATTTCCTTGTTGGTGCGCCCTTGGGCAAATAATTGCAGGACCATCAGCTCGCGGTCGTTGACGGATTTGAATAACTCCAGTTCGGCATAACGCACGTCGTCGAGGCGTACTGGATTCAATGCCTGGCTGGGGAAATAGTTGTAACCGGAAAGTACCGCCTTGATCGCACTGACCAGTTCACTCAAGTCTTCCTCTTTGCAGACATAACCGGATGCACCGGACTGCATGCAGCGAATGCCGAACAGCGTCGGGCATTGCGCCGTCAGTACCAGGGTTTTGAGCGGGGTGCCCATGGCGTTGAACCGGGCGAGAACTTCCAGGCCGTCGAGTTTGGGTATGCTGATATCAAGGATGATCAGGTCGGGCATGCATTCGCGGACCATTTGCATGGCATCGACCCCGTTATCGGTTTCGCCGACGACCTTGTAACCTTCATGCTCGAGCAGCATTCGAACGGCAAGTCGGATGACGGGGTGATCATCGACAATAAAAACGGAGTTCATAATCAAATCCCATACGTGCGCGAATAAAGGGCGCACCTTAGCTCAGATAAATGAGCTGTCGCATGAACTCCCGGGGCTGTTGCGGCAATATAGGATAAGTCCTACGCACTAAAAGGAAACCGACTACGACCAAACTCTGTGTCGCGTAAGGAAGTGTTGTGCTGATTTGTTTATCTGAATGTTTTAAGTTGCTTGTCGAACCTTGAATAAACAAGGTTTTGTTTGCGTAGTTGGCTGTTAAACGGATTTACCTTTCAGTCGATCCGTTTGCCTGAGACCACAGAACCGGTTCAATCGAGGCATCGCTCATCCGGGCAGTTGCCTGACCCGGTTGAGCAACTTTTTTTCTGTCAGTGGCTGGAACGCCCGGTCATTTCCAGCGCCATGTCACTGGCGTAGCTGTCGGTCATCCCGGCGATGAAGTCGATCATGCGCAGGAACGAGGTGTGCAGCGGGCCATGGGGATCCGGCGCATTGTTGCCCAGCAGATCGAGGATCCGGCGGCTCTTGAACGACGGCGTGCGGCCGCCATGTTGCTCCAGGGCCGCGCCGCAGAACGCGTTGAGGAGGATTTCCAGGGTGGTGTAGGCGCCGATTTCATGCAGCGTCTTGCGCTTGTCCTGGAAGATTTTCTTGCGGGCGATGTCCTTGGCGTTGAGTACGCAGCGTTTGGCCGGGCCGTGCATGTGTTCCACCAGGTCGCCGTGCAGGGTGCCGGCCAGCAGCGCATCCTGTTGCTCGACGAATGCCCGGGCAGCGGCGTTGGTCAGGTGCTCGATGGCCTTGCCGCGCAGGATCGCCAGTTTGCGTCGACGCGAATCCTGCGGGCCGAGCTGGCGATAGGTTTCCGGGAGATCGTCTCCCACCAGACCGAGCAGCAGCGATTCGACTTCCGCGTAATCCAGCAGCTCCATTTCCAGGCCGTCTTCGAGGTCGATCAGCGCGTAGCAGATGTCGTCGGCAGCCTCCATCAGGTACACCAATGGGTGGCGCGCCCAGCGCTGGTCTTCCAGTTGCGGCAGACCGAGCTTGTGGGCGATCTGCTCCAGCAGCGGCAGTTCGCTCTGATAGCAGCCGAATTTGTGTTTCTTGTAGCCCAGCGAGTCGGCGTGACGTGCGGTCCACGGATATTTCAGATAGGTGCCGAGGGTGGCGTAGGTGAGGCGGGTACCGCCGTCGAACTGGTGGTACTCAAGCTGAGTCAGCACCCGGAAGCCTTGCGCATTACCTTCGAAATTGAGGAAGTCACCGCGCTCGGCTTCGCTCATGCCGTCGAGCCAGCCGCGCCCGGCGGCCTGCTGGAACCAGTGCCGAATCGCATCTTCACCGGAGTGGCCGAACGGCGGGTTGCCGATGTCATGGGCCAGGCAGGCCGATTGCACGACCATGCCCAGATCGCTCGGGTCGCACCAGTCGGGCAGGGCGCTGCGCAAGGTTTCACCGACGCGCATGCCCAGCGAGCGCCCGACGCAGCTGACTTCCAGCGAGTGGGTCAGGCGGGTGTGGATGTGGTCGTTACTCGACACCGGATGCACCTGGGTCTTGCGGCCCAGACGGCGGAAGGCACCGGAGAAGATGATGCGGTCGTGGTCTTTGTGGAACGGGCTGCGGCCAAGCTCTTGTGGGCTGTGCAGCGGTTTTCCAAGGCGTTCGCGGTTGAGCAGGGTCTGCCAATCCAAGGCTGGTTCTCTCCGTCGGTGACTGGGATGACTGTTGCCCTAGCTTCCCGGTTCAGCCACACACCTGCAAGCGGAACTACAAGCCCGCGGCATCAATATCGATCAGCAGCAGGCGCTCGCCGTTATCGAAGAACTGCCCGGCGGTCAGGCAATACTGGTTGCTGGTGGCATCGCGGTAGGTGCTGGACAGGGTCAGGCGCCGCTCTTCCCAGCCTTCGGCGAGCAAATGATAGAAGTACGGACGCCATGACCAGTTGTGGCCCAGATAGCGGTTATCGGCGACCCAGCCGTTGTTGCGCCATTCGAGGTTGGGCGTGAGTTGGGTGCCGTGACGGTCGCATTGGTAGAACCGCAGCAACCACGGGAATGCTTCCAGTTGCGGCAGCGCACTCAGCGGCGCGTGGGCCTGAGCCCAGCTCTGGAGGATCGCCATCAGTTCGCCGAGTTGCTGGCGCATCTGCATCAGGCGCCCGCGTTCGGCCAGTTTCTGCCGCACGTAACGCTGGCGCAGTTCGGCGAAGCGCTGCACGAAGGCGTCGGTTGGATAAAACGCCTCCTGCGCCCGGGCGAACAGGAAACCCTGAACGTAGCGCGAACCGCATTCCAGGGCGAAATTGAGCTGGGCCTCGGTTTCCACGCCTTCGGCGATGATCCAGCAGCCGGTTTTTTCGGCCATTTGCGCCAGAGCCTTGACCACGTCACTGCTCGGCCCGCCCAGTGCGGCAGCCTGAAACAGGCGCATGTCGAGTTTGAGAATGTCCGGCTGCAACGCCAGCACCCGATCGAGCTGCGAGTAACCGGCGCCGAAGTCATCGATGGCGATCCGCGCTCCGGCCTCGCGGTAGCGTGCCACCACTTCGGCCAGACGCTGACCATTGCCGCCCAGTTCAGTGATCTCGAACACGATGCGTTGCGGATCGACGCCGTGGCGCAGCATCTGCTTGAGGCTGGGCAGTGGTTGATCGGCGCGCAGGCGACTGATCCAGCGCGGCGACATGTTCAGGCTGAGAAACCACTCGGCGGGGGCTTCATGCAGTCGGCTCAGGGCGTTGTCGCGGATCTGTCGGTCGAGCCGGCGCAGGGCGATGGCGGGTGTGCGTGGGTCGGCAAACAATGGCCCGACCGAGGCCAGTTGGCCGTCAGGCTGGCGCAGGCGACCCAATGCTTCGACGCCTGCAATACGTCCGGTGGCGGTATCGATGAAAGGTTGAAAGCAGGCGAGCGGTTGCCCGTCGATCACGGGGCCTCCTTAGTCGTTCTTGTTCTGGATGAACCCCGCCGACCGGGTAGGCGCGCGGGATTGAACCTCCGGGTAAAGAGGTTCATCCCGCGGATATTGCAAGAATGTAGCCAGATGCGTCGGCTTAGCGTTTGCCCGAACTCTGCATGACCAGTTTGATCAGTGGCCCGAGGCTGGTGCCCAGCCGTATCAGCCGGGTCAGCCCGCCAACACCGCCGCTTTTTGCGCCTTTGCCGGTGATGAAGCCTAGCAGGGTGACGGCGGCCACGCCCCAAAGCGGCGCGTGCTTGATGCCGAAGCCGCCTTGCAGGTTTTGCGTCATGCCGCGCATGCGCTGCAAGGGCTGCAGCACTTGCCCGGCTTCGTGGCGGATTTCCTGACGATGCATTTCCATGCGCAGGCGGATCAGCGCCTTGCGCATTTCCCGGCGCGAGCTGTTGTGTGGCAGTTCAGGCAGGCTCATGGCAGCAGGCGCTCCCGATCATTGGCCAATTCTTCCAGGGTGCCGTGGAAGGGCGAGGATTCATCGAAGACCGCGGCCTTCAGACGCAATCCACAGAACCCCGCCGCCAGGACGTAGAACACGCACAGGCCGATGATCCCGGCCAGGCGATAAGTGTCCCAGAGCAGGATCAATACCAAGGCAGACAGGCCGATCAGCAACAGCAACGCAAACACCAGCGCCAGCCCTGCGAACAGCAACAGGCTGACGGTGCGTGCTTTCTGCTCCTGCAATTCAATGCCGAACAGTTCGACATGGCTGTGCAGCAGGCCGAGAACAGCGGCGCCCAGGCGCCGCGTGGAGGAGGTGGTGCCCGACCCCAGGCCGGATTCGCCGATCGACATGATCAGCGCCGAGTGGCCAGCAGGCCAATCAGGAAGCCCACCCCGGCGGCGATGCCCACCGACTGCCAAGGATTGGCGGACACGTAGTCTTCGGTGGCGGTGACCGCCGCCTGACCGCGATCGCGCAGGGTGTCTTCGGTCAGCTTCAGGGTTTCCCGGGCGCGCAACAGGCTGTCGTGGATCTGATCACGCAGCTCATCGGCCTGATCGCCCGCGAGGGACGCGGTGTGTTCGAGCAGCCGCTCGGTGTCGGCGACCAGAGTCTGGAAGTCGTTCATCAGGATTTCTTGAGCAGTCTTTGCCTTGATGCTGGCCATGGGTGGATCTCCGTAAGTGACGTCTGAAGCGTTCGAGTATGAGCCTTGCGCGAAGGTTCAGTACAAATGACTGGTACAGCTTTTGCTATGTCGTGGTGCGCTCTGCTGCCGCCGTGCGCTGTTGGCGGGCGTACATGCAGCAAAACCTTAACTCAAATAATCCTGGTTCGTGTCAGGACATCGACCTTGTGCGCCAAACCGGTTCATCGCAGCTTCATTGCGCAGACCGACCGGTCGCAACTTGGTGCATGAATTGTCCGCGCGAACCGCTTTGGTGCCTTTTTAGCCTTCAGGTCTGCCTCTTTATGGAAAATCTGCAAAGCGCTGTGGACACGCTGGTTCACAGCTCCAACACGTTGTTCATTCTGATCGGTGCGGTGATGGTGCTGGCGATGCACGCCGGTTTCGCCTTCCTTGAAGTCGGCACGGTGCGCCAGAAAAACCAGGTCAACGCACTGTCGAAGATCCTCAGCGACTTTGCCGTTTCGACCCTGGCCTATTTCTTTATAGGCTATTGGATCTCCTATGGGGTCACCTTCATGCAACCGGCGGCGGTGCTGAGTGCCGATCACGGATATGGGCTGGTGAAGTTTTTCTTCCTGCTGACGTTTGCAGCGGCAATTCCGGCGATCATCTCCGGCGGGATTGCCGAGCGTGCGCGCTTCGTTCCGCAGTTGTGTGCAACGGCGCTGATCGTGGCGTTCATCTACCCGTTTTTCGAGGGCATGGTCTGGAACGGCAACTTCGGTCTGCAGGCCTGGCTGACGGCGCGCTTTGGCGCGGCGTTCCATGATTTCGCCGGATCGGTGGTGGTGCACGCCATGGGCGGCTGGCTGGCACTGGCGGCGGTTTTGCTGCTCGGCCCGCGTAACGGCCGTTATCGCGAAGGGCGGCTGGTGGCGTTCGCGCCGTCGAGCATTCCGTTTCTGGCGCTGGGCTCGTGGATTCTGATTGTCGGCTGGTTCGGCTTCAACGTGATGAGCGCGCAGACCTTGCAGGGCGTCAGCGGTCTGGTGGCGGTCAACTCGCTGATGGCCATGGTCGGCGGCACGGTGGCGGCGTTGATTGTCGGGCGCAATGACCCGGGCTTTCTGCACAACGGCCCGTTGGCCGGACTGGTAGCGATCTGCGCCGGTTCCGACCTGATGCATCCGGTGGGTGCCTTGGTCACCGGCGCGATTGCCGGTGCACTGTTTGTCTGGTGCTTTACCGCCGCGCAAGTCAAATGGCGTATCGACGATGTACTCGGCGTCTGGCCGTTGCACGGTTTGTGCGGGGTGTGGGGCGGGATCGCTTGCGGCATCTTCGGCCAGACTGCGCTGGGTGGCCTCGGTGGCGTCAGCCTGATCAGTCAGTTGATCGGCACTGCGCTCGGTGTGGTGGTCGCATTGCTCGGCGGATTCGCCGTTTACGGCGTGATCAAGGCCTTGCACGGCCTGCGCCTGAGTCAGGAACAAGAGTATTACGGCGCCGACCTGTCGCTGCACAAGATCGGCGCGGTCAGTCAGGACTAAGTTTCCTTGTCGTCGGTGCCGGGGTAAAAGCCATGCAACAGGCGATAGCGATTGATGCGCACCTGGTCGACTTTCTCCTGTACCTGATGAGCTGGCAGACCGAGCATGATCAAGGCGTGGGAGGCGAGCATCAGGCTCGACTCCAATAGCTCCGGCACCACTTCGGTGGCGCCGGCAGCCTTCAGCTCCGCCCATTGGCTGTCGTCGCGGGTGCGCACCAGAATCGGTATCCGCGCATTGAGCCGGCGCGCTTCCTTGAGAATCCGCAGGCTGACATCGCTCTGATCCACGGCGATCACCAGCAGTTTCGCGCGCAACAATCCGATGGCCGTCAGCAAGTCACCGCGCGATGAATCGCCATAATGCACATCACTTTCCTCGGACGCGGCTTCCTGCACGCGCACCGGATCGTTGTCCAACGCGATGTAAGGTTGATTGGCATTGCGCATGAAGCGGCCGATGGACTGGCCAACGCGCCCGTAGCCGCAAATCACCACATGTTGATCCAGACCGGCATTGAGGGCGCTGATTTCCTCGATTTGCGCCTCCTGATTCGGCTTGCGATGCAGGCGCAGGGCAATTTTCGGTGCCCCGCGCAACAATAGCGGGGTCAGCAACATCGAGCAGAACGTCGCCGCCAGCAGCAGGCCGCCCAGCTCGTCAGGCAGCATGCGGTTTTGCTGCATCTGCGCCATCAACGCAAAGCAGAATTCCCCGCCCTGCGCCAACGCCAGGCCGCTGCGCCAGGCGGTTTCGTGATCGCTGCCGCGCCACTTCACCAAAAGCGCGACGACCGTGCCTTTGATCAGCATCAGGCCGAGGGTCAGGCCAATAATCAACAGGCTGTGACTGACGAACAGTTGCAGGTCGATCAGCATGCCGATGCTGACGAAAAACACCCCGAGCAGGATGTCGCGAAACGGCCGGATGTCGGCCTCGATCTGATGGCGATAGTGGCTCTCGCCCAGCAGCATGCCGGCCAGAAATGCGCCGAGGGCAGGGGACAGGCCCAGCAGGTGCGTCAGCCAGGCGGTCAGCAGCACAATCACCAGCGCAAGTAGGACGAACAATTCCGCCGAGCGCGAGGCCGCCACTTCGTGGAACAGCCGTGGCAGCAACCAGCGGCTGGCCAGCAGCAGACCGAAAAACAGCACCACGGTCTTTACCAGCGTCAGCGGCAAGGCCCAGTACCAGGCCTGTTCGCTGCTGCCGGCAAACACTGGCACCAAGGTCAGCAATAACACCGCCACCACGTCCTGAAACAGCAGGACCCCGACCGCGTTTTGCCCGTGACTGCTGAACACCTCGCCCAGGCTGCTCAACTCCTTGGTGACAATCGCCGTCGACGACAACGATAGCCCTGCGCCAAGCAGCAGGGCCGGGGTCACCGGCATGCCCAGCAGGATCAGCACCAATCCCAGTAACGCAGTACTGAGCAACACCTGCTGACTGCCCAGGCGAAACACCACCTGGCGCAGCGCGATCATTTTCGACAGGGAAAACTCCAGGCCCAGCGAAAACAGCAGAAACACCACGCCCAACTCGGCCACGTCCGGCAGGTGCTCGCTCTCGTTGACCCAGTTGAACGCGGTCGGCCCCACCATCAGGCCAACGCACAGATAGCCCAGCACCGGCGGCAAGCGCAGGCGGCGAAACAGGGCAATCATCACCAGGGATGAGGCGAGGATGATCAGTAGGTTGGCAAACACAAGGCACTCCGATGTCAGGCTCAGGCTTCTCAAGCGTAGAGGCAAAAAGCCCGGGAGCATGGCCTGATTGGCTTTTCTCTGGACTGATTTGCGTCAGGGTTTTGCGTACTGGTTGCCGTGCTCGGGCCTTTGGGCGGCAGCGGCTCGACGGGTTTTCGAGGCAGGCCTAGAATGAATGCTCATTTTCCCGGTTGAGCGATCATGCCTCCTGAATGTCAGTTGTTCGGCACCTTGGGATGCCATTTGTGTGAGTTGGCAGAAGCCGAGTTGATGCCTTTCGTCGAGCACGGTCTGCTGGTCGAACTGGTGGATATTGCCGACGATGAATCCTGGTTCGAGGCTTACGGCCTGCGGATTCCGGTGCTGCGCCGTGTTGATAATGGTGCGGAGCTGAGCTGGCCGTTCAATGCCGATCAGGTCGTGGCATTCCTGCGCTGAGCCTTTTCTTCGGTGACGCGACATGGCTTTCCGCCGGTCGTGACCGCGCATCCTTCCCTTGGCACTTTGCGGATTATTCGGTTACTGTATGTGCATACAGTAATTGGATGGGCCTGCTGCTTTTGATGACTTGAGCAGGTGAATCCGGCAGTCAGAGGGACGAACCGTGGTCAATGTCGAACAGTTGAAGAACAGCGTGAACCGGATGTCGGTTGACGTGGTGCGCGAGGCGGTCCTCGAGTTGCGCCTGGACGGGCTGGTCACGGAGGGCAAGACGCCTTTCAACAAACTGCATTTCAACACCTGTTTTGCCGAGATCGAGGCGCTGTTCCAGCGTGCCGGTTATCACAAGCAGCTGGATGTGGTCGGTTATCAGGGCTTGCTGTACGCCTTGTATGACCCGGGGCGCTGGGAGGCGGTCGATGTGCTGCGCTGGCTCAAGGAATTCACCGAAGCCGCCGCGCTCAAGTCGATCCCGGCCTGAAGCGGGCGGTGGAATCGGCGCTAGGTTCGTATCGCTCAGTGTTGGATAATGCCGACCTGCATTGAGGGTTCGAATTTCCGTATGTCCACACCAACGTTTTCCGCTGCGCAGAATCAGGCCAGCACCCTTTACCTTCCTCCGGGCAGTTGGCCTACCGTCCTTGATTGCCTGTGTGAGCATTTCAGTGCGATCAGTCGCGAGCAATGGCTGGACCGGATCGCCCGGGGCCGGGTACTGGATGGGCAGGGACAGCCGATTGCGCTGGATCTGCCGTACAAGGAAGGCCTGCGTATTCACTACTTCCGTGAAGTGCCGGATGAAAAACCGATCCCGGTGGTGGAGTCGATCCTGTATGCGGACGAACATCTGGTGGTGGCGGACAAGCCGCACTTCCTGCCGGTGACGCCGGCCGGCGAGTACGTCGAACAGACGTTGCTGCGTCGTCTGATCCGCCGCCTCGATAATCCGCATCTGGTGCCACTGCACCGCATTGACCGGCACACGGCAGGCTTGGTGATCTTTTCGGCTAACCCACAAACCCGCTCCGCTTATCAGTCGCTGTTCCCTACGCGGCAGATCGATAAACGCTATGAGGCGATTGCCCGTGCGCTGCCGGAGCTGGAATTTCCCCTGGTGCATAAAAGTCGCCTGATCGACGGCGAACCGTTCTTCCGCATGCAGGAAGGCCCAGGTGTCGCCAATACTGAAACGGCGGTGGAAGTCCGGGAAAAGAATGGTGATCTGTGGCGCTACGGCCTGTACCCGGTGACCGGCAAGAAGCATCAGCTAAGGGTGCATATGACCGCGCTAGGGGCGAGTATCTGTAACGATCCGTTCTACCCGGATGTGTTGAAAGACGTTGAGGATGACTATGCCAATCCGTTGAAGCTGTTGGCACAGGGGCTGCGGTTTGTCGACCCGGTGACCGGCGAAGAACGCGAGTTCGAAAGTCAGATCACCCTGCAGTGGTGACGCCATTCACTTTCCCCTCACCCATGAAAAAGCCCGCATTGATGCGGGCTTTTCTGTATCCGGTATCGACGTAAAGCTTACAGCTCTTTAACGGTACGAACCTGATCCTTGTTGATGCGGGTCTCTTTGCCGTCGAGTTGCTTGAACTCGTAGAAGCCCGAATCTTCATCATATTTCGGGGTGTCGACGGCCTGGATTTCGCGACCGTCATTCAAGGTGATCACTGTTGGCGACGAGCAACCAGCGAGGGTAGCCAGGCCCAGTGCGAGCATGAAAGTGGCGAGGGTCCGTTGAGTCATGGGTGTGTCTCCGAATGGGAATACTTTTGGTTACTGAGCTTGAGACGTGTACAAGGCGTGAGAGTTCCTTGAATGCTGTCAGTCTGACACAGTGTTGTGCGTATTTAACAGTTCGGGGGTGTTCAGGTTGGCCAGTCGCGGGTCATTGTCCGGGCATTGCAGGGCAGTCGCGCCGAGATTGCGCATGATCCGGCCGGGGCTGCGTTCGCCGGCGTTCCACGCGGTTTCGAAGGCGGGCAACAGGGCGACGGGAATTACACACAGCAGGGGTTCCCAGTGGTCGTCGTGACGCAACATTAAAGGTTTTTCAGGAAACCGGCCGGCGGTTTCACGCATGTCCTGCAACAGCGCGGCGTCGATTCGCGGCACATCGCAGGGCAAGACCAGCAGGTGTGGTTGGCGGGCTGCCTTGAGTCCGGCGAGGATGCCGGCCAGGGGACCGGGAAAATCGCCTTGCTCATCGCTGACCAATTGATCGGCGTAGGTTGCATAACGCTCGTGATTGCGATTGCAGGAGATGATCAGATCGTCAGTCAGCGGTCGGACCTTGCGCTGCAAATGCGCAATCAGCGGCTCACCCTGCCATTCGACCAGCCCTTTGTCCTGGCCGCCCATGCGCTGGCCGCGTCCGCCTGCCAGGAGCAGAATGGAGCAGGGGGGCAATGGCGTATTCGAGGTCATGGCAGCTCTCCAGCGGGGCGGCGAAAAATTCAGGCGCTGTGATATAACACCGGGCTGTTTCTCCTACAACTGGACGAGCCTAATGAAAGCCAAGGCCGATGTACCTTTTGCGCCGCTGAACATTGCGGTGCTGACTGTCAGCGATACCCGAACCCTGGAAACCGACACCTCAGGCCAGGTCTTCGTCGACCGCCTGACTGCTGCCGGCCACCGCTTGGCCGAACGGGTCTTGCTCAAAGATGACCTGTACAAGATCCGCGCGCAAGTTGCCCACTGGATTGCCGAGGACGTCGTGCAGGTTGTGTTGATTACCGGCGGCACTGGTTTCACCGGGCGTGACAGCACGCCTGAAGCCGTGGCTTGTCTGCTCGACAAGCAGGTTGACGGCTTCGGTGAACTGTTCCGCCAGATCTCGGTGGCCGATATCGGTACTTCGACCGTGCAGTCGCGGGCACTGGCCGGCCTGGCCAATGGCACACTGGTGTGCTGCCTGCCAGGTTCGACCAATGCGGTGCGCACCGGTTGGGACGGCATTCTCGCCGAACAGCTGGATTCGCGGCACCGTCCGTGCAACTTCGTCCCTCACCTGAAACAGGCGGCGCCCTGTGAATCCCGTGGGTAAGCCGGGCAAGACCGGCAGCCTGATGCCTGTCGAGCAAGCGCTGGCCCGCCTGCTGGAGATGGCTGAAGCCTCGCCGATTGTCGAACGCGAGTTTCTGCCCTTGGCCGAAGTCGAGGGGCGGGTGCTCGCCGAGGACCTGGTTTCGACCCTGGACCTGCCACCCTGGCCAAATAGCGCCATGGATGGTTATGCCCTGAATCTGGCCGACTGGAACGGCGCACCGCTGCCGGTCAGTCAGAAAGTCTTTGCCGGGCAGGCGCCTGAGCCGTTGAAGCCCGGTACCTGCGCGCGGATCTTCACCGGTGCGCCAGTGCCTGCCGGGGCCGATTGCGTGGAAATGCAGGAGAATGCCGAGGTTCAGGACGACGGCAGCGTGCGTTTCATCGAAACCATGAGCGTCGGCCAGAACATTCGCCTGCAAGGCCAGGAAACCACCGTGGGTGAGTTGATTCTGGCGGCAGGTACCCGGCTGGGACCGATCGAACAAGGTCTGGCGGCGTCGCTGGGATGTGCCGGGCTGAATGTGGTACGCAAGGTCCGAGTGGCGGTGCTTTCCACCGGCGATGAACTCGTCGAGCCGGGCCGGCCGCTGGGGCCGGGGCAGATCTACAACAGTAATCGGGTGGTGTTGTGCAGTTGGCTGCAGCGCCTGGGTTGTGAAGTGATTGATGCCGGTATTCTTCCGGACGATCTGGCGACCACGCGGGCGCGCCTTGGCGGCTTGCAGGGTGTCGACCTGATTCTCTCGACCGGAGGCGTGTCGGTCGGTGAAGCGGATTTTCTTGGCATCGCATTGCGGGAAGAGGGCGAGCTGGCGCTGTGGAAACTGGCCATCAAACCGGGCAAGCCGCTGACAGTTGGCCATTTTCGCAAGGTGCCGGTCATCGGCCTGCCGGGCAACCCCGCTTCGACGCTGGTGACCTTTGCTCTGCTCACGCGGCCCTACTTGCTGCGGCGTCAGGGCGTACAGGATGTCGAACCTCTGAAGTTTACGGTTCCGGCAGGTTTTGTCTGGCCTGTGGCCGGCAATCGGCGCGAATACCTGCGCGGTCGTCTCGAGCAGGGGCGGGCGATCATCTACCGCAATCAAAGCTCCGGTGTGCTGCGCAGCGCGGCCTGGGCGGATGGTCTGGTAGAGGTGCTGGAAGGCCGCACGCTGGTAGAAGGCGATGAGGTCGGGTTCATTCCCCTGAGCGACCTGCTCGGCTGATCTGCTTCCGGTAATTGCAGGCTCGACCGATACCGCGTCGATGCCTGCATTCCTCTGTCAATGGCTCATCAGTGTGACCAACTGATCGAACCGGCTGTTGGCAACCCATCCCAGCAGTCCCAGGACCACCGCCGTCGCACCCGCCGAATAGGCGAGACGGTGCTTGATGGTCTTTACATCCCCGCGAACTTCGTCCATATCCCGACGAATGTATTTGAGGTGGGTTTCCAGTTCGGTCACGCGCGGTTCCATATCAACTTCTCCAGCGGTTCTGGCGTTCTTTCTGAAATCGGATTTGTGACTGGCGCGACTTTCGTCCAGAGGGGCAACTGGACTATTTGCAATTCTGGCTTCATGGCTTGGCATGGAAATGTCCATCGGCTGTTTCAAGTGTAAGCGCACCGGCCTTCCCGTCATCCAGACTGCCAACAGCTCCGAGGGTGTATCCAATCATTACCTGCACATCCTTGTGTTGTTGAATCGAAAATTGATACCACCTGCACAAGGTGAATCAAGGATCGTGTCCGGTCAATTGAGCCGATTCCTCACATGTTGTAAGAAAAAATACCGTCGCGTAGGACGCAACAGGTCAGTCGCTTGAATTAAATGGTGTTCCCATGGCTTTTTTGCCTGCACCAGTGGTCAAGATGTTTCATACCGATTCAATCTTGGGGAGTGACCGTAATGAGTGAACGCAGGGCGCTGTTGATTCTGCATGGCAAGCAGGCACTCAATGAGGCGGTTCGCGCCGCCGTCGAAGGCAAACGCAAGCAGGGCTGGGAATTGGCCGTAAGGCTGACCTGGGAGGCCGGTGACGCTCAGCGTCTGGTGGAAGAAGCACTGGCGAGTGGCTATCGGAAGATCATCGCCGGAGGCGGAGATGGCACGTTGCGCGATATCGCTGAAGCGCTTGCCGCGCATCCGGACGAGGCCAGTCTGGTGCTGTTGCCGCTAGGAACGGCTAACGATTTTTCCCGCGCGGCGGGGATCCCGCTGGAGCCGGCCGAAGCACTGGAAATGCTCGACGTGCCACCGCGCAAGATTGACCTGGGCGAAGTCGGTGGGCAGATTTTCCTGAACATGGCGACGGGTGGTTTCGGCAGCCAGGTCACGGCCAATACCTCTGAAGATCTGAAAAAAGTGCTCGGCGGGGCCGCCTATTTGTTCACCGGTTTGTCGCGCTTCAGTGAGCTGCACGCGGCTTACGGTGAACTGCAAGGGCCGGACTTTCACTGGAGCGGCGAGCTGCTCGCATTGGGCATCGGCAACGGTCGTCAGGCAGGCGGCGGACACGTCTTGTGCCCGCAGGCACTGGCGGACGATGGTCTATTGGACATCAGTATTCTGCCGGCGCCACAGGAGTTGGTGGGCACGCTGAAGAACCTGCTCAGCGACGGCTTCGGCCTCGACAATATGTTTGTCCGGGCCCGTTTGCCCTGGGTCGAAATCAAGGTCGCCGAGGGGCTGAGCATCAACCTTGACGGCGAGCCGCTGGAGGGCGACAGCCTGCGTTTCGAGGCGCGCCCCGCGGCCTTGCAGGTGCATTTGCCGGAGCATTCGCCGCTGTTGGGCGGCGCGGGTTCGATCAGTCGTCCAGACTGATGATCTGTTCGCGCACCGCGAACAGCACCAGACCCGCCACGTCGTAGATCTGCAGGCGTTTCATGATCTGCGAGCGGTGGGTCTCGACGGTCTTGATGCTCAGGCCCAGGCCATTGGCGATCTCCCGGGTGGATTTGCCGCGTACGATCAACCGCAGGATTTCCAGCTGGCGTGCCGTCAGATTGTGCGAGTCGGCCACTTCCGGCTGGTTTTTCTGCGTGCGGGTCAGCGCCTGGTTGATCACGGTGTGGGCGATGGCCGGGCTCAGGTAGCGCTCGTTATTACGCAAGGCTTCGAGGGCGTGTTCAAGCTCGGTGGCCGTGGTGTCCTTGAGCAGGTAACCGTGCGCGCCGGACTCCAGCGCCTGCATGATCAGCGCCGGATCGGTGTGCATCGAGAGAATCAGCACCTTGCTTTGCGGGCGCACCCGCTTGAGCCGTTGCAAAGCTTCCAGGCCACCGGTTTCCTTCATCGAGATATCCAGCAACACGATGTCGGGCGCCAGTTGCTCGACCATTTCGAGCAACTGCGAGCCGTCGCTGGCTTCGCCAACGACCGCGTAACCGGGAATATCGAGCACCAGAGCGCGCACGCCGGCCCTGATCAGCGAGTGGTCATCCACCAGAAGTAAGTTACAAGTCAACGCATAACCTTATTCGTACTGGCCCGCTCGAGTGCACGGGGCGCCCAGGGGAATAGTGCTTCGATTTGAGTGCCTTTGCCCGGCTCGCTGATGACGTTCAGCGTGCCGCCCAACTGTTCGATCCTTTCGGCCATCCCGGCCATTCCGCGCTGTCCTTCCCGGCCCGGATCCGCGGCAGGCGCAAAGCCTTGGCCGTCGTCGCTGATCAACAGCGTCAGGCCTTTTGGCAAGCGTTGCACGCGGATCAGCAGATTGCTGGCCTGCGCGTGACGCAGAATGTTGGTGACCGCTTCCTGGGCAATGCGAAAGGCAGCGACCGCCATTTCTTCCGGAATGCCATTGAGCCGTTGCTGGCAATCGAGGCTCCAGTGCACCGAGGTGTTCGCCAGGGTCTTGAGCAGGTGCGCGCGCAGACTGGCCTCCAGCCCGAGGCTGGTCAGTTGGCGCGGATTGAGAATGGCGGAAACGTCGCGCACCTTGTTGAGGGTTTCATCAAGGGTGTCGCAGAGTGTCGAGCATTGCGCTTGCAAGTCGGCTGGCAGGCGTTTTTTCAGCCATTCACTTTGCAGCTTGGCCGCTGTCAGTAACTGGCCGATATCGTCGTGCAGTTCACGGCTGAGACGGTGGCGTTCGTTTTCCTGGACTTCCAGCAAACGATCGGCGAGTTCCTGAGGCTGAAACTTGATCGATTTGCGCGACAGTCGATATTGCACCCAGACACAAGCAGTGGCGGCAATATTCAACAGCAGCAGACCCAGTGAGAGCGGAGCAGACAATCCGTAGGTCAGCAGGCTGCCAGCGGCGGCGATGACACTCAATATGAGAGTGAACCGGCGTGCATTTTCCCGGGACGGTGGCCATTTGATGATTGACTTGAGGCTGGCGTACATAACGGATGGAGCCAATGGATGTTCGCTACGGGCAGACCGGCCGGTGGCTGGCGGATCTCTGTCTGAAAATGCTGTCAATTATGTTATTGATTTTAACGAAGTACAGTGAACGATATTCGACCATCAAGTTCGTTGGATGACAGTCGCTGAATCACTGTGCCATTAGTTGAAAGCAACTAACGGTCGGCATAATACCACTTAAGATACCGTTGGTCGCGTTTGCCATATATGTCCAATGAGTCAGGAAATACGTCATGTTGGACGTGAGTTCCATTATGGAAAATGTCGTTTTATTGTGCTTGGTAGAGATCCGTGCGGTTCGAAGTTGATCGTTACACAGACACAGGCAAACCCTGAGGCCGCGGCAGAATATCCGCTGGTGTCAGGTGTGATTATTTAATTCGAATTGTCGCTGGCAGGTATGAACTATTCAATTGCGACATTCAGCGATTCCCGTCTTCAGCCTGGATTTACGCTTTGAATGCGGCGGATCACGCCTGACGCTCGGAATAAGACAACAGCGAAACCGGCTGAGGCCGGAGCGGTGGCTTGAACTGGCTCTGACCGACCTGAAACGCGAACGCTTCGATCAGTGAGGTTTGTTCGCTGCCATCCAGGCTCAATTGGCCGGTATTGTGATCGACCAGTTCAATCTGCCAGGCCATCAGGGTGAAACAGTCCTGCAGCGCATTCAGCGCCTGTGCGTGCAGATCGATATGGTCCGGCGCGTGGTCGAGCAGGCTGTGAATATGCAGGGAAAACTCGGAGATCGCCTCCAGTGCCAAAGCTTCAGCCCGGTTCGCCAGCTTGAGCAGGGTGTTGCGCATGCAGTCGATGGCGTCTTTGTCGTTGCTGATCAATTGCAGGTGGCTCAGGCACTCTTCGGACTTGGCCAGGAGTGTTTCAGCTTCGACGAGGAATTCGGGAAAGCGTTGCGCCCAGTCTTTACGGTCGATTGGCATGCTTATCTCCACAGCGTCATGTCTGATGAGGGAATGCCGTGTGTGTCGACGATCATGAACCGTCGGGAGATCGCGCCCCACCGTGCAAGTGCACTGGCTGAGGTTTTCCAGAGGGTGGGGTTCCACTGACCTGCGATCGCACACAATAGCCTGACTCCGTTCATGCAATGAGAATGGCGTCACATTAATGGCTATTGGATATTGCGAACATCAGGTTGGGCCTGATTGTTCCTAGGGGATTCCCTTACGCGCGGGAACCTGTGGCGCAAACTGTGGTCGCGCCAGAAGAGAATGCAGCAGATGAAAACACCGGGTCAGTAAACCATGATGTTAATGTGACATCAATGCCCGTGTGTGGCATTTTGATGGTGAATTTTGTGGGGATCAAGAATCGCCATAAACAGCCGATAACCCCACTTAGTAGTGAATTCATCAGAACAAGCCCAGGAGTCATTGATGGCCGGCATTCTCGACACGGTAGACCAACGCACGCAACTGGTGGGTGAGAATCGCCTGGAAATTCTCATGTTTCGACTGGCCGGACGCCAATTGTTCGCGATCAACGTGTTCAAGGTTCAGGAAGTTCTGCAACTGCCAAAGCTGACCTTGATGCCACAGCGTCACCCGTTTGTCTGCGGCGTGGTCAACCTGCGCGGCCAGACGCTGCCGGTGATCGATCTGTCTCAGGCGATCGGCATGCGCCCGCTGGTGCCGGGCCCGAACAGCACCATCATCGTCACCGAGTACAACCGTTCGGTGCAGGCTTTCCTCGTCGGTGGCGTGGATCGCATCGTCAACATGAACTGGGAAGCCATTCTGCCGCCGCCGACCAGTGCTGGCCGCCAGCACTACCTGACTGCAATCAGCAAGGTTGACGATCAACTGGTGGAAATCATCGACGTCGAGAAAGTCCTCGCCGAAATCGTCCCGTACAACGCCAAGGTCTCGCGCGACAAGCTTGACGATCCGGTGCTGGAGCGTGCCCGTGGTCGCGAAGTGCTTCTGGTGGACGACTCCAACGTGGCGCTTTCGCAACTGCGCGACACCCTTGGCCAGCTCGGGGTGAAAATGCACATCGCCAGTGACGGTCTGAAGGCGCTGAACATGCTCAAGGCCTGGGCCGATACCGGCGTGAACATGACCGACAAGCTGTTGATGGTGTTCACCGACGCGGAGATGCCGGAAATGGACGGCTATCGCCTGACCACCGAGATTCGCAACGATCCGCGTCTGCGCGGTCTGTACGTGGTGTTGCACACTTCGCTGTCCGGCAGCTTCAACGACTCGATGGTGAAGAAGGTCGGTTGCGACAACTTCCTCTCCAAATTCCAGCCGGACAAACTGGTCGATGTGGTGCGTCAGCGTCTGATGCTCGATGAAGTGCCAGCCTGACGGAACCCTGTAGCGAGGGGATTTATCCCCGATGGACTGCGCAGCGGTCCCGCTTCTTGATTCAGGTGGGGCCGCTTCGCGCCCCATCGGGGATAAATCCCCTCGCCACAAAGTTATCTTTTCAGGGGGGCGCGCATCTGTCTTTGATTCACAGATAAAGCTCGTATAGGGTGGCTTTTTTGCCCACCAGGGAGCTGGCCATGCTGCGTCTGAGCGCGCTTTATCGTTATCCGTTGAAATCCGGCAAACCCGAGATTCTGCAATCGATTGGCCTGGACAAACTGGGCCTTGCGGGGGACCGACGCTGGATGCTCGTGGATGAAGCCAGCGGCCGCTTTCTGACCCAGCGGGCCGAGGCGAAAATGAGCCAGTTGTCGGCGCTGTGGAATGCGCAGGGCGGTCTGACCCTGAGTGCCCCCGGGCTTGCCGCGCTGGACGTGCCATTGCCCGAGGCCGATTCCGACTTGCGCGGTGTGACCATCTGGCGTGACACCCTGCGCGTGCCGGATGCCGGTGATGCAGCGGCCCGCTGGGTCAGCGAGTTCATCGGCAAACCGACCCGTCTGGTGCAGGTGCCGCTTGATCGCGCGCGCATGACGCAGGCCGGTTATGGCCGCGAGGACGATCAGGTCGCGTTCGCCGACGGTTTCCCGCTGTTGCTGATTGGCGAAGCGTCACTTGAGGATCTGGTGCAAAAGGTCGGACGACCGCTGGAGATGCTGCGCTTTCGGCCGAATCTGGTGATCGAAGGCAGCGCGGCGTTCGCCGAGGACGGCTGGAAGCGCATTCGTATCGGTGACGTCGAGTTCCGCGTGGTGAAGCCTTGCTCGCGCTGCATTCTGACCACCATCGATCCGCAAACCGGCGAACGCAGTGCTGATCGCGAACCGCTGGCAACCCTGCAGAAATACCGTGCGCAGGCCGATGGTGCGATGTTCGGGCAAAATTTGGTCAACGACAGCAATGGTCAGCTGGAAGTCGGAATGCCGGTGGAAATCCTCGAGTAACCGAGGCCAGAAATGAAAATGCCCGTGTCCATGGACACGGGCATTTTTTTGCACCGGGAAAAACCGTGGGCTTAGCCGCGGTATTCGCACAGGTAAGCGGTATCAACGGCGACTTTCAGTTGGAACTTGCTGTTGGCCGGAACGTTGAACTGGCTGCCGGCGGCGAAGGTTTCCCAGTCGCTGCTGTCCGGCAGTTTGACGGTCAGCGCACCAGAGACCACGTGCATGATCTCGCGCTGAGCGGTGCCGAATTCGTATTCGCCCGGGGCCATGACGCCGATGGTCGCCGGACCTTCAGCGGTGCCAAAAGCGATCGACTTGACGGTGCCGTCGAAGTACTCGTTGACTTTGAACATGGGCGATTCCTCTCGAAAAGGGCAAAAAAGGGTTAAAAAGGGCTGGCCAGTATGCACAAGGCTCCCGGCGCCGTCACCTGCCCGGGGCGTGTCCGGCGAGTTCTCGCCCTGACTTCAGAGTGGCAAGACCAACGGCAGCAACCGCGCGGTATTGCGCGCATCTTCCAGGGCTCGGTGCTGTTGACCGCTGAACTGCATGCCGGCCAGTTGCAGCGCACCGTTCAAGCCCAGCGGTCGTTCCAGGCGCCGGGCCTTGGCGAAGCGCTGCTTGAGGTTCATGTGTGGCACCCGGCTCAGCAGGCTGTCGAGTTGCAGGCGCTGCCATTCCTGGAGCAACTGCTTGCGGTCGTAATCGCCCCAACTGGCCCAGCCTTCGAGGCGCGTCTGGTGTTGCCCAAGCCAGCGTTCGAAGGCCGGCCAGACCTCGTTCAACGGCTGCGCGGCGTCGATGTTGGCCTGGGTGATGTGCGTGAGCTCACGGCAGAACGGCGTCAGCAACGGCCGCCGGGTCGGTTTGACGAACCGCTGAAAGTGATCCTGCTCGCGACCGGCACGGTCGACCAGCGTCGCGCCGATTTCGATGATTTCCATTTCCGTAACCGGCCAGCCACCTTCATCTGTGGTGGCTTCCAGATCAATGACCAGCCAATGGGGCATCGCAGGTTTCCTGATTTACGCGTCCTGATAGATCAGAGCGTAGTCAAACCTTGCGTTTGCGCCTGGCGACTCACTCGACCTGCAACAGAACCTGACGATTTTTTACCTGATCGCCGACCTTGACCTGCACCCGCTTGAGCACGCCGTCGATGCCGGCCTTGAGCGGATGCTCCATTTTCATTGCCTCCAGCACCACCAGCAACTGACCCTTGCTGACCGGGCTGCCTTCGCTGACCAGCACGTCGACGATGGCACCGTCCATCGGCGCTTTCAGTGTGCCGGAGCTGACGCTGCTCTGACTGCTGATCAGCGCATGAGTTCGATCCTCCAGGCGCAGGTTGCCGGGGTGGGTGAACAGCCAGAGTTCTTCGCCATCGATCCGGTAGGCGTGACGCTGGCGCAGGCCGTCGACTTCCAGTGTCACCGCGCGCTCGTCGCAATTGATGACGGTCAGTACCAGTGCGCGCTGCATCACGTTCACGGTGAAGCGGCCAGCGCTGCCAGCGTGCAGTTGCAAGGTCCAGTCCTGCTGTTCAAGCCCGAGGCGGTAATTGAGCGGCGCGCCGACATTGTTGCGCCAACCCTTGAGCGGCGCACGATGCACCTGCGCGCCAGCCTGATAAAACAGCACGGCGGCGATGGCCAGCTCCTCGGCAGTGGGGGCGTAAGTGTGCAGGCATGGGTGGTCAGTGAAATGCTGAGCAATGAACGCGGTGCTGAACTCGCCGCTGATGAACTGCGGATGCTGCAGCAGGCTGACCAGCAAACGCTGGTTGCTCTGAACGCCGAGCAGCACGCTGTCCTGCACCGCGCGCAGCAGCTTGCGCCGTGCCTCCTCGCGAGTGGCGCCGTGGGCGATCAGTTTGCCGAGCATCGGATCATAAAACGGGCTGATCGACTGACCTTCGCGCAAGCCATGATCGATCCGCGCCCCCGGACTCAACGCCGGTTCCCAGGCCTGTACACGACCGGTCTGCGGCAGGAAATTCTGCGTCGGATCTTCGGCATACAACCGTACTTCCATGGCGTGGCCGTTCAGCGTGACCTGATCCTGAGTCAGCGGCAGCGGCTGGCCTTCGGCGACGGCCAATTGCCAAGCGACCAGATCCTGCCCGGTGATCAGTTCGGTCACCGGATGCTCGACCTGCAAACGCGTGTTCATTTCCAGAAAGTAGAACTGTCCATTGGAGTCGAGCAGAAACTCGACGGTGCCGGCACCGACGTAATTCACCGCACGACCAGCCTTGAGCGCCGCTTCGCCCATGGCCTGGCGCAACTCGTGGGTCATCACCGGGCAGGGTGCTTCCTCGATGACTTTCTGGTGGCGACGCTGCACCGAGCAATCGCGCTCGGCGAGGTAGATCAGGTTGCCGTGATGATCGCCGAACAGTTGCACCTCGACGTGCCGAGGTTCGATCAGCGCCTGTTCGAGGATCAGTTCATCACTGCCGAAACCGTTCAGCGCTTCGGAGCGGGCGGTGCGCAATTGCGCCGGCAACTCGTCGCTGCTGTGCACCAGGCGCATGCCGCGTCCACCGCCGCCAGCACTGGCCTTGATCATCAGCGGGTAGCCGATGCGCTCGGCTTCACGCAGCAGAGTGGCGTCGTCCTGCGCGGCGCCTTGATAGCCGGCGATGCAAGGAACACCGGCGTCGAGCATGGCGATTTTCGACAGGCGCTTGCTGCCCATCAGCTCGATGGCCTCGGCGCTGGGGCCGATGAAGGTCAGACCGGCCTCTGCGCAGGCGCGGGCGAACCCGGCATTTTCCGAGAGAAAGCCGTAGCCGGGATGAATCGCGTCGGCACCGCTGCGGCGCGCGGCGTCGAGGATCGCCGGGATGTTCAGATAGGACTGTTGCACCGGTGCGGCGCCGATGTTCACCGCTTGATCGGCCATCTGCACGTGCGGGGCATCGGCGTCGGCATCGCTGAATACGGCGACGGTGCGATAGCCGAGGGCCTGGGCGGTGCGCTGGATGCGGCAGGCGATTTCACCGCGGTTGGCGATCAGGATTTTGTGGAGGGCGGGCATGTTGATCTTCCTGAGTATTTGGCGGTGGGTTGGCTGGCCTCTTCGCGAGCAAGCCCGCTCCCACAAGGAATTTGCATCGTTCACAAAAACTGTGGGAGCGAGCTTGCTCGCGAAGCTTTTAAGGGGCCCACCCAGGTTTACGCTTTTGCACGAAAGCCATCGTGCCCTCGATCCCTTCGGCCCCGGTCACCGCTTCGCTGAACCACCGCGCCGCTTCATCCAGCAATTCACTCGAAGGCTGCCCGGCACTGGCCAGCAGCAGTTTTTTCGTCGCCGCATTCGCTTCGGGCGCGCAGCACAAAACATGGTCGAGCACTTCGTCGAGGCGTTCTGCCAGTGCCTGCGGATCCTGCTCGACGAAATGCACCAGCCCCAACCGCCGCGCCTGATGACCGTCGAAACGTGCGGCGGTCAGTGCCAGGCGGCGGGTTTCGGTCAGGCCGATGCGCTGCACCACGAACGGCGCAATCTGTGCCGGCAGCAGACCGAGGCTGGTTTCCGGCAGGCCGAACTGCGCCTGATGATCGGCCATGGCGATATCGCTGACACATGCCAGCCCGAAACCACCACCGAGCACTGCGCCCTGTAAAACGGTGATCAGCACTTGTGGTGCGTCCTGAGCCTCTTGCAGCAGGGCTCCAAAGGCGCGGTTCAACTCGCGGTAAGCGTCGGTGCCTTGGGCACGGGCATTGGCCATGTCCTTGATGTCGCCCCCCGCACAGAAATGCCCACCGGCACCGCTGAGGACCAGAGCGCGAACCCCGCGGTCATCGCGCACCGCCGCCAATACCGCGCGCAGTTCGGCGACCATTTGCAGGCTCATCGCATTGCGGCTGTCCGGGCGATTGAGGGTGATGTGCAGCACGCCGCCGTGCAGTTCCAGCAACAGAGTCTGGCAATCGGGCAGGGGGCTCATTTCTTTTTCCCCGGCAGGATGCCCATCAGTTTGCAGATGATCCCCAGCATGATTTCGTCGGCGCCGCCGCCGATCGAAACCAGTCGCACGTCGCGATAGGCGCGGGCTACCGGGTTGTCCCACATGAAGCCCATGCCGCCCCAATATTGCAGGCAGCTGTCGCTGACTTCACGGCCGAGACGGCCGGCCTTGAGCTTGGCCATCGATGCCAGACGTGTGACGTCCTGACCTTTCACATATTGTTCGGTGGCCTGATAGACCAGCGCCCGCAAGCATTCGATTTCGGTCTGCAATTCGGCGAGGCGGAAATGGATCACCTGATTGTCGATCAGCGCATTACCGAAGGTCTTGCGTTCCTTGCAGTACTCGATGGTGCTGTCGACGCAATATTCCAGACCCTTGATCATGTTCGCCGCGCCGAACAGGCGTTCTTCCTGGAACTGCAGCATCTGCATCATGAACCCGGCGCCTTCGTGGCCGATGCGGTTGCGCTGCGGCACACGTACGTTGTCGAAAAACACCTGAGCGGTTTCCGAGCTGCGCATGCCGAGCTTGTCCAGGTGCGAGCTGAGGCTGATGCCCGGGGTGTTCATCGGCACCATGATCAGCGACTTGTTGATGTGAGGCTTGTCGTCCGAGGTATTGGCCAGCAGGCAGATGAAGTCGGCGCTCGGCGAGTTGGTGATCCACATCTTGCTGCCGTTGATCACGTAGTCGTCACCGTCCTTGCGCGCGCTGGTCTTGAGTCCGGCGACGTCGGAGCCGGCACCGACTTCCGAGACGCCGATGCAACCGACCTGCTCACCGGTGATCGCGGGGCGGAGGAATTCGTCGCGCAATTCATCGGAGCCAAAGCGGGCCAGCGCCGGGGTGCACATGTCGGTCTGCACGCCGATCGACATCGGAATACCGCCGCAATGAATGGTGCCGAACTCTTCGGCGGCGACAATCGAATAGCTGTAGTCGAGGCCCATGCCGCCGAATTTTTCCGGCTTGGAAATCCCCAGCAGTCCGAGGTCGCCGGCCTTGCGGAAAATCTCGTGGATTGGAAAGCGTCCGGCCTTTTCCCATTCATCGACGTGCGGGTTGATCTCGTGCTCGACGAACTGGCGGACGGTGCGGCGCAGTGCTTCGTGTTCCGGGGTGAAGATCATTTTTATTGTTCTCCTTGGGATCCGTGGCAGTCAGAAGCGGCTGACGCCGAAGCTGTTGGGTTGCAGCGTGCGGATGTCGGCTTCGTGGCAGATATCCAGCAGGTAACCGAGCAGGGTGCGCGTATCGCGCGGATCGATCAGGCCGTCATCCCACAGGTTGGCGCTGCCGTAGAGCGCGGTGGACTGGCTGTCGAGTTTCTGCGCGGTGACCTGTTCGAGCATGTCGAGCATTTTCGGATCCGGCACCAGGCCTTCCTTGAGCTGTTTGGCCTCGGTGACGATGCGCAACACCTTGCCGGCCTGCGCGCCGCCCATCACCGCGGTGCGGCTGTTGGGCCAGGCGAAGATGAAACGTGGATCGAGACCGCGTCCGCACATCGCATAGTTACCGGCACCGTAGGAGCCACCGACCACAATCGTCAGTTTAGGCACTCGCGCATTGGCCACCGCTTGAATCAGTTTAGAGCCGTGTTTGATCACGCCTTGCTGCTCGGACTCGGTGCCAACCATGAAGCCGGTGGTGTTATGGAAAAACAGCAGTGGCGTCTGGCTCTGGTCGCACAGCTGAATGAACTGCGCGGCCTTGCTCGCCCCGGCCGGCGTGATCGGGCCGTTGTTGCCGATCAAGCCGCAGGCGCGGCCCTGGATTTTCAACTGGCCGCAGATGGTTTGCTGATCGAACTCGCCCTTGAATTCCAGAAATTCCGATTCATCGGCAATCCGCGCAATGATTTCGCGCACGTCGTAGGGCTTCTTCGGGTCGTCGGGAATCAGCCCGAGCAACTCGTCGATCGGGTACAGCGGCGCCTTGTATTGCGGCTCGGGCAGCCACGGCAGTTGCTCGTTCCACGGCAGCATGCGCAAGATCTCGCGGACCAGGCGCACGCCATCGGCATCGTTCTCGGCCAGATACTCGGCGGTGCCGGCGACCTGCGCGTGCATCTCGGCGCCGCCCAGCTCTTCATCGGTGGCGACCTCGCCAGTCGCGGCCTTGAGCAGTGGCGGTCCGGCGAGAAACAGCTTGGCCTTGCCGCGCACCACCACCACGTAATCCGACAGCCCCGGTTGATAGGCGCCACCGGCCGTCGCAGAGCCGTGCACCACGGTAATTTGCGGCAAACCCATGGCCGACATCCGCGCCTGATTGGCAAAACTGCGTGCGCCTTCGACGAATATCTCCGCCGCATAATTGAGGTTGGCGCCGCCGCTTTCGGCCAGAGTGATCACCGGCAGTTTGTTTTCCAGGGCGATCTGTTGCAGCCGCAGGGATTTTTTCAGGCCGGTGGGGGAGATCGTGCCGCCCTTGATCGCGCTGTTGTTGGCCACCACCATCGCCCGTATGCCGGACACGTAACCGATGCCGGCGATCAGGCCGCCACCGGCAGCGCTGCCGTCCTTGTCGTCGTGCAGCTTGTAGCCGGCCAGACTCGCCAGTTCGAGGAACGGCGCACCGGGGTCGAGCAGCAGGTTCAGGCGTTCGCGGGGCAGCAGTTGCCCGCGCTTGTCGAATTTGCCCTTGGCTTCGGCAGCCTTGTTCAGCAGGTTCTGTTCCAGTTGCTGGACTTGCTCGATGGCCGTGAGCATCGCTGCGCAGTTGCGCGCGAAAGCTTCACTGTGCGGATCGAGTTGGGACTGGATCTGCGGCATGGCTTACTCCTTGTCCTTGAGCACGTCGGGCAGGTACGCCCGATGGAAACCGTTGAACGACTCGCTGTGGCTTGCCTTGTGCAACGGCCATGCGCGGCTGCCGAGACTGGCCGCACCATCGATTTTCAAGGTGCTGCCGCTGATGAACGCCGCCGCCGGGCTGAGCAGAAAAACGATCGCCGCACTGACCTCCGATTCGGTACCGATGCGCTTGAGCGGCACATGTTCGCGCAGGGTCGGGATCACCGCTTTGAACGCGCCTTCATAAGTGTCCATGCCGCTGGATGCGATCCAGCCCGGCGCCACCGCGTTGACTCGTACCCCGGCGTACCCCCACTCGAACGCGGCGGTTTTGGTGAAGTTGTCCATCCCCGAACGTGCCGCGCCCGAGTGGCCCATGCCGGGCATGCCGCCCCACATGTCGGCAAGCATGTTGACGATGCTGCCGCCGTGCTTGCTCATCGACTGGTTGAACACTTCCCGGGCCATCAGGAAGCCGCCGACCAGGTTGGTGCGCAATACGGTTTCGAAGCCTTTCTGATTGATCGAGGCCAGTGGCGAGGGGTACTGGCCGCCGGCATTGTTGACCAGACCGTGGATCGGCCCGTGTTCGGCGATCAACTCGGCGACCAGTTGTTTCACCGCTTCCTCGTCACGGATATCGCAGGCCTGCCAATGGGCGCGGCCGCCGTCTTCGCTGATTTCGGCGGCGACCTTTTGCAGCTTCTCCGGTTTGCGCCCGACCAGCAGCACAGTGGCGCCGAGCGCCGCCAGTTCATGCGCGGTGCAACGGCCGATGCCACTGCCGCCACCGGTGACGATGATGGTCTGGCCGCTGAACAGATCGGCTTTGAAAATCGATGCGTAAGCCATGAAGCCCAACCTCTAGTCGAGTTGTTCGGCGATGCTCTGCGGCACCGGGATCTGGATTTCCAGCAGTTGCTGAGCGAAGGCCTTGCCCTGGGGATCGATGCGCAGACTCGCCACGCCACCGCCACCGAGGGCGTTTTCCAGCAGGAAGTTCAGGCTGTGGGTGCCGGGCAGGTACCAGCGTTCTACCCGGCCGTGAATCGGGTCGAGCACATGGCGCATCCAGTCGACGATCACCGCTGGCGTCAGCGCTTCGGCGATCCATGGCAGGTATTCCGGTCGACGCGGCAGGACACCGATGTTGCTGTGGTTGCCCTTGTCACCGGAGCGCGCCACCGCCAGTTTCACCAACGGCACACTGGCGTCGGCGCGGCCTTGGGGTTTGGGTGGCTGGTCGGGGGTGGGCAGATCGTGGCTGTCGAGCGGCATTTGCGCGGGGAGGGCGCAGGGATGCTGTTCACCGGTCATGTCGATGTGCAGGGTGCAGGCGGTTTTATCGATCAGGAACGAGAACAGACGGATCAGCGGATACACCGTCGGCCGTCCGCCGACGATGCCGGTCAGTCCCGGTGCCATGCCGGTGGCAGCCTGGGCGATTTCCCGGGAGAACAGGATCAGCGCCGGTTTCAGTGGATGGCGCACGGCGAGTTTGATCACCACCTCGCGGCTGTCACGACGCTGGCCGTGCGGGCCGTATGTGGCTTCGCTGCCGAGCAGTTCGATGTCGACTTCGCTGTAGGGTGGCCAGCCGCGCTGACTGAACATTTCCGAGGTCTTGGCGATGATTGCCTGACTGACGCGGCGCGCCTTGTCCACCGCATCGATGCCGACGATCAGGCAACTGGCGGTGCAGCGGAAACCGTCCGGGTAAGTTGCGCTGACCTTGTATTTATCGCTGGGCGGCAGGCCTTTGGCTCCGTGGACGTGCACGGTGTTTTTGCCCTGTTGCTGCAGTTTCACTTGAGTGAAATCGCAGACTACATCCGGCAACAGATAGGCCTGCGGATCACCGATTTCATAGAGCATCTGCTCGCCAACCGTCAGCGGCGTCACCAACCCGCCGGAGCCTTCGGGTTTGCTCACGATGAACTGGCCGTCGGCACTGACTTCAACGATGGGAAAACCGATGTGTTCGTAGTCCGGCACGTCGCGCCAGTCGGTGAAGTTGCCACCGGTGCATTGCGCGCCGCATTCGATGATGTGCCCGGCCAGCGCGGCCTGGGCCAGTTTGTCGTAGTCGTGCCACGCCCAGTCGAACTCATGCACCAGCGCCGCGCTGACCACCGCGCTGTCGACCACGCGTCCGGTGATAACGATGTCGGCGCCCAGGCGCAGAGCCTCAACGATGCCCGGTGCGCCGAGGTAGGCGTTGGTCGATACGCACATCGGCGGCAGCGGCGTGCCGTTGAACATTTCGTGGATGCCTTGGGCGGCAAGTTGCTTGAATTGCGGTTGCAGGTCATCGCCGAGCAGCACGGCGATTTTCAGACTGACCCCGGCCTTGTCACAGGCAGCCTGCAGGGCGGCGGCACAGGCTTTCGGATTGATCCCGCCGGCGTTGCTGATCACGCGAATTTTCTGTTCAGCAAGTTGCGGCAGCAGCGGCGCGAGCACCTCAACGAAGTCCCCGGCGAACCCTGCCTGCGGGTCCTTCATGCGCGCGCCGGCCATGATCGACAGGGTGATTTCGGCCAGGTAATCGAACACCAGGTAATCCAGCTGCCCGCCGGCCACAAGTTGTGCGGCGGCGGTACTGGTGTCACCCCAGAATGCGCTGGCGCATCCGATCCGAACGGTGGTGGGCATTTTTATCTCCGACTCAGGAACCTGCGACAGAAGTGTCTGGAGGCTACCAAGCAAGCGCTTGGTTTGTAAACCACTGAAATATCTTCTGCCCAAGCGCTTGCTTGGTTGCGGCTCGCGGCTTAAATTGCGCGCAACCCTGCGTGTTCAGGGGGCAACAGACTGATCGACTGTAGGAGAGAACGGGTGGACGAGCAAAAAGCCCTGAGGGTCATGCGCGAACTGGTCGACCAGGGCCAGTTGACCGACCCTGACAGCGCCCGCGGCAAACTGCTGCAAGTGGCGGCTCACCTGTTCCGCAACAAGGGTTATGAACGCACCACCGTGCGTGACCTGGCCGGGGCGGTGGGGATCCAGTCCGGGAGCATTTTTCATCACTTCAAGAGCAAGGATGAAATCCTCCGGGCGGTGATGGAAGAAACCATCCGCTACAACACCGCGTTGATGCGCGCCGCGTTGGCTGAAGCCAGTAACGTGCGCGAGCGGGTGCTGGCGCTGATTCGCTGCGAGTTGCAGTCGATCATGGGCGGCAGCGGCGAAGCCATGGCGGTGCTGGTCTATGAATGGCGTTCGCTGTCCGAAGAAGGTCAGGCCCGGGTGCTGGCCCTGCGCGATGTCTACGAAGACATCTGGCTGCAGATGCTGGGCGAAGCCAAGGACGCCGGGTTTATCCGTGGCGATGTATTCATTACCCGACGTTTTCTCACTGGCGCGCTGTCCTGGACCACCACCTGGTTTCGTGCCGGCGGCAGCCTGAGCCTCGATCAGTTGGCCGATGAAGCGCTGATTCTGGTGCTCGAAGAGCGTTAACCCACGTTCCAACAGGTCAGGAAACTGGCTAACTGGGCGAAACCGCCTAGCTTGAATGCATTGATCGGTATTTTTTCGGGGAGTGGGGTGTTTTGAAGTCTTCGCCAATTCGGACGGCCACGGGGCTGGTACTCGTCGCGCTGACGGCATTTTCAGGGCTGCCTGCGCAGGCGGCGCAACTGGTTCGAGTGGGCGCCGCGCACTTTCCGCCTTACACCATCCGCCCGGAAAACGGTGCCGACACCGGTCTGCTGCCGGAATTGGTCGAAGCGCTGAATGCGTTGCAGAAGGAGTATCAGTTTGTCCTGGTACCGACCTCGATTCCCCGGCGTTTCGGCGACCTGAAGGAAGGGCGCACCGACATGGCGATTTTCGAAAACCCGGAGTGGGGCTGGAAGGACATTCCACACACCACGGTCGATATGGGTCTGGAAGATGCCGAGATTTTCGTCGCGCAACGCGAAGAGGGGCGGCAGCAGGATTACTTCTCGGACCTCAAGGGCAAGCGGCTGGCGCTGTACAGCGGTTATCACTACGAGTTCGCCAATTTCAACGCCGACCCCAAATTTCTCGCGGATACGTTCAAGGCCACGTTGACCTATTCCCATGACAGCAACCTGTTGATGGTGCTGCGCGGGCGCGCCGACATTGCTTTGGTCACGCGCTCTTACCTGTTCGACTACCTGAAACGCAACGAAAAGGTGGCCGACAAGTTGCTGGTGTCGCAGCGCATCGATCAGGTTTATCACCATTACTCCATTCTGCGCCCGGCCGCGCCGATCACCGGCGAGGCATTTGGCAAATTGTTGCAGGAGCTGCGGGACAACGGGCAGATGCTGAAGATTTTCGAGCCATACAAGATCGCTCTGGTACCGGTACCGCAACACTGATTTAACCCCGCCGGCTAAATTTTCCCGTGCGGCTCACGTCCCATCGTTGAACTGTCGACGATTATCGTGAGCCCGACCCATGTCCAATCTGAATGACCTGACTGCCCTGGCCTTGCCTTCGGGCAGTGAACTGGTAGCCGATGCTACTGAAAGCCGTCTGAGCCTGAGCCTGGACGGGCAACCGCTGGTTCGCTTGCGTCTGAATCGTGACGGCACCGGCCCGATTCAGCTCGATGAGCGTTTTGCCCTGCCGCCCGGCCTGGCGTTGTGGGCTGCCTGTTACTGGTTGTTCGCCCGTGAGCCGGAGCGTCAGCAATTGCTCTGGCAACTGGATCAGCCGCCCACCGAAGCCTTGCTCAGCGGCTTGCTGGTCAGCACCGAAGTGGCCGGCGAATACCGTTGCGAGCGCACCCTTTTCTGGCAATTGCCGCAGCCATGGCTCGGTACATCGCTGAGCGGCAGCTACCCACAACAAATGGTGATCAGCCAGGGCAAGCGCCATCCGCTGCGTCCGGTCAAGCCGCGCGGCGAAGTCTATCGACGTTTCGATGCACGCCTCGGGGCGTGGATTTCCCTGCGCACGGTGGAGATCGAGCAGGATCTGGCGCGGTTCAATCGCTGGCAGAACAGTCCGCGTGTCGCCAGTTTCTGGCAGGAGGAGGGCAGTCTTGAGCAGCATCGCGAATACCTGAGCAAGCTCGACGCCGATCCGCACACGCTGACGTTGATCGGCTGTTTCGACGATCAGCCGTTTGCCTATTTCGAGGCCTACTGGGCCAAGGAAGACCGTATCGCGCCGTTCTATGATGTCGACAATTACGACCGTGGCATCCACATGCTGGTGGGGGAAGAGAATCACCGTGGCCCGCACAAGGTCGCGAGCTGGTTGTCGGCGCTGGTGCACTATCTGTTTCTGGATGATCCGCGTACCCAGCGCGTGGTCGCCGAACCGCGTGCCGACAACGCGAAGATGATCGGCCACATGCAGAATCAGTGCTTCCACTGCGAGAAGGAATTCGACTTTCCGCACAAGCGCGCGGCGTTGATGATTCTGGGGCGTGAGCGGTTTTTTGATCGGTGCAAGCTGGCCTGAGGTGACAAGGCCTGGGATCTATTGCGGTCTCAAGTCTGCCTTCGCGAGCAAGCCCGCTCCCACATCGACCTGTGTACGCCGGTCAAATGTGGGAGCGGGCTTGCTCGCGAATGGCTTGACGCCGAATTCAGGGCTTAGCGACGCCCCATCGAAGCCGCATCCCCACGACTGCCCGACACCTTGCGGCAGTGCACCAGCGCATCGCGAATCATGAAATTGACCAGGGTTGGCGAGACGCCGAGTTCCTTGGCGATGTCCTTTTGCGGCACGCCGTGCAGACGGTACATCTCGAAGGCGTAGCGGGTGCGGCTGGGCAGTTCGGTCAGCGCGTCGGCGATGTGTTCCAGCGTCGAGAAGTTGATATGCGAGGTTTCCGGCGAAGCGCCCTGAATGACCACGTTCAACCCTTCCTCTTCCGGGCCTGAGTACTTCTGTTCCAGCGCCTGTTTGCGGTAGTGATCGATGGCCAGATTGCGCACGATCTGGAACAGGTAACTCAATTGAGCCTTGATTGACGACGTGATCGGCGGGGCCGACTGCAAGCGGAAGAACGCATCCTGCACCACATCTTCGGCGCGTGAACGGCAGCCGGTAATGCGCGCTGCAATCTTCACCAGAATCAGTCGATTGTCGACGAAGGCCTGAAGTAGCGGTGAATCGCACCTGCTTGTGGATACTTGTTCCGTCATGGAAATCACCTTGCTGCCAATAGGTTAGTGGGACGCCTGGGGGACGGGGCCGTCCTACACATCGAGCGACAAATTATGTTGAATGATAATGATTGTCAATTGAGAAAGAGAACTAATGCTCCGTAAAGGTGCGAATCGAGAACTGCGACACACCGCCACATCTCGGCCCCCGTTGGCGATCCTGCCCGCCGACTAATTATTTCAAGACGTCATCCGTTCTCATTGGTGAATGGTTCCGGGTACCGAGCCCCGGCCAGACAGCATTCCGATGCCTTGCGCGGTCGGCACAGACCGCGCCCTGCACGCCCTCGATCGGCGTGACGCAGCAACCCGATTCCACTTAGCAAGCCGAATTCAGGCAGGAAACCTCATGACCGACGCGTTCGAACTCCCCAGCACTCTGGTCCAAGCCCTCCAGCGCCGTGCGGCACAGACGCCGGATCGCCTGGCCCTGCGCTTTCTCGCCGAAACCGAGGAGCAGGGCGTGGTGCTCAGTTACCGTGAACTGGATCAACGCGCGCGCACCATTGCTGCCGCGTTGCAGGCCCAGGCTGAATTCGGTGATCGCGCGGTGCTGCTGTTTCCAAGTGGCGCAGATTACGTCGCGGCGTTTTTCGGTTGCCTGTACGCCGGGGTGATCGCAGTGCCGGCCTATCCGCCGGAGTCCGCCCGTCGTCATCATCAGGAACGCCTGCTGTCGATCATTGCCGACGCCGAACCGCGCCTGCTGCTGACCAGTGCCGACCTGCGCGATGCCTTGCAGCAAATCGACGGCGCGCCGCCGTTGCTGTGCGTCGATACCCTCGACAACGCCCAGGCCGAGCGCTGGGTCGAACCGACTTTGCCGCAAGACCACATCGCCTTCCTGCAATACACCTCCGGCTCCACCGCGCTGCCCAAAGGCGTGCAGGTCAGCCACGGTAATCTGGTGGCCAACGAGCTGCTGATTCGCCACGGTTTCGGCATCGACGTGAACCCCGACGACGTGATCGTCAGCTGGCTGCCGCTGTACCACGACATGGGTCTGATCGGCGGATTACTCCAGCCGATTTTCAGCGGCGTGCCGTGCATCCTGATGTCGCCTGCGTACTTCCTCGGTCGCCCGTTGCGCTGGCTCGAAGCGATCAGCCAATACGGCGGCACCATCAGCGGCGGGCCGGATTTCGCCTACCGTCTGTGCAGCGAGCGGGTCAGCGAATCAGCACTGGAGCGCCTCGACCTGAGCCGCTGGCGGGTGGCCTATTCCGGCTCCGAACCGATCCGTCTCGATACCCTTGAGCGCTTCGCCGAGAAGTTCACCCCGTGCGGCTTCAGCGAAGACAGCTTCATGGCCTCCTATGGTCTGGCCGAGGCGACCCTGTTCGTCGCCGGCACACCGCGCGGCACGGGCATTCCTGCGCTGCGCGTCGACGATCTGGCGCTGGCGCAAAACCGCGCCGAGCCGGGCAATGGCAGCCCGATCATGAGTTGCGGCATCAGCCAGCCGGAGCATGCGGTGCTGATCGTCGAGCCGAGCAGCCTGCAAGAACTCAATGACAATGCGGTCGGCGAAGTCTGGGCCGCCGGCCCGAGCATCGCCCACGGCTACTGGCGCAACCCCGAGGCCAGCGCCAAAACCTTCGTTCAGCACGCCGGCCGCACCTGGCTGCGCACTGGCGATCTGGGCTTCATCCGCGACGGTGAACTGTTCATCACCGGGCGCCTGAAAGACATGCTGATCGTGCGCGGTCACAACCTCTATCCGCAGGACATCGAGCAAACCGTCGAGCGTGAAGTGGAAGTGGTGCGCAAAGGTCGCGTCGCGGCATTCGCGGTCAATCAGGGCGGTGAAGAAGGCATTGGCATCGCCGCAGAAATCAGCCGCAGCGTGCAAAAAATCCTGCCGCCCGAAGCACTGATCAAAGCTATTCGCCAAGCGGTGGCCGAGGCCTATCAAGAGGCACCGAGCGTGGTGGTGCTGCTCAACCCCGGTGCGCTGCCGAAGACGTCCAGCGGCAAGCTGCAACGCTCGGCGTGCCGCAATCGTCTGGCCGATGGCAGCCTCGACAGCTACGCGGTATTCCCGTCCGCCGAGGTGCAAAATACCGAGTCGACCCTGGCGGCTTCCGAGCTGGAATCGCTGATCGGCAAGATCTGGGCCGAGCAACTCAACGTCAGACAAGTCGGCGCCGACGATCACTTCTTCCTGCTCGGCGGCAACTCGATTGCGGCAACTCAGGTGATCGCCAAGGTGCGCGAAGAACTGGGCCTGGAGCTGAACCTGCGCCTGTTGTTCGAAGCACCGACCCTGTCGGCATTCGCTGCTGCCGTGGCGCAGCAGCAACAGGATGGCGGCAACGCCCAAGGTGCAATCAACGCCTTGTCGCGCAGCGAAGCACTGCCGCAATCGCTGGCACAAAACCGTTTGTGGATCACCTGGCAACTCGACCCGCACAGCAGCGCCTACAACATCCCCGGCGCCCTGCGTCTGCGCGGCGAGCTGGACGAAGACGCGTTGCGCGCCAGCTTCCAGCAACTGATCGAGCGCCACGAATCGCTGCGCACGCGCTTCTTCGAGCGCGACGGCGTAGCGCTGCAACAAGTCGACGCCGCGCCTGAATTCAACCTGCAACTGATCGACATCAGCGACCTGCCGGCGCACGAGCGTGAAGCCCGCGCGCAACAGATCCGCGAGGACGAGGCGCGCACTCAATTCGATCTGGAAAAAGGCCCGCTGCTGTGGGTGACGCTGGTGCGTCTCGACGACGAAGATCACCAGTTGCTGGTGACGCTGCACCACATCATCGCCGACGGCTGGTCGCTGAACGTGCTGATCGACGAATTCTCGCGCCTGTACGCTGCGGCATTCCAAGGCCAGCGCGCCGAACTCGCGCCGCTGCCCACCCAATACGCCGACTACGGCAGTTGGCAGCGCCAGTGGCTGGCGCAAGGCGAGGGCGAGCGGCAACTGGCGTACTGGAAAGCCCGGCTGGGCGACGAACATCCGGTGCTGGAACTGGCCACCGACCACCCGCGTTCAGCCAGACAATTGCACAGCGCCGCGCGCCACAGTGTGCGCCTTGGCGTCAGCCTCAGTGATGCGATCAAGCAGACTGCGCAGGCGCATCAATCGACGCCGTTCATGCTGTTGCTCTCGGCCTTCCAGAGCCTGCTGCACCGTTACAGTGGTCAGCGCGATATCCGCATCGGCATCCCCAACGCCAACCGTCCGCGCCTCGAAACCCAGGGTCTGATCGGCTTCTTCATCAACACTCAGGTGCTGCGGGCCGAGGTTGATTCGCGGCTGTCGTTTGTCGAGTTGCTGGCGCAGACCCGCGAGGCTGCACTGGGTGCTCAGGCCCATCAGGATCTGCCGTTCGAGCAACTGCTCGAAGCGTTCCCGCAGGCCCGTGAACAGGGTCTGTTCCAGGTCATGTTCAACCACCAGCAACGCGACTTGAGTGCGCTCAAGCGCCTGCCGGGCCTGCTCGCCGAAGAACTGCCGTGGCACAGCCGCGAAGCCAAGTTCGACCTGCAACTGCACAGCGAAGAAGATCGCAACGGGCGCTTGACCCTGTCCTTCGACTACGCCGATGAACTGTTCGACGCGGCGACCATCGAGCGTCTGGCCGAACACTTCAGCAATCTGCTGCGCGCCGTCTGCGAACAACCGCAACAGGCGATCGGCGACCTGCCATCGCTGACTCCGTGCGAGCAGGAACAGCAACAAGCGTGGAGCGTCGCCCCGTGCACCCCGGCGCAACACTGGCTACCGGAATTGCTCAACGAACAGGCGCGCCAGACTCCGGAACGCACCGCGCTGGTGTGGGACGGCGGCAGTCTCGATTTTGCCGAATTGCACGCCCAGGCCAACCGCCTCGCGCACTATCTGCGCGATAAAGGCGTCGGCCCGGATGTGTGCGTGGCAATTGCAGCCGAGCGTTCGCCACAACTGTTGATCGGCCTGCTGGCGATCATCAAGGCCGGTGGCGCTTATGTGCCGCTGGACCCGGATTACCCGGCCGACCGTCTGGCCTACATGCTCAGCGACAGCGGTGTCGAGCTGCTGCTGACTCAGACTGCATTGCTCGACCGTCTGCCAGCCAGTGACGGCGTCAGCGTGATCGCCATGGACGCGTTGCACCTGGAAAACTGGCCCAGTCAGGCACCGGGTCTGCACCTGCACGGCGACAATCTCGCCTACGTGATTTACACCTCCGGCTCCACTGGTCAACCGAAAGGCGTCGGTAACACCCACGCCGCATTGGCCGAACGGCTGCAGTGGATGCAGAACAGCTATCGCCTGAACGACAGCGACGTGTTGATGCAAAAGGCGCCGATCAGTTTCGACGTGTCGGTGTGGGAGTGCTTCTGGCCGCTGATCACTGGCGCGCGTCTGTTGATCGCCGGCCCCGGTGAACACCGCGATCCGCATCGCATCGCGCAGTTGGTTCAGCAGTACGGCGTGACTACGCTGCACTTCGTGCCGCCGCTGCTCGCGCTGTTCATCGATGAGCCGCTGAGCGCCGAATGCACCAGCCTGCGCCGGTTATTCTCCGGCGGTGAAGCGCTGCCGGCGGAACTGCGCAACCGCGTGCTGGCGCAGCTGCCGGCGGTGCAACTGCACAACCGTTACGGCCCGACCGAAACCGCGATCAACGTCACCCACTGGCACTGCACCACGGCCGACGGCGAGCGTTCGCCGATTGGCCGGCCGCTGGGCAATGTGATCTGCCGCGTGCTCGACGCCGATCTCAATCCCGTGCCGGCCGGTGTGCCGGGTGAACTGTGCATCAGCGGCATCGGTCTGGCCCGGGGTTACCTCGGTCGCCCGGCGCTGACGGCCGAGCGCTTTGTAGTCGACCCGTTGGGCGAGCAGGGCGCACGTTTGTACCGCACCGGCGACCGTGCACGTTGGACCTCGGACGGCGTGATCGAATACCTCGGGCGTCTCGATCAGCAGGTCAAACTGCGTGGCTTCCGCGTTGAACCGGAAGAAATCGAGGCGCGGCTGCTGGCCCAGGACGGCGTCGCTCAAGCCGTGGTGCTGGTGCGCGACACCGCAGCCGGCTCGCAACTCATCGGCTACTTCACCGCTGTCGATGCCAGCGAAGATCAGCACGTGCAGATCGCCCGCCTGAAAACCGCGCTGGCCGGCGAACTGCCGGAATACATGGTCCCGGCGCAACTGATGCGCCTGGACGCAATGCCCCTGAGCCCGAGCGGCAAGCTCGACCGTCGCGCCTTGCCCGAGCCGCAGTGGCAAGTGCGTGAGCATATCGAACCGGTCACCGAGCTGGAACAACAGATCGCCGCGATCTGGCGCGAAGTGCTGGGTCTGCCACGGATCGGTCTGCGCGACGACTTCTTCGCCCTCGGCGGGCACTCGTTGCTGGCCACACAAATCATCTCGCGTAGCCGTCAGGCCTGTGACGTCGAGTTGCCGTTGCGCGCCTTGTTCGAGCACAGCGAACTCGGCGATTTCGCCGAGCAGATCCGCCTGATCCAGGCCAGCGGCCAGACCAACCAACAGCCGCCGATTGCCAAAGTCGATCGCCGCCAAGCCGTACCGCTGTCCTATTCGCAGCAACGCATGTGGTTCCTCTGGCAGATGGAACCGGACAGCCCGGCGTACAACGTCGGCGGCATGGCGCGCCTGCGCGGCGTGTTGCACGTCGAGCATTTCGAGGCAGCCTTGCAGGCGCTGATCCTGCGCCACGAAACCCTGCGCACCACGTTCCCGAGCGTCGATGGCGTGGCACGTCAGCAGGTGCATGCCGAGACCGGCGTGCGCATGGGCTGGAAAGATTTCTCGAAACTGCCGGCTGACCAGCGTGAGCAGCAGGTCCAGCAACTGGCCGATGACGAGGCGCATCTGCCGTTCGATCTGGAAAGCGGTCCGCTGCTGCGCGCCTGTCTGGTGAAGACCGCCGAGCACGAACACTACTTCGTGCTGACCCTGCACCACATCGTCACCGAAGGCTGGGCGATGGATATTTTTGCCCGCGAGCTCAGCGCGCTGTACGAAGCGTTCGTCGATGAGCGCGATTCGCCGCTTGAAGCGTTGCCGGTGCAGTACCTCGATTACAGCGTCTGGCAACGGCAGTGGCTGGAGTCCGGTGAGCGTCAGCGCCAGCTCGACTACTGGACCGCGCAACTCGGTCGCGAACATCCGTTGCTGGAACTGCCCGGCGACCGTCCGCGGCCACCGGTGCAAAGTCATCAGGGCGAACTGTTCCGTTTCGATCTGAGCGACGATCTCGCCGCCCGCGTCCGTGCGTTCAATGCGCAAAACGGTCTGACCCTGTTCATGACCATGACCGCCGCGCTCGCCACCTTGCTCTACCGCTACAGCGGCCAGACCGACCTGCGCATCGGCGCGCCGGTGGCCAACCGGATTCGTCCGGAAAGCGAAGGGCTGATCGGTGCATTCCTCAATACTCAGGTACTGCGTTGCCAGCTCGACGGGCAGATGTCGGTCGGCGAGTTGTTCGAGCAAGTGCGTCACACGGTGATTGAGGGCCAGTCGCATCAGGACCTGCCGTTCGATCATCTGGTCGAAGCGCTGCAACCACCCCGCAGCGCGGCGTACAACCCGCTGTTCCAGGTGATGTGCAACGTGCAGCGCTGGGAATTCCAGCAGAGCCGCATGCTCGCCGGGATGACCGTCGAGTACCTGGCCAACGATGCGCGGGCGACCAAGTTCGATCTCAACCTGGAAGTCACCGACCTCGATCATCGACTCGGTTGCTGCCTGACCTACAGCACCGATCTGTTCGACGAGCCGACCATTGCGCGCATGGCCAAGCATTGGCGCAACCTGCTGGAAGCGCTGATCGCCGATCCGCAACAGCGTCTGAGCCAATTGCCGCTGCTCGACCCGACTGAGCAACAGCAGTTGCTCGACAGCCTCGGCGTTGAACCGGGCGAGCGTCGTCTCGATCAGTGCATCCATCATCTGTTCGCCGAGCAGGCGCTGGCGCGCAAAGATGCCCCGGCCCTGACTTTCGCCGGACAGACTTTGAGCTACGCCGAACTCGATGCCCGCGCCAATCGCCTGGCCTGGGCCCTGCGCGAGCGTGGGGTCGGCCCGCAAGTGCGGGTTGGTCTGGCGCTGGAGCGTTCGCTGGAAATGGTCGTCGGCCTGCTGGCGATTCTCAAGGCCGGCGGCGCTTATGTGCCGCTGGACCCGGAATACCCGCTCGATCGCCTGCACTACATGATCGAAGACAGCCGCATCGGTCTGCTGCTCAGCGACCGCGCGATGTTCAAAGCGCTTGGCGCTCTGCCGTCGAACGTGGCGCGCTGGTGCCTGGAAGACGACTGCGCGGCGCTGGCGGATTACCCGGCCACTGAGCTGCCCTTTATCAGCCTGCCGCAGCATCAGGCGTACCTGATCTACACCTCGGGTTCGACCGGCAAGCCGAAAGGCGTGGTGGTGTCCCACGGTGAAATCGCCATGCATTGCCAGGCCGTGATCGAACGTTTCGGCATGCGTCCGGACGACTGCGAACTGCACTTCTATTCGATCAACTTCGACGCCGCCACCGAGCGTCTGCTGGTGCCGTTGCTCAGCGGCGCGCAAGTGGTGCTGCGAGCGCAAGGGCAGTGGGATGCGGAAGAAATCTGCGGGTTGATCCGCACCCATCGGATCAATGTGCTCGGCTTCACCCCGAGCTACGGCAGCCAGCTGGCGCAGTTCCTCGCCACGCAGAATGAAACTCTGCCGGTGCGGATGATCATCACCGGCGGCGAAGCGCTGACTGGCGAGCACCTGCAACGGATTCGCGCCGCGTTCAAACCAAGCCTGTTCTTCAACGCCTATGGCCCGACTGAAACCGTGGTCATGCCACTGGCCAGTCTCGCCCCGGAAGTGCTGGAAGAGGGCGCCGGCAGCGTGCCGATCGGCAGCGTGATCGGTGACCGCGTGGCGTACATTCTCGACGCCGATCTGGCTTTGGTGCCGCAAGGCGCGACCGGTGAGTTGTTCGTCGGCGGCGCCGGTCTGGCGCAGGGGTATCACGACCGTCCGGGCATCAGCGCCGAGCGTTTCGTGGCAGACCCGTTTGCCGCCGATGGCGGGCGCATGTACCGCACCGGCGATCTGGTGCGCCAGCGCGCCGATGGTCTGGTGGAATACCTGGGCCGGATCGACCATCAGGTGAAAATCCGCGGTTTCCGTATCGAGCTGGGTGAGATCGAAACCCGTCTGCTCGATCACGCTTCGATCCGCGAAGCGGTGGTGCTGGCGCTGGATGCGCCGAGCGGCAAGCAACTGGTGGGCTACCTGGTCAGCGAAGTTGCCGAGCAAGGCGAAGCGCAACAGGCCGAACTGCGCGAAGCACTGAGGTCGCACCTCAAGGCACAACTGCCGGATTACATGGTGCCGACGCACCTGATCCTGCTGGCGAGCATGCCGCTGACCGCCAATGGCAAACTCGACCGCCGCGCCTTGCCGGCGCCGGATCCCGAGTTGAACCGTCGGGACTATGTCGCCCCGAGCAACGAACTCGAACAGACCCTGGCGCAGATCTGGTGCGAGGTGCTCAACGTCGAGCAGGTCGGTCTCAACGACAACTTCTTCGAACTCGGCGGCGACTCGATCCTGTCGATTCAAGTGGTCAGCCGCGCGCGGCAGCAGGGCATTCATTTCAGCCCGCGGGATCTGTTCCAGCATCAGACCGTGCAGACCCTCGCCGCTGTCGCCAGCCGCAGCGAGCAAGTCACTGCCGAGCAGGGACTGGTGCTCGGTGAGTCGGCGATGACGCCGATTCAGCACTGGTTCTTCGACATTGATATTCCCGAGCGTCAGCACTGGAACCAGGCGCTGCTGCTGGAGCCGACAGTGGCGCTGGAACCGCATCGTCTGGAGCAGGCGCTGCTGGCAGTGATCGAACAGCACGACGCCCTGCGTCTGCGCTTCACCCAGGTCAACGATCAATGGCAGGCAACGCATCAACCGGTGTCCGACGCCGAGGTGTTGTGGCAGGTTCGGGTGGCGGCGATGGACCAGTGCGCAGCGCTGTTCGCTGATGCCCAGCGCAGTCTCGATCTGCAGAACGGCCCGCTGCTGCGCGCCTTGCTGGTGGATGGTCCCGAAGGGCAGCAACGCCTGTTCATTGCGATTCATCACTTGGTGGTCGACGGTGTGTCGTGGCGCGTATTGCTCGACGACCTGCAAACCGTGTACCGCCAGCTCGACGCCGAACAGTCGGTAAAACTGCCGGCGAAAACCAGTGCCTTCAAGGACTGGGCGGCACGTTTGCAGGCCTATGCCGGCAGCGAATCGCTGCGCGAGGAACTGAACTGGTGGCAGACCCAACTGGCCGGATCGAGCGCCGAGCTGCCGTGCGAAAACCCGCAGGGCGGACAACAGAATCGTCACGCGCAAACCGTCAGCGTGCGCCTGGATGCCGAGCGTACCCAACAACTGCTGCAACAGGCGCCGCGGGCCTACCGCACACAGGTCAACGATCTGCTGCTGACCGCGCTGGCCCGCGTCTTGTGCCGCTGGAGCGGGCAGCCGTCGGCGTTGATTCAACTGGAGGGCCACGGCCGCGAAACGCTGTTCGACGAGATCGACCTGACCCGCACCGTCGGCTGGTTCACCAGCGCCTATCCATTACGCCTGACCCCGCACAACATCGAAGAGGCTGCCGGGCAGGGCGCCTCGATCAAGGCGATCAAGGAGCAACTGCGCGCGGTACCGCACAAAGGCCTCGGTTATGGCGTGTTGCGTTATCTGGCCGATGACCTCAGTCAGCGCAGCATGGCGGCGTTGCCGAATGCTCCAGTGACCTTCAACTACCTCGGCCAGTTCGACCAGAGTTTCGCCAGCGATGCGCTGTTCCGTCCGTTGGACGAGCCGGTCGGTGCGGCCCACGATCCGCAGGCGCCGTTGCCCAACGAGTTGAGCATCGACAGTCAGGTGTACGGCGGCGAACTGCTGCTGCGCTGGACTTTCAGTGGCGAGCGCTACGAGGCGCAAACCATCAACGATCTGGCCGACGCCTACCTCGGCGAGCTGCAAAGCCTGATCGCACATTGTTTGCAGGACGACGCTGGCGGACTGACGCCGTCGGACTTCCCGCTGGCGAAACTGACCCAGGCGCAACTCGATGCACTGCCGGTGCCGGCGGCGCAGATCGAAGACGTCTATCCGCTGACGCCGATGCAGGAAGGCATGTTGCTGCACACCTTGCTCGAACCGGGCACCGGTCTGTACTACATGCAGGATCGCTACCGCATCAACAGCGAGCTCGATCCCGAGCGTTTCGCCCAGGCCTGGCAAGCGGTGGTCGCCCGTCATGAAGCGTTGCGTGCCTCGTTCTGCTGGAGCGTCGGCGAGGACATGCTGCAAGTGATCCACACCCCGGGTCGCACGCCGATCGAGTACCTGGACTGGAGCGCCGTTGCCGAGGACGAGCAAGAACCGAAGCTGCAAGCGCTGCTGAAAAGCGAGCGCGAGGCCGGATTCGATCTGCTCAATCAGGCACCGTTCCACCTACGCCTGATCAAGGTCGGTGCGGCGCGTTACTGGTTCATGATGAGTAACCACCACATCCTCATCGATGCCTGGTGCCGTTCGTTGCTGATGAACGATTTCTTCGAGATCTACACCGCCCTCGGTGAGGGGCGCGAAGCACAGTTGTCGGTGCCGCCGCGTTACCGCGACTACATCGGCTGGCTGCAACGCCAGAGCCTGGCCGAGGCACGCCAGTGGTGGCAGCAGAACCTGCAAGGTTTCGAACGCACCACGCCGATCCCGAGCGACCGACCGTTCCTGCGCGAACACGCCGGCGAAAGCGGCGGCATGATCGTCGGTGACCGCTACACCCGTCTCAACGTTGAAGATGGCGTCCGGCTGCGCGAGCTGGCCCAGGCTCATCAACTGACCATCAACACTTTCGCCCAAGCGGCGTGGGCCTTGGTACTGCGCCGTCTGAGCGGTGATCGCGACGTGCTGTTCGGCGTCACCGTGGCCGGGCGCCCGGTGGAAATGCCGGAGATGCAACGCACCGTCGGCCTGTTCATCAACAGCATTGCGCTGCGGGTGAAAATGCCTGAGGACGATCAGCGCAGCAGTGTGCGGCAGTGGCTGAGCGCTTTGCTCGACAGCAACATGCAGCTGCGCGAGTACGAATACCTGCCGCTGGTGAACATTCAGGAGCAGAGCGAACTGCCGAAAGGCCAGCCGCTGTTCGACAGTCTGTTCGTGTTCGAGAACGCGCCGGTGGAAGTCTCGGTGCTGGACCGTGCGCAGAGCCTCAACGCGACGTCGGATTCGGGCCGTACCCACACCAACTTCCCGCTGACGGCGGTGTGCTACCCGGGCGATGACCTCGGTCTGCACCTGTCGTATGACCAGCGCTACTTCGACGAATCGACCATCGAGCGCATGCTCGGCGAGTTCAAGCGCCTGCTGCTGGCATTGGTCGATGGCTTCCATGGCGACATGGCCGATCTGCCGCTGCTGGGGGCCGAGGAGCAGGACTTCCTGCTGCACGGCTGCAATCAGAGCGCGCACGATTATCCGCTGGAGCAGAGCTACGTGGCGCTGTTCGAAGCGCAGGTCGCGCAACATTCGCAACGCATTGCCGCTACGTGCCTTGATCAGCAACTGAGCTATGCCGAGCTGAACCAGAACGCCAACCGCCTCGGCCATGCACTGGTCGCGGCCGGGGTGCAGTTGGATCAACCGGTGGCGCTGCTGGGCGAGCGCAATCTGGATCTGCTGGGGATGATCATCGGCAGCTTCAAGGCCGGTGCCGGTTACCTGCCGCTGGATCCGGGCCTGCCGAGCCAGCGTCTGCAACGCATCATCGAACTGAGCCGCACGCCAGTGCTGGTGTGCAGCGAAGCCTGCCGCCAACAGGCGCAGACTTTGCTCGATGAGTTCAGCTGCGCCAACCGTCCACGGCTGTTGGTCTGGGAAGAAGTGCAGGCGCTGGCGACATCGCTGCAAAATCCGGGGATCTACAGCGGTCCGGACAATCTGGCCTACGTGATCTACACCTCGGGTTCGACCGGTCTGCCGAAAGGCGTGATGGTCGAGCAGCGCGGCATGCTCAACAACCAGTTGAGCAAGGTGCCGTACCTGCAACTGACGGACGCCGATGTGATTGCGCAGACCGCTTCGCAAAGCTTCGATATTTCGGTCTGGCAGTTCCTCGCCGCGCCGCTGTTCGGGGCGCGGGTGGACATCGTGCCGAACAGCATCGCCCACGATCCGCAGGGTCTGCTGGTGCATGTGCAGGCGCAGGGCATTACCGTGCTGGAGAGCGTGCCGTCGTTGATTCAGGGCATGCTCGCCTCGGAACGCCTGAGCCTCGACGGTCTGCGCTGGATGCTGCCGACCGGTGAAGCAATGCCGCCGGAACTCGCGCACCAATGGCTGCTGCGTTATCCGCAGATCGGTCTGGTCAACGCTTACGGCCCGGCGGAATGCTCCGATGACGTGGCGTTCTTCCGTGTGGACATGGCTTCGACTCGCGGCAGCTATTTGCCGATCGGTACGCCGACCGACAACAACTTGCTGTATCTGGTCGATGGCGCGCTGGAACTGGTGCCGCTGGGCGCGGTGGGTGAGTTGTGCGTGGCCGGGACCGGTGTCGGTCGCGGTTACGTCAGCGATCCGCTGCGCACCGCGCCGGTATTTGTGCCGAACCCGTTCGGCGCGCCGGGCGAGCGTCTGTATCGCACCGGTGACCTCGCGCGGCGGCGCAGTGACGGGGTGCTGGAGTACGTTGGCCGGGTCGACCATCAGGTGAAGATTCGCGGTTACCGGATCGAACTGGGTGAAATCGAAGCGCGTCTGCACGAACAACCGGAAGTCCGCGATGCGGCGGTCGGCGTGCAGGAAGGCGTGAATGGCAAGCACCTGGTCGGCTATCTGGTCGCGGCGGATTCGGCGCTCAACCCGAGCGAACGTCTGGAGCGGATCAAGCAACGCCTGCGTAGCGAACTGCCGGAATACATGGTGCCGCTGCACTGGTTGTGGCTGGATCAGTTGCCGCACAACGCCAACGGCAAACTCGACCGCAAGGCCTTGCCGGCGCTGGAGATCGGTCAGTTGCAGAGCGAGGATTACCTGGCCCCGCGCAACGAACTGGAGCAGACCCTGGCCGACATCTGGGCCGAAGTGCTCAAGGTCGACAAGGTCGGCGTGCGCGACAACTTCTTCGAGCTGGGCGGGCATTCGTTGCTGGCCACGCAGATCGCCTCGCGGGTGCAGAAAACCCTGCAACGCGATGTGCCGCTGCGGGCGATGTTCGAGTGCAGCACGGTGCAGGAACTGGCCGAGTACATCGAAGGCCTGGCGGCGAGTGACATGACCGAGGACAAGGTGGATCGCTTGAATGATCTGATGGCGGAGCTGGAAGGCTTGTAATTTCCGGCGTCTTCACCGGCCCCTTCGCGAGCAAGCCCGCTCCCACCATTGGAATGCATTCCCCTGTGGGAGCGGGCTTGCTCGCGAAAGCGTCAGTGAATTCAACACAAATAAACCGGCATATTCACGTACATATCCAGGGTTGACGATCAACAACCGGCAGCTCAGTCTGCCGGTTCTCTTTTGTGTCTCGGGGGTGGTCGATGCCTTTCTTCACGGTTGACGGACAAGCGCTGCACTACATTGATCAAGGCACCGGCCCGGCCGTGTTGCTGGCGGGCAGTTATCTGTGGGACACGGCCATGTGGGCGCCGCAGATCGCTGCATTGTCGCCGCACTATCGGGTGATTGCCCTGGACCTGTGGGGCCACGGCGAATCCGGGCGCTTGCCGCCAGGCACCACCTCACTGGATGACATCGCGCGGCAGGTCGAGGCCTTGCTCAATCATCTGCAGATCGAACGGATCACGCTGGCGGGGCTATCGGTCGGCGGCATGTGGGGCGTGCGGCTGGCGTTGTCGGCCCCGCAGCGGATCAACGGTCTGGTACTGCTCGACACCTACGTCGGCGTCGAGCCTGAGCCAACCCGTCAGTACTATTTCTCGCTGTTCAAGCAGATCGAGGAAAGCGGCGAGATTGCGCCTCAGTTGCTCGACATCGTGGTGCCGATCTTCTTCCGCCCGGGCATTGATCCGCAGTCGGCGCTGTATCAGGACTTCCGCGCCAAACTCGCGGCGTACACCGCGGATCGCCTGCGCGAAAGCATCGTGCCGATGGGGCGTATCACCTTCAGCCGTGATGATCTGTTGCCGCGCCTGGGCGAACTGAATGCCGCGACCACCCTGGTGCTGTGCGGCGATCAGGACAAACCGCGACCGCCTTCGGAGGCACAGGAAATGGCTGAATTGATCGGCTGCCCGTGGGTGCTGGTGCCGGAGGCGGGGCATATCTCCAGTCTGGAGAATCCGCAGTTTGTGAACGAGGTGTTGTTTACTTTTTTGGCTGAGCGCAACCGTTAAACCGTGTCATCGTTCTTTTCGCGAGCAAGCCCGCTCCTACAGTGACCGCGGTGATCCCTGTGGGAGCGGGCTTGCTCGCGAAGAGGCCAGATCAGGCAATAAAGAATCCGGACTTATTTCGGCCCGAGAATCTTCGCCAGTTTCTCCGGCGAAGGCGCGCCTTGCTGCTGTTGCAGCTCACCCTTGTCATCCATGTAGAAAATCGCCGGTGTCGCCTGCAGTTCCAGATCTTCCATCAACTGCATGTTGGCGGCCAGTTTGGTCTGCACCGCTTTTGGAATGTCTTTCAACGGCTTCAGGGTGCTGGCCTTGCCGGCCTTTTCGTGATCTTCCAGGGCCTTGGCCGGATCTTTCGCCGCCAGCAGCGCGGCGGATTTCGCCGGGCTGTCTTCGCGGATGATCCCGACCATGATGTGCCGCAGCTGCACCTTGCCGGCCTTGACCCATGGTCGCGCCTGTTCCCAGAACATGTTGCAGTACGGGCAGTTCGGATCGCTGAACAGGTACACGGTGCGCGGGGCATCCTTGTTGCCGTCCTGAATCCAGTTGCTGGCTTCGAACTTGCCCCAGATTTCCTTGGCCATCGGCGCATAGACCAGTTTCTGCAACGGCTCGCTGCTCAGATCCTTGCCGTCGGCGTCGTACAGATTGCCGAGCAGCACGTGTTTCCCGTCCGGCGTCAGGTACAACGCCATGCCACGGTTCTGGTACTGCGCCGCATAACCACGCAAGCCGTCCGGGGCGTCGAACTGGCCAACGATTTTTGCGCCCTTGGCTTCGATCTGCTTGATCGCGGCGGGCAATTCTTCGGCGGCCTGCACCGACGGCAGGTGCAGCAGGGCAGTGCCCAGAGTCAGCGTCAGCAGGTGGCGGAGGCGGGGCATGGCAGTTTCCTTGCAGAGGTGGCCGGTGCGGCGGTTGGATTCGGGATGTCGAAATTTTCCAGGGCGCGGGCCAGGCTGGCGTTCGACAGTTCGCCCAGATGACTGCTCAGCAAGCGACCGTCAGGGCTATAGAACAGCGTAGTTGGCAACGCCATGGAGCCCACGGCCTGACCCAGTCGACCGCTGCGGTCGAACAGCACGTTGTTCAGGCTCAGGCCCTGGGTTTCCAGGAAGGTGGCAACGCTTTGCATGCTTTCGGCCTGATTGACGAACAGAAAGGTCAGGTCCGGGCGTTGTTGTTGAGCGTTTTCCAGCACCGGCATCTCGCGCCGGCAGGGCGGGCACCAGGTTGCCCAGAGGTTGATCACCAATGGTCCGCCCTGATAGTCGCTGAGCTGGATGGTCTCGCCTGCGGCGTTGCGCAGGGCGATTTCCGGCAGGCGCGTGCCTTGTTCGTAGATGTTCAGTGACAGGGTCGCCAACAACCAGAACAGCACGCCGCTGGCCACGCCAAAACCCAATGGCCGACGCAGGCCCGGTCGGCGCCAGCCGCGATAGAGAGCGGTGAGCAGCAGCACGATCACCCCCGGCCAGGCGAGGAATCCACCATCGCGCAGGTCGATGATCTGCCACGGATCGTTGCGATAGTGGCCCCAGTACAGGGCGACAAACGCCACGCGTGCCGCGAGCATGCCCAGCAGAAACAGGCTGAACAGCGCCGACTCGGGGTTATCGCCGCCACGCTTGGCCACCCGCCAGCCGACAAAGGTCGCCAGCGCCAGGGCACTGATCAGCAGCAGGTGGTTAAGCGCGATGGCAAAGGTGCCGAGGGTGAACGTCAGCATTTAATTGGCGTCTCGGGTGGTGGTCCAGCGTTGCAGGAACGTCTCGGCATCCACCTCACCGGTGATGCGCTGGCTACGTCGTTCTTCGCCGTCGGTGCCGATCCAGACAAAACTCGGTGGCCCCGGGACTTTGTAGCGGCCGAGCAGCTCGCGGCTGGCGGCGTTGTCAGCAGTGACATCGAGGCGCAGCAGGCGCACATCACTCAGCGCCTGCATGACCTTGTCCTTGCCGAACACCTGTTTCTCCATGACTTTGCACGACACGCACCAGTCGGCGTAGTAATCGAGCAGCACCCACTGGCCCTGGGCTTTGGCGCTATCCAGTTCTCGCTGCAGGGCGGCCGGATCCTTGATCGTGGTGAACGCGTCATGCCCGCTCGGCGTGGTGCTGGCGACCCTGCCGGCGCTGTACACCTGCAGCGGTTGATAAGGGTCGTCACTGCCACCGGCAGCGCCGATCAGCAACAGGCTGCCCCACAGACCGAGCAGCAACGAACTGGCGCCGAACACCTGGGCAACCCGGCCGAAGCCGTCCGATTGCTTCCAGGCACAGAACGCGGCGATCAGCAGCAGCGCGCCACACAGCCCCAGCCACAGCGACGAGTCCAGCACCGGGCGCAGCATCAGCAGCGCGGTCGCGAGGAACAGGAAACCGAAGATGCCCTTGAGCAGGTTCATCCACGCGCCAGGCTTTGGCAGGAAGCGATTGCCGACGGTCACCAACAGCAATAGCGGCACCCCGATACCGATGCCCAGCGCAAACAGAATCAAGCCACCGTGCAGCGCATTGCCGCTCTGCGCGATGTACAGCAAAGCGCCGGCCAGTGGTGCGGTCATGCACGGACCGACCAGCAGACCGGACAACGCGCCGAGCACCCCGGCGCCAATCAGGCTGCCGCCGCTGCGACTGCGCGAAGCGTGTTCGAGGCGGTCACGCAGGGCCACCGGCAATTGCAATTCGAAGAAGCCAAACATCGGTAGCGCCAGCACCACGAACACTGCTGCAAATGCACCGAGCAGCCATGGATTTTGCAGCCACGCCTGCAGGTTGGCGCCGAGCAGCGCAGCGATCACCCCCATCGCTGCATACACCAGCGCCATGCAGATCACATAGCTGCTGGCCAGGGCGAAACCACGGCGTGGGGTTGCACCGCTGCCGACAATCATGCCCGCCAGAATCGGCAGCATCGGCAACGAACACGGGGTGAACGCCAGCAACAGGCCGAGGCCGAAAAACACCAGCAGGCTCCAGCCCAGCGCCCGTTGTTGCAGGCTGCTGGCCAAGGCCTGATCCGGTGCTTCGGCACTGGCCGTTGGCGTCGCTTTGCCGCCCAGATCGATGACCCGGGTCTGCGGCGGATAACACAGGCCGGCATCGGCGCAGCCCTGATAACTGACCTTGATCTGACCGCTGGCCGACGCCGGAATTTTTACCTCCAAGCCCTGGCGATACACCGGTTGTTCACCGAAGAACTCGTCACTGTGCGACTCGCCCTCGGGCAGCGCCGGCTGCTGCTCGGCCGCCAAACCGTCGAATTTCAGGCGTTTCTGGTACAGGTAATAGCCGTCGGTGATTTGCCAGAACAGCTGGGTTTCCCCGGACTCAAGGCGTTCGGAGGTGAGCACGAAGGCTTGGTCGACCGGCAGAAACTCCGGTTTGGTCTCGAACGGATTGTTCCCGGCCTGGGCCAGGCCGGAGATCAGCAGTGCAAACAAAAGAAAAAAATGACGCATGGAGGAGCCTTGTCCCTGTGCAAGTGTGGGCACAATGGTGGATGGCGATTAACCGATGATTAACCGTCACGCCCTTGTCGCTGTGGCGTTGGGCGCCATAATGTCAGCTTAATCGGCCAACGGCCTAATCGGCTTTTTTCTACGGGACGGATCATGCACGTACTGGTTTGCGAAGACGATGAACTGATCGCCAGCGGTATCGTTGCCGGTCTCACGGCGCAGGGCCTGACGGTCGAGCACGTCAACACCGCCTCGAAAGCACGGGCGATGCTCAAGGTTGCCGAATTCGACGTGATGGTGCTCGATCTCGGCTTGCCCGACGAAGATGGCCTCAAGTTGCTGCAACAACTGCGTCAGCAGGGCCTGGAAATTCCGGTGCTGATCCTGACCGCACGCGACTCGGTGACCGACCGGGTCGATGGCTTGCAGGCCGGGGCTGACGATTACCTGCTCAAACCCTTCGATCTGCGGGAATTGTTCGCCCGTCTGCAAACCCTGCTGCGCCGGGTCGCCGGGCGTAGCGTCAACCTGATCGAGCACGGCGCGCTGACCTACGATCCAAGCAGCCGCGAAACCACGTTGGCCGGGCAACCGGTGGACTTGTCGCGCCGCGAGCAATCGCTGTTGCAGGCGCTGCTGCACAACCGTGGCCGAGTACTGTCCACCGAGCAGTTGAAGGACAGCGTCTACGGCTTCAATGACGAGCTGGAGAGCAACGCGCTGAACGTGCATATCCATCACCTGCGCAGCAAGCTCGGCAAGGGCATCGTCGAAACCGTGCGCGGTCTGGGCTATCGCCTTGGGCCGGCCGATGGTGGAGAGCAGCAGAAGTGATGAGTCTGCGTCTGCGCCTGAGTCTGACCCTCGGCGCCGCGTTCGCCCTGATCTGGGCACTGGCTGCGGCCTGGATGCTCAGCGACTTGCGCAATCAGATGATGTTTTCCCTCGACCAGCGGCTGGTAGCCTCGGCGCGCATGGTCGCCGGGCTGCTGGAGCAACTGCCGGCGCTGCCGAGCAAGGGCGAGGGCACCCATTTCAGTGCCGAACAATTGAACATTCCCGGCGGCATGGCCTGTCAGGTCAGTTCGTTGCGCGGGGAGATTCTGGCCCGTAGTCACAGCAGTCCCGAGCAAACCCTGGAAGCGGAAAAGATGGGCTTCCATGACCAGATGATCGATGGCGCGCCGTGGCGCAGTTTCACTCTCGCGCGGGGGGACGTGCGGATCACCACGGCCGATCGGCAGATTGAACGCGAAGCGCTGAACATGTCGATCCTGCTGGCGGCCTCGGTGCCGGTGGGCGTGGCGTTGCTCGGTTGCCTGTGCCTGTTGTGGCTGGGCATCGGCCAGGGGCTGGCGCCGCTCAATCGGCTGCGCGAAGCACTGATGCGACGTAACGCCGACTCGCTTGAACCGCTGCAATTGCAGTCGTTTCCCAGCGAACTGAAACCTCTGCTGGATACGCAGAACCAGCTGTTCCAGCGCATTGGCAAGACCATCGAACGCGAGCGTCGCCTGACCGGTGACGCCGCCCACGAACTGCGCAGCCCGTTGACGGCGATCAAGACCCACCTGCAAGTGGCACGCATGACCGAAGGCAGTGCCCGCGATCAGTCGCTGGCAAGGGCCGAAGAGGGCGCCGACCGCATGCACCGCACCCTTGAGCAACTGCTGTTGCTGGCGCGGGTCGAGGGCAGTCTGTCGTTCGATGACGGCGTGCAGTGCAGCGCCGAACAGGTGGCGAAACTGGCGATGCAGGATGCGGCTGGTGGCGAGCGTCAGCGCATCAAGCTGCAATTGCCCAAGCAGCTCTCCAGTGCGCCGGTGCAAATGCCGGCGGTGCTGTCGATTGCCGCGTTGCGCAATCTGCTCGACAACGCCCTGCGCCATACCCCGGCAGACGCTGAGGTGGAGCTGAGCCTGGAAACCGTCGGCCAGCGCGCCCGTTTTGTGGTGCGCGACCACGGTCCCGGAATTGCGGCTGAAGATCTGCAGCACCTGACCCAACGCTTCTGGCGCAACGGTCAGAGCACCGGCTGCGGTCTCGGCCTGGCCATCGTGCAAGCCATCGTCCAGCGCTGCGCCTGCACCCTGCATTTCGACAGCCGGCCGGATGGCTTGCGCGTCGAGTTGACCATGCCGCTGCAACCTGTCTGAACCAGCAAAAATCCCCTGTGGGAGCGGGCTTGCTCGCGAAGGCGTCCGGTCAGTCGACAGGTTGCTGACTGGCACGCCGCCTTCGCGAGCAAGCCCGCTCCCACATTAGGGGATCCGTGGTGTGGCACATCAAATGTAACGTCTCTGCGTTGGTGATTCGCCGGCCTCGGCGTTAAGGTCGGGGCTGCTCTGACTCAATGGATTGAGGGAACGCGCCATGGAAGCATCGATCTGCATCTGCCCGGCGAAACCTGCCGACGCCGGCATCATCAGTCGCATCATCGAGCGATCGATTCGCGTCGGTTGTGCGCTCGAACACCGCAACGATCCGCAACTGGTCAGCCGCTGGATCGGCCGACAATCTGCCGACGTCATCAGCGCGCACCTTGCCGACGCGCATTGCTACCTGAATATCGCCTTGTTGCAGGACAAACCGGTGGGTGTCGGCATGGCCACGGCCAGCGGTGAGATAGGCTTTTGTCATGTGCAGCCTGAATGGTTTCGCCGTGGCGCAGGGCGCGCCCTGATGACCGACCTTGAAGGCTGGCTGCGGATTCGTGGTGTGCCGCAGGCGCGCATCGCCAGCACACGTAGCGGCGCGGCTTTTTATCGGCATCTGGGCTACTGCGATGCAGTGCCACGGGCCAGCGATCGGGGCTTGCACCGCGTTACGCTGCACAAGCTGCTGCTATTGCCTGGCTGACATCTCGATCAAGGGTCTAAATCCTCGCCCCGCTTAAGCGTTTCCAGAACAGGAAAACCTGCATGTGCGCCCCGCGACCGGAACGCGCACCTGTGCGGTGTGCTGTTTTGGTCACTATCCATAGCGTATTGAGGGGTCGAGAGATGTCAGTCGCCACCAGCCTTATCGAAGAGTCGTCGGCCCGGATCAGCTCCGCGACGACGGAAACCCTGTATCAGTTCAACGAATCACCACTACTGGCCCGGCAGAGCCAGCAGGAATCCAATGCCCGCAGCTATCCGCGACGCATTCCGCTGGCACTCAAGCGCGCCAAGGGCCTGTACGTCGAAGATGTCGAAGGCCGCACCTTCATCGATTGCCTGGCCGGTGCCGGGACTCTGGCCTTGGGGCACAACCACCCGGTGGTAATCGAGGCGATCCAGCAAGTGCTGGCCGATGAGCTGCCGCTGCACACCCTCGACCTGACCACGCCAGTGAAGGATCAGTTCGTCCAGGACCTGTTCGGTTTGCTGCCGCCAGCACTGGCGGCCGAAGCGAAAATCCAGTTCTGCGGCCCGACCGGTACCGATGCGGTGGAAGCCGCGTTGAAACTGGTGCGCACCGCCACCGGGCGCAGCACGGTGTTGTCGTTCTCCGGCGGTTATCACGGCATGAGCCAGGGCGCATTGAGCCTGATGGGCAGTCTGGGGCCAAAAAAGCCGCTGGGCGCCTTGCTCAGCAACGGTGTGCAATTCATGCCGTTCCCTTATGACTATCGTTGCCCATTCGGTCTCGGCGGCGCGGCCGGGGTCAAAGCCAACCTGAGTTATCTGGAAAACCTGCTTAATGATCCTGAGGCCGGTGTGCAGTTGCCGGCAGCGGTGATTGTCGAAGCGGTGCAGGGCGAGGGCGGGGTGATCCCGGCCGATATCGAGTGGCTGCGCGGCTTGCGTCGGATCACCGAGAAGGCCGGGGTGGCGCTGATCGTCGACGAGATCCAGAGCGGTTTCGCCCGCACCGGCAAGATGTTTGCCTTTGAACACGCCGGCATCGTCCCCGACGTGGTGGTGTTGTCCAAAGCCATCGGCGGCAGCCTGCCGCTGGCGGTGGTGGTCTATCGCGACTGGCTCGACACCTGGCAACCGGGTGCCCATGCGGGCACGTTCCGTGGCAATCAGATGGCGATGGCCGCCGGTTCGGCGGTGATGCGTTATCTGCTCGAACACAAGGTCTGCGAACACGCCGCCGCCATGGGCGAACGCCTGAGCGAACACCTGCGCATCCTGCAACGCGACTTCCCGCAACTGGGCGACATTCGTGGTCGTGGCTTGATGCTCGGCGTCGAACTGGTTGATCCGAACGGCGCGCCGGATGCGCTCGGTCACCCACCCGCGTTCGCGCGTCTGGCACCGCTGGTGCAGCGCGAATGCCTCAAGCGTGGGCTGATTCTCGAACTGGGCGGCCGGCATGGTGCGGTGGTGCGCTTCCTGCCGCCGCTGGTGATCACCGCCGCCGAAATCGACCGCGTCGCCGAGATCTTCGGCCGGGCCCTGGCCGCCGCCACCGCCGCCGCCGAGTAAATTTTTCGCAGCGCCGAACGTTCTATCTACATACCCGGCTGCACCCCTGGTGCAGCCCACCCTTACAACGATGGAGAACCAGCATGACGTCAGTATTCGACCGCGAGGACATCCTCTTTCAGGTCGTGGTCAACCACGAAGAGCAATACTCGATCTGGCCGGATTACAAAGCCGTGCCGGAGGGCTGGCGCACCGTGGGCAAGAGCGGCCTGAAGAAGGAATGCCTGGCCTACATTGAAGAAGTCTGGACCGACATGCGTCCGCTGAGCCTGCGACAGAAGATGGAAGGGCAGGCGGCGGCTCAGTAATCTGCCAGGCAAAAACAAACCCGCTGGACTGGTGACAGGCAGCGGGTTTTTTTATTGCTCGCAATGGTGTTGTTCTGGCGGGCCTCTTCGCGAGCAAGCCCGCTCCCACATTGGATCTGTGGTGCGCACAACTCCCCTGTGGGAGCGGGCTTGCTCGCGAAGAACGATAACGCGGTATTACTGAAACTACGCCCCACTCAACCCCTTGAGCAGCAAATCCACATTCCCCTCCAGCTCCGCCACCGGATCCGCCGCGTCGGTACTCAACACCAGCAGATGACTCCCCGAGGCGGCAATTGCTGCTTTCACTGCCTCCGATGGCTGGCGATGATGCAGCACCAGCGCCACGTCGTTGTCCTTGAGCGTCGCCGTGAGTTGCTTCAGTTCTTGCGCCGTCCACTCGCTATCAGGCCGTGGATCCTGACCGATCAGCTCCAGATTCAGGCTGCCGATCAGGTAACCGAAGTGATCGCTGAGGCTCATCACGCTCAGGTTTTCAGCCTCGGCCAGGCGCGCTTCGCTGTCGGCACTGAGCTTGAGCAGGCGCTGTTTCAGCGCCGCCAGATTGGCCTCGATCTTCGGTTTGGCCGACGGCGCCAGGCGCACCAGATCCGCGGCGATCACATCAGCCATGCGCCCCATGTTGTTGCTCGCCAGCCATGGCTGACTGTTCAAGCCATCGACCTTCAGCCCCGGTTGTACGGCGATCCCTGGCAGGGCGCCGTCCACCGGGCGCGCCGCGTCGACCTCGACAATGCGAATGTTGCTGCGCCGCGCGATCGGGTACAGCGGATCATCGGCCCACAGCGAGCGCACGCCGATCACCGCGTCGGCATTGCTCGCCAGTTTGCCCAGCGCCGTAGCGCCGCGACCGGTGAAGTATGCGGTCTGACGGCTGCCCGGCAGATTCGCCGGAGCTGCGCGCTCCAGGCTGACGTCGGTGCCTTTGAGCAGCACTTCGCCGAGGCCATAGGTGATGGGCAGCGAGGCCAGTACGCGCAATGGTTTGGTGTTTTCAGCCGCCAGCAACGGGCTGCCGACCACGCCGCACAGGGCCATGGCCAGGGTCAGTTTTCGCAGTGAGAATATCATTTATCCAAGGTTCCCTTTCAGACTCGGGACAACCCCGCGCGCGATGGCGGCGAGGGCGAAGGCGATGCCGGCGACCAGAATGATCGCGGCGCCGGACGGGATCGGCAGATCGAAGACGATCGGCGCGAGGATCCCGCACAGCGTGCTGACGGTAGCAATCAGCACCGAGCACCAGAAGAAGCCCTTGAGCGACTGGCTGAGCAAGCGCGCGGCCGCCGCCGGAATCACCAGCAATGCGCCGACCAGAATCGCGCCGATGACCTTCACCGCCGCGACGGTGATCAGCGTCACCAGAATCACGAACAGGTAATCCAGAGTCTTCACCGCGACGCCGCGCACCGCCGCCAGTTGCGGGTTGAAACTGGCGAGCATGATCCGGTTGTACAAAGGCAGTGCCAGGGCCATGACCAGCGAACCGACGATGGCCAGCACCAGCAGGTCGTTGCCATTGACGGTGAGCACCGAACCGAACAGCACGTTCTCCAGAATGTGCACGTTGATCTTGCCGGCCAGAATCAACAGCAGGCTCGCGCCAAGCGCCAGCGACACCGAGAGAAACACGCCGATCAGGGTGTCGGGCGCCAGGCCGGTGCGGTTGCGCAGGTAGTTGAGCAGGATGCCGAACAACAGGCAGTACCCGAACAGGCTGCCGTACGGCCCGGTGTAGGGTTCGCCGAGCAGAATGCCGATGGCCACGCCGGTCAGCGCCGCGTGCCCGACCGCTTCGGAGAAAAACGCAAAGCGCTTGACCACCACCAGCGTGCCGAGGCCACCGAGCACCGGACCGATCAACAGGCCGGCGAGCAATGCGTTGACCACAAAGCCGTAGGCCAGCGCTTCCGGCAGGTAACCGGACGACGCCCAGCCCTGAATCATCAAACGAAAGGCTTCGTAACTCATCAGACCGCGCTCCGTGGATGGGTGGAAAACAGACTCAACAGGCGTTCCGGAGTCAGCGCCTGTTGCGGCGTAGCGTCGAACAGCACGCGGCGGTTGAGACCGGTGACCCGGTCGGCCAGACGCTTGACCGCTTCCAGATCGTGCTCGATCCACAGCACGGTGATGCCAGCGGCGCGCCAGTCGCCGAGCAGGCGTTCGAACACCTGGATCCCGGCTTCGTCGAGGGCCGACATCGGCTCATCCAGCACCAGCAATTGCGGGGCCGGGATCAAGCCTTGCGCGAGCAACACGCGCTGACGTTCACCACCGGACAACGCGCCCATGCGCCGCTTGCGTTTGTCCTGCATGCCGACCCGTTCCAGCGCCTCGCCGATGGCGTTGGCGTAGTGCTTGCTCAGGCCGAGAAACGCCGGGCGGCGCTGGCACATGGCGGCCATGAAATCGTCGATGGTCATCGGCAGGCCGCGATCGAACTCCAGCGCCTGCGGCACGTAGCCGATGGTGCCGGGTTGGCCGGGCCAGTGCAGGCTCAGTTGACCCTGATGCGGCATTTGCCCGAGCAAGGTCTTGACCAGCGAACTCTTGCCGCCGCCGTTGGGGCCGACCAGGGCGTGGACGTGGCCGGGTTGCACCTGAAAGGTCACGTTGTCGAGGATTGTCGTGCGACCGAGGGTCAGAAAGACTTCTGCAAAATCCAGAGTCGGCCCACTTACCCCTTGTGGGAGCGGGCTTGCTCGCGAATGCGGTGGTTCATTCAATAATGATGCTGACTGACCGGACGCCTTCGCGAGCAAGCCCGCTCCCACAGGGGATGGCGGGGTGTCAGAGAGGGATTCTTTTGCTGTCATGCCCCGGACTCCTGAATCGCCCGCACCACGGTGTCGAGGTTGCCGGTCATCTGGTGGGAGCGAGCTTGCTCGCGAATGCGGTAGTTCATTCAATAATGATGTTGACTGACCGGACGCCTTCGCGAGCAAGCCCGCTCCCACAGGGGATGGCGGGGTGTCAGAGAGGGTTTCTTTTGCTGTCATGCCCCGGACTCCTGAATCGCCCGCACCACGGTGTCGAGGTTGCCGGTCATCTTGTGGGAGCGGGCTTGCTCGCGAATGCGGTGGTTCATTCAATAATGATGCTGACTGACCGGACGCCTTCGCGAGCAAGCTCGCTCCCACAGGGGATGGCGGGGTGTCAGAGAGGGTTTCTTTTGCTGTCATGCCCCGGACTCCTGAATCGCCCGCACCACGGTGTCGAGGTTGCCGGTCATTTCCTTTTCGTACTTGTCGGCGCTGTATTCGCCATAGGAAATGTGCGACAGCGGGTACAGCTTCACCCCGGACTCACGCTGGATGGTTTCGACATAGGTGGAGGGGAAATCCATCTCGGAGAAGATCACCTTCACGTCGAGTTCGCGCAGTTGGTCGATGGTCTTTTTCAACTGGCTCGGGCTCGGTTCGATGCCGTGGGCCGGTTCGACCACGGCCGTCACTTCCAGGCCGAATTCGCGCAGCAGATAGTCGTAGGCCGCATGCACCGTGGCCACACGCAGTTCGGCGTTCGGTGCCTGAGTCAGTTTGGCCAGCGCATCGGCGCGCATCTGCCGCAGGCGTTTGCCGTAGGCGCGGGCGTTCTGGGTATAGGCCTTGGCGTTGTCCGGGTCGAGTTTGCCCAGCTCGCGGGCGATGTTGTTGACCTGGGCAATCGAAGCGCTGATCGACAGGAAGGTGTGCGGGTTGACCACTTTGCCGGCGCCGCGCGCAGCGGTACCGGTGGCCGCCAGCAGCGGCACGTTTTCGTTGGCTTCGATGGTCTTGATGTTCGGCGTTTCGCTGGCGGCGATCATGCGGTCGGCGAAGTCGTCATGGCCGACCCCGTTGAGCACGATCACATCCAGCCCGCTGATGCGCTTGATGTCTTCGGCGCGTGGCTCGTAGGCGTGCGGGTTGAAGCCGGCGGGAATCAGCGGCACCACCTCGGCCTTGTCGCCGACGATATTCGCCACATAGCTGTAATACGGGTGCAGGGTGATGCCGATGCGCAGGCGTTTGCCCGGATCGGCGCTGGCCAGCGGGCTCAGCAGGCACGCGCACAGGCCTAACAGCAGGGTGCGCAGGAGGGGACGGCGAGTCAGGGAAATAAGCATGGGCTAGCGGTCTTCTCTCGGGTGAAGGCGAAGGTTCAGTGGCGATGCTCGCGGGTCACGCCGGCATCGAACTGCGCGACGATCTGTTTCCAGCCTGCGGCGGACAGCGAGGCGTCAGTCAGTTCGGTGGGCGTCTGCAACTCGGCGGCGCGGTTGAGCCAGATGTCCGGCGCGGCAGTGGCGTCGGCGCTCAGTAGCATCACGAACGAACCGGCGACGGCGGGCGCCTGGCTGTGGCCGAAATAGGCCGTGTCCGCCAGCAATTGCCAGGCATGCCCGCCACGGCTGACCGAGCTGGCGTCCTGAGCGAACGGGGCGAAACCTTCCTCGGCCAGATTTTGCGGGGTCGGTAGGCTTTGCTGCTCTTCACGCAGCAGGCGGATCTCGTCGAGGGTCACCCGCAGGTCGGCATAGATGCCTTGCTCGGCGGCACTCAGGTCGCGCCGTGCATCGAGTTGATGGCTGGAAACCGGCTCCGGTTCATGGGACACCCCGCGCCATGCCACCACTGATCCGGCGACGGCAAGGATCAGTAAACACAACAGCAGAACATTGAGGGTTTCATGCCCGGCACCGGCCGGGCGGACGACTTGGGTGGTGGGCGTGCTCATGGGGCCTCGATGTCGGCTTGGTCGATTTCCACAACGTGGCCGGGGCCGGCGTCGAACAGCACATAAAACTCGGCCGCCGGTTTCTTGAACGTCACGGTCGAATCGGCGCCGAGCTTGCCCGGCAGCAGAATGGTTTCGTCGTAACCGATCACATCGAGGGTCACCCCCGGCGCGCCGCTGCCGTCGGAAAAGCCGCCGGTGCATTTGATCTGCTCGGCATCGACGGCTTTGCATTCGCACATCGGGTTATGGGCCAGGGCGCCGGCGCTGAAACCTGCGCAGAGCATCAGCAACGCGGCACGCAACCGCAGGCGGGAAGGGCGTTGAACGCGGTTCATGGTTTGGCTCCTTGTTGGTTCAGCCAGGCGAGGGTGGCGGGGGAGGCCTGGCTCAGGGGAATCGAGGCCTGATGCATGCTGCCGTCCCAGCCTTCCATGGTGATCCACAGTTCGGCATCGGCTTTGGTCTTTTCCGCCACCGGCAATTGCGCGCCCATGCGATACGGCGTGCCAAAGAAAATCACCCCGGCGGCGCGCAGGCTGCGCGGTTTGCCGATGCGCAGGTAGGTGGCCTTGACCTGTTCGACACAGGCGTCGCACAGGGCAGCATTGAAGTCCTTCATGTAGCCGGCGGGGCCACTCAGACGCGGCGCTTCGTTGCGCAGTTCGGCCAGGCGCAGGCTCCACGGGCCGACCTGGATTTCGCCGACCTCATGCTCACCGAGGCCGACGTCACCGCGAAACAGCGCGGCATCGGCGAAATACTTGGGCATGAAACCCAGCGGAATCAGCAGCAACAGGGCGTTCAGGTGAAAGCGCCATTTGTGCCAGAAGCGGCGCAGGGCGGACGGTTGGGCAGTGCGGTTGGACGGGCTCATGGGCTGACCTCCGCCGGTTCACGGCTGACGCGGAGGCTGCGGGCCTTTTTATTTTCGCGCTTGAGCGCGTTGGCGGTGGCCAGCGCGGTGCGCTTGGTCCAGATCAACAGGCCGCTGAGGACCATCATGCTCAGCAGCAGACCGAAGAAGAACCAGATCAGTTTGATCCACAGACCGCCGAAATCACCGGTGTGCAGCGGGCGCATCGACTCGGTGACGAACTCCAGCGAGGAGCGGTCAGTCAGCAGTCGCGTGGCGGCCATCTCACCGTTGTACGGGTTGAGCGTGGCGGTCTGGAACATCAACGGATACCAGCCGCGCCCGCCAAGGCTCAAGTGGCTGTAGGCATTGCCCGGCAGGCTGACGAAACTGACTTCCAGCCCGGGGATGTGCTGTTCGGCGATCTGTACCGCGCGATCGAGGCTGATCCGTGGGGGAGGACTGGCGTCGCTCGACATCGGTACGCTTTCCCGAGACATGGCGGGAATGATCGGTTCGCTGCTGATGGACACCTGGTTGTCGGCCAGAATGGCCTGGATCAAAAACCAGGTGCCGGTGATCGAGATCACCGCGATGAACCAGATCGACCAGATGCCGCTCAGTCGATGGAAGTCGCCCCAGAAGATCCGCGCACCGTGGCGAAAACGCAGGGTGGGTTTGAAGAAACCTTTCCAGAAGCGCTTGTACACCACCAGCCCGGTGACCAGCGAAGCGAGCATTGGCAGGCCGAGGAACGACACCAGGTACCAGCCCCAACTGAAACCGTTGGTGAACGGCACCAGCCACCAGCCGTGCAGGGCGCGGGTGAACGCCTTGAAGTTGAAGTCCGGCGCCGGGCCTTGAATCACCCCGGTGTAAGGGTTGACGTAGACCGTCTGCGAGCGGCCGTCGGGGTAGCTGACCTCGACATCGAGGGCGAAGTGCGATTCGTCGGGGCGGCTGATGCTTTCCACCAGCGTCTGCGGTTCGGCCTGTTTGATCGCGGCCAGTACCTGATCGTAGCTGAGCCGTGGTGCGTCATCCGATGGCTGGCTGGCGCGCATTTGCGGGTTGGCCAGCCAGACGATTTCCTGGCTGACCACCGCCAGCGTGCCGGTGACACAGACGATCAGGACAAAAAACCAGATCGGCAGCGCGAGCCAGCTATGCACCAGGAACCACAGTTTGGAACGGGATTTCTTCGACATGATTGCGCGTCTTGATTTCGATGAAAGGGCACGCGGCTACGGGCTTCGCAGCGCGGGTGTCCGCAAAAGGCGCGGTCGTGGCTGTTGCCTGTGCGAACGGCCTGCATCTCTATAGGACGGATGAGCCGGACAAATCCCGAAAGGTGATATGAAAGCAAATGTTTCGCAATTCCCCCAGTCACCACCAACCCCTGTGGGAGCGAGCTTGCTCGCGAATGCGGTAGATCATTCAACTTTGATGTCGACTGACGCGACGCCTTCGCGAGCAAGCCCGCTCCCACAGGGGCAGTCATTGATCAGCCGATCAAACACGATTCATGAACGCCGCTCTCACTGCCTGGCAATTGATGCCATCAAAGCGCTCCCTATGATGGAAAGCACCGCATTCCCTTGAGCGAGCCCCCTGATGAACCCCAGAACCCTCTACGACAAACACATCGATTCGCACACCGTGTGCCGCCTCGACGATCAGGGTCATGTGCTGTTGTATATCGATCGCCAGGTGATCAACGAATACACCAGCCCTCAGGCGTTCAGCGGTCTGCGTGCTGCCGGGCGCAAGGTCTGGCGGCCGGGTACGGCGTTGGCGGTGGTCGATCACGTCAACCCGACCACCCCCAAACGGGTGGCGGCGATGCCTGATGCCGGCGGTGCGCGGCAGGTGTCGTATCTGGCGGAGAACTGCCGGGACTTCGGCATCGAACTGCTGGATATTCTCGATAAACGTCAGGGCATCGAGCATGTGATCGCCCCGGAGCAGGGCTTCATTCTGCCGGGCATGGTCATCGCTGCCGGTGACAGCCACACCACCACGTACGGTGCGCTGGGGGCGTTCGGATTTGGCATTGGCACCTCGGAAATCGAGCACCTGCTGGCCTCGCAGACGCTGGTCTACAAACGCCTGAAAAGCCTGCGCGTGACGGTGGATGGCGAACTGGCGCCGGGGCTGACGTCGAAGGACGTGATCATGGCGCTGATCGGCCGCATCGGTGCGTCGGGCGCCACTGGCTATGCGATCGAGTTCTGCGGTTCGACCATTGATGCGCTGAGCGTCGAGGCGCGGATGACCATTTGCAACATGGCGGTCGAAGCCGGTGCACGCGGTGCGTTCATGGCGCCGGACGAAAAAGTCTTTGCTTATCTCAACGGCAAACCCCGCGCACCACAAGGCGTACTGTGGGCGCGGGGCGTGGAAAAGTGGCGTGAACTGCGCAGCGATCCCGGCGCCGTGTTCGACCGCGAAATCCATCTCGACGCCAGTCTGCTGGAACCGATGGTCACCTGGGGCACCAGCCCCGACCAGGCGGCTGCGATTGGCGCGCAGGTGCCGGACCCGCAACGCATCGACGATCCGATCCTGCGTCAGGACATGCGCCGCGCCCTCCAATACATGGGCCTGGAGGCGGGGATGGCGCTGCGCGATATCGTCATCAGCCACGCTTTTATCGGCTCCTGCACCAACGCGCGGATCGAGGATCTGCGTGACGCCGCCAGCGTGGTGCGCGGTCGGCGGGTGGCCGGGCATGTGCGGGCGATGATCGTGCCCGGTTCCAGCGCAGTGCGGGCCCAGGCCGAGGCTGAGGGGCTGGCGCAGATCTTCATCGACGCCGGTTTCGAATGGCGTCAGTCCGGCTGCTCGATGTGCCTGGCGATGAACGATGACGTGCTCGCGCCCGGCGACCGTTGCGCCTCCAGCACCAATCGCAATTTCGAAGGCCGCCAGGGCGCGGGGGCGCGCACGCACCTGATGAGCCCGGCCATGGTCGCCGCAGCAGCGATCAACGGCCACCTGACCGACATCCGCCACTTCGGAGAACGCCCATGAGCCTGCAACCCTTTACTCAGGTCAGCGGCCGGGCCGCGCCGCTGCTCGCGGCCAACGTCGACACCGACGTGATCATGCCCAAGCAGTTTCTCAAGGGTATCGACCGTCAGGGACTGGATCGTGGGCTGTTTTTCGATCTGCGCTTTCTTGCCGACGGCACGCCCAACCCGGAATTCGTGTTGAACCAACCGGCCTGGCAGGGCGCGAACTTTCTGGTGGTCGGGCCGAATTTCGGCTGCGGTTCAAGTCGCGAACATGCGGTGTGGGGGTTGCAGCAAATGGGCATTCGCGCGCTGATCGGTAGCCGTTTTGCCGGGATTTTTTACGACAACTGCCAACGCAACGGGGTGTTGCTGATTACCCTGGACGAGGCACAGGTGCAGCGCATTGGCCGGTTGGTGAGTCAGCCTGAAACGGCACTGATCAATGTGGATCTTGAGGCGCAGCAGATACGTCTGGCGGACGGTGAAGTCATCGATTTCCAGATTGATGGTTTGCGCAAGACCGCGCTGTTGCTGGGGCTGGATGCGATAGGCAGTACGTTGCAGCGGCGTGAGCAGATCGAGGCTTTCGAACGCGAACACCTGGCCGCCAACCCATGGCTGACCTGACACCCCTTTGACCCTGTGGGAGCTGGCTTGCCAGCGATGAGGCCAGCACATCCGACATTTATATTGGCTGAACTGACGCCTTCGCTGGCAAGCCAGCTCCCACAGGGTTTTGTGATGTTTAGGCTACAGAGAAAGATCCTTGAAATGCCCCTGCAAAAACTCCACACACGCCCGCAGCTTGCCGGAGTTGGTCAGCCGCGTCGGGTACACCGCCCAGACATTGGCGCTCTGGCTGTAATCGGCCAGCACCGGCAGCAGTCGGCCCTGTTCCAGCAACGGTTTCACATCCCACAATGAACGCAGCAACACGCCGCGTCCGTCGAGCGCCCATTGCAGGACGATCTCGCCGTTGTTGGAAGACAGCGGCCCACTGACCCGCACGCTTTCCTGTGTGCCGTCGCGATCCAGATGCCAGATGCCGAAAGCGTTGTCGCGCTCCTTGATCACCAGGCAGTCATGTTGTTGCAGGTCGTCCAGAGTCTGCGGTGTGCCGCGGCGCTCAAGGTATTTGGGCGCAGCGCACAGCACCCGGCGGTTACTCACCAGTTGCCGGCCGATGTGCTGACCGGGCAGGTCGTCGCCGACGCGGATTTCCAGGTCGAAACCTTCATTGACGATGTCCACCGCGCGGTCGAACAGGTCCAGGCGGATCTGCAACTGCGGGTGAAGCTCGGCCAGCCGCGAAACCGCAGGCGCCACATGGTTGCGGCCGAAACCGAAACTGCTGCAGATGTGCAAGCGCCCGCGTGGGCTGTCGTGAGCGTCGGCGAGATCGTCATGCAGTTGTTGAAAATCATCGAGGATGCGCAAGGCCCAGCGCTGCACCCGCTCGCCGTCTTCGGTCAGCGACACCCGGCGACTGGTGCGGTGCAGGAGGCGAGTGCCGAGGGTCGATTCGAGAATCTGGATGCGTTTGCTGACGTAGGCCGGGGACAGGCCCAGTTCATCGGCGGCAGCGGCGAAACCGTTCTTGCGGATAACGGTCAGCAGCACGCGCAGGTCTTCGGGCAGGGGCACGGTTTCTTTGTTCTGGGACATGTGGGAACGAGCACTGGCGGCACAAGCCGCCAGCATAGCATCGGCGGTACAGGGCTCGATTCAGCGCAGGAAATCCAGCGCTTCGGCGAGCAACAGTTCTGGCACTTCTTCGGCCAGATAATGCCCGGCCGGCAGCGCCTTGCCGCTGACGTCGGTTGCCACGTGCTGCCATTCCTTGAGCGGGTCGAAGCAGCGCCCGACCGTGCCTTGCGCGCCCCACAATACGCGTAGCGGCAGATCAAGCTGATGGCCGGCAGCGATGTCGGCCCGGTCATGTTCCAAGTCGATGCTGGCGCTGGCGCGGTAGTCCTCGCAAATGCCCCGGGCGCTGCCGGGACGTTGCAGGCAGCGCAGGTATTCGCTGAACGCTGGTTCGGTGAACGGCTTAAGTCCGGCGCTGCGGCTGCCCATCACGCTGCGCAGATAGGCTGCGGGATCGGCCTCGATCAGGGTTTCCGGCAACGGCGCCGGGCGGATCAGGAAGAACCAGTGCCAATAGGCGCGGGCAAAGGCTTCGTTGGTCTGCGTGTACATGGCCAGGGTCGGGGCGATGTCCAGCAGCAGCATCCGCTGCACCGCAGCGCGGTGGTCGAGGGCCAGGCGATGGCCGACCCGCGCGCCACGGTCGTGGGCCAGAATCGAAAACTGTTCGAAGCCCAGCGCCTGCATCAACTCGAAGTTGTCCCTGGCCATTTCGCGTTTTGAATAATGACGGTGTTGTTCATCGGCAGCCGGTCGGGCGCTGTCGCCGTAGCCGCGCAGGTCGGCGGCGACCACAGTGAAGTGCTCCGCCAACTGCTCGGCAATCTTGTGCCAGATCACGTGGGTCTGCGGGTGTCCGTGCAACAGCAACAACCCCGGGCCGCTGCCGCCGAGGCGATAGGCGATGTCGACGCCGTTGACGTGGCGCTGGTCTTTGACGAATCCGGCAAACATCGGGCTAATCCTTGTTCAGGTGCGGGTGGGATGCATCCTGAAAGTGTTCGGCACTCGGGGCAAGGGTTGAAGCGTGGTGTACAGGTTCATGAAGTGTGATGTGTGTCGTCAGGGCTGGCCCCTTCGCGGGCAAGCCCGCTCCCACAGTTTTTACTGTGTGACACCCATCGTATAAACACCGGAGATCCCTGTGGGAGCGGGCTTGCCCGCGAAGAGGCCAGCCCAAACCCTGAAAATCTCAACCCTGACTGAACATCTCCATCGCCCGCTGCTTGATCTGCTCCTCGGTCAGATCTTCCTTGCGCGTAGCCAGAAACCACAGGTGCCCATAAGGATCCTTCAGCGTCCCGCTGCGATCGCCATAAAACTGATCCTTGACCTCCGACACCGCACTCGCCCCAGCATCCAGCGCCCGCTGAAAAGACTTGTCGACATCGGTGACATACAGATGCAGACCGACCGACACGGCATTGTCCGGATCGCTCAACGGCCCTTGATCGCACGGTGTGCCGAGCATGATCGCGCTGTCGCCAATGCGCAGCTCGGCGTGACCGACGCGCCCGTCGGGCATGTCCAGGCGCATGACCTGCGTGGCGCCGAAGGCTTTCTTGTAGAACTCGATGGCTTCGGCGGCCTTGAGGATGCCGAGGTACGGGGTAATGCTGTGATACCCCTCGGGAATGGGTTTGACGCTCATGACGTTCTCCCTGTTTTTGTTTTGCGAGGTATGGCTCCACTGGATTTGTGGAAGATTCACTATAGAACTGTCTGCGTGGCCAGGATTTTTCCCCGACGAGCAGTCAGTCCAGAAAGTGCGCCCCCGGCCCCTGATCACCGAGCACATCGCCCTGATTGCGCAACGGGCAAGCCTCCATCGACAGACACCCGCAACCGATGCAACCGGTAAGCCGGTCGCGCAACAAGGTCAGTTGATTGATCCGCTCGTCCAGTTCGCGGCGCCATTGTTCGGACAGGACTTTCCAGTCTGCTGCTGTCGGAGCGCGGTCGTCGGGGAGTCTCTTCAGCGCCTCGCCAATCTCCGCCAGCGGAATGCCCAGACGCTGCGCGACCTTGATCAACGCCACCCGGCGCAAGACTGCCCGTGGATAACGGCGCTGATTGCCGGCATTGCGCTGGCTGGTGATCAGGCCTTTGGCTTCATAAAAGTGCAGGGCAGTGACCGCGACTCCGCTGCGCGCGGCGACTTCGCCCACGGTGAGTTGCTTGTGCAGGTTTTCCTTGGTGATCATTTTGCAAAATGACTCTTGACCTTGACTTAACTAGAGGTTTTACCCTGCAGGCCTTCGAGTCGCAAGACTCGGCTTACGATGAGTGGGGACTTCTCATGCAAACCTCAGCGAAAAATCGCAGCTTTACCCAATTGATCGAATTCGAGATCGAGCCGCGCCAGCAACCGGCATTGGTCAGTGCGCTGGCGCAGCAGAGTGAACACCTGGCGCAGCGCTACGCAGGCTTTGTCAGCGCCAGCGTCCAGGTCAGCGACGACGGTCGGCGGGTGCTGAGCTTGCTCCAGTGGCAGAGCCGCGAAGCCGGGGAGGCGGCGTTCTGTCGTTATGAAAGCGGCGAGCAGGATTTCTGGCAGCTGATCCGCGCCCACCAGGCGAAAACCGTGACCTTCAATTCATTCCAGGTGTTGAGCAGCATCGCCCGCAGTCATGACGATGCGCTGCACTGCAACCTGGTCGGCTAGATCGACAACTGAATCAGGCGTTCACCGTGCAGGTTCTCCGTGAGTCGCCGCTTGTTCACCGCCAGTTCGCCGATCTTGATCAGCCGCGTGCGGGTGACATTGCGGCTCAGACCGAGCAGCGCGGCGGTGTGCACCTGGTTGTAATGGCAGAAGCGATAGGCGGCGCGCAGCAGGGCGTCTTCGACCTTTTCGTGGAGGGCGCCGGCCTGTTGTTCGAAGAGCTTCTGGAAGGCTCGCTCCAGCAGCGCTTCCGGTGAATCGTCGGCGTTCGACTGCTGATCGTCCGGGCGCTCGATGCGCAGGTTCGACAGGCGCAGATCGTCGCGCTCGATCACGCCGTTACGGCAGATCAACAGGGTGTGGTGGATGACGTTTTCCAGTTCGCGGATGTTGCCCGGCCAACTGTAGCTGCGCAGTTTCTGTTCGGCACCGGGGCTGATGCTGACCCGTCCGTAACCCAGGCGCTGGCTGTAGGCCTCGATGAAATGCCGGGTCAGCGGCAGGATATCGCCGGGTCGTTCGCGCAGCGGACTGAGTTCCAGATTGACCACGTTCAACCGGTAGAACAGGTCTTCGCGGAAGTTTCCGGCATTGATCGCTTTCTCCAGTTGCACGTTGGTCGCGGCCAGCACGCGCACATCAATCGGAATGCTCTTGCGCGAGCCGAGGCGCACCACTTCGCGCTCCTGCAACACCCGCAGCAACTTGACCTGAATCGCCATCGGCAAATCGCCGATTTCGTCGAGGAACAAGGTGCCGCCATCCGCCTCTTCGAACCACCCGGCCTTGGCGCTGAGGGCGCCAGTGAAGGCGCCTTTTTCATGGCCGAACAGCTCGGCTTCCACCAGCGATTCGGAGAACGCGCCGCAGTTGACCGCGACAAACGGCCGATGCCGGCGGTGGCTCAGGTTATGGATGTGCCGCGCCACCAGCTCCTTGCCGGTGCCGGTCTCGCCGATGATCAGTACGCTGGCTTCGCTCGGCGCGACTTGTTGCAGATGGGCGAGCAGGGCCTGGGACTTGGGGTCTTCGAAGACCTGCGCGGTGGCGCGGATCGATGTCGCCAGCGCGGGTGAGGGCGGAAGGGTCAGCAGTTGCATGGGGCTCGCTCCATTAAAGGCAAGATCAGGAATAGAACGTCGGCACCGGCAGCGCCTGGTTCAGCGCCCAGTCGCCCAGCTCATGAAGTTTGTAATCGAGCGGGTCGTGCAGGGTCTGCGTGCGCAGGTTGCGCCAGTGCCGGTCGAGGCGCAGCGAGGCGTGGGTCGAACGCGCGCCGGTGACTTCGAACAAGCGGCTGCAAATCTCCAGCCCCTGACGACTGGCGGCGACCTTGGCGGTGGCAATCGCCGTGGCCAGATGTCCACGTTCCTCAGCGGTCAGGTTCGGGCCTTTGGCCCAGGCCTCATCGAGCAGCGCGGCGGCCCGTTCGACCAGCAGGCGGATGCCTTCCAGCGCCACCCAGAACTCGCCGTAATGCGCGAGTACGTACGGGTCTTCACGCACATTGCGGGCGGCGGATTTGTGCCAGAGCCGGGTTTCGCTCAGCGTGTACTGGCGCGCTTCCTCAAAGGCACCTTCGGCGATGCCGAGGAACATGTGGGTGAAGGTCAGTTGCGCGATCAGCGGACGCAGGCAGGCGAACGGTGTGCTCAATGGGCCGGGATCGAGCAGCAGCTCGGATTCTTCGACCCGCACCCGTTCGAACGTGGCGCTGCCACTGTCGGTCTGGCGCTGGCCGATGTTGTTCCAGTCGTCGTGCAGGGTGATGCCGCTGCGACCGCTGGGGATCGCCGCGATCAGCAACTTGCCGCCGGCACTTTCGTCGACGGCCGAAGCGATCAGCATCTGCGAATCGCTGGCGCCGGAGCAGAAGCTTTTCTTCCCGGAAAACTCGCGCCAACCGCCGAAGTCCTTGACCACGGTGCGGGTGTCGAGCGGGTTGAGCGCGTTGCCCCAGAACCAGTTCTGCCGCGCGGTCTGTTCGAACCACGGCTGCCATTGTTCGGGCCGCGAGAACAGGCGCACGGTGGCGAGCATCAGGTGATGAAAGCCGAAGACGTGGGCGATGGAACTGTCGACCTTGGCGAACTCGCGCACGACTTGCAGGGTTTCGCTCCATGTCGCGCCGAGGCCGCCGTAACGGGTGGGAATGCTCAGGGCCAGCAGGCCGCTGTCGCGCAGGGCATCGCGCTCGGCCTTCGGCGTGCCGCCGCGCTCGTCACGCTCGACGGCGGTGAGGGCGAATTCGGCGGCCAGTTGGCGCGCGGTCTGCAGCGGGGAGAGCAGGGTGCTTTGTGGTTTGGCGGTCACGCGGTGTTCCTCAAAATCGATGCAATCCCTGTAGGAGTGAGCCTGCTCGCGATGTGGTCAGCACAGTCGACATCACCGTCTCAGATACACCGCTTTCGCGAGCAGGCTCACTCCTACAATGGGCGTTTTTAGGCCTTGGCTTGGCCGGGCAACACATCGTTGGCAATCATTTCGCCAAACGGCCCGGTCAGGTTAGTCACGCCGCGTCCGGCCAGGCTTGCATACGGTTCGGGCAGCAGCGGGAACACCAGTTCGGCAAAGCGGTAAGCCTCTTCCAGGTGCGGATAACCGGAAAAGATGAAGCTCTCGATACCGAGGTCGGCGTACTCCTTGATCCGCGCGGCCACTTGCTGCGGATCGCCCACCAGCGCGGTACCGGCACCGCCGCGTACCAGACCGACGCCGGCCCACAGGTTGGGGGCGATTTCCAGGTTGTCGCGACGCCCGTCGTGCAACGCCGCCATGCGCCGCTGGCCTTCAGAGTCGAAGCGCGAGAAGGATTTCTGCGCGGCTTCGATGGTCTCGTCGCTGATGTGCTCGATCAGTTTGTCCGCAGCCTTCCACGCCTCTTCGGCGGTCTCGCGAACGATGACGTGCAGGCGAATACCGAACTTCACCTTGCGTCCATGGCGAGCGGCACGTTCACGTACATCGGCGAGTTTTTCGGCAACGGCGGCGGGCGGTTCGCCCCAGGTCAGGTACACGTCGACTTGCTCGGCAGCGAGGTCATGCGCCGCGTCGGACGAGCCGCCGAAATACAACGGTGGATACGGTTTCTGCACCGGCGGATACAAGGCTTTGGCGTTCTGCACTTTCAGGTGCTTGCCCTCGAAATCCACCGATTCGCCTTGCAACACCCGGCGCCAGATCCTGAGGAATTCGTCGGTGACTTCGTAGCGTTCGCTGTGGCTCAGGAAGCTGCCGTCGCCACGGTTTTCGTCGGGGTCGCCGCCGGTCACCACGTTGATCAGCAGACGACCGTTGGACAGTCGATCGAGCGTCGCCGCCATGCGCGCCGAAACGGTGGGCGAAATGATCCCCGGGCGGATCGCTACCAGATAACGCAGGCGTTCGGTCAACGGCACCAGCGCCGAGGCGATCACCCACGAGTCTTCGCAGGAGCGCCCGGTGGGAATCAGCACGCCGTGATAGCCGAGGCTGTCGGCGGCTTGCGCCACTTGTTTCAGATAATTCAGGGTGACCGGGCGCGCGCCTTGGGTGGTGCCCAGGTAATGGCCGTCGCCGTGGGTCGGCAGGAACCAGAAAACATCCATGAACAGCTCCTTAAGCGATTTTCAGCAACGGTTTGATTTGTGTGCCGAACAGTGGCGCGGCGCGTTCGGCGGCCAGACGGATCCGCGCTTTCAGCGGTTCGCTGGTGATCTGGTAGTCGGCGAAATCGGCTTCGGTGGCGTAGACCCCGATCGGCAGGGTCACCGCCTGGAAGAAACTGAACAGCGGCCGCAACTGATGATCGAGTACCAGCGCATGGCGCTCACTGCCACCGGTGGCGGCGAGCAGCACCGGGGTGTCGATCAGTGCGTTGAGGTCGATCAGGTCGAACAGATGCTTGAGCAGTCCCGGGTAGGAACCGCGATACACCGGCGCGGCGACGATCAGCAGATCGGCCTGTTCGATGGCTTGCAGTTCGGCCTCGACCTCGGCACTCAGCTCCTGACGCGACAGGGCAGCACCCAACGGCCGGGCGATATCACCGAGTTCGATCAGATGACTCTCGACCGGCAAGTGTCCGGCCAGTTCGGCCAACAGCGCTTGGGTCAGCACCAGCGTGCGCGATGGACGCCAGGTGCCGCCGGAGAGGGCGACGACTTTCAGAGGACGCGACATGATGGGTTCCTTTTTATCAACAGTTGCTCAGCGAGCAGTGAGTAAGTGCCAAGGCTTGAGCAAGCGCTGTACCAATTCCTGAGAGCCCCGGTTTACTTGGGTCTTAGCGCTCTGGCGTGAGTCGGTTGTGCAGATATCAGGCGGGTTTGCTGATCTGCTGTTGCCTGGGCAACAGTTGCTGGAGCAACAGTTGTTCGCCGTGTGCAGGGATTTATAGCGGCTGCTGGTTATTCCGTAAAAGAACGTTAATCGATATTTATAGATCGTTAAGAGATATGAGGGCGTTGAAGCTGAAATCTTGATAGCCACTATTGAGAGCGTTGATTTTTGCCCGGAGAGGCGCGGGCGTAGCCTTTGTCCATCGACTACCACCGCTCGCCAGGACGCTCCCCATGAATCGTTTACTGACTGTTTCGCTGCTGCTCGCTGTCTCCGTACTCGCCGGTTGCGCGAGCTACGTTTCCCCCGAACAACGGCCGTACACCGCCGAAGAATCCCGCGAACTGGCGATGGAGGCGCTGAACCGCAGCGGCTTGTCTTTCGACGAATATCACGCGAAAAAATCCGCACTGTTGGGCGAATCGCAATTCGACAAGAAAGCTGAAATGAGCGCCGGGCGTGCATACAGCTACACGGTCGTCCGAGTTAATCGAAAACTGTACTGCTCGAATTTTCGCGTAACTGTCCGTGGGTTCGCGGGCCGCCGTGCGATAGGGTCAACACCAGAATGACCCCTGACGGATTACCCCATGACCCTCTCGTTTGATCTACTGTTGGGCTTTGCCCTGTTTGCCCTTGTCACCTCGATTACACCGGGGCCGAACAACACCATGTTGCTGGCGTCGGGCGTGAACTTTGGCTTCAACCGCACCATTCCTCACATGCTCGGCATTACCTGCGGTTTCTTCGTATTGGTGGTCGCCGTGGGCTTTGGCCTGGGCGCGGTGTTCCAGACTTATCCGATTCTCTACACGGTGCTGCGCTATCTCGGCGCTGCATATCTGTTGTACCTGGCGTGGAAAATCGCCCATTCGGGGCCGGTGGGTGAGGGCGTGGAAGGCGAGGCCAAACCGATCAGCTATCTGGGTGCCGCCGCGTTTCAGTGGGTCAATCCCAAGGCCTGGATCATGGCCATCGGCGCCATCAGCACCTACACGCCGATGCAGGGTTACTTCACCAACGTGGTGGTGATCGCTGCGGTGTTCGCCATCATCAACCTGCCCAGCGTCGGTGTCTGGGCAGCGTGCGGCACGTTGTTGCGCAACGTGCTGAAGGATCCGCGCTGGTTGCGCGTGTTCAACTGGGGCATGGCGGCGCTGTTGGTGATTTCGCTGTACCCATTACTTCTCGAAAGCTTTCACTGACGCATTGCTTCAACCGCCGGCCCGATGCCTGTTAAGCTCGGCTTCAGGAGCGTTCCTACGCACTTTTAAATGAAGTTGTTCTTCTTTAACGGCATCCGATCAGGTATTGATGACGGTCTCGAACCCAGGCGCAGCTCACAAGGCTGCGCTGTGCCGTTTGCAGACACGAGCCTCCTGATCCCGGAACACGCTCTGCGAGTCTTTTATGAATAAACGTCCGTTGTATTTCGATTACGCCGCCACCACCCCGGTGGACGAGCGGGTCATCCAGGTGATGATCGATTGTCTGGGTTTTCACGGTAACTTCGGCAACCCGGCGTCCAGCTCCCATGCCTTCGGCCAGCAGGCCCGGCACACGGTCGAGCAGGCCCGTCGGCAAGTCGCCGAACTGGTCGGCGCCGAGGCTGCGCAGATCGTCTGGACCTCCGGCGCCACCGAATCCAACAACCTTGCCCTCAAGGGCGTGGCCCAGGCACGCGGCGTTGCCGGTGGCCACATCATTACCAGCCAGATCGAACACAAAGCCATTCTCGATACCGCCCGGCAATTGCAGGATGCCGGCGTCGCGGTGACCTATCTGGTACCGGACGCTGATGGCCTGATCACCCCGCAGGCAGTCAGCGAAGCCATGCGCGACGATACCTTTCTGGTGTCGCTGATGCTGGTCAACAACGAACTCGGCACCCTCAACGATATCCCGGCCATCGGTGAAGTCGTGCGCGGCCGTGGCGCGTTGTTCCATGTCGATGCCGCGCAGGGCGCCGGCAAAGTGGCGATCGATCTGCAGCAGTGGCCAGTGGACTTGATGTCGTTTTCGGCGCACAAGCTTTACGGTCCCAAGGGGATCGGCGCGTTGTATGTCGGCCCGCGCGCGCAACAGCGTTTGCAGGCGCAGATTCATGGCGGCGGTCATGAAGGCGGGCTGCGCTCCGGGACCCTGGCGACGCATCAGATCGCCGGCATGGGCGCGGCATTCGCCTTGGCGGCAGCCCAATTCGATGCCGAGAAAAAGTCCATCGTGGCGCTGCGTGAACGGCTGCTCGAACAGTTGCTGAGTCTGCCGGGCGTACGCCTCAACGGCAGCGCCAGCCAGCGTATCGCGCACACGTTGAGCCTGACTTTCAGCGAAGGTGAATTCAACAGTGCGGCCTTGAGCCAGTCGATCGCCTTTTCCGCGACCTCGGCCTGCAACTCGGCGAGCAACACGCCTTCTCACGTGCTGCTGGCACTGGGGCACGACGCCCGGCTGGCCGGTCGCACCATTCGTCTGAGCCTCGGCCGTTTCACCACCGCCGACGATATCGATCAGGCGGCAGAACTGATCAAAAGCGCCTGCGCCAGTGCCCCGGCATTCTGGGCGACAGGGCTTTAACCAGCCGTTTTCACGGCTACGAACAATAACGATGAAGTGATTGGCAGGAGACATGATGAGTACCCAGACTTTGACCGAAGGAACGGTTCCCCAGCGCCTGGCGCACACCCGTGAATTGATGCGCCGTGAAGGCATTCATGCGTTGCTGGTGCCATCGGCCGACCCGCATCTGTCGGAATACCTGCCGGGTTATTGGCAGGGGCGGCAATGGCTGTCGGGCTTTCATGGTTCGGTCGGCACTTTGATCGTGACTGCTGATTTCGCCGGGGTCTGGGCCGACAGTCGCTATTGGGAGCAGGCGACCAAGGAACTCAAGGGCAGCGGCATCGAGCTGGTCAAGCTGCAACCGGGGCAGCCGAGCCCGCTGGACTGGCTGGCCGAGCAGACCCCGGAAGGTGGCGTAGTCGCGGTCGACGGTGCGGTGATGGCCGTGGCTTCAGCGCGCACCCTGAGCAGCAAGCTCGAAGCCCGCGGCGCGCGTCTGCGCACTGACATCGACCTGTTGAATGAAGTCTGGGCGGATCGCCCGAGCCTGCCGAACGCGCCGATCTATCAACATCTGCCACCGCAAGCGACGGTCAGCCGTGGCGAAAAACTCGCCAAACTGCGCGAGACCCTGCAGGAACGTGGCGCCGATTGGCACTTCATCGCCACCCTCGATGACATCGCCTGGCTGTTCAACCTGCGCGGCGGCGACGTGTCGTTCAACCCGGTGTTTGTTTCTTTTGCGTTGATCAATCAACAGCAGGCCACGCTGTTTGTGGCCTTGAGCAAAGTCGATGCCGAGCTGCGTGCAGTGCTGGAACAGGACGGCGTGACCCTGCGCGATTACCGCGAAGTGGCCGACGCATTGCGCGCCGTACCGGGTGGCGCGAGCCTGCTGGTGGATCCGGCGCGGGTGACCAGCGGTTTGCTGGATAACCTCGACAGCGCGGTGAAACTGGTCGAAGGCTTGAACCCGACCACCCTCGCCAAATCGCAAAAGAGCGAAGCTGATGCGCAACATATCCGCCAGGCCATGGAGCAGGATGGCGCGGCGTTGTGCGAATTCTTCGCCTGGCTGGAATCGGCCTGGGGGCGTGAACGCATCACCGAACTGACCATCGACGAAAAACTCACCGCTGCCCGTGAGCGCCGTCCGGATTACGTGTCGCTGAGCTTCAACACGATTGCCGCGTTTAACGCCAATGGCGCGATGCCGCACTATCACGCCACCGAAGAAGAACACGCGGTGATCGAGGGTGACGGCTTGCTGCTGATCGACTCGGGCGGCCAGTACCTGGGTGGCACCACCGACATCACCCGAATGGTCCCGGTCGGAACCCCGACGGACGAGCAGAAGCGTGATTGCACTCGCGTACTCAAAGGCGTTATCGCGCTGTCGCGGGCGCAGTTCCCGAAAGGCATTCTCTCGCCGTTGCTCGATGCCATCGCCCGCGCACCGATCTGGGCGGAAAACGTGGATTACGGTCACGGCACCGGTCATGGGGTCGGCTATTTCCTCAACGTGCACGAAGGCCCGCAGGTGATCGCCTATCAGGCAGCACCGGCACCGCAAACGGCGATGCAACCGGGGATGATCACCTCGATTGAACCGGGCACCTATCGTCCGGGTCGTTGGGGCGTGCGCATCGAGAACCTGGCGATGAACCGCGAGGCGGGGAGCAGCGAGTTCGGTGAGTTCCTCAAGTTTGAAACCTTGACCCTGTGCCCGATCGATACGCGCTGCCTGGAGCCATCCTTGCTGACGCAGGAAGAGAAGCAGTGGTTCAACGCCTACCACGCTGAAGTGCGTGAGCGCCTGAGTCCGTTGCTGGAGGGGGCCGCGCTGGAGTGGCTGAACACGCGCACAGCGGCGATTTGAATGGCTGAAACCCGGGCGCTGTTGGCAGCGTCCGGGTTCTGAGGTTTTTCTAAGCCTGACGCAGGGCCTCTTCGACGAAGTCGAGGCGGTCCTGTCCAAAGAACATCTGGTTGCCGATAAACATGCTCGGCGCGCCAAATACCCCGCGTTTAATGGCTGTTTCGGTGTTGTCCTTCAGGGCTGCCTTGACTGTCTCGTCGCTGGTCAGGGCCAGAACTTCATTGGGATCGAAGCCCTGTCCGCTCAAAACCGCAGCGACAGTCTCCGGCTCATCGAGAGGGCGTCCCTCCACCCACAATGCCTTGAACAGACAATCGATAAATGCGTGAAAGCGTTCCGGTTGGCGCAGTTGTATGCCGGTGACCGCGCGCATCAGCATCAGTGTATTGATCGGAAAATGCGGATTGAATTTCAGCGGCACGCCATAACGTTTGGCGTAGCGATCCAGATCCTGAAACATGTAGCGGCCCTTCGCCGGAATCATCGCCGGCGATGCGTTGCCGGTCGCCTTGAACACGCCGCCCAGCAGCATCGGGATGTAGATCAGCTCGCTTTGAGTTGCGGCACATATTTTCGGTAATTGGGTGTAAGCCAGGTAGGTGGCAGGGCTGCCGAGGTCGAAATAGAACTCCACGGTTTTCGTCATCTTCGCTGCTCTCTGATTATTGTTATGGAGGAGGCGGGGCTTACCAGCGTTCGTTCCACGGGCGCAGATCCAGCTCGAAGGTCCAGGCATCCCGTGGCTGACTGTGCAGATACCAATAGTTTTCGGCGATGTGTTCGGGATTGAGAATACCGTCCTGATCCTTGGTCGCGTACTTCTCGGGGAAACTGTTGCGAATGAAGTCGGTATCGATCGCGCCATCGACCACTATATGGGCGACGTGGATGTTCATCGGCCCCAACTCGCGCGCCATGCTTTGCGCCAGTGCACGGATGCCGTGTTTGGCGCCGGCAAACGCGGCAAATCCGGAAGCGCCGCGCAGTCCGGCGGTGGCGCCAGTGAACAGAATGGTACCGCGCTGGCGCGTGACCATACGCTTGGCCACTTCGCGGGCATTGAGAAAACCCGAGAAACAGGCCATTTCCCAGATCTTGAAATACTTGCGCGCAGTTTCTTCGAGAATGCTGCAAGGCACGTTGGCACCAATGTTGAAGACAAACGCCTCGATCGGGCCGAGGCGGGTTTCAATCTCTTCAATCAGCGCAATGACGTCTTCTTCCTTGCGCGCATCGCAGGCAAAGCCGTGAGCTTCGCCACCCTCGGCCTGAATCGCCTCGACCAGCGGCTGCAATTTGTCGGCGCTGCGCCGGGTGACGCAAGCGATAAAACCTTCTCTGGCAAAGCGCTTGGCAATCGCTCCGCCGGTGGCATCGCCAGCACCCACCACCAACACGACCTTCTTGTTATTCATGGGTAGATTCCTTTAGTAAACGATCGTTAAGTGAACGAACGTTATGCTAGGATCCGGACAACGTCAAGGCGGTCGATCAAGAGGGCAAGCACATGCGGTATTCCGCCGGTCACAAGCTGGAAACCCGAGAAAAACTGCTGAACAGCAGCGCGCTGTCAGCCAAGCGTTCGGGCTTTTCCACAGTCGGTGTCGATGGTTTGATGAAGGCTATCGGCCTCAGTGGCGCAGCGTTTTATAGCCACTTCTCGTCGAAAAACGAGCTGTTCACGGCGATCGTCGAGCGTGAACTGTGTCAGAGCCTGGAGCGACTGGGAGGGCAGGGGGCGCAGGATCGTGAGCGGCTGGAACGCTGTCTGAAACAGTACCTGAGCATGGCTCACGTGGAGCAGCCTGAATCGGGCTGCGCCTTGCCGACACTGGGTGCGGAAATTGCCCGTTCAGATGATCAGGTTCGCGAGCAGGCAGAGTTGTGGATTTGTCGGTTGCACGCCAGTTGGGCGCAGATTCTGGAAAGCGACAGCCTGGCGTGGGCGATTCTGTCGCAATGCGTCGGAGCGTTGGTAGTGGCGCGGATGCTGGTGACGCCGGAGATTCAACGGACGGTTTTGAAATCCAGTCATGAGGAAATCGGGCGTCAGCTGGCTGCTCGACAAGGCGAGCAGCCAGCATGATTCATTTGCAGATGACGATCATGCTGCGGCTGGTATAACCGGCCGGATTAAGACCGAACGGGTAGTCGCCGGGTTCTTCCACGGCGTCCCCTGATTTGGCGATGACTTTGTAGCCCTTTGGGGCGCAGGCATTGGCGGCGCTGGTGTAGCACTTGTCCCAAGAGGACGACAGCCCGGAACAGTTGATGTGCAGCCCTTTTTTACCGTGCTTCACTTGGGTCTTGGCGGTGGCTGCGCACCCCGCTACTGCCAATACAGCGATCAGTATCAAAATTCGTTTCATTACCGTCCTTATGGTAGCCACGAGTCTGGCGCTCGGGTCTGCCTGTATTCGCCTGCGCTTTAAGCGGTTCGATATCCCTGTCCGAAAAAATCCATGCCTGGCACTGAGTTAAGGGGTCTAAACATGGCCTAAATGAACGCCAATTGCCAGACCTTCGTCAAATCCTGTTTCAATCTGACGCTACAACGGGTTTGGCGCTACTGCCCATGGTCATGGTTGCCCCGACGGAAGCCAGAATAATGCACAGGATCGCCATCCATTGTGACAGCGTGAGGTACTCCTGCAGGAATAGCAGCCCGGACAACGCGCCAAAGGCCGGTTCGATGCTCATCAAAGTCCCAAAGGTGCGGGCTGGTATGCGGGTGAGGGCGACCATCTCCAGCGTGTAGGGCAAAGCAGTCGAGAGGATGGCGACGCCGATGGCCACCGGGATCAGCGACGGGGTGAGCAATGCCGCGCCGGCATGCACGATGCCGATCGGGGCGACAAACAGTGCGGCAATCATCACGCCCAGGGCCGCGGTCGTCACTCCGTTGTCGGCGCCAGCCTTTTGGCCGAACAGAATGTACAGCGCCCAGCACACGCCGGCCCCCAAGGCGTAACCGGCGCCCATTAGATCAATCCCCGTGGATGTCGCTCCTGTCGGGATCAACAGGAGCAGGCCAACTGCCGCCAGAGCAATCCAGAGAAAATCGATAGCGCGGCGGGAGGCGTAGATGGCGACGGCCAACGGACCCGTGAATTCAAGCGCGACTGCAATGCCAAGTGGCACGGTGCGCAATGACATATAGAAGAGGAAGTTCATCCCGCCCAGCGCCATTCCGTAAACGATCACCGTGCGCAGGGACTGAGCTGTCAGCCTGGCGCGCCACGGACGCAGTAGTAACAGCATGATTACGCTGGCAAAGACCAGGCGCAGGGTGGTCGTCCCCTGAGCGCCAACCACCGGGAACATGCTCTTGGCCAGAGAGGCGCCAGACTGAATGGATGCCATGGCTATTAATAAGAGGCCAACCGGGAACAGCATTGAGGCCAGAGAGCGAGGTTGGTCAGTCATTGCGAGGCATCATCCGAAGGTGAGAGCAGGGTGTTGTTTTAAGTGTTGGGCAATATACTGCGCATTCGCTGACGTTGCATCTATATATAAGCAGGCTTTTTCGGTGCATTGATAGAAAACTGAAATTAACGGTTGACGGCAGATTCAGGAGGTCTATAATTCGCCCCACTTCCGGCGCAGTCGAAACGGAAAACTCCTTGATATTCAACGAGTTACGCGGTTTTCGACAGCGACTTGCTTCAGTTCATCGAAGCCTGGAAGGGGTTGAAGGGGCGGTGATGTTTGGCTCTTTTGACGGTTCGATCTTCTCGGTCGAAAGCGGAGAAAAAGAGGTGTTGACAGCAGCGTGTAACGCTGTAGAATTCGCCTCCCGCTAACGAGAGATCGGAAGCGCAAGTGGTTGAAGTTGTTGAAGAATTCTTCGAAAACTTCTGAAAATAATCGCTTGACAGCAAATGAGGCTGCTGTAGAATA
>NZ_JALMEY010000030.1:0-12688 GCF_023100615.1 Pseudomonas sp. MWU12-3103b
GCGGCCCGACGGATAAAAAGACGCTTCCCGGCATCCCTTGGCGCCTTCTGTGCCCGTCGCGGGCAGTGCCTGCAGGGCTTGAATGAGAGGGTTGCCAGCCGTATCGGCCTCTTCGCGAGCAAGCCCGCTCCCACAGTTTTAGCCGGGTGTTGCCGTAACCATTGGCTCAGCGCATACCAATGTGGGAGCGGGCTTGCTCGCGAATGCGGTGTGCCAGCCAACACCTTAAGTGCCTGACACGGCCTCTTCGCGAGCAAGCCCGCTCCCACAGTTTTAACCGGGTGTTGCTGTAACCATCGGCTCAGCGCATTTCGATGTGGGTGCGGGCTTGCTCGCAGCGGCAGTTCCTGCAGATCGGGCACCATCAAGCGGCGTGGGGTGAGCCGGGCAGGGTGGCGGTATGTTCAGGCGAGTACATCCAGCGCATCAACGAATGCCGGCCGCTGATCCCCAGTTTGATCGCGGCGCGTTTGAGGTAGCTTTCCACTGTGTTGACCTTCAGTTGCAACTGTTCGGCCAGCTCCGGCGCGGTACGCCCGGCGAGCAGGCCGATGCACACTTCGGTTTCGCGATTGGACAGCCTCAGGCCCAGTTGCTGCAAACGCTCGTTGAAGCGCAGCCGCAGGTTTTCCAGGCCCTGTTGCGCGCCATCAGCGCTGGGCGACGGGTCTTCTGTGTTGGTCTGCTGGGGTTGCAGGGCGTGAATGTGTTTTTCCACCATCGGCAACAGCACCGGAGAAATGTCCTGCAACAAACTCTGCTCCTGAGCCGAGAATCGTTGCGACTGGTCGTTGCGATACACCGAAATCACGTAGCGGTAGCCGTCCTTGCGCCGGGTCAGGTGTAGCTGCGAGGCGTCGGCGCTGGCCGCGTCTGGCGTGTCTATCGGCTCGCTCGAGCGTGCGGCAATCTGTTCGCAGAATACCGTTTCAGCCTGCTGGGGCGAGTCTTGGCCGGTTTCCGGCGGGTTGCGATGGGCGGGGCGGCCCACCGGCTCGACGCGCATCTGGCGAATGTGTGTGGCGTCCACCGCCAGTTGTGTCTGGATCAGATCATGCAGCATCCGCGGAAAGTGCCGGCTGCCGGTGCTCGCAATGACTTTACCGATGTGGGGAAACAGGTGTGAATTCATAAACATCATCCATGAGTTGCAGGTGAAACAGTCCCATTCCTGACCTGCGTCGAGCATGTTCCCTGGTCGGCGCAAATGTCAGGATGTGGATCCTATCCTAGTACAACGTTTGAAAGACGGTTTAATGAAGGTGTTATTAGCTCATAACTTCATCCACAGGGTTATGCGGTGAACCCAGGAATGGCGGCCTGCCGAGATCCAGTGTGGGAGCGGGCTTGCTCGCGAAAGCGGTGTGTCAGTCATTTGAGATGTTGCCTGGAATGACCCCTTCGCGGGCAAGCCCGCTCCCACAGGGTTATGCGGTGAACTCAGGAATGGCGGCCTGTCGAGATCCAGCGTGGGAGCGGGCTTGCTCGCGAAAACGGTGCGTCAGTCATTTGAGATGTTGCCTGGAATGACCCCTTCGCGAGCAAGCCCGCTCCCACAGGGTTATGGGGCACCGCCTACCCGCAAGGCCTGAACTTCATTGACGCAACGATGGAGAGTGTACTGAACCGGGCGCCGTGCAGTTTGATGATCGCCAAACCAATGCTCGAGCCAAACTGAGTCGGAGGCTGGCAAGCCTGTGTTGTGTCGCCAGGATTGTCCGTTATGAGTTGACAGTGAAACGCTTTTCAACCGATTTATCGGTTCCGGTCGTGTCAGTAATCTGTGCCCATGTTCAACGCAACGCCCACTACCTCAACCAAGAAAAGGGATTCAAACATGAGCACTGCAACCTACAACCGCCTGAACAAAGACGACGCCGTAGTCCTGCTGGTCGACCACCAGACCGGTCTGATTTCTCTGGTTCAGGACTTCTCGCCGAACGAGTTCAAGAACAACGTCCTGGCCTTGGCCGACCTGGCAAAATTCTTCAACCTGCCGACCATTCTCACCACCAGTTTCGAACAAGGCCCCAACGGCCCGCTGGTTCCGGAACTGAAAGAAATGTTTCCCGGTGCGCCGTACATCGCCCGCCCAGGCCAGATCAACGCCTGGGACAACGAAGACTTCGTCAAGGCGATCAAGGCCACCGGCCGCAAACAGATCATCATCGCCGGTGTCGTGACCGACGTCTGCGTCGCATTCCCGACCCTGTCGGCACTGGCCGAAGGCTTTGACGTATTCGTCGTCACCGACGCCTCCGGCACCTTCAACACCACCGTCCAGCAAGCCGCGTGGAGCCGCATGACCCAGGCCGGCGCACAAATGATGAACTGGTTCTCGGTCGCCTGTGAGCTACACCGCGACTGGCGCAACGACATCGAAGGGCTGGGCAATCTGTTGTCGCAGCGGATTCCGAACTACCGGAACCTGATGAACAGTTACTCGGCGTTGACCGCTCAGCAGAAGTGATTGCAGCGTTGTGAACGTGAAAGCCTGCCCTGAAAAGTTAATGCTGTTCACTTAAGCCCGACACTGTGACTGTAGCGAGGGAGCTTGCTCCCGCTGGGTCGCGAAGCGGCCCCAAAAGAGGGACTGCTACGCAGTCCAGCGGGAGCAAGCTCCCTCGCCACGGGTTTCAATTGAACGCAAAATTTCTTAAGTGAGCAGCATTAGCCCTGAAAAGCAGGCTTTTTTTCCGTTGTCAGCCTGCAGGCGTGCGGCCCAACTCAAACGTGATGAGGATTCGCAGGGAGGGCTTTGCAACTGATGCTCACTCAATGGGCTTTTTCTTGATGAGATAGGCGAGAGCATCGTCGATACTGGCTTCAAACGAGAGGTGCTCGGATTCTTTGACTTCAGTGGGATCTTTGAGTTTGAGCGAGTTTTGAAGATAGCCTTCAGTCTCAAAATCGCCGAAGGGGTCGAAATTCATGCGCTCAGTTGCTTTTTGCAACGCCTTTTTTCCTGCAGGTACCTGCCTTGCAGGGCCATGATTTCTGTCTTGCTCAGAACGCCTTTTCTTTTGAGGTTGACGAGCAACTGCTCAACACCGTCCAGTTCCACGACATCACCGGCCAGGCGCGTGATCGTCACCGCCATGCAACTGAGGTTGTCACGGTCGGCGGTAACCTTGTGGGCTTTGGCGAGCAGGCGAACTTCAGTCGCGACGCTCTCTGTGGCTGATCTGGTCATTTGGAACCCCTCGTTTTCTCTCTCGGAGCATAGCACGGCGTCGTTTCCGGGGGCATGCCAGCTAATGCTCGGCTACCTGGGAAGGTACTTACAGAAAGCGGCTTATTCGTTTGCGCCGCTGCATCAGCGTTGCTACCCGTTGCGCTGACCGAACGCGCACACCAGCAGTTTTTTGATCACCGCCACCGGGTATTCCCTGACGTTTACGGCTAATCTGCGCACTCGCTGACGACAACAAGACAAAAACAGGAGTCACTGATGCAACCGATCCGTCTCGGTCTGGTGGGCTACGGCAAGATTGCCCAGGATCAACATGTTCCGGCGATCAACGCCAATCCCGGATTTCGTCTGGTGGCGGTCGCCACGCAAGATAAACCCTGTGCCGGGGTGGAGAACTTTCACTCGTTGAGCGAGTTGCTGGAGAACGGCCCCGAGGTGGATGCGATCGCGTTTTGTACGCCGCCGCAAGGTCGGTTCGCACTGGTGCAGCAGGCGCTGGCCGCCGGCAAACATGTGTTGGTGGAAAAACCGCCGTGCGCCACGCTGGGTGAGGCGCTGGCCCTGGTCAGTCAAGCGCAGCAGCAGGGTGTCAGTGCGTTGTTCGCCTGGCATTCGCGCTACGCCCCCGGCATTGAAGCCGCCCGCGACTGGCTCGCCAGCCGCACGCTGCAAAGCGTGCAGATCGACTGGAAAGAAGACGTGCGCAAGTGGCATCCCGGGCAGACGTGGATCTGGCAACCCGGTGGTCTGGGCGTTTTCGATCCGGGCATCAATGCCTTGTCGATTGTCACCCGTTTGCTGGCGCAGCCATTGTTTGTCGAAGCCGCCGAACTGCGCGTACCGGAAAACTGCCAGTCGCCGATTGCCGCGTCGATCAAGATGTCCGATGCGCACGGGCTCGACGTGCAGGCGGAATTCGATTTCGACCACGGTCACGACGAACTCTGGAGCATCGAGATTCGCTGCGCCGAAGGAGTGCTGCGGCTGGATAACGGCGGGGCGCTGCTGAGCATCGACGGCGTGCGCCAAGTGGTGTCGGAAGAGGGCGAGTACACCGCGGTGTATCGACACTTTCAGCAACTGATTGGCGATCGGGCCAGCGACATGGATCTGCAGCCACTGCGGCTGGTGGCTGACAGTTTCTTTGTCGGCAGCCGGGTGGCAGTCGAACCGTTTTATGACCCGGCACGTTGATCAGTTGAAGCGGGAGAGCTGTCGCGTGATGACAGCGAACTTGAGCGTCAGGCCTAAGCTAATGCAAAAAGGGTATTTGTTCGTGGTTTTTAAGATCGTTTAGTTTTGTCTCACGACGAATCAAACGCATCAAACCGATAGACCCCCGATTGCCATGACGGCACACGCTGAATCGATCAAAGGCTCTTCAGGTTTGATTCACACGGGAGTGAATCATGCCGCATACCCTCGATATCACCACGCTGCCGACGCTGGACCTTTCGTTGTTCGAAGGCACCGCGCAACAGCGTTATGAATTTCTTGAAAACCTGCGTCACGCCGCGCGTGACGTCGGCTTTTTCTATCTCACCGGCCATGGCATCGACAGCCACCTGCTCAAGCAGGTGCAGGATCACGCCCGGCAGTTCTTTGCCTTGTCCGAGCACGAAAAAAACGCCGTCGGCATGATCAATTCGCCGCATTTTCGCGGTTACAACCGTGCCGCTTCCGAGATCACCCGTGGTCAACCCGACTGGCGTGAGCAGTTCGATCTCGGCGCCGAGCGCGAAGCGTTGCCGTTGGACGCGGAAAGCCCGTTGTGGGCGCGCTTGCAGGGGCCCAACCAATGGCCGGCGGCGCTGCCAGAACTAAAACCGCTGCTGCTCGAATGGCAACAGGCGATGACGCGCATGGCGTTGCGTCTGCTGCGTGCCTTTGCCCAGGCGCTGTCGCTGCGGGCGGACGCGTTCGATCAGTTGTACGGCGACAAGCCCAACGAACACATCAAGTTGATGCGCTATCCAGGCCAGGCCGCCAGCGCGAGCCAGCAGGGCGTCGGCGCGCACAAGGATTCGGGTTTCCTGAGCTTTCTCCTGCAAGACCAGCAGGCAGGTCTGCAAGTGGAAGTCGAGGAGGGGCGCTGGATCGATGCGCTGCCCCGCGACAACACGCTGGTGGTGAACATCGGTGAACTGCTGGAGCTGGCCACCAACGGCTATCTGCGCGCCACGGTGCATCGGGTGGTGTCGCCGCCCGCAGGCAGCGAACGCTTGTCCATCGCCTTTTTCCTCGGCGCGCAACTCGATGCCGTGGTGCCGCTGTATCCGTTGCCCACCGCGCTGCTGCGCGAAGCGCGTGGCCCGGCGAGTGATCCGCTCAATCCGTTGTTTCGCGATGTCGGCTGGAACTACCTCAAGGGTCGGTTGCGTTCGCACCCCGACGTCGCCCGGCGCTTCTATGCCGACGCGCTGATGCCCGCCGCACCGGCTCGTAAAACCGCCAACGCCTGATTCATCACTCGCTCAAGGACTCCGCACATGTTGAAAAAAGCAGGTTTGACCCTGGCCGTGCTCGGCGCGCTGGTGACTTCGTTCGGCGCTCAGGCACTTGAGCCGTTGCGGGTGGCGGCCGACCCGGTGCCCCACGCGCAGATTCTCGCGTACATCCAGACAATCGATCCGCAACTCAACCTCAAGGTCATCGAGATTCCTAACGGCGTGAACTCCAACGAGCTGCTGGTGCATGGCGATGTCGATGCCAATTACTTCCAGCATCTGCCGTATCTGAAATCCCAGGAGCAAGCACTGGGGCAGAAACTCGCGGTGGCCGCCACGGTGCATATCGAGCCGCTGGGCATCTATTCGCGCCGGCACAAAAGCTTCGCCGAGGTGCCGGAAAAAGGCACCGTCGCCGTGCCCAACAACGTCACCAACCTGAGCCGTGCGCTGTACCTGTTGCAGGACAACGGCCTGATCAAACTCAAGCCCGGCTTCAAGGATCCGGCAGCCGATCAGGCCACACCCAAGGACATCGCCGAGAACCCGAAACAGCTGAAGATCCTCGAAATCGAATCGCCGCAAATCCCTCGGGCCCTGGACGATGTCGACCTTGCGGTGATCAACGGCAACTACGCACTGGAAGCCGGACTGGTGCCAGCCCAGGATGCGCTGGGGCTGGAGAAGGCCGAGCACAATCCGTACGCCAACATTCTGGTGACCACGCCGACACTGCAAAACGATCCGCGCATTGCGCAACTGGCCAAAGACCTGACCTCGCCGCAAGTGGCGAAATACATCACCGATAACTTCAAGGGCTCGGTGATTCCGGTGGAGGATGGCAAGCCATGATCGTCGTCGAGCAGGTCAGCAAGACCTACCCGTCAGCCGCCGCGCCGGCACTGGATCAGGTGTCGCTGAGTATTCCCGACGGCGCGATCTACGGCATCCTCGGGCGCAGCGGCGCAGGTAAGTCGACCCTGTTGCGTTGTCTCAATCTGCTCGAACGCCCGGACAGCGGGCAAATTCTCATCGACGGCGTGGACTTGCTGACCCTGTCGCCCAGCGACCTGCGCCGCCAGCGTCAGCGCATCGGCATGATATTCCAGGGCTTCAATCTGCTGCACTCGCGCACCGTTTTCGACAACATCGCCGTGCCGCTGGAAATCGCCAACGTCGGCAAACCGTGGCGCCATGTGCGGGTGCGCGAACTGCTGGAACTGGTCGGTTTGACTGACAAGGCGCAAGCCTTTCCCTCGCAGTTGTCCGGTGGGCAAAAACAGCGGGTGGGGATTGCCCGCGCCCTGGCCGCCGAGCCGGCGTATCTGCTGTCGGACGAAGCCACCAGCGCGCTGGACCCGGAAACCACCGCGTCGATTCTTGACCTGCTGCGCGATATCAATCGGCAACTGGGCGTGACCATCGTGCTGATCACCCATGAGCTGGAGGTGGTCAAGTCGATCTGCGATCACGCGGCGTTGATGGCGGACGGGCGTCTGGTCGAGTCCGGCCCGGTGCCGCGATTGCTCGCCGATGCGCAATCGAGTCTCGGCACTTCGTTGCGTCCGACCTGCGGCCTGCCGCTGGGCCACGACATCCCCGGGCTCAGCTTCCTCAAGCAATACGGCGTGCGGGCGGCCCAATCATGAACCGCACGATCAACTGGGATGAAATCCTGCAACTGGTGTTCAACGCCACCGGCGAAACCCTGTACATGGTCTTGCTTGCCGGGCTGTTCACGCTACTGATCGGTTTGCCGCTCGGGGTGTTGCTGTTTGTCAGTCGCCGCGATGGCCTGTGGCCGCTGCCACGCCTCAATGCTGCGCTGGGTTCGCTGGTCAATCTGGGGCGCTCGCTGCCGTTTGTGGTGATGTTGATTGCACTGATTCCGCTGACCCGACTGGTGGTCGGCACCACCCTCGGCAGCACCGCTGCGGTAGTGCCGATCACCATCGGCGCGTTTCCGTTTTTTGCGCGGATCGTCGAGAACGCGCTGGATGAAGTCGACAAGGGCCGAATCGAAGCGATCCTCGCCATGGGTGGCGATATCCGTCATGTGATTTGCAAAGTGCTGTTGCCCGAAGCGCTGCCCGCGTTACTGGCGGGGACCACTCTGACGCTGGTGATGCTGATCGGTTTTTCTTCCATGGCCGGGGTGATTGGCGGTGGCGGCCTCGGTGATCTGGCGATCCGTTACGGCTATCAGCGTTTCAACAATGAAGTGATGGTCGCCACCGTGGTGGTGCTGGTCATTCTGGTGCAGGGCGTGCAGAGCCTGGGCGACCGGCTGGTGCGTTCGCTGGCCCATCGACGTTAAGGAATTTTATGAGTGTGGTCGTGGCCCGCGCGCCGCTGATTCAGGTGCGTGAACTGAGCAAGACCTTCGGCTCGAACCGCGCACTGGATCGCGTCAGCCTGCAGATTCATCCCGCTGAAGTGGTGGCGTTGCTCGGTGCCAACGGTGCCGGCAAATCGACGCTGGTGAAGATTCTCGCCGGCAGTCAGGGCGCCGATGGCGGCGAGATTTACATCGACGGTCAGCCCCGGCAATTCAGTTCGCCGCTGTCAGCCCGTCGGGTCGGGATTGTCGCGGTGCATCAGCAGATCAACGAGGGCATTGCGCCCGGTTTGAGCGTGGCGGAAAACCTGCTGCTCGATGAGTTGTGCAAGCCCGACGCGGACTTCTGGCTCAATCGCAAACGTCTGCTCGAGCGCGCCGCGAGTATCGCCGCCGGGCTGGGTCTGGTGTTGCCGCTGGAGCAGCCGATTGAACACCTGGGCCTGGCCGAACGGCAGTTGGTGGTGCTGGCGCGGGCCTTTGCCTTGCAGCCGCGTCTGCTGATTCTCGATGAGCCGACCGCAGCCTTGTCGGATGCCGAGGCGCAACGGCTGTTCGGGCTGATCGACACCCTGCGCAGCCGTGGCGTGGCGATTGTTTACATCTCCCATCGCTTGTCCGATCTGCAACGGGTGGCGGATCGCGCCATTGTCCTGCGCGATGGGCGACTGGCCGGAGAATTCAGCGCGCGGCAGTTGCCCGAGGCGGTGCAGGCGATGCTCGGGCAGGCGCTGGACGGGCATGTCTACACGCCCGGCAGCGTGGGGCAAAAAGTATTGGGTGCGCGAGGTTTGCAGATTTTGCCGCACTCCAGGCGTTTCGATTTCAACCTGCACCAAGGCGAAGTAGTGGTGTTGACCGGGCTGCTCGGCGCCGGCAAAAGCGAGATTGCCGAAGTGCTGTTCGGCTTGCGCAAAGCCGTGGCTGGCAGCCTGCAACTGGACGGCATGGACTGGCTGCCGGGTTCGCCGAGGGCGGCGATTCGCAGCGGTGTGTTTCTCGCGGCGGAGGATCGCGCCAGTCAGTCGCTGGTGCCCGACTTTTCCCTGCGCCGCACACTGACCTTGCCGTTTCTGGAGCGCTTCACCCGTGCCGGTTTCATTCGCAACCGCGCCGAAGCCGCAGCGGTCGAGGCGCAAGTCGCGGCGCTGGGGATCAAGACCGCCGGCATCGAGGTGCCGATGAGCGCGCTGTCCGGCGGCAATCAACAGAAGGTCGTGCTGGGTCGCTGGCTGCTCGGGGACGGGCGGGTGTTGATTCTCGATGAGCCGTTTCAGGGCGTCGACGTGCGCGCCCGTCGCGAGATCGGCCAATTGTTGCGCGACAGTGCCGGCGGCCGGGCAACCCTGGTGATTTGCGCCGATGTCGATGAAGCCTTGGAAATCGCCGACCGCATTCTGTTGGTGCGCGATCACGCGGTGGTCGCCGAATACCCGCGTGCCGGTCTTGAGCGCGCGACCCTGGTCGCCGCGCTGGCCGGCAGCGACGCTAGCGAAAATCCCTTTCACGCCACGCCAAGGAGCAGAGCGAGTGCCTGATTCGAGTTCATTGTTGTCTGCCGCTACGGCACCCGCCGAGCGCCTGCTGCACGCGCTGATCCGCTACGGCCTGTTGTGGCTGCTGGCGCTGATCGTGGTGTTTTTCAGTGTCGCGGAGCCGGCGTTTTTGCGCGTCGGCAATCTGTTCAGCATCTTGCAGTCGGTGTCGATCGTCGCGCTGCTGGCTCTTGGCGTGACCCTGACCATGGCGGTCGGCGGGCTTGATCTGTCGATCGGTGCGGTGGCGGCGATGAGCCTGATGATCGCCAGTTACGTGATGGTGGTGCTCGGCTGGGGCGCGGTGCCGGCGGTGCTGATCAGTCTGGCCGGTGGCGCACTGGTCGGGCTGCTCAATGGCTGGCTGATCGTCAAGCTGCGGGTGCCGGACATTCTCGCGACGCTGGGCAGCATGTTTCTGGTAATTGGCGTGCAACTGATTCCCACGGGCGGACGCTCGATTGCGGTGGGCATGACCTTGCCCAGTGGCGTGGAAACCGAAGGCACCTTCAGTGCGGCGTTTCTTGCCCTCGGCCGCGGACGCTTGTGGGACGTGGTGCCGGTGCCGGTATTGATCACTGCGTTGGTGGCGCTGGGGGTGTGGCTGTTTCTCGAGCGCACGCGCATCGGCCGGTTGTTTTATGCGATTGGCGGCAACGAGCAGGCAGCGCGATTGGCAGGCGCGCCAGTGCAGCGCTTCAAGTTGCTCGCGTACGTGCTCTCGGCGTTGCTCGCCTCGCTCGGCGGGTTGCTGTTGGCGGCGCGCCTGGGTCGGGGTGATGTCAGCTCCGGCAACGGTCTGGTGCTCGACGCCCTCGGCGCGGCGCTAATCGGTTTTGCCGTGCTCGGAGCGAAGAAGCCCAATGCGTTCGGCACATTGGTCGGCGCACTACTCGTTGCCTCGTTGCTCAACGGTCTGACCATGCTCAACGCGCCGTACTACGCGCAGGATTTCGTCAAGGGACTGGTGCTGGTGCTGGCCCTGATGTTCACCTTCGGCCTCGCGCATCGGGCGCGCTGAGCCGGTTCATTTGTCGCTGCAAGGAAGATGTATGCACGGTTCAATCAAGCAGTTCGCACGCCATTGCCTCGCCGGCGCGGTGCTCTCGGCATTGGCTTTGAGTGCTCAGGCCAAGGCATTGCCAGGTGCTCCGGCGCCGTTCGATAAAGGTCAGGTGCAGATCGCGCTGGTCGGCTATCTGTTTTCCGGGGACTTTCCCGAGGCGTACCTGCGCGGCGTGGAGAAACAGACCGAGGCGCTGGGGGCCAATCTGCGGGTGTTCGATGCGCGGCAGCAGGCGGCGAGTCAGGGCGAGATGATCGATCAGGCGATCGACCTCGGCGTCGACGGGATCATCGTGCAACTGGGCCTGGCGGAAACCCTCAAGGGACCGATTGACCGGGCGATCGCCAAAGGCATCAAGGTGGTGGCGTTCGACGTTGACCTGAACAGTCCGCAAGTGACCCAGGTTGAGCAGGATCACCATGCACTGGCGCGACTGGCGCTGGATCAGGCGGTGAAGGACAACGGCACGCGGTTCGATGCCGGTTACGTGTACATCAGCGGCTTCACGCCGATGGAGCGCCGCGACGAGATCTGGAGTCAGGTGAAAAAGGCCAATCCGGGCATCATCGAGAAGGCGCGTTTCGGCACGCTCAACCCGCCGATTGCCAACTCGGTGGCGGATCAGGCCAGCGCGGTGCTGCGGGCCAATCCGGATATCAGCGTGATCTTCGCGCCGTTCGACGAGTTCGCCAAAGGCGCGAAGATCGCCGTCGACGAGGCCGGGCTGGGGCGCAAGGTGAAGATCTACAGCGCCGACATCTCCACCGCCGACATTCAGATCATGAAAGAACCTGACAGCGCCTGGGCGGCGACCGCCGCGGTCAATCCGCAAGTGGCGGGGGCGATCAGCGTGCGCAGTCTGGCGATGTTGATTGCCGGCGAAAATCCGGGACATCAGGTGTTGGTGCCACCGACCCTGATCACCCGTCAGCAGTTGCTCGATCTGGACGTGAAAAACGTCCGCGACCTGGCGCAGAAACTCCCGGCGTTCGGTGATACCGCCAACGTGGCGCGGGCCGAGTGGATTCCTGTGGCGAACTGAATGCAGCCGTTATCACCAGGTGAGGCGCTGTATGCGCGGCAGGCATCCTGACGCGCTTGGGAGTGAATATGCACAACAAAGCCACGCGCTTGCGCAACAGCCGCGCACCTAAGGCTGACCCGGCGCTCGGTCAACGCTTGCCGCCGGGGCAGGTGTTGACCGAGCGGTTCCCGATTCTCCACGAAGGCACGGTGCCGGAGTATGAGTTGGCAACCTGGTCACTGCGCCTGTTCGGCAAGGTCGGGCGTGGCGTCGAGTTGAGTTTTGCCGACCTGCAGGGTTTGCCGCAACGCCAGTTGCAATGTGACATTCATTGCGTCACACGCTGGTCGAAGTTCGACACGCAGTGGAGCGGGGTGCATCTGCAGGATTTGCTGAGCGAGCTCGATATCCAGCCCGCTTCACGTTTTGTCATGGCCCACGCCGATCACGATTACCAGACCAACCTGTTGCTGGACGACCTGCTGCACCCGGACAGCCTGCTCGCCACCCATTACGCCGGCCAACCCTTGACCGCCCAGCACGGCTGGCCACTGCGGCTGGTGGTCGCCGGGCGCTACTTCTGGAAAAGCGCCAAATGGCTGCGCGGTCTGGAGTTTGTCGACGAAGAACAACCCGGTTTCTGGGAGCGCAACGGCTTTCACCTGCACGCCGATCCGTTTACGGAGCAACGCTTTAGTGCACAGGCCCTGGACATTGCCGAGGATGCCTGGCTGGAAAAGGAATTCGACTGAGGTTTTGCGCCTGTTTTGCAGTCAACCTCCCGGGTGACTGGACTGGCCCCTTCGCGAGCAAGCCCGCTCCCACATTGGATTTCAGTCGGGAGTAAAAAGTCAGCTCGCTCCAATAACAACTGTGGGAGCGAGCTTGCTCGCGAAGAGGCCATTCCAGCCAACATCTGCATTGGCTGATGCACCGTTTTCGCGAGCAAGCTCGCTCCCACACTGGATTTCAGCTGGGAGTAAAAAGTCAGTTCACTCCAATAAAAGCTGTGGGAGCGGGCTTGCTCGCGAAGGGGCCATTCCAGCCAACATCTGCATTGACTGATACACCGATTTCGCGAGCAG
>NZ_JALMEY010000031.1:0-11167 GCF_023100615.1 Pseudomonas sp. MWU12-3103b
AGTGGATCTTCAGTGAACACAGCAGTGGTGTTGAACACAGATCCCATGTAGGAGTGAGCCTGCTCGCGATGACGTCGGCACATTCAACACCCATTTAGCCTGACCCGCCGCCTTCGCGAGCAAGCCCGCTCCCACAGTGGATCTTCAGTGAACACAGCAGTGGTGTTCGGCACAGATCCATTGTGGGAGCGAGCTTGCTCGCGAAGGCGTCAGTTGCAGCACCGCCAATCCGAGGGAGTCAGCGCTTGGCCAGTTCCATGATCATCCGCGACAACAGATAAATCCGCGGCGCCACGCTCGCCACTTCGGCGTATTCCTCAGGCGTATGGATATTGCCGCCGACAATCCCGAAACCGTCCAGCGTCGGCGTACCCACCGCGGCGGACAAGCTGGCATCCGCCGCGCCACCACTGCCCTCTTCGGTCAGCTTGCGGCCGATCTCGCCGTAAATCCCTTGCGCCATGGCCATCAAGCGATCCGACTCCGCCGTTTGCGGCATCGGTGGCAGTCCGCGTTTGAGGCTGGTGGTGACTTCGGTTTCAGCGATCAGCTTGTCCTGCGACACTCGCGCCAGGTCTTTCTCGATCCGGTCGAACTCTTCCGGCACGGCTGCGCGCACGTCAGCCTTGGCGGTCGCGTGATCCGGGATCACATTGGTGCGATCTCCGGCCTGGAGCACAGTGAAGTTGATCGTGGTTTTCTTCGCCTCGTCGCCGAGTTTGCCCAACTGCAGAATCTGGTGCGCCGCTTCCATCGCCGCGTTCCGCCCCAGTTCCGGCGCGACCCCGGCATGCGCCGCCTTACCCTTGACCTCGACCAGCGCCGTCGCGCTGCCTTTGCGCCACACCACTAGACCATCGGCCGGACGCCCCGGTTCGAGGTTGAGGGTCACGTCATGAGCCTTGGCGGTTTTTTTGATCAGGTCGGTGGCGACGTCGGAACCGGTTTCCTCGCTGGCGTCGAGCAGAAAGGTGATTTGCGCGTAATCCTTGAAGTCGAGGTTCTTCAGAATTTTCAGCGCGTAGATCCCGGCGACGATGCCGCCCTTGTCGTCCATCACCCCGGGCCCGTAGGCGCGGCCGTCCTTGATGTGGAACGGGCGCTCGGCCGCGGAGCCTTCCTTGAACACCGTGTCCATGTGCGCCATCAAAAGGATTTTTGCCTTGCCGGTGCCTTTGAAGGTGGCCAGCACATGATTGGATTTTTCCGGGGTATTGGGCACCCGTTCGATGGTGGCGCCGAGCTTCTTCAGCTCATCGATGGCGATCTCGCTGACTTGTTTCAGGCCCGGTTCATAACCGGAACCGGAGTCGATGTTGACCAGCCGTTCCAGCAGTTTCAGGGCTTCGGGCTGATACTGCTCGGCATCCGCCAGCACTTGCTTGTGCGGTTCGGCGAAGGCGCTGGCGGAGCTGAGGACGAGGGACAGGCCGAGACTGGCGGCCAGCAGCGAGCGGGGGAATGCGAACGTCATGAATCGATCCTTGTTTCGCGTCGGGGGGACTCAAACCGTACCTGACATCGACGCAAGGCTCTATACCGGATGCGACATCTCTGCGGCCGACACCGAACACTTGTAGGCCTTCGCCTGCTCGCGACAGCGGAGTGTCAGCCGACATCAATGCCGCTGACAGAACGCCTTCGCGAGCAAGCCCGCTCCCACAGGGGACGGCGGTGATAGATCAGACCGAATCGAGCAGTTCCTGCTTCGGCAGATCGTCACTGTTGCAGATCACCCGATTGCGCCCGGTCGCCTTGGCCTCGTACAGCGCCTGATCCGCATCATTGAGCCAACGGGTCGCGTCGCCGTGTGCCGGTTCGTAAGCCGCCAGACCAATGCTCAGACTGACCTTGAGCGCCGGGTTCTGCTCGTAACCCAGGGTGGCGAAACGCTCGCGCAAGGCTTCCATGGCCTGCGCGGCATTGAACAGCGGCAGGTCAGGCAGGATCACGCAAAACTCATCGCCGCCATACCGCCCGGCGACGTCCGCAGCGCGCAGGTTCTGCTTGAGCATTTTGCTCAACTGGCGCAGCACGATGTCACCCGCCACATGCCCGTAGGTGTCGTTGATCGCCTTGAAGTGATCGATGTCGATCAACGCGATCGCTGCGCCCTGCTGCTGCCGGCGGCAACGTTGAAAGGCGATTTCCAGTTGATCCTTCCACGCGCCGTGATTGAGCAGTCCGGTGAGGCTGTCGGTGCGACTCAGGGCCAGTAGCTCACGCTTGTGCAGGCCCAGCGTGTAGGCCTGGCGAAAGCAGATCCAGCCCAGCGCCAGCGGGTACAGCATCAGCAACGGCAGGCAGGCATAAAGCTGCAGAGGCGAGGTTTGCGGGATGAACGCCGGGGCGAAAACCACCAGGCCGACGCCGATACCAAGAACCTGCGCCGCCAGGCCTGCGGCGAGAAAACGTAATCCGCCGATGGCGACGTTATTCATCGCCATCATCGAAATGGTGGTGGCACTGGGCAGCGGATTGAACTGCATGGCGGCGACCCAGAAGCCGCCCATAAAGGCATCAACCAACAGATTGCGGTGTTCCGCATGGTAAGGAACGCTGGCACGACGGGCCCATTGAAACGCCAGGTGCGGCCAGAGCAGGCCATTGAACAGCATCAACGCCCAGACCCACAGCGGCGGGTCTAGCGGATACATCGCCGCGCTCACGCACAACAGCCCCAGCACCAGCCCGAGGGTTCGCGATGTATAAAGCCTCCTGGCCAATGAAAGTCCCTTTCCCCCCTTGTTTCGCATAAGGGCCTCGACCACTCAACGGAACCTGCGAACACCGTCAGACGGATGTGCTGGAAGTCTAACAGGCAGCCGTTAAATAGCTATCACCGGCCAGCCGCTGAATACCGCGCCATCGCCGTCGCGCACAGGGCAAATTTTTAGCTATACCTGAAAGGACGAAAACGGAAAAACGACTATAAGAAGGAGGCCCATGCAGACCTACCGAGTGTTGATCATCGGCAGCGGATTTGGCGGCCAATGCGCGGCGGTCAACTTGCTCAAGGCCGGAATCGACGATTTTCGCTTGCTGGAAAGAAGGGACTTTTTCGGCGGCACCTGGTGCCAGAACACCTACCCCGGCGCGGCGGTGGATGTGCCGTCACCGCTGTACTCGTTGTCGTTTGCGCCATTTCCCTGGACACAGATGTTCGCCGCCCAGGCCGAATTACATCGCTACACCGAACACGTCATCGAGCGCTTCGGCCTGCGCGAGCGCGTGGCGCTGCAAACCAACGTCGAACGCATCGAATGGGACGACGCCGAAAAGCGCTGGGCGGTGCATACCAGCAAGGGGATTTTTTACGCGCAGTTCGTGATCAACGCCTCCGGGCCGTTGAGCCAACCGGTAATCCCACCCTTTCCCGGCCTGGATCGCTTTCAGGGCAAGACTTTTCATACCAACAATTGGGATCACAGCTACGACTACCGCGGTAAACGCGTGGCCATCGTCGGCAGCGGCGCCAGTGCCGCCCAGGTGATTCCGGCGATTGCTGCCGAAGTCGAGCAATTGCACGTGTTCCAGCGCACGCCACATTGGGTGCTGCCGCGCGCCGATCGCACGTTCGGGCCTTTCCAGCGCTGGCTGCTGGGGGTAAAACCGGCGTACAAGCTGCTGCGCTGGCTGCTCTACTGGCAATTCGAAACCCGGGTTATCGCCTTCAAATATTCGAAACCGGCGATTCACCTGGTTCAGCGTCAGGCGCTGCGTTTTCTCAAGCAACAGGTGCCGGATCCGGTATTGCGCGCAAAACTCACCCCGGACTTCACCATCGGCTGCAAGCGCATTCTGCTGTCCAGCACCTATTACCCGGCGCTGACCCGGCCCAACGTCACGTTGCACAGCCGTGAGCAAGGCATCGCCGAAATCGATGAAACCGGGATCACCACCACCGACGGCCAGCACATCGACGTCGATCTGATCGTCTGGTCGACAGGCTACGACGCCACCGACGGCGTGGTCTCCTACCCGGTGACCGGCAGGCACGGCGTGCAACTCAAGGATGTCTGGGCGCAGTACCCGCGCGCCTACCTGGGCACCAGCCTGCCGGACTTTCCCAACCTGTTTATCGTCACCGGGCCCAACACCGGCATCGGGCATACCTCGGCGCTGTTCATCATCGAAGCGCAGATGAATTACATCCTCGACTGCATCCACACCCTGCAGTCAAAAGGCCTGCGCAGCATCGAAGTGCGCCCCGCAGCGGAACGTACCTACACTGCAATGATCCACCGTGAGATGGAACGCACGGTGTGGAAGTCCGGCGGCTGTCACAGTTGGTATCAGAGCAAGAGCGGTCATGTGATCGCGATATTTCCGGGCTTCAGTTTCAGCTACTACCGGTTGACCCGGACGCTGAAACCGGCTGACCACATTCTGTCCTGAACACGTAAAAGGAAGACGTCGATGCTTGTGCTGTTTGTCGCTCTCGCGGTTTTCGTGGCCTGGAGCTGGTTGAGTTATCCAGCGATCGGCCATTGGTTGTACGACCTGAGCACGGCGCTCGAGGCCAAGTTGTACAAGTTGCACAAAATCGAGGTGCCGATTGCCGAAATGACCGTCTCGACCTGGCAGGGTGGTCCCTATGAAGCAGCCAGCGCGATCCTGATGCTGCACGGCTACAGCGCCGAGAAGAATCTGTGGCTGCGCTTCGCCAGGCATTTTGTCCGCCAGTACCGGGTGATCATTCCGGACATCGCCGGTCATGGGGAAACCGGGTTCAAGGCCGGTGGCGGCTACGACATTCCGTTGCAGGCCAAGCGCATGATCCAGCTGCTGGACGTGTGCGGCGTGGAGAAAGTCCACGTGATCGGCAACTCCATGGGTGGCTACATCGCGGCATGGCTGGCAGCAACTTACCCGGAGCGGATCGCCTCGGTGGCGCTGATCGACCCGGCCGGCGTCACTGCACCGCAGGCCAGCGACATGGAGCGCCACCTCGCCCGTGGGCATAACCCGTTCCTGATCAACTCCCGGGAAGAGTTCCGCCAGTTTTATGCGATGACCATGGCCTCGCCGCCGTGGGTGCCCGGGCTGGTGCTGGACGCCATCGCCCAGCGATACGAACGCCAGCGTGATGAACTGGAAGAGATCTTCCGCGACTTTCGCGCCAGCCCACCCATGGAGCCGAAACTGGCCGAGATCAAATGCCCGGCGCTGCTGCTGTGGGGGCGCAAGGACCGCTTGATCGACGTCAGCAGCGTGCCGGTGTGGAGCAAGGGCATCGCCAATCTGCGGGTCGAAGTGTGGGATGGCGTCGGACACATGCCGATGGTCGAACAACCGGGGAATACCGCGCGGTTGTATCGGGAGTTTCTAGGCAATCAGCGATGAGTCCCAACACTATCCTTGTGATGAGGGAATTTATTGTGGTGAGGGGATTCAGCGAAACGTCGCACCGCCCCGATGGGTTGCGCAGTAGCCCCAGTTCCAGCACTAAGCTGAATCAGACACACCGCATTCTCTGGGTTGGGGCTGCTGCGCAGCCATCGGGGATAAATCTCCTCACCACAGGTAATCACGTCCGCCGATGGGGTCGAAATGAACATTCTCTACGACGAACGCCTCGACGGCCCGCTACCGGAGGTGAACAAGGCCGAGTTGCTGAAAACCCTGCAGCGCGCCCTCCCGGATCTCGACCTGCTCTGGCGTGAAGACGAACTCAAGCCTTACGAATGCGACGGCCTCTCGGCCTATCGCACCACGCCGATGCTGGTCGCCCTGCCCCGGCGACTCGATCAGGTGCAGACCCTGCTCAAGCTCTGCCATCAACACAACGTGCCGGTGGTTGCCCGGGGTGCTGGCACCGGGTTGTCGGGGGGTGCGCTGCCGCTGGAAAAAGGTCTGTTGCTGGTGATGGCGCGCTTCAACAACATCCTGCACATCGACCCGGCGGCCCGTACCGCGCGGGTTCAGCCCGGGGTGCGCAATCTGGCGATCTCCCAGGCCGCCGCGCCGTACGGCCTGTATTACGCGCCGGATCCGTCGTCGCAGATTGCCTGCTCGATCGGCGGCAACGTCGCGGAAAACGCCGGTGGCGTGCACTGCCTCAAATACGGTCTGACCGTACACAACCTGCTGACAATCGAAGTGCTGACCATCGAGGGCGAACGTCTGACACTGGGCAGCGACGCCCTCGATGCGCCGGGTTTCGATTTGCTGGCGCTGTTTACCGGCTCCGAAGGATTGCTCGGGATCATCACCGAAGTCACGGTCAAATTGCTGCCCAAACCGCAGGTCGCCAAAGTCTTGCTGGCCAGTTTCGACTCGGTGGAAAAGGCTGGCCGTGCCGTGGCCGACATCATCGCTGCGGGGATCATTCCCGGCGGCCTGGAGATGATGGACAACCTGGCGATCCGCGCCGCTGAAGACTTCATTCACGCCGGTTACCCGGTTGATGCCGAGGCGATTCTGTTGTGCGAACTCGATGGCGTCGAAGCCGATGTCCACGACGATTGCCTGCGGGTGCGCGAGGTCATGCTCGAGGCCGGCGCCAGCGAAGTGCGGCAGGCCCGCGATGAAGCCGAGCGCGTGCGCTTCTGGGCCGGGCGCAAAAACGCCTTTCCGGCGATTGGCCGCTTGTCGCCGGATTACTACTGCATGGACGGCACCATCCCGCGCCGCGAATTGCCCGGCGTGTTGCACGGCATCGCCCGCCTCGGCGCCGAATACGGCTTGCGCGTGGCCAACGTGTTCCATGCCGGCGACGGCAATATGCACCCGCTGATTCTGTTCGATGCCAACCAGCCGGACGAACTGCAGCGCGCCGAAGCGTTGGGCGGGAAGATTCTCGAATTGTGCGTGCAGGTTGGCGGCAGCATCACCGGTGAACACGGGGTCGGCCGCGAGAAAATCAATCAGATGTGCGCGCAGTTCAACAGCGCTGAGCTGAGCCTGTTCCACGCGGTCAAAGCCGCGTTCGACCCGCAAGGCCTGCTCAACCCCGGCAAGAACATCCCCACCCTGCACCGCTGCGCCGAATTCGGCGCGATGCACATTCATGCCGGACAACTGCCATTCCCCGAACTGGAGCGTTTCTGATGGCTGATTTCGACGCCAGCAGCGCGCTGCTCGATCAGGTCAACCAGGCCCGGGCCAACGCCACGCCGCTGAAGATTCAGGGCGGCAACAGCAAGGCGTTTCTCGGCCGCGAAGTGGCCGGCGAAGTGCTCGACGTCCGCGCGCATCGCGGGATCGTGCGCTATGAACCGACGGAACTGGTGGTCAGCGTGCGCGCCGGCACGCCGCTGCGCGAGTTGCTCGCGGCGCTCGACGCGGCCGGGCAGATGTTGCCCTGCGAGCCGCCGGCCTTCGGCGACAGCGCCACGGTGGGCGGGATGATCGCCAGCGGACTGTCCGGGCCACGGCGGCCATGGTCAGGTTCGGTGCGCGATTTTGTCCTCGGCACCCGGGTCATCACCGGTCTCGGCGAGCACCTGCGCTTCGGTGGCGAGGTGATGAAAAACGTTGCCGGCTACGACCTCTCGCGCCTGTTGACCGGCAGTTTTGGTTGTCTTGGGGTGCTGACCGAAGTGTCGCTGAAAGTCCTGCCGAAACCGCGTCAATGCCTGAGCATCCGCCTCGACCTCGATTGCGCCCGGGCGCTGGCGCGGCTTGCCGAGTGGGGCCAGCAACCGTTGCCGATCAGCGGCGCCTGCCATGATGGGCAAAGCCTGTATCTGCGCCTTGAGGGCGGCGAAGGCTCGGTCACCGCCGCCCATCAACGGCTCGGCGGCGAACCGCTGGATTCGACGTTCTGGCGCGACTTGAACGAGCAACGCCTGAGCTTTTTCGACGAAGGCCTGCCGCTGTGGCGCCTGTCACTGCCGAACAATCTCGGGCCGCAGGACTTGCCCGGCCAGCAGTTGCTCGACTGGGCCGGCGCGCAACGCTGGCTGAAGTCCGATCACGAGCACATTCAGATCCTCGCCCAGGAACTCGGCGGCCACGCCACCTGCTTTACCCATGGCGCCAGCGACACACCGTTCCAGCCGCTAGCCCCGGCGCTCATGCGTTATCACCGGCAACTCAAGGCGCAACTCGACCCGCAAGGGCTGTTCAACCCCGGCCGGATGTACGCGGAGTTCTAGCCATGCAAACCACCCTCAGCGAAGAGTCCCGACAACTGCCGCGCGCGGCCGAGGCGGAAAGAATCCTCCGTACCTGCGTGCATTGCGGTTTTTGCAACGCCACCTGCCCGACCTATCAGTTACTCGGAGATGAACTTGACGGGCCGCGCGGGCGCATCTATCTGATCAAGCAAGTGCTTGAGGGCGCTCCCGCTACCGAGCAGACACAACTGCATCTGGATCGCTGCCTGTCCTGCCGCAACTGCGAAACCACCTGCCCTTCCGGTGTCGACTATCACAACCTGCTCGACATCGGCCGTGCGGTGGTCGATCAGGCGGTGCCGCGCCCCGCTGCCCAGCGCTTGTTACGCGAGGGTCTGCGCGCACTGGCGCCGAATCCCGGGATGTTCAAGGGTTTGCTGCGCGTTGGTACAACCTTCAGGCCCCTGCTGCCACGAATGTTCGAAAGCAAATTGCCGCAGCGCTCGTCAGCATCCGGTTCACGCCCTGCTCCGCGCCATGCGCGGCGGGTGCTGCTGCTCGAGGGTTGTGTGCAACCGGGCCTGTCGCCGAACACCAATGATGCGACGGCGCGGGTGCTCGATCGGTTGGGGATCAGCGTGACGCCGGTGGCCGAGGCCGGTTGCTGCGGCGCGCTGGACTATCACCTCGACGCCCAGGCCAAGGGCCTCGACCGCGCGCGGCAGAACATCGACGCGTGGTGGCCGCACCTGGAAAACGGCGCGGAAGCCATCGTGCAGACGGCCAGCGGTTGCGGCGCGTTCATCAAGGATTACGGGCATTTGCTGGCAAAGGATCCGCGCTACGCCGACAAGGCGCGGCAGATCAGCGAACGTACGCTGGATCTGGTACAGATCCTGGCCCAGGAGCCCCTGGAGAAACTGTGCGCCGCCAGCCAACGGAGGATCGCCGTGCATTGCCCCTGCACCTTGCAACATGCGCTGAAACTCGGCGGCGCGGTGGAGACACTGTTGACCCGGCTGGGCTTCAACCTCACGGCGGTGCCGGACGGGCATTTGTGCTGTGGTTCGGCCGGCACCTATTCGCTGACGCAACCGACCCTTGCCCGGCAACTGCGCGACAACCGCCTCAACGCCTTGGAAAGCGATCGCCCGGACTTGATCGTCACCTCCAACATCGGTTGTCAGAATCATCTGGCAGGTGCCGGGCGCACGCAGGTTTTGCACTGGATCGAACTGGTGGATCAGTCGTTGGCAGAATGAAGTTCGTAGGATTCTTCGTTTGCCGCCGTCGGCGAAGGCTGCGATCTTTTCCTCCATCCTTTACGTGACCGTGGCAGGAATTTTTTTCATGACCGTGCAGCCTTTCGTCAGCCCCGACCTGATCCGCCAACGCTTCTCCAAAGCGATGTCCGACATGTACCGCGAAGAAGTGCCGTTGTACGGCGCGCTGATGGAACTGGTGGAACAGACCAATCGCGAAGTGCTGGCGGCTCAGCCGGACATCGCACGGCAGCTCGACAGCACCGGTGAAATCCAACGGCTGGACATGGAGCGTCACGGCGCGATTCGCGTCGGTACCGGCAAAGAGCTGGCGACCCTCGCCCGTTTGTTCGCGGTGATGGGCATGCAACCGGTGGGTTATTACGACCTGACCCCGGCGGGCGTGCCGGTGCACTCCACGGCGTTTCGCGCGGTGCATGAAGCGGCGCTGCAGGTCAGTCCGTTTCGGGTGTTCACTTCGTTGCTGCGTCTGGAACTGATCGAGGATCCCGAGCTGCGCGCGTTTGCCGAATCGGTACTGAATCAGCGTTCGATCTTTACCCCTACTGTCTTGCACCTGATCGAGCAGGCTGAGTCAGCGGGTGGGCTGAATGAGCCTGAAGCGGAGGAATTTGTCCTGCAGGCCCTGGAGACCTTTCGCTGGCACCACAGCGCAACTGTCACCGCCGCGCAGTACCAGACCCTCAGCGCTCAGCACCGTCTGATCGCCGATGTGGTGGCGTTCAAAGGCCCGCACATCAATCACCTGACCCCGCGCACGCTAGACATCGACAAGGTTCAGGCGCAAATGCCGGTGCATGGCATCACCCCGAAAGCGGTAATCGAAGGGCCGCCGCGTCGGCACTGCCCGATCCTGCTGCGCCAAACCAGTTTCAAGGCGCTGGATGAGCCGATCACTTTCACCGACCAGCACAACACCCGTGGCAGCCACAGCGCGCGTTTCGGCGAGATCGAACAACGCGGTGCGGCGCTGACTCCCAAGGGCCGGGCGCTGTATGACCGTTTGCTGAATGCCGCCCGCGATGAACTCGGCGACTTCCCCAACGAAGGCAACGCCGCACGCTATAACGAGCTGATGACTCAGCACTTTGGCGAATTTCCTGACAGCGTCGACGGCATGCGCGAACAGGAGCTGGCGTATTTTCGCTACTTCCCTACCGAAAAAGGCTTGGCAGCGGGTAGCCTCATGTCGGCATCGCTGGACGATTTGCTCCGCGAGGGTCACGTGAAAGCTGAACCCTTGGTGTACGAAGATTTCCTGCCGGTGAGTGCGGCGGGGATTTTTCAGTCGAATCTTGGGGACGCGGCGCAGACGCACTATGGCGAACACTCCAACCGTCAGGCATTCGAACAGGCGCTTGGGCGTGCGACGATTGATGAGTTGGGGTTGTATGCCGAGACGCAGCGGCGCTCGATTGAGGAGTGCGCCCAGGTTTTGGACCTGAAACTGTTCTGACTGTGGCGAGGGAGCTGGCTCCCGCTGGGCTGCAAAGCGGTCCTCGTTTTGGGAGCGCTGCGCACTCCAGCGGGAGCAAGCTCCCTCGCCACAGAATCAAATGTTGCCTCTAGCGCAATCGCGACAACAAGGCGAAACGCTCGACGATGGCCCTTGGCCTTACTGCGCAACTTCTTGCGCACTTGTTCGGTGAAAAAGGCGATTCATCGCGCTGCAGGCCTTGACTGGCGTGGCTTACAGCCAAGTGCGCAACTTCTTGCGCAGTACTGCGCAAGAAGTTGCGCACTTTCCCTCTCGATTCAGCAAAAAACATCGGCCAAACCGCACGCCAGAGCCACTCCACCCCCGGCTGCCGGGACCTTCGA
>NZ_JALMEY010000032.1:0-8944 GCF_023100615.1 Pseudomonas sp. MWU12-3103b
ACACCTCGGTCGGCCCCCTCTCCCTTTGGGAGAGGGCTGGGGTGAGGGTAAGCGTTTATTCGATCCCGACCTGATTACGGCCATTGTTCTTGGCCAGGTACAACCCGCGATCCGCCGCCGAAATCAGCAGCCGGCAATCGCTGCCCGCCTGCGGCACCATGGTCGCCAGACCGATGCTGATGGTCAGGCTCGCCCCGTCGCCCGGGGTGTTGTGCGGAATCTTCAGCGCCGCCACGGTCTGGCGCAGTTTCTCCGCCACCAGCCGCGCGCCGCCCGGCGAGGTGTTCGGCAGCACCAGCGCGAACTCTTCACCGCCGTAGCGGGCCGGCAGGTCCGACGGTCGGGCGCTGGCGTCGCGGATCGCCGTGGCGACCTTGCGCAGCGCCTCATCGCCTTCAACATGACCAAAACTGTCGTTGTAGGACTTGAAGTAATCGACGTCGATCATCAGCAACGACAACTGGCTCTGGTCGCGCAGCGAGCGGCGCCATTCCAGCTCCAGGTACTCGTCGAAGTGCCGGCGGTTGGACAGCCCGGTCAGCCCATCGGAGTTCATCAGCCGTTGCAGCACCAGGTTGGTGTCGAGCAATTGCTGCTGGCTGACGCGCAACGCACGGTACGCCGCATCGCGCTGCAGCAGGGTCATGTAGGAGCGCGAGTGATAGCGGATGCGCGCCACCAGCTCGATGGTGTCCGGCAGTTTCACCAGATAGTCGTTGGCCCCGGCGGAAAACGCCGCGCTCTTGATCAGCGGGTCTTCCTTGGTCGACAGCACGATGATCGGGATGTCCTTGGTCGCCGGATGATTGCGGTATTCGCGCACCAGGCTCAGGCCGTCGAGGCCGGGCATTACCAGGTCCTGCAGAATCACCGTCGGCTTGATCCGTACCGCCTGGGCGATGGCCTGGTGCGGATCGGAGCAGAAGTGGAAGTCGATGTTCTCTTCGTTCGACAGCCCACGGCGCACGGCTTCGCCGATCATCGCCTGATCGTCCACCAACAACACCATGGCGGCGTTTTCGTCGGTTTTAATGTCGTCGATCTGTAAATCATTCATGGGCGGTCACCTGAATACTGCGGGGGCCAGGATTGCGGAATAGCCTGTTCATTTGGGGAAAACCTCCAGCAACCGTGGCGCTATCTTTTCCAGTGGACGGATTTCGACGGCCGCATCGATCGCCGCTGCTGCCTTGGGCATGCCGTACACCGCACTGCTTTGCTGGTCCTGCGCGATGGTCAAATAACCCTGCTGGCGCATGAGCTTAAGCCCTTGCGCCCCGTCGCGTCCCATCCCGGTCAATAAAACCCCGACGGCATCGCCGTTCCAATAGCTGGCGACACTTTCGAAAAACACGTCGATCGAAGGCCGGTAGATCTCGTTGACCGGCTCGGCGGTGTAGGCCAGCGTGCCGTTTTTCAATAAACGAATATGGTGGTTGGTGCCGGCCAGCAGCACCGCGCCGGCCTGCGGTGGCTCGCCCTCGCGGGCCAGGCGTACATCGAGGCCACTGGCGCTGGCCAGCCATTCGGCCATGCCCGCGGCAAACACCTGATCCACGTGCTGCACCAGCACGATGGCGGCCGAGAAATGGCGTGGCAGGCCCTTGAGCAGGACTTCCAGCGCGGCCGGTCCGCCGGCAGACGAGCCGATCGCCACCAGCCGCTTGCACGACGCCGAACTGCGGTGAGGCGTCGGCACCGGGCGCGAGCGCGGGGTTTTCTCGCCGATCAGCCAGCCGATGTTGAGGATCTTGCGCAGCAACGGCGCCGCCGCTTCCTGCGCGTTCCCCGCACCAATGGCCGGGGTGTCGACCACGTCCAGCGCGCCGTGGCCCATGGCCTCGAAGACCCGGTGCACGTTTTGCTGACGGTCGACCGTGACGATAACGATCGCGCACGGGGTTTCGGCCATGATCCGTCGCGTGGCCTCAACGCCATCCATGACCGGCATGATCAGGTCCATCAGGATCAGATCCGGGGTGTTTTCGGCGCACAACCGCACCGCCTCGGCGCCGTTGTTGGCGACCCAGACCACCTGATGCGCCGGCTCGAAGGCCAGCGCGCGGCGCAAAGCCTCCACCGCCAGGGGCATGTCGTTGACGATTGCGATTTTCATGCCCGCGCTCCTCCAATGAGCTCAACCACTGCATCAAGCAGGGCGTCGTCATGAAAACTGGCCTTGGCTAAATAATAGTCGGCGCCAGCGTCCAGTCCACGACGCCGGTCCTCTTCACGATCCTTGTACGAGACCACCATCACCGGCAGCGATTGCAGGCGGTTGTCGCGGCGCAACAGGGTGACCAGTTCGATGCCATCCATGCGCGGCATGTCGATGTCGGTGATCAGCAAATCGAAGTCCTCCGAACGCAGCGCGTTCCAGCCGTCCATGCCGTCTACCGCGACCGCCACGTCGTAGCCGCGATTGAGCAGTAACTTGCGTTGCAACTCGCGCACGGTCAGCGAGTCGTCGACCACCAGAATCCGTTTGCGCGCCACTTCGGCGGCCTGATTGCCATGGCGGGCAATACGCTCCAGACGCCCGGTGTTGAGCAGTTTGTCCACCGAGCGCAGCATGTCTTCGACATCGACGATCAGCACCACCGAACCGTCGTCGAGCAGCGCCCCGGCGGAAATATCCTGAACCTTGCCCAGTCGCTCATCCAGCGGCAGCACCACCAGCGTGCGCTCGCCGACAAACCGCTCCACCGCCACGCCGTAGATTGCGTCACGCTCGCGAATCACCACGACCTTGAGGGTTTCGCCGCTGCTCTGACTGGCCGGACGATTCAGCAACTGACTGGCCGCGACCAGCCCGACATGCCGACCTTCGTGCCAGAAATGCTGACGGCCCTCGATCTGCACGATGTCCTGTGGCTCCAGATCGCACATGCGTTCGATATGCGCCAGCGGAAACGCATAAGCCTCCTCGCCGACTTCGACCACCAGACTGCGCACCACCGACAGGGTCAGCGGCACTTCCAGATGAAAGCGGCTGCCCTCGCCCGCCGTCTGCTCCAGCACCACCGCGCCGCGCAGTTGTCGGACCATGTGCTGCACCGCGTCGAGGCCGACGCCACGCCCGGACACTTCGGTCACAGTGTCGCGCAGGCTGAAACCCGGCAAGAACAGGAAGGTCAGCAGTTCTTCTTCGCTCAACTGCGCGGCAGTTTCTGCCGGTGACAATTGGCGTTCAACGATGCTGCGGCGGACCTTTTCCAGATCGACGCCATTGCCATCATCGCTCAATTCCAGCACCAGCAAACCGGCCTGATGCGAGGCACGCAGGCGGATCAGGCCTTCTTCGGACTTACCCTTGAGCAAGCGTTGTTCCGGGGTTTCGATGCCGTGATCGACCGCGTTGCGCAGCAAATGAGTCAGCGGCGCTTCGAGCTTTTCCAGCACGTCGCGATCGACCTGGGTCTTCTCGCCCTCGATCTCCAGCCTTACCTGTTTGCCGAGGCTGCGCCCCAGGTCTCGAACCATGCGCACCTGACCGGTGAGCACGTCGGCGAACGGGCGCATGCGGCAGGCCAGCGCAGTGTCGTAGAGCACCTGGGCGCGCTGGCTGGCTTGCCAGGCGAACTCGTCGAGCTCGGCGTTCTTTTCCGCGAGTAATTGCTGAGACTCGGCCAGCAAGCGCCGCGCATCTTCAAGGGCTTCCTGGGCCTCAAGGCTCAGCGCATGTTCCTTGAGATGCACGTTGAGGCTTTCCAGTGCCCGCAGGCCATTATTCTGCATGCGTTTGAGACGCTGCATGGTCGCCAGATGCGGCTTGAGGCGCTGGGTTTCGACCAGCGATTTACTCGACAGGTCGAGCAGGCTGTTCAGGCGTTCGGCGGTGACCCGCAACACGCGCTCGCCACCCTCGGTGGTGCGCTTGTTCTTGCGCGGGGCCGGGTCGGAGGTTTCCAACGGTATTTCGATCGATGGCGCCGGGGTTTCGATCGATGCCGGTGCAGACGGCGGCGCCTGCACCGGCAATTCGGCCATGGGCGGCGGCGCGACTGCGGGCGCTGCCGAAGGGTCGAGCAAGCGCACCATCAACGCCACATACGCTTCGATGTCCGGCGCTTGCGGAGCATTGGCCGGCGTGGCGATGCGCATCAACAGATCGGTGCCTTGCAACAACGCATCGATGTGCTCGGGACGCAACAACAGCCGCCCTTCCTGCGCGCTGACCAGGCAATCTTCCATCACATGGGCGACGCTGACACCGCTGTCGATGCCGACGATCCGCGCCGCACCCTTGAGCGAGTGCGCCGCACGCATGCACGATTCCAGATAGTCGGCCTGAGTCGGGTTGCGCTCCAGCGCCAGCAGCCCGCTGCTGAGCACCTGGGTCTGGGCTTCGGCTTCCAGGCTGAACAGCTCCAGCAGCGAGGCGTCGCGCATTTGCTCGGGGGTCATGTGAGGCTCCGGGTCACGGCGGACAGCAGCTGTTCTTCATCCAGCCAACGCAGGCTGCGCCCCCGGAATTGCAGGACACCACGGGTGTATTTGGCGCTGGCCGTGCTGTTGTGCTCACCGCCGGCACGCGACGCGGCGTCGAGAATTTTTTCATCGATGGCGTGGATGCCGTCGACCTCGTCCACCGGCACCACCACCGGTCCGCCGTGGGCGGCGATGATCAGCATGCGCGGCATGATCCGCGCGCCAGTGGCCGGTGCGGCGTTGCCATCAAGGTCGAGCAACTCGACCAGCGACAGGCACGCGACCAGCGCGCCGCGCACGTTCGCCACGCCGAGCAAGGCCCGCGAACGCTGGTGCGGCAACGAGTGAATCGCCTGCAGCGGCGCTACCTCCACCAGGCTGCGGGTGGCCAGCCCCAGCCATTCCTCGCCGAGGCGGAACATCAGCAGCGAACGGGTTTTCACATCGGTTTCGACCGCCACGGCGACCGGATCGCGTTCGTCCTGCTGCAACGCATAACGGTCCAGCAGACGCGTGGCGGCGGCGGAATACACCGCGCAGTTGCGGCAGTGAATATGCTCGGCCAGCAACGGACACGACTTGTCGCCATGAATACCGATACGGTTCCAGCAATCATCGATGGCCCGGGCGTCTTCGTGGGTGACGTTCAAGGTGTCGGACGGGATCATCGTTTACGCTCACTGTCGGCGGTGCGGCCGCTGCGGGCGGCACGTTCCTGCAATCGTCTGGCACCGGCGCTGTCGCCCTGGGCCTGCAGCAAGGCGGCCAGGTGCATCAACGCTTCGGGGTGTTGCGGTTCAAGGTACAAGGCCTTGCGGTAATGACTCTGGGCTTCGAGCGCGGCACCGGCAACATCGCTGAGCAGGCCGAGCCAGTAAAACACCTGCGCCACCGGTTCGTGACTGCGCAGATACTGCTCGCATGCCGCGCGGGCCTCGGCGCTTTTGCCTTCGTTGGCCAGCGCGGCGATGTTGGCGAGCAAGGTCGCCGCGTCCGGGTTGGCGCTTTTGCTGGTCACCGGCAACGGTGCAACGCTGGCAAACGGCCGCGGGCGCACCGGCGGTGGCAGCGGCGGCGGACTGCGCAACGGTTGGCGCACGGGCAATGGCGTGGGGGTCGGCAATGACACCGGCTCCGGCAGCGGATCATTGTGCCGACTGAAGGCGAACGACTGCGGAATACCGATCGAACGCATGCCCAGGCGCCCGAGCAGACTGCCTTCGGCCGGGCCGATGAACAACACGCCATCAACGTGCGTCAGACGCTTGAGCACTTCGAAGACTTGCTTCTGCGTCGGCTGGTCGAAATAGATCAACAGGTTGCGGCAGAACACGAAATCGAACGGTGGCTCACTGGCCAGCAGCGTCGGATCCAGCACATTGCCGGCCTGCAGGCGCACTTGCTCGCGCACCGCTTCGTTGACCCGGTGCCCCTCCGGCTCGGCGGTGAAATGACGCTCGCGATAGTCCAGATCCTGACCACGAAACGAGTTCTTGCCGTAAAGAGCCCGCCGCGCCTTGTCCACCGACAGCGGGCTGACGTCCATGCCGTCGACCTTGAACTGATGCGGCTTGAGCCCGGCATCGAGCAAGGCCATGGCAATCGAATAGGGTTCTTCGCCGGTCGAGCACGGCAGACTGAGGATGCGCAGCGCGCGCATGTTGTTCAATTCGTCCAGACGCTTGCGCGCCAGCTTGCCGAGGGTGGCGAAGGATTCCGGATAACGGAAAAACCAGGTCTCGGGGACGATCACCGCTTCGATCAACGCCTGCTGTTCGTCCCGCGAACCTTGCAGCAGTTGCCAGTATTCATCGCTGTGCGCCGCTTGCGAGAGCGTGGTGCGTTGGCGCACCGCGCGCTCGATGATCGCCGGCCCCACCGAGGTGACATCCAGGCCGATGCGTTCCTTGAGGAAATCGAAAAAACGCTGGTCGCTGCTCATGACTGCGCCCCAAGCGGCGCCGGAAACAGCAGGCTGCGCACCGCGTCATCCAGCAAGTCGTTGACCCGCACCCACTGCACCAGCCCCTGGGCATCTTCGCGCACCGGGCCGAGGTACGGCGCCTGACGATTGTCCAGGCCATACGGCTGAAAATCCTCGGGGTTGCAGCGCAGGGTATCGGTCGCCTGTTCAAGGATCAGCCCGAGCCAGCGCGACGGCTGCTGTTCATCCGGACGGTAATGCACCAGCACCAGCCGCGTACTGGTGCGCGCCTCGGCGGGATGGCCGAAAGTCAGCGCGCTGAGGTCGATGGCCGGTACCACCGCACCGCGATAGGCGAACACCCCGGCGACCCAGTTCGGCGCTTGGGCAATCGGCTTCAACGGCAGGCGCGGCAACACTTCCGCCACCTCGGTGGCGCGCAAGGCGTAACGCTCGCTGCCGATGCGAAACAGCAGGAACAACGCCTGCTTCGCCACCGGCGCAGCGCTGCGTTTGGCGGTGATTTCGCTCATCAGACTTTGAATCGCGAAACGCCGCTGCGCAGCCCGACGGCCACCTGGCTCAGTTCGTCGATGGCGAAACTGGCCTGACGCAGCGACTCGACGGTCTGGCTGCTGGCGTCACCCAACTGCACCAGCGCATGGTTGATCTGTTCGGCACCGGTGGCCTGGGCCTGCATGCCTTCGTTGACCATCAACACCCGCGGCGCCAGCGCCTGCACCTGATGGATGATCTGCGACAGTTGCTCGCCGACCTGCTGCACTTCGGCCATGCCCCGGCGCACTTCTTCGGAGAACTTGTCCATGCCCATCACGCCAGCAGACACCGCCGACTGGATCTCGCGGACCATCTGCTCAATGTCGTAAGTGGCGACGGCGGTCTGATCCGCCAGACGCCGTACTTCGGTGGCGACCACGGCAAAACCACGCCCGTACTCGCCGGCCTTCTCTGCCTCGATGGCAGCGTTGAGCGACAGCAGGTTGGTCTGGTCGGCGACCTTGACGATGGTCACCACCACCTGATTGATGTTGCCGGCCTTCTCGTTGAGGATCGCCAGTTTGGCATTGACCAGATCGGCCGCACCCATCACCGAGTGCATGGTGTCTTCCATGCGCGCCAGGCCTTGCTGGCCGGAACCGGCGAGTACCGAGGCCTGATCGGCGGCGGTGGACACTTCGGTCATGGTGCGCACCAGATCCCGCGAGGTGGCGGCGATTTCACGTGAGGTCGCGCCGATTTCGGTGGTGGTGGCCGCGGTTTCGGTGGCGGTGGCCTGTTGCTGCTTGGAGGTGGCGGCAATTTCGGTCACCGAAGTGGTCACCTGCACCGAGGAGCGTTGGGCCTGGGACACCAGCGAAGTCAGCTCGGTCATCATGTCGTTGAAGCCGGTTTCCACCGCGCCGAACTCGTCCTTGCGATCCAGATTCAGCCGGCTGCTCAGGTCGCCGGTACGCATGATTTCGAGGATTTTCACGATGCGGTTCATCGGCGCCATGATCGCGCGCATCAGCAGCAGACCGCAGGCCCCGGCTGCGAGCACGGCCACCAGCAGCGAGACGAACATGCTGACCTTGGCCGCCGCCACGGCTTCGTCGATGTTGGCCATGGCCTGGTCAGCGACCCGTTTGTTTTCGCCGATGATGTCGTTGAGTTTCATGCGGCCGGTGTACCAGGCCGGGGTCAGCTTCTCGGTGAACAGCTTGACCGCCTCGGCTTCCAGGTTGCGCTTGTGCAAGTCGAGCACCTGATCCTGGATCTGCATGTAGTTGTCGTGATCCTTCTCGAACGCAGCGAACTCGACCCGGTCCTCGTCGGTGGTGACGGTGTTGCGGTAGTTGGCCATCTGCTCCTGCAGGCGCGTCTCGAAGGCCTTGTAGTCCGCCGCGTCTTCGCTGCTGATGCCCTGCCCTTCCTTGAGGCCGAGCAGTTCCTGGGTCTGCAGATAACTGTCGACCCACGCGCCGCGGATCATCGAGCTGTAATAGACGCCGGGAACGGCGTCATCACGCACGCTGCTTTCACTGGCTTCGATCTTCAGCAAGCGTGAATACGAGACAACGACCATCAGCAACATGATGGCGATAATCACCGCAAAGCTCGCCAAAATGCGTTGGCGCAACGTCCAGTTCTTCACAGTGATTCCTCGTGCCTAAGTCGAAATGCGGGGAGTATAGCCGAGGGCGGTGTTTCATTTATAAGACGCTTTTTAACCCTCGGGCCGGCCCGACTTGGTTCGCGGGAAGGCTCTGGGGTGGGACTGTCCGACAATCCGGGGCTGGCGTGCCAGTGATGGAATGGCAAAAAGGGGCGCTGGATCGGTCATTTGCGCCCTCGACATCTCGCCAAATAATGGCAATGCGCCTTTATGCGCAACTTCTTGCGCACTTGATCGCGTTTTTTCGCTACTCGAATTGCTACAGAGCCCGTGTGCCGGAGCCTGTAGCCGAGTGCGCAACTTCTTGCACACCACTGCGCAAGAAGTTGCGCACTTTTCGCCTTTTTTTGGCATGAAACATCTTGAAACATGACCTTTAGAGCAGTTTAACCCCCGGATCACGGAGTCCTTGG
>NZ_JALMEY010000033.1:0-5539 GCF_023100615.1 Pseudomonas sp. MWU12-3103b
CGGCGCCGCCCCGCTGATGCCCGGCGTGCTGAAACAGGCCGACGCCGACAAGGCCGGTCAGGTTGTCAAACCTTCATTGGGTTCATTCAAGGCACAGTCAAAAGCTGGCGTATTGCTACCGACGCCATCGTGTCATCTGGACTCAACAGGTTGCTGCCCCATTCACCAACCAGGCGCTTCAGCATGATTGCTTCCATTGAATCACCCTTCAAGCAGCCTGCAACAACGGGTGTCATGTGTCTGATTCTGGATCGAAGTTGTGATCCGGACCTGTTGAGCCACTTGTATCAGGGTGACGGGCAATCCCGGCCTAGTTGCATACCGCTGTTCACAGGAACGCCATACGTAGATCTTCAGCCTGCCGGTCCCTACGCAGTCCTGTGTCCAGAAAAAGGTGCAGCCGCGGATTTCATCGGTGTTTTGCTGGAACAGGCGGACGCTGGTTGTGTCGCCTGGTTGAACAACCCAGAGTCTCTGGATCAAGGCGTGGAGCACTGGCGCAGCCTGCTGACAGTACGTACCGATGATGAACCACAACAGATGATGCGTTTCTTTGACCCGCGCTGGCTGGAACCCTTGCTGTTGAGCCTCGACGAAGCCGAAAGAACGCAATTTCTCGGCCCGTTCACTAGCCTGGCCTGGCGAAACGAAATCGGCTGGAGATATTACGCCAAGGCGCCGCACAGTCCGGAAACAGTCGTCCAGCCACCGGCATGGCTGTATTTGAGCCCGCAACGGCAGACGCTAATTGAGCAGGGGCGGTTGAAAGTCATTGCCACCCGTTTTGCCGACGACTACCGCGACGCATTGCCGCCGAAGGACACCGTTGACTTCGTCCACCGACAGCTGCTGGCGGGTCAGGCTATGGGGTACGAGCAAATGGCCGATCAGGAACGCTGGCTACGCTTGGCCATTATGCGCGGAGACACCTTCTGGGCACGCTCGCCCGACGCAGAACTGCTGGCCCGTGACGATATCGCGCTGGGTGACAAGCTGATCCAACTGGAAAGTCTGTAACTACAAGGACGACGAGCAATGAGCGACACCTACACCGTTAAGAGCGGCGACACTCTTGGCAGCATTGCCGCCGCGAACAAATGCTCCGTGGCAGATCTGCGGGCACTGAACCCGATCATTACTGACCCCAACCACATCAGGACCGGCTGGACGTTGAAGCTGCCGGCCGCTTCGGCCAAAGCTCTGCCGCCTCCCAAACACGCAGAGAACCAGAGCACCACTGTCGTCAAAGGCGCCATTGAGTGCAAGGATGAACTTGTCGAAGTCATCCATATCACCGGCGAAGAGCACTTCTACATACTGACGGAAAAGGAATCGAACGAGCTCAAGCAGCAGTCCGACCTCGTCAAAAAGCTGATGGACGAGCTGCATCAAAATCTGGCCAGTGCGACCGAAGCCAGCAAGTGCACCAAGACCAAAGATCCCCAAGCGTCTTGCTCCTGCACGAGTTGCATAAAAGATAAGTGGAACGCCAAGGCTGAAGAAGCCGGCCTGTTGCAGCGCTCCCCTCTTCCAGTGGAAAAACCTAAAACCATTATCGAACGCAAGGAAGATCTACAAGGCCAATTGGCGACAGTGCAAAAGGCCCGTGATTGGTATCAAGATTACACGCCGAAGGCCGCGTTCGAAGGCAACTTTCTAGAGAACAACTGGAAAGGTCTGCAAGCCAAAAAAGTCGCAGAACTCAATGCCGAGATTCAATCACTGCGCACCCGAATTGCGGCACAAGGCAAGGCCGACGCCGGCGACAGCTCAACCAGCGCCAATGGTGCAGCGCCGGACATCAAGCATGGCAAGGGAAAAGCCTCTGATGTCCAGAAGGGAAAGCAGGTAAAAACCGGCATCACAACGGTCGAATACATTTCCTTCCGTGACCCGACTCGACGTCACTACATCCCTATTCGTACTCGCCAGCAGTTCACTTGGAGCGTCAAAGTTCCTACCACAGTGATGCAAGGCAAACCGTTCGATAAGAACCTTGCCAAAAATCTGATCAAGGACATCAGAACAGCTGTCTCCGATGGCCGCAAAACCAGCCCTCTTGGCAGCCTCGAAGCTAAACTCACCTCATGGACGAGCAAAGACGACAACCTGCTCAACGCATTGCACAAAGAATGCTCCTGGACCTCTAACGAAGCGGACTCGGCGCAATATGCGGTATCTGCCGAGGCCCACGCATTCCGTTTTGCCGCAACAGCTAGCGCCGGGATCAACAGCTGGGAGCCGGGCAAAGGCAACATCGAAGTCGGTGTCAAAGGAAGCGCGGCGATCTCGTTGGCTGAAGGCTCTGTAGCGCTCAAGAGTTTCTTCCCCAACCAGGGCGGCTATGTGGTGCGCATGCCTTACCGCAATGCCGAGGGTAAGGAAGTCGTCAGCGATATCGGAATCTTCCGACTCGACGGCAAGGTGGAGTTGTCGTGTTTCCTTGGAGCAACGACGCAAGGCCAGGCCGGTGTCAAAGCCCAATACAAACCAAAAGAAGCGGAAGCCTCCGGCGCGACCGCGCTCCTAAGCACGCCCGACATTGCTGTCGACAAACGACGCGGCGGCAGCCTGGGCGTGAAAGGTAACGCTTTCGCCGGCGTGCAAGGCGGCGGCACCGTAACCGGAACGTTGAAATGGCTTGATTCGACCAAACAAGGGGTAGGAAAAATCGTCGCAGGACAGGCAAACGACAGTGGCAGTACGGATTGGTCGAGTCTGGTTGAAATCAAGGCTGAAGGGAATGCGGCTCTGGGTATTGGGGCGGGTTTTGATTTTGGTATAGAGATTCGCGCGGATCGTTTGGCAATTAACTGTAAGGCCAGTCTGGTTTTTGGTCCAGGGGCGGGGGGGGGGGTTTGGTACGTCGGTGGACCTCGAAAAAATTGGTGATCTGATCTACGTGTTTTGCAATGCACTCTCGAAAGCGGACTTTCATTATCAGCTGGCGGTGACTAAAGATGCATTCAACTATATGGCTAGGGGAATGTTCAAAATTGCGACGCAACCCGGCGCAGCATTTAATGAGGGCTTTCAAAAAATAGGACTTTGGTGGGAGGACCGAAAGGCAACTAAAACTGAGGCACAAAATCTTGCCAAGTACTTAATCAGCCATCGTTCAATAACGATTAACCGTAAAAAAATACCACTTGAGATCCTACCACCGGAAACAATCGGACCAATGCTTCACTTATTGACCGAAAGTTTCGTAGAGAGTTGGGCTGAAGAGCAAGAGAAAGCTGTTGTTCTACTATTGTCCCACTTACGCAGCTGGAGACACTTCATTGCAGCATTGGAATGCTGCTCGAAAGATGGTAGCAAAGTCAATGCAATGGATAGCCTCGATCGCCTAAACTCTCTACTTGACGGAATGGAACAACAACAATTCAATCGTTTTATCGGAACGTTGGCGATAAATATCGATACCACTGCACCAGACTTTGGGATGCTTGCTTGGAACCCCGGTCTACCTTGGCGTAAAGAGAGAACTTTGATAGCCGCAAAACGCAGCAACCACTTTGACGGTTTGGCTTGAGCAAGGGCGCCAGAGGCGCCTTGTTTATTAACTAAAGCGTTTTATCTGTCTGGATAGCGCAGCGAAATCCGGTGCCAGGATAGTAAGCATCTTGCTCCGGTTTATCGGGCCAACGTCGAACTATAGATGCCGCAGACATAGGACCTTCAGGGTAGTAAGAACCACGCTTTACCTTATAGACACCTGACTCTGGCCCTTTAGGATTTTCCGACGGCGAATGCTCGTAGTAATTCTCGTCGTACCAATCATTAACCCAGTCAGTTGCGTTCCCAGCAAGACTGTAAATACCTAGAGGGTTTGGCGGGAATCGATCAATTGAAAACGTTCTGCCTTCTCCTTCGACTGGATAGTTTTTGCCAAAATCCAAACTACCTGTATTGGTAGGGAAAAGAATGTGCTGACCACGACTGCGAGCAGCAAACTCCCACTGAGCCTCCGTAGGCAAATCTACAGGATAACCACTTACTTCCGCTATCCAATGACAATAGTTTTTTGCTTCTTGCCAAGTCTTGGTAAACGCGGGTAAATTTGATTTATAACGAAACTCCAAATCTTGACGCTTGCGTTTTTCGGAGTCGAACAACGGCTTACCGTTCGAAGTAAAAAACAAATCAAAATCGCCAAGTGACACTTGAAACTTAGAAAAATAATAACCACTCAACTTCACCGAATGCACAAAATCATCATCACCATTACTACTGATATTACAAAGCTGCTCGGGCTCCTGCCCGCATGGCCAAGTGCAGACATCTTTCTCGTCATATTCACAAATCCAGCCAAAGTCACCCATGTCAAATTGGCCACCTTCGACAAACACCATATTGTCGATCGACTTCACAACCGTGTTGAGCACTTTGTCGCGCATTTCACTGGGAAGATCAGGGTATTTTGTCTTGATCGTCGCCGCAATCGAGGCGACTTTTTCCGCGGGCAGGCTCTTGCTGCTAGGCAATGAGCCAGACTCTGCCTCACAACCTAGCAGCAGTGCAATGAAAGGAAGGGCAAGTAAAGACTGACGTAACACGAGCAATATCCTTATTAAGGTGCATCAAAGGGCAAACCTTAGCATCCCATGCCAAGACTACAAAATGCATCATCCGCCACCGCAGCGACTTCCAGCTCGCCGAAGGCAAGAGTGATCAACCGCTGCTGGTCAGCGGCCATTTCCTCGCCCTGACCGAACACCCGAAAGCCAAATGGAATGACCTGTGGCTGCTCACCGAAATCCTGCACGAAGGCAAACAGCCGCAAGTGCTGGAAGAATCGGTGACCAGCGACACCACCGCACTCAAAGACGATTTCCACCAGGGCTATCGCAACCGCTTCCAGGCAACCCCGTGGGACGTGCCGAACCGTCCACCGTTGCGCCACCCGAAACCGCGCATCCTCGGCAGCCAGAGCGCCGTGGTCACCGGCCCGAAAGGCGAAGAGATCCACTGCGACCAGTACGGTCGGGTCAAAGTGCAATTCCACTGGGACCGCGAAGGCCAGGCCGACGACAAGACCAGTTGCTGGCTGCGCGTCTCCAGCGCCTGGGCCGGCGCCCAGTACGGCGGCATCGCCATCCCGCGCATCGGCATGGAAGTGCTGGTCACCTTCCTTGAAGGCGACCCCGATCAGCCGCTGATCAGCGGCTGCCTGTACCACAAGGAAAACACCGTCCCGTATGAGCTGCCGGCAAACAAGACCCGTAGCACCTTCAAGACCCTGAGCTCGATGGGCGGCGGCGGTTACAACGAACTGCGCATCGAAGACAAAAAAGGTCAGGAGCAGATCTTCCTCCATGCCCAGCGCGACTGGGACGAGAACATCGAGCACGACCAGAAGATCCGCGTCGGTAACGAACGCCACGACACCGTCGAGCAGAACAGCTACACCGAATTCAAGGCCGAGGAACACCACACCGTCTACGAAGACCGCAAAGTCGAGGCCCGCGCCAACGATCACCTGACCGTGGGCGTGAATCAGCACATCAAGATCGGTACTGGCCAGTTCATCGACGCC